>NZ_CAAHFG010000001.1:2400000-3057984 GCF_900890425.1 Pontiella desulfatans | reverse complement strand
AGGTTGGGGCGATTGATGGCAGGAAGTTCCGCCTTTTGACCGAGCTGTTTGTTGAAAAGGTGAGAATAAAAATATGAAATTTACCATGTCGATCCTGATTTTAATGGTCGCGCTTTCGGGTTTCGCTGTCGAAAAGAATACCTGGCAGGCACAGTGGATCGGGGTGCATCCCCAGCGTGAAGTGGAAGTGGCTGTCGAACCGCGTCCGGAAAAGATAAGCATACCTGAAATTGTGATTATAAAAGCGATCTACGGGGTGGCGGATGATCCATCGAAGCAGATCGATGTGACCGCGAAATTCCAGCAGTTGGTCGATGTGCAATTGTCGAAGGCTTACGACCCGAGAAAGTTTCGTTTTAAAGTCGACAACAAGTTGGCCGGTCAGGACCCGGCGAAAGATATAGAAAAGGTGTTGCGGCTCGAATATGTGGTTAACGCGAAGCGGATCGAAAAAACCGTAAAAGAAGGCGGGGTCGTTGGACTGCTTCCTGTTCCAAAGAAAAAGAAAGAGCCGGTCGATCCGAATGAAAACCAGTGGAGCTGTTTCCGGAACGTCGTCGCTTTGGATGAAGCGCCCCGAAAAGCGATGGCACGCATTGCGGTTGATTCCAAATACTGGCTCTGGATCAACGGCGAGCAGGTCGTCTTTGAGGGACAGCTTAAGCGCGGACCGACCCCGGACGATACCTACTACGACGAAGTCGATCTGGCGCCCTATTTAAAAAAAGGCGACAACACCATCGCGCTGCTCGTTTGGTATTTCGGCAAAGACGGGTTTAGCCACAAAAGCAGTGGCACGCCCGGGCAGGCGCCGCCGCGCTGGCGGTTGAGAAGCAGACCTCGCCGGGCGAGGTCCCGCTCGACGAACTGAAAGCCTTGCTCAAAATACATGATGCAATTTTGGCGGGCGAAGCCAGGGAAGTTTCCGGTTCCCATGGGGCATAGTTATGAACGTACAAGGAATAAGCAGGAGCACTGAATGATGAAGAAGTGGATTGCAGGACTGTTGGTGGTTGGCGCAGTGGCGGCACATGCAGAGAAGAAGCCCAATATCGTATTCTTTCTGACGGATGATATTCGTTACGACTTTTTCGGGTACAGCGGACATCCGGTCGTTCAAACACCGAACATTGACCGCTTGGCGGAGCAGGGCGCACGGTTTGAACAGGCTTACGTGAATACGCCGACCTGCTGGATCAGCCGCGCCTCGATGTTTTCGGGCATGTACCTGCGCGGCCACCGCTACGGAACGGGCGCAGCCAACGGACGCACCTTCGATCGGCGCTGGTCTGCTTCATCCTATCCGCGCCTGTTGAAAGATGCCGGATATACCGTCGGATATTTTGGAAAAAATCACGTGAATTTCGCGGATGGAGAGCAGGAAAAAATGTTCGACCAGTTTGTAAAAATCGGGCGCAATCCCTATTTTAAAAAACAGCCCGACGGCTCGCTGCGCCATGAAACCGAGCTGATTGGCGATAAGGCGGAAACTTTCATTGATTCCGCACCGAAAGATAAGCCGTTTTCGATGAATCTCTGTTTTAATGCTGCACACGCAGAGGATAGCGACAAGAAAGATCATTTCCCGCATCCGAAGGCGACAGAGCATTTGTACGAAGGCATGGCGATGCCTTGGCCGAAGCTGAACGATCCGGCTGTTTTTACGTCGCAGCCTGATTTTATGCAGAACTCGATTCATCTTACCCGCTACAAATGGCGCTGGGATACGCCCGAAAAATATCAGCACAACATGCGCAACTATCTGCGCATGATTTCGGGGATCGATAACGTCGTTGGGCGGGTCATTGAAAAGCTGAAAGCGGAAGGCCTGTATGAAAACACGATTTTTATTTTCACCGCCGATAACGGATACTACGCCGGAAACCGTGGATTCGCCGGTAAGTGGACGCATTACGACGAGGCGCTGCGGGTGCCGCTGCTGGTCGTTGACCCGCGGGGGCTGGAACCGCAGGTTGTTCCGCAGATCGCAGTGAACGTCGACATCACCCCGACCATTCTGGAATACGCCGGTCTTCCGGTTCCGGCACACTATCACGGACGCAGCCTGAAACCGTTTGTGGACGGGAAAATGCCCAACGACTGGCGCACTGATTTTCTCGGTGAATTCTGCGGAGGTAACGGCTCGATTCCGGACTGGGAAGGTATTCACGGTGAGCGCTATGTGTATGCCCGTTATTTCGACAACGATCATGAGTTCCTGCACGACCTGAAAAAGGATCCCGATCAGCTTAAAAACCTGGCGAATCATCCTGAATATAAAGTGATTCTGGAACAGATGCGTAAACGCTGCGACGAAGAAATTGAACTGCGCGGCGGTGCCTTCACGCAGGAGGAGCGTTCACCGCGCGCCAAACGCCCGCCAAAGAAAAAGGGCGACTCAAAAAATAAAAAGCAGAAAGAAAAAAGATCGTAAAAACGGGAAATAGGAGATCGTTGGGCATGGGGAAATACAAAGTAGATCGGGTAGGGCGCCGCGGGTTCATGAAAAATACCGCCGCCGCAATGGCCTCGGCCACCCTTGCGAATGCAAAGGCGCAGGGAAGCGGAGTCAGACGGCCGAACATCATTTACATCTTCACGGATCAGCAGAGTGCGAAGATGATGAGCTGCACGGGGAATCCATGGCTCAAGACGCCGGCGGCGGACTATCTGGCGAAAAACGGCGTACGCTTTGAACGCGCCTACACCACCAATCCCGTTTGCGTTCCGGCGCGCACCTCGTTTATGACCGGGCAGTTCCCCGATACCTATGGAATCCGTTCAAACAGCAATGCAAAGCAGTTTAAGCCGAAGCCCGGATACGAGCAGAACCATATCGGGGCACAGCTCAAGCGCGCCGGGTACGACCTCGCCTATGGCGGAAAAACCCACCTGCCACCGGAACTGGAGCCCGGTAAACTCGGATTCGAGGTGATGAGTACGGGGCGGAAGATGGACTTGTCGGAAGATGCCGTGGAATACATCAAACGGGATCACGAAAAACCCTACTATCTGGTGCTTTCCTACATCAATCCGCACGATATCTGTTACTATCACCGCACCGACCTGAAGCCGAAGAAGGAGAATGTTGAGCTGTTGAAGGTTGCGAAAAGCGATCCCGGCTTTTTCACCAATGGAAGCTGCCCGCCGCTGCCGCCGAACTTTGAACCCCAGACGGATGAACCCGAAGCGTTTCAGGCGAAGAAGGCCATTAAGCTGAGCAACCGCAACGCGCTTTCCGAAGAGGATTGGCGTCTGGGGCGCTGGCTCTACTGCCGCCTGACAGAGAGTGTTGATGCTGAAATCCAGGTGGTTCTGGATGCCCTGAAAGAGAGCGGCCAGGAAAAAAATACAGTGGTCATTTTCTCCAGCGACCATGGTGAAAACGACGCGACGTATCGTCTCAGTGGTAAGAGCACGTTTAATGAAGAAAGCATCCGGGTGCCTTTCATTGTGATGGATAAGGGCGGTGCGCAGCAGGGCGGGCTGGTCGATAAAACCCATCTGATCTCAAACGGGCTGGATCTGCTGCCGACGGTGCTGGACTATGCCGGCGTACCCGGTGCCAAAGGCGATCCGCGTGGGCGCAGCGTGCGTCCGCTGGTGGAGGGTCAGGCAGCCTCGTGGCGCGACCATCTCGGGGTGGAAAGTGCATACGGCCGTATGGTGATGAACGACCGGTTCAAGTATATTGAGTATGACGTCGATCGTAATATCGAGGTGCGCCTGCACGACATGCAGAATGATCCCTGCGAAAAGACTCATTTCACTGCAGATACCCAACGCGCAACGGACCTTGAGGATATGCGGGAACTCTTTAAGCGCTGGTTCCCCCATGAAGGAACCCTGATGCGCAACAAAAATAAAAAGAAAAAAGCTTAAAGCTGAATGGTGATCAGGAATGATGAAAAATGTGTTTAACTGGATAGTGAGTGGATTGGTTGTTGCTTCCGTTGTTTCGGCTGCAGAGCAGAAACCCAATATTGTTTTTATCCTGGCCGATGATCTCGGGATTAATGATGTGGCGGCCTTTGCCGGCCATTTCACCGGAAAGAGAACCGGCGAGCTGTTTTATGAAACCCCGCATCTCGATCAGTTGGTCAGCAAAGGGATTGCTTTTTCGCAGGCGTATGCCAACCCGCTCTGTTCCCCGACCCGGGCCTCCATTTTGACGGGTAAAAACGCGGCCCGTTCAGGATTCACAACGGCAACCCCGAACACGCCGACCTATTATCATAAAAAGATGACCGTGCCGGCGGGGTACAGTCCGCATGATGCGATTGATCACAAAGATCCCATTAAACACCAACAGGCCTGGCTGAACGGAAAATCCAATACCGGGTTGGCTCCGTCGCCGTTCAATCTGCCGAACGTGCTGGACAGCCACCATTCGGTCTTTATCGGAAAATGGCATGTGGGAGGGCATAATGTCGAAGACCTGCAGCCGGCCGCCCACGGTTTTGATGAAGTGCCCTGGTGCAAAGATGCGGGAGCACATGCCTATTACGCCAAAGGAAAAAAGGGAAAGAAAAAACAAGCTGACCGGTATGAGGGGGAATACCTCACCGATCACCTGACCGATCTTGCGGTCGATTTCATTGATAACTACGGTGCTGAACAGAAGAAGGGCGTTGCTCAAAAACCGTTCTTTCTCTACTTCTGTCACTTTGCGGTGCACACCCCGCTGCAGGCGCCCGAAGAAACCAAACAGCTTTTTGCCGACAAGCCGCAAAAAGGAACGCTGGGTCATGAAAATGTGACGTATGCGGCGATGATTAAACACCTCGACGACTCGGTCGGGCGCATCATGGAGACACTTCAAGCGCAGGGGCTGGATCAGAACACGCTGATCGTTTTTGCATCGGATAACGGCGGTGCGGAATATACGAAGTCGACGGACAATGCGCCATTCAAGGGCGGCAAAGCCACCATGTACGAGGGCGGCGTCCGCGTGCCGATGGTCTACTATCTGCCGGGAAAATATGAAGGGGGCGTCTGGTGCGATTCCGTGGTTTCGATGTACGACCACCTGCCGACACTTGCGTCCATCACGGGAAACAAAATCCCCGCCGATCTCGACGGTAAGGATTTGACCGGAATCCTGGCAAACCCCAAAGCGGACGGTGGCGACCGAACGATCGTCTGGCACTATCCGTACAATGTGAAAGTGATGCACCCCGATAATGGGCTTCCGCTAACACCCCACACCGCGATGCGCAAAGGGGATTATAAGCTGATCTGGGACTGGCACGGCAAGCTGGAGCTCTACAACATTGTTGAAGATCCATACGAGAAAAAGGATCTCGCGAAGCAACTGCCTGAAGTGACGGAGGCGCTGTTTGCAACGATGCAGGGCTGGCTGAAGGAAAATGTAAAGCCGCACTATCTGCCGCAGCTGAACCCTGATTACGATGCAGCGCAGGACCAACGTCCCTATCCGTTTCGCGACCTGCGAGTCAAAGGGTTTACGGAGATGAAGAATGATTGATAAACGATGGATCGGGGCCGCTTTTGCGGGATCTGTTTTAATGGTGTCTGGCGCGGATTCGTGGCAGGCGTCGTGGATCGGGGTTGACGGAACGGGGATTGAAATAACACCGAATCCTGAAGCGGTGAAAGAAGGAGTCCCTGACAAAAAACGTAAAAAGAAGATGCCGAAACCTTCAGGTTACTGGACGTGCTTCAGAAAAGGTATAAAGCTCGACAAGGCTCCGGATCATGCGGTTGCAAAGATCGCTGTCGATTCCAAGTACTGGCTCTGGATCAACGGCGAGCAGGTCGTCTTTGAGGGACAGCTCAAACGCGGGCCAAACCCGAAGGATACCTATTATGATACCGTCGATTTGTCCGCCCACCTGAAAAAGGGCGACAACACGATCGCGCTGCTCGTCTGGTATTTCGGGAAAAGCGGGTTCAGCCATAATGACAGTGGCAAGGCCGGCCTGATTTTTGATGCAAGCATCGACGATAAACCGCTGTTGAGTGATGCGAGCTGGAAGACGATCATTCACCCGGCTTATGGTTTCACCGGGGCGCCTCACCCGAACATTCGTTTGCCCGAATCCAACATCCGCTTTGATGCTCAAAAAGATATGTTGGATTGGCAGATGCCCGGCTTTGATGATTCCCAATGGCTGGCGGCGACTGAGTATGGAACGGTGCCGTGTGACCCTTGGAATAACCTGATACTCCGTCCGATTCCGTTGTGGAAAGATTTCGGATTGAAAGATTATGTGAATGTCGACGAGCTGCCGTCGGTTTCCACGGGCGAACCCATAATCGCCAAGCTTCCGTACAACGCGCAGATTACACCGTATTTGAAAGTGGAAGGCCCGGCGGGGCAGCTTATCGATCTGCGGATGGACAACTATCGCGGGGGCGGTCCGCCCAATGTCCGGGCGGAATATGTGACCCGCGCAGGTGTGCAGGAATACGAAAGCCTCGGCTGGATGAACGGGCATGAAATGCACTATACGATTCCCGCCGGCTTCAAAATCCTGGCCCTGAAGTATCGTGAAACCGGATACGATACGGAATTTACCGGTACGTTTGAGTGCGACGATGAATTTTTCAACCGCTACCGTCAGAAAGCCCTGCGCACGCTTTATGTTACGATGCGGGATACCTATTTTGATTGCCCGGACCGCGAGCGTGCTCAGTGGTGGGGCGATGCGGTGAACGAACTCGGCGAGGCATTCTATGTGCTGGATCCACGCAGCAGTGACCTCGCCCAAAAGGGCATTCTCGAACTGATGAATTGGCAGAAAGATGACGGTACGATTTTTTCACCGGTACCCGGGAACTATACACGGGAACTACCGATGCAGATGCTCAACTCCGTCGGTTATTTCGGCTTCTGGACCTATTACCTCTATTCGGGCGACCTCGAAACCATCCGCACGGTTTATCCGGGCGTGAAACGTTATCTGGAAGTCTGGCAGATCGGAGACGACGGACTTGTTATCCCGCGCAAAGGCGGCTGGACCTGGGGCGACTGGGGCAAGGACAAGGATATGACGATCCTTTATAACGGCTGGTTTTATCTGGCGCTCAAGGGGCAGAAGCTGATGGCGGAAGCCGTGGGTGAAACGGCCGATATTCCGGTCATCACGGCCCGAATGAAAAGCATAGAAGCGAACTTCAACAAAACCTTCTGGACCGGAAAAGAGTACCGCTCGCCCGGCTACAAAGGGTCGACCGATGACCGTGCTCACGCGCTGGCGGTCATCTCCGGTCTCGCCCAGCCGGAGCAGTATCCCGCGATTCTTGAAGTCTTTCGCACGGAGGAACACTGCAGTCCCTATATGGAAAAGTATGTCGGCGAGGCGCTCTATCAAATGCGTTTTGAAGAGGACGCCATTGCTCGCGCCAAGAAACGCTACAACTATATGACCGCGCACGAATACACGACGCTCTTTGAAGGGTGGGAAATCGGCCGGAAGGGCTTCGGCGGCGGAACCATCAATCACGCCTGGAGCGGCGGAATGCTGACGTTGTTATCTCAGTATGGCGCGGGCGTCGCGCCGGTAACGCCGGGATATGAAACGTATCAGGTCCTGCCGCAAATGGGGTCGCTTCAGTTTATTAAAACCATCGTTCCGTCGGTAAAAGGTGACATTAAACTGGAACTCCATAATCAGACGGACGCGTTCTCCATAAACCTGGTTTCACCGGAACACACCGAGGCGATGGTCGGGCTGCCCAAACCATCGGGGGGCTCCGTCAAGCACATCACCGCAAATGGAGAAACCGTTTGGGAGGACGGACAAGCGACGCAATTACCCAATGGGCTGCGTTTTGTGGAGGAGACGGAACACTACATCAAGTTCAGTGCCCGGCCCGGTGACTGGAAATTCAGTACCTTTTATTAATGTGGATGAACCGAGGCGTTTGAAGTTGAAATCAACATTTGGCAGCCCCGTAAAAAAGGAAACAGGTGGTGCATGATGCAACGTAGATCATTATTAAAAACAACTGCGGCCAGCAGTGGGGCCCTGATGGTGCCGTCGATGCTGCGGGCAGCAACAGGTTTGAAAAAGAGGCCGAATATACTTTTTATCATGAGTGACCAGCAGCATGACCGCATGATGAGTTGTGCGGACAACAAGTGGTTGAACACGCCGCATCTGGATGGCTTGGCGGCGGAAGGCGTTCGCTTTGCGAGCGCCTACGCTGCAAATCCGGTGTGCGTGCCGAGCCGGATGAGCATGGCAACCGGTATGATGCCCGGCCGCTTTGGCGGGGGAGATAATAAAACGGCATCAAAAGCAAAACTTGCCCCGCACATTGATGAGAACTCAATGGGGAAAATCATGAAGCGCGCCGGTTATGACACCTTCTATGGCGGAAAGGTGCATATGTGCGGGCAACTGAGGCCTGACAGTGATCATGGCGCAGGATATGGCACCTATTTCAAAGACCAGCGGGACCTGTTGCCGGGAGCCTGCCTTGAATTCATCACGCAGGAGCGGGAGAAGCCCTTCTTCGCGGTGGCGTCATTTATCAACCCGCACGATATCTGTTTCGCCCACAAGGCGCATGCAACGGGTAAATCTCCCGTGAAGAACCTTTACGATGAGGCGATGGCGATGCCGCTGGATGAACTGCCGCCGCTTCCCGACAACTACGGCATACAGGTCGGGGAGCCTTCCGGGATTCAGGCAAAACTGAGCACCACGGCGGTAACGCCGTCGATGACGATGCGCACCGAGTATGTCGAGAAAGCATGGCGGATTAATCGCTACATCTACCACCGGCTCACCGAACGGGTGGATGGTGAAATCGGTAAGATTCTGGACGGATTGAAACAGGCCGGTCTGGAAGAGAACACGCTGATAATTTTCACCAGTGACCACGGTAATATGGATGCAAGCCATCGACTGGCCAGTAAATCCTTTCCTTATGAGGAGTCGGTTGGCGTTCCGTTTATCATGAAATACAAAGGGGGCATTCCTGCCGGTCAGGTCGACGGGGAACACCTCGTTTCCACTGGACTCGATATCCTGCCGACGATCTGCGACTATGCCGGTGTCGAAATACCCGAACACCTTATCGGTAAAAGCCTGCGCCCGGTTGCTGAAGGTAAAGCCGTCACCGACTGGCGCGAGTATGTCGTGTCGGAAGATGCCAAGTGGCGGATGCTCCGGACGGAGAACTACAAGTATACCACCTTCTCTGATCCCGCCAGTAAAGAGTCTTTGGTCGATCTGAAGAAGGATCCCGGCGAAATGCGAAACCTGGTTGATCACCCCGAATACAAGGAAATCCTGCGGGGTCATCGGAAACTGCTTGCGGAGTGGTGCGAGACAACCGGCGACACGGAGGCATTTAAGTTTGCGCGCAACGACGATGGAAGCAGCGATTACACGCCGCCGCCCGAGGCGGAGGCTCCCGGGGAAAAAGCGGGCAACCGGAAGAAGAAAGCGAAGAAGGGGAAAGCCTGATGAATCAGTTAAGGGTGAGTAGCTGTTTTTTAGGGACGGTGTTTTTTGCACTCCATTTGGTGCAGGCGCAAACCAACACGCATGGGTTTGTCGGGCTCCGTCCACTTTCCCGAACCAAAGCGGACTGGAAAAGTGTGCATGGCGGCTCCTGGCACGGTACCCCGACCTATGCCGACCAGAAAGGAAACTATCCTTTTTGTGCCGAACATGTGGATGTCATCAAAGGTTGGCTGGATGGCGATTTTAAAACCAGGCGGATGTTTTTTGAGCATTATTGGGGAATTGACGAGAAATGGGATGTTCTTGACCCTCAAAAAAACACGCTGATTAAAAAAATCAAAAAATGGGAAGCGGCGGGAGGAATCGTCGATCACATTTTAATGGCTCGCGAATACCGGCTGGCAATACATCGGGGACATCCGGATGCCAAGCCGGGGCCGTTCAAGGAAGACACCCGTATTCTCTACGAGGAAGATGTCGCCAATATCCGTCAGTTGTTCAAAGACGCTCACAAACAGGGGCTGATCAAGCATGATAATTACAAGCTGATTATGATGGTGGAGCATCCTTCGTTTTTTGCTGACGATCCGCGCGTGCATCCGCTCATCGAAAAAATGGACGGCGTCGCCTATGAGTGCCACCAGTTCAACCGCCACTGGCCGCTTAAAACCGGCTGGTCGAACCCGGAAGAAGTGATCCGGGGCGCAAAATGGACTCTGGCTCAGAATAAAGAATACATCTTCTATTACGGCCCGATCATCTGGAAGGCGGATAAGAAAAGGTACTATGAGTTTATCGAGCGCGACTGGCTCGAAACCTATTGGGCAGCCGGACTGCCGAAGCACCATCCGAACATGCATTACTATTTGAACACTTTCCCGAATGGCAGCGGACGCTTTCGTCCCATCGGCCCCGAATCCGACCCGCACTCCGTGCTCGGATTTACCAAATGGCTGATTGAAGAGATTAAAAATCCGGAGTGTGTAACCCCGTAGGAGTTTGCAGAAACCTCGAGTATAAGGAAAAAATAGATGTGTGTCGCCAATCGTTGCGTCCAACCTGTTATGACTATCGAAACCCTGCGCAGTTTGCTCGCCGAGCGGGACTCGTACAGCATGCTCGAAATCGTGGATGTCCATACGGGCGAACGCACGGTGCTTAAGGAATTCGATCACGTCATCGAGGCGCCCAACTGGACGCGGGACGGTAAAACCCTAGTCTACAACAGCCGGGGAAAAATGTTCACCTACGAACTGGCAACCAGCGAGGTGAGGGAGATCGATACCGGCTTTGCGATGGACTGCAATAACGACCACGTGCTGTCGCCGGATAACCGTCAGCTTGCCATCAGTCATTTCACGAATGAAGATGCCGTATCGCGCATTTACACGCTGCCGTTGGCGGGCGGTATGCCGACCCTTGTCACCGAAAGGGGACCCAGTTACCTGCATGGCTGGTCTCCCGATGGGGAGCGAATCGCCTACTGTGCCGAAAGGGATGGGCAATACGATATTTACACGATCCCGGTCAACGGCGGCGCGGAAACGCAGCTCACCGATGAACCCGGTCTGGATGATGGTGCCGAATATTCACCGGACGGAAAGCATGTCTGGTTTAACTCCACGCGCACCGGTCTGATGCAGATCTGGCGCATGGCTGTAGATGGTTCGAAGCAAACCCATATGGTCCGGGAGGAAGCCAACTGCTGGTTTCCGCACGTCTCACCGGATGGGCAGTGGGTCGCCTACATCGCTTACGGTAAGGATGATGTCGAAGCGGGTGATCATCCACCGAATAAACAGGTTGAAATTCGCCTTGTCCCGGCCGGGGGAGGCGCGTCTAAAACCATCGTAAAACTCTTTGGAGGGCAGGGCACGATGAATGTCAATTCATGGGCACCCGACAGCCGCAGGCTGGCGTTTGTCTCGTATCGACTCAAATGATCGGTATGCTGTACCCGACCCGACTGGACTATAAATAAACACACAGATGAAGGATTAGAATGAAGTATTTGAACAAAAAATGGGCAACCGCCTGGGTTGCAACCTTTCTGATGAGCACGGCTTTTGGTGCGTCACGTTCGCCTAACGTGGTTTTAATTTTGGCGGATGATCTGGGCTACGGGGATTTGGGCTGTTACGGCGCGACCAGAATCAAGACGCCGAACATTGACCGCATCGCGAAAACCGGCATGCGCTTTACCGATGCCTATGCGCCGGGCGCGATTTGCTCGCCGAGTCGTTATGCCATTATGACCGGCCGCTATGACTGGCGGACGGGCGAAAAGTGCGGGGTCATTAACTGGGATGCGCCATACCATCTTGAGCCGGGGCGTCCAACCCTTGGAACCCTATTCCAGAACAGCGGCTACCGCACCGGATATTTCGGCAAGTGGCACCTCGGCTTCGGCATGCGCCACACCGTGGATTGGGACAAGCCGCTGATGCCCGGGCCGCTCGAAGCGGGCTTTGATTCCTTTTACGGCCTGCCGGCCAATCACGAAAATGTTCCCTACATTTATGTGGAAGGCCATGCGGTGGTGGATCGCATTCCCGGCGAAAAGGTGCGTCTGGAAGGAACGCATCCGAAGTGGGAAACGCGCGGGGTTTCGCCGTTGCGGGATAAATTTGAATGCGGTCCGCGCGTGGCCGATAAAGCAGTGGAATTCATCGAATCGGTACCGGAAGGCCAACCGTTCTTCCTCTACTATTCATCCGTGGAACCGCACATTCCGATTACACCGTCCGATCCGTTCAAAGGCAGCAGTGAATGCGGGCCGTACGGCGATTTTATCCAGCAGCTCGATCACCATGTCGGCCGGATTCTTTCCGCGCTTGAAGCCAAGGGCGTGATGGACAACACGATTATTCTTTTCACCTCCGACAACGGCGGGCTCTATGTCGGGGAAAGCGGAACGCTGCCCCATGCGGAGGCCGCGCGAAAAGGACACCGGATCAACGGCGAGCTGCGCGGACGCAAACATGTCATCTATGAAGGCGGTGTCCGCGTTCCACTGATCGCCAGCTGGGCAGGGAACATTCCGGCCGGAACGGAATCTGCGCAGGTGGTGAGCGGCGTGGATATCATCGCGACGCTCGGCGAAATTATCGGATACCCGTTTGGCCATCGGGAATATATTGAAGACAGTTTCAGTATCGCCCCGGTGCTGCTCGGCAATCAGCCGATCGATGAACCGGTCCGTCCGCCGGTCGTCTCCACGTCGGCGATCGGCACCTTTATGATCCGTGATGGCGAGTATAAGGTGATCGAAGAGCGCGCGCTCATTCCCCAGCTGATGGAGCACGTGAAAAGGCACTATGATGGATGGGGCGGGGAAAACAGCAAACAGGTCTATAAGCTCTCGAAGGATATCACCGAAGAGCAGAACATTTTTGTGGAACGCCAGGATGTCTACGACCGCCTGACGGCCTACCTCAACCGCCTGCGCCGCGACGGCAGCAGCAAAGGCTTCGATCCCGCCGATTATCCGAAGTAGGGGGCTAATGTAGGCTCGGTCCCCGACCGGGCGCACTGACGATGATTGGTTTTAATCGCATAATGGGATTGATACAAGTCTATATATATGACAGATTGTATTTTGCTGGTGTGGTTATAAAAAAGTGAACACGGAATAAAAAAAACCGAGGTAATCGTGAAAAACATTGGACGACGTACAGTTATGCAGGTGTCAGCGGCGGGAGTTGCGCTGGCAGCGACCGCAAAAGCAAAACAGTCCGGCATGGTTCCTGTTAAACAGAAGCCCGTAACCGGTTCGGTCAGCAATGAAGTGGATGTGCTGGTGGTTGGCGGCGGAACCGCCGGTGTGGTTGCAGCGATTCAGGCGGCGCGCGCGGGCGCACAGACGATGATTGTCGAGCGCGGCACCCAGTTGGGCGGAACGATGACCACCGGGGGGGTGGCATGGCCGGGGATTTTTGACGCATGGGGTAAACAGGTGATCGGCGGCATCGGCTGGGAACTGGTAAAAGAGAGCGTCGAACTCGACGCCGGCGAAATGCCCGACTTTTCAGTTTATGAGAAACCCCACTGGAAAAATCAGGTTCAAATCAATCAGTACCTCTATGCGCTGCTGGCCGAGGAAAAGTGTGAAATGGCCGGCGTTAAAATTGCCTATTACGAATTCCCGATAAACGTGACGAAAACGGCCGGGGGCTGGACGGTGGACTGTGCCGGATTCGGAACGCAGCGCACGGTAAAATGCAGGCAGCTTATTGACTGCACCGGCGGAGCCGAAGTGGTCGGCCTGGCCGGCGGAACACGTCTGCGCGAAGAGGAGACTCAACCCGGATCGTTTCTATATAAGATGGGTAAGCCGCATGAGCCCGGCAGAGGGCAATGCCAACGTATTTATGTTCATGATGCCGACTCGACCAATTCCCAGACGGTCACGGAGGCGAACCTCGCTGGAAGAAAAGGCGTTCTCAAGAAGTTGCGCCAGAATCTTAAAAAACATAAGGGGCTGCAAATGATGCACCTGCAGCCCGAAACCTCGTTCCGTGAGAGTTATCGGATTCAGGGCGAAGCATTTATTACCGAGGCGGACTTCGTATCCGGGAAAATGTATGAGGAGTCGATCTGCAATTCCTTTTATCCCATTGATCTCCATACCGGAGGAAAGTTGGTGGGCAAAAAACTGAAGCCCGGCATCGTGCCGACCGTTCCGTTGGGTGCGTTGATTCCGGCGGGCATGAAAAACATTATGGTGGCAGGCCGTTGTGTGTCGAGTGACCGCCTGGCGAACTCGGCGTTACGTGTTCAGGCTTCCTGCATGGCCATGGGGCAGGCGGCGGGTGCTGCCGCCGCGCTGGCGGTTGAAAAGCAGACCTCGCCGGGTGCCGTTCCGCTAGATGATCTCAAAGCCTTGCTGAAAACCCACGGTGCCATTTTGGCGGGCGAGTCGATCTGAATAAAAGGTGTAATGTATGTAGTCCCGCTCTTGGGCGGTTGTGAAAAAGACATGTTGTTCTGCCTTTAGGCGAGGCGTGTTTGTATCTCTCTAGAAAGTTCTGGGATTTGATTTATGGATAGAAGAAAAAACATTGTGTTTCTGCATGTTGACCAGTTGACGGCCAATGTGCTCAGCGCCTATGGCGAAACGGGGGCCAACCGGCCCGCAACGTTTACCCGCACGCCGGGGCTGGATCATATTGCGTCGAGGGGACGCACTTTCATTAACAGCTACTGCGCCGGCCCACAGTGTGTGCCGTCGCGTTCCAGCTGGTATACCTCGCGCACGGTCGCGGAGACGGGCGTGTTGCGCAACCAGTATGTGATGGGAACGGAGTTTCCAAACCTTGGAAGCTGGCTGCGCGACAAGGCGGACTACCTGCCGGTCTATGCCGGTAAGTGGCACGTCAGCCGGATCAGGGTGGAAGATGGGTTTGAACTGCTGGACAAAGGTTCGGGGCACGGGGAGGCGAACGATGCCGGCGTCGGGCGCAGCGCCATGGCTTTCCTGAATAACTATAGCGGGGAAAAGCCGTTCTTCCTGAATGTCGGCCTGCTCAATCCACACGATTGCTGCTTTTTTTCTCCAACCTACGGAAAGTACGGGTTGAGCGACCGCGGGGCTTCGGGCGACCTGTCCATCGAATCGCCCCCGCTACCTAAAAATTTCAATGGCGCGGAAAGCAAGTGGCTCAAGGATTGGACCGAGGCCGACTGGCGCTATTATCTCTACCAATACTCGCGGCAGACGGAGATGATCGACACCATTACCAAGCGCATCTGGGACACGCTGCGCGCATCCAAATTTGCCGATAATACGCTCTTTATCTTCAGCGCAGATCACGGGGAAGGGGCCGCCAACAAGGGGCGGGTGTCGAAGGGGTATCTCGACGACAACACCATGCGTGTGCCGCTGATCTGCGAAGGGCCGGGGATTGCGAATCCCGGAACGGTGGATCGCTCCCATCTGGTGAGTGGCATCGACATCGGGGCGACGGTTTGCGAGATCGCTGGATGCGCTCCGATGCCGGGCGTGTCGGTTGCGCGCAGTTTCCTGCCGCTGCTGGCCGGGGAGCAGGAGCCGTGGCGCGACTATGTGGTCTGCGAATCCGGCAAGGGCGGGTTCGGTGCGTCGGTGATCAGTGAGCGCTATCAATGCAACTTCCGCCACGACGGACAATGGGAGGTTTTTGATCGGATAAATGATCCGTTCCAGATCAACAATCTCGCTGCCACCGATGCCGGCAGGCAGGCGAAGGAAAAGCATCTGGAATACCTGCGCGATTATCTCGGAAAAATCACCGTCTGCCTCAACGGTGGACAGGTGACGCCCAAATATGCCGATACAGCCGACGCGTCTATGGCGAATTTCCAGACGATGTTGAAGATGTATGATGCGATCAGCAGAGGGGAGGCGCTTTATGTTTAACCGTCACGATTTTATTCGAAACACGTCCATGACTGCCGCGCTGGCCGCTGCCGGACAGCTGCCTCTCTGGGCGGCCACAGAAAACGGCGACTGCTACGTCGCGCAGGGGTTTGCTAAATTCCTCAAGACCTATGTTCCGCCGAAGACCGCGACCGGCGGCAACGTCGATTACACGCTGATCGATATGACTAAAGAGTACGGTCAGCTCAGGGTTGCCCGAATGGGAGCCGGTGCGGTTTCCTGCGTTTATTCCATTCAGCCTGGCAGCAGCTGCGAAGCCCGCTTTGAGTTGAACGGTGACCTGTTGGCCGGCGTTCGTTCGTGGAAGCTCACTTCGACGACGGATCCGGTTTCCCAATCGATGGAAGGCCTGAACGTCTACACGGAAACCGGTGAGGTGCGTAACGGGCAGGCCGTTGTAAAGGTCGGAGAAATATGTACCAGTCAGTTTGCGCTCGCTGCGCCGCTCATGCCGGACTGGCTCCTTCCGCTGGCCGTTACGATGCTCCCGGCACAAGCCGACGGTTATGATTTTTGCCTGTTGCGCGAGGGAACCTATTTTCTCAGCGGGCAGCGCCTGTGCTACGACGGCATCGTTAAGATTCCGGTTAAGGGCGGACAGATGCTGGAGTTGAAAAACTACCTGCATGTCGGGGAGGGCACGCTGCCCACGAACTACCTGGTTGACGGGAACGGCGCGACGCTCATTGTGACCCATGGCATTACCGCACAGGTGCTTGGAGGGGAAGCGATGCCCACTCCGAAAAAAATCGTTACAAAACCGAAAGAGAAAGGTGATCCTAATCTCGTTCGGATGTGGGTCGAGGGGAACCGTAAAAAACAGAAGGAAGGTTCCTTCGTGAAGATGTTCAAGACCCAAACGGGGAAGGTCGTCATCACCGTGAGGCAACCCGACGGAACGGAAGCGAATATTCCGCACAAAATCCTGACGGCGGGAGATCTCGCTTATCTCGAATCGATTCAGGCTCATATCCGATAACTGGAATGCATTTGCGCTATCAGCAAAAAAAATGAGCAACAGAATGACTAAACGAGAAAATCTACTGAAACTGTATCGGCGCGAAGGATGCGAAGAGGTTCCGGTCGGAATGCATTTCTGTCCGTCGCTGGAAGAGGAATTCAAGCGCCGTTATCCGGGCAAGACCGATTATCTGGAGCATTTCGGTGCACCGTACCGCATTATTTACGATCCCGGTTTTGCGTGGAACTTTGACGAAATATGGCGCATTCCGGAGCGCAACGTCGACTGGCACGACTTTTATCCGGACGGCTTCACCTACGATAAGAAATTTGACGGCTGGGGCGTGGCGCATGAGGAGAACCCGAACTCCGAGCATATGACTCGTATGCATCATCCGATGAAGAATTTCGAGGAGCTCGAAGAGTTACAGAACTACCCGTGGCCCGATTTTGAAAACATGGATTTTTCCTACCTGCCGGAACAGGTGAAGGCGATTCAGGATCAGGGGCTGGCGGTTTTTGTCTGGGCGGAATGCACGATCTGGGAAACCGCGTGGTATCTGCGCAGTATGGACGAGCTGTTTGTGGATATGGCGATGGAGGATGAAAAGGCGACGTATCTGCTGGATAAGATCACGGATCTGGCCTGTTTTCGTGTCCGTAAGTTTGCCGCGGCCGGAGTGGATATTCTCGGGCTGGGCGATGATATCGGCATGCAGGACTCGCCGATGATGTCTAATGAGATGTATCAGGAGTGGCTGAAACCGCGCCTGGCGAAAGTGATTGCCGCAGCCAAAGAAGTGAAGCCCGATATTCTGATCAGCTACCACTCCTGCGGATTCTGCAAGCCGTTCATCAATGACCTGATTGAGGCGGGCGTGGATATCCTCAATCCGGTTCAACCGGAGTGCATGGACTTTAAGGAAATCTTCGAGGAATATGGCGGTCGCATTTCGTTTAACGGCACGATCGGTACGCAGCAGCTCATGCCGCACGGTACGCCGGAAGAGGTGAAGGCCGAAGTGAAGCGCAATCTGGAAATCGCGGGCGATAAAGGCGGACTGTTTTGTTGCCCGACCCATATGCTCGAACCGGAAGTGCCGTGGGAAAATATCGAAGCGTATGTGAGCGCATGCAAAAGTATCTAGCCCGAATTTCTCCCCGAAATTCGGGAAGTGCGACCGCCGAGCCGACCGAAGGGAGACGGGCTTTGCGAATGCAAAGCAATGAGCGAAGCGAATGGCAACGCAGAGGCCGACTCGAAGAGGCGGCAATGAAGCGAAGCGGAATGGCAAATCCTAAAGACCCCATTGGAGCGAAGAGGAAATATAATTTCCGCAGGAAATAACGACCAGCGGGAGTGGTTCACCACGAAACAAAACCTAATGTTTAAAGTAGTAAAATTCAAAACGCCGACAGATGTCTGCCGACAAGGCCAAAAACACATTGCTTGGGATTTGAGTGTTTTGGATTTTGACATTGTTTCGGATTTGGGTGCTTCGGATTTAGAACTTCCTGTATTTTCCGCCAAAGGCGGTGAGACACGAAGTGAGGCCGACTCGAAGAGGCGGCAGCGAAGCGGCAAATGCAGGCTAGCGTCTCCTTTGCACCTACTAATTTTGGTAGGTTTACAACGGCTCAGAATCCGTATTTAATAAGCGGCTATTTTGAGAGAATTTCAAAAGATCGATGGGCAGGAATGAGATGAAAAAGAGCGCGTTTTTATTGATCGCCGTGTTGCTGGCGGCCATGGGTTCGGCTCATGCGATGACGGCGGCGGAGAAGAAGCCGAACTTTATTGTGATCATTGCGGATGACTTGGGTTATGCCGATATGTCCTTTTTGCCGCAGGCACCGGCCGATGTGAAAAAGTTTAAAACCCCGGGATTTGACCGGCTGGCCTCGTCGGGAACCTATTTCGCGAATGCATACTCAACATGCCCGATCTGCAGCTCCTCGCGCGCGGGGATCATTACGGGCCGCTATCAGCAGCGCTGGGGGAACTACTGGTACGGAAACGGCGGGTTGCCTCTGAATGAGCAGACCATTCCGGAAGCGCTCCTCAAAGCGGGGTATACGACGGCCAAATACGGGAAAACCCACATGAACGGCGGGCCCAAGCATCTTCCGACCTTACATGGATTCGAGGAATACTTGGGCTACTTAAAGCACACCTGGGACTACATCCGTCTGAGTGAAAAGGACCGGGATGCCGTCATGTCCCGCAAGCGCCTCGAGGGCAAGCCGCTGACTCATATGGGTTCGAATGTCGTGGGGCCGCTGGTATCCGTCAATGGACTCGGCGCGAGTTACGATCAGATCGAAGAGGTTTCGTTTGAGGATGGCTTTATCACCGAGGTGCTGACGGATAAGGCGGTTGAATTCATCAAACGCGACAAGGGCGATAAGCCGTTCTACCTGCATGTGGCCCATAATGCGGTTCACTATCCGACCTTTATCGTCGAGGAGAGCTGGGCCAAAAAAACAGGTGCGCGCTACGTGCCTTGGGATCGCGATGCCGAGGAGTGGGGCTACCCGTACTGGGAGCCGAACCATGGGTCGTCCGCTAAGTTTCTCGTTAAATGGGGGCATATGGGCGAGATTGATCCGGAAGGGCGTCGTTGCTATCTGGCCAACCTGCTTGCGCTGGATCACAGTGTCACCCGCATCCTCGATGCGCTGGAGGAGAGCGGGCAGCGGGAAAATACCGTGGTGGTGCTCATTTCAGATAACGGCGGCACCATCAATACCTATGCCAACAATACCCCGTTGAGCGGCTTCAAATATATGTTCGGCGAAGGCGGGATCCGTATTCCGATGTTGGTCAGCATGCCGGGCACGATTCCGCAGAACCAAGTGAACGACAAAGCGATTGTTTCCTCAATGGACCTGTTCCCGACGTTTGTTGATCTGGCGGGGCAGGAGATCCCCGCCAACCTCGACGGAAAAAGCCTCATCCCGCTGGTTAAAGGCGAGCGCGATACCCAGCACGAATGGCTGGCCTGGGCGATGAGCCGCGACTCGTGGGTGATCCGTAAAGGAAAATGGAAGCTGACGAATAACGTGGGCTGGAAGCACAAGGATTTCGATGTGCTGCCCAACGGCGATGTGGCGGAAGCTGCCGAAGAGTACGTGTATCCGAACGAGCCACAATTGTTTAATCTGGACGCGGATATTGGCGAAACAAAAAATCTGATCGAGCAGAACCCCGAGATCGCGAAGGAATTGCGCGCCCTCTATGCCGAATGGGATAAGCAGATGCCGGGTCCGCTGACCAAAAAAGGCGAGCCCGTAAAGCATCAGATCCGCCCCTCGCAGGAAACGCAAAAGAAGCGTTGAACCGCAGAACGCCGAAGGTATTAAAAATAACGTCTGTTTTGAGAAACAGAATCGATGGAAAACAATGAGATGAAAAAGAGAACCCTATTATTAATCGCCGGACTATTTAGTTTGGCACTTTCAGTATCCGCCGCTCAAAAGCCGAATGTGGTTGTCTTTTTTATGGACGACCTGGACTTTTCGGGGATGGGTGCTGGTTATGATCTGATGGAGTTTTCGTCATGTGAACGGCTGGCGGGCGGCGAGCCGGAATTCCCGGTGATTGTCACGCCGCACACGGATAAGCTGGTGGAGCAGTCGCTGATTTTTGACCAGTTTTTCATCACCTCGCCCGTCTGCTCGCCCTCGCGTTTCTCGCTGCTCACCGGCAAATATGCTTCGACCGCGTACAACCTGAAAAACGATTTTTTACCCGGTCAGACGGTGCATATGCTCGACTGGTCGCCGCACGTGAAGCTGGGGCAGTATACGCTGCCCGGAATGTTCAAGTCCGCCGGATACCGCACGGGGATTGTCGGGAAACTGCACTGCGAGGACAGCTATTATGCGATGAGTGCCCTGTATAAGAAATACACCAAAGAAAACCCGCTGAGCCCGGAGGCGTCGGCGGAGCTGACGGCGGGGTACTTGAACTTTGTTAAAGAGATCAAAGAGTTGTATCAATGCGATTATGCGGATCGGATTTATTTCGACAACGCCGAGTCCGGTTACTTCCCCAGACCGCTAAAAGCATTCAACCTGGATTGGTGTACGGAGGGGGCGCTCGAGTTTCTTGAAACAGGCAAGGACGAGCCGTTCTTCCTCTATTTTTCAGTGAACTATCCGCATGGCGTGTCCGGGGCGGGAGTTCACCGATTCAGCGAAGAGGCGCGGCGCAAAACCCCGTTGGGGATGCTCGAACAAATTCCGGGCGTTTTGCCGGATATCGAAGTCGCGCGCCAACAGATCCGCGACGCGGGCGGGAATCCGAACGCGACTGATAGCTTGACGATGGTGGACCACGCGCTCGGTGCGATTGAGACCAAACTGCGCGAGACCGGAAATTACGAAAACACGATTTTTATTTATTTGAGCGACCACCAAAAGCTGGCCAAGAACAATCCACACGGCGCGACGCACGTGCCGTTCGTGATCCGCTGGCCCGCAAAATTCAAGAAGCAGTGGCGCAGCGATGCGCTCTGCGCGAACATCGATGTGCTGCCGACGCTGGCCGAAATCGTCGGTGCAAAAATCCCCGCCCAAGCGAAGATCGATGGCCAAAGTTTTGCGCCGTTATTGCTCGGCGAAAAGGAGTTCAAAGGACGCGACTCGGTGCTGCTGGAAATCAATTACGCGCGCGCTTTGATCGAAGGCGACTATAAATATATCGAATACTTCGCGCCGGATAAGGTCCGCAATGCGATTGCGAGCGGAAAAACCGAGATTTATAAAAAGACCAAAAAAGAGCGACGTGTGGGTTGGCACGGCATGCGGTATTATGTCGAGAGATATTACCCGAACTATTTCGACCCGGTCCAGCTGGTCAATCTGAAAAAAGATCCCTTTGAAAAGGTTAATCTGGCGGACAACCCGGAATATCAGCCGACAATCAAAAAGATGCGCGCCGAGCTGCTCGCTGAAATTGAACGCCTGAAAATCGAGCAAAAAAACTGGAGTAAGAAATGAATAAGGTACGTTGTTCCGCCTTTCGTGTCCGCCATAGCCCTTGGGCGACGGCTGGAAGGCGGCGAGTTTTTTTAGGTTTGGTTTTTTTGGCAGGCGCATTTTCTGCCTTCGCCGCCTCGCCGCTCTTCCTGCCGGATGTTCCCGTGACGCCGGAAGCGATGCAGCTGTTCCTCGGGCGGGCGGGCCGGTAACGTTTTGATAAAAACATAAGGAGATTAAGATGAAGTTATTTCGAGCATCCATTTATTTAGCTATAATCGCCCTGAGTGCGCAGATGACACACTCAGAGGAGGCTATTGACCGTAAAGCGCTCGTATCACGGCATCATATTATTGATCCGCCCGTTGATATGCCGCTGCCTTTGGGCAATGGTGAGTTTTGTTTCGGCGTGGATGCTACCGGACTGCAGACATTGGATGGAAATTCATTTTCCCATTGGGGCAAACACACGGCGCCTCTTCCTCCTGGCGTTACAGAAAAAGATATTCCGGAAACGGGTACCTTTGATCGTGGACGGATCACGGGGCACATGGCTACTCCTAAAGAAAAAGGGCTGGTTTGGAGATGGATGTCTGATAATCCATGGCCCGTCCATCTTGGCAGGCTCCGGTTTATCGACGCGGCGGGCAAGGTTCTTGCTGCGGAATCTATAAAAAATCCGAAGCGAAAACTCGACGTGTGGCAAGGGATACAGGTTGCCTCGTTTCTATATGAAGGCGTCGAGGTAAAGGTGGAAACCCTGGGATTGTCTGATCAGGACGGGGTTGCGGTCCGAGTGCAGTCGGAACTGTTGCGGGAAGGCAAAATCGGTGTTGAACTGGACTTCCCCATTGCGGAGGGCAAAAGAAGATATAAAGCCGAGGGAGGTCCTTGCAAGGTTCACAAAACCACGATGACGGTCGCTGGTGAAGAACTCTCTTTTGAGCGGCAGATGGACAATGACATCTACAAAGGGGGGTGGCGCGTATGTGAAGGAACCGCAAGCTTCAACGCGTACCCCGATGAACGTAAGGCCCGACTGATCCCTGGCGATGGAGATGTTCTTTCGTTTGTTTGTCTGTTCGGTCAGACCCAACCGGGCTCCGCATCGTATACCGACTTTGACGGTATCAAAAAGCAGACTGCTGGTTTTTGGGAAACGTTTTGGATGAGTGGAGGGGCTATTGACCTTTCCCAGAGTAAAGATCCGCGTTGGAAAGAGTTAGAGCGCCGCCTGGTTCTCTCTCAATACCTGATGCGAAGCAATAACGCCGGTTCGCTACCCACGGCTGAATACGGACTCATGGCATTCGGGGGTTGGGCCGGTCAGTTCCATATGGAAATGGCCTGGTGGCATATGGCTCATTACGGGGTTTGGGATCGTTGGCACCTGGCAGAGGAGGCATTGACTATGTATCAGCGATTTCTTCCGATTGCCCGTAAACGGGCGGCCCAGCTCGACTACAAGGGGGCTAAGTGGGGCAAACAAAACAGCCCTGACGGAAGAATGAAGCCTTGGGACGGTAATTTGAGCCTGAGCTGGCAGCAGCCCCACCCGATATTTTTTGCAGAACAGGAATACCGGATCAATCCCGATATAAAAACGCTGGAGAAATGGAACGAGGTGGTTTTTGCCACCGCTGAATATATGGCCTCGTTTCCAGTGAAAGATGAAGAAGGGCGGTATAAGCTGGAATTTGTCGTCACGGCAAATGAAAACGGAATTTGTCATAACCCGGCTTTTGAATCGGCGTATTGGCGCTGGGGTCTGAACAAAGCTCAGGAGTGGAGAAAGCGATTGGGCATGAAGCCCGAAAAGAGCTGGCAGGAAGTGAGTGATAATTTAGTCCCGCTGACGCTTGAAAAAAATCCTAAGACGGGGGAGCAGGTCTTCGCATGGTGTGAGGAGTGGGTGTGGACGAACCCGAAAAATAGAACCGACTATGGACACCCGGATCAAATCGGCGGGTTTAGTTTTGTTCCGTTTGTCGACGGAGTGAGTCCGCAGATTGCGGCTAATACGGTCCGGCACATTAACGACAGCTGGGTGTGGACCCGGTGTTGGGGGTGGGACTTCCCCTGGGCGGCTATGGCTGCGGCCAGAACAGAACAGCCTGAACTGGCAGTTGAACTGTTGCTTAAGGATAATCCTCGAAACCACTATTCTGAGCGGGGCATCAATGGCGACTGGTATTTACCGGGCAACGGCGGCGTACTCTACGCGGTAGCCATGATGGCGGCCGGTTGGGACGGGGCTCCCGAACGCCATGCGCCCGGTTTCCCGGGTAACGGGCAATGGAAGGTGCGCTGGGAGGGACTTAAGCGTGCACAGTAATTTAGTATTCAGAGATTCAGGAGGTACTATGATGAAGAAAATTAGTTTGATAGTCAGTGGTCTTGTAGCGGCGGTTAGCATCCAGGCTGCTGAACAGCCTAACATTGTGTATATGATGCTGGATGAATGGGGCTATTACGAGATGTCAAATCTGGGTCATCCGCTTCTGGAAACACCAAATATGGATCAATTCAGAAAAGAGGGCATGCGTTTTACGCAGATGCTGGCAGGATCCGTCGTATGTGCGCCCACACGCGCAACCCTTATGCTCGGGAAGCATTCCGGTCATACCAGTGTGCGGATGAATAGCGGTTCGACTCCGATTCGCGCTGAAGATGTGACACTGGCAAAAGTGATCAAAGATGCCGGTTATGCCGTGGGCGGTTTCGGCAAATGGGGGATTGGCGATCGTGGTACCGAAGGAGTCCCTGAAAAGCACGGCTTTGACATTTTCTACGGTTACTACAATCAGGGCCATGCACATTCCTACTATCCGGACTGTCTGATAAAGAACAGTGAACTTGTTCCGCTGAAGGGAAACACAAATCATGCATTCAAAGGGGAAACTTTTTCTCAGTATCTAATTCACGATGAGGCCAAGAAGTTTATTCGTGAACACGCGGGTAAACGACCTTTCTTTGCTTATCTCCCCTATACACCACCTCATGCTTATTACGGAATTCCTGAGAATGATCCGGATTATTTGAAATACAAAGATAAAGACTGGGATGCTCCGCCTCATCACAGAAATCCGAAGGTTGCTCCGCCGGATGAAGCTCATCGTTACGCAGCATTTGTATCTATGATGGACCGACAGCTTGGTGAAATTCTAGCCATCCTGAAAGAAGCCGGAGTGGATGATAATACCATCGTTATCTTGACGGGCGATAATGGGGGGAGTTGTAAACCGTTCACCAGCAAAAAGTATCCGCATGGCTTTTTTGGCCCCAACAAAGATCCTAAAACGGGCGTTGTGTTTCGCTTAGGAAAAGGGCACGTCTATGAAGGGGGATTGCGGGTTGCTTATCTGGTGCGCTGGCCCGGGAAAATAAAAGCGAATTCGACCTCGGACCACCTCGGATACTTCCCCGATGCTTTTCCCACCCTCGCGACGTTGGCCGGGGCGCAAATTCCTGAAGACATCGATGGTATATCTTTTCTGCCAACCCTGTTGGGGCAGGATGACCAACAGAAGAAACATGATTATCTGTACTGGGAATACAAGGGGCAGGTAGCGGTGCGTCAGGGGGATTGGAAGCTGATAACCGATTCAGAATATCAAAAAAAGGAGCTGTATAATCTCGCAAGCGATGTGTCCGAATCAAACAACATTGCAGAACAGCATCCTGAGATCGTTGCGCGGCTTATGGGTCTTGCAAAAGAATCTCACATCCCGGAAGTAAATGGCAAAATCCTCGACAAATCAAAAATGTGGAAAGGTAAAAACAAGCCCAAAGCATATCTTGAGTAAAATCTGTGGCAAAAATTATAAGAGAGATGAGGGGTATGAAGAATATTTCAATTGTTGCAAGCGCACTTCTTGCATGCTGTTGTATAAACACCAAAGCGCAGGAAAAGCCGAATGTGCTGCTGATTGCGATTGATGATTTGAACGACTGGATCGGCTGTATGGGCGGACACCCGCAGGCGAAGACGCCGAATATGGACCGTCTCGCCGCGCGCGGGGTACTTTTCAATAATGCGCACTGCCAGTCACCGGTCTGCAATCCGTCGCGGGCCAGTATGATGACTTCGCTCTATCCGAGTACATCGGGGATCTACTTTCTGAAACCCGGTATTGAGGGATCTCCTGTAGCAATGGAAAATACCTTGCTGCCGGTTCGGTTTCAGGACGAAGGATATTATGTTACCGGAGCGGGGAAACTCTTTCATGGCAACGACCAGAACGAAAAACACCAGCCGAATTGGGCGGGATCCTTTGGCGGTTTCGGACCTTATCCTCAAAAGAAAATTAGCCCGTTTCCCGGGATGAAAGTGTGGGATTGGGGTGTGTTTCCGGAGCAGGATGACCTAATGCCGGATTATAAAATTGCCGCCTGGGGAGCAGAGCAGTTGGCAAAGAGTCATGATAAACCTTTATTTCTGGCGACAGGCTTTTACACTCCCCACGTACCGCAGTTTGCTCCGCAAAAGTGGTTTGATCTCTATCCGATGGAAACACTGCAGTTACCTAAGGTGGCAGAACGCGATTTGGAAGACATTTCTGAATACGGAATTAATATCACTCGACTCAGACACTCGGGTCCAAACATGAAGTGGACCGAGAAGAATGACCAATGGAAGCCACTTGTCCAGTCCTATCTGGCCTGTGTGAGTTTTGTGGACCATCAGGTCGGAAAACTGCTCGATGCCTTGGAAAACAGCCCTTGCAAAGAGAACGCATATATTGTGCTCTACACTGATCATGGGTTTCATCTGGGCGAGAAGGAGCGCTTTGCTAAGCGCAGTTTATGGGAGGACGGAACACGTACGCCGATGATCATCGCCGGGCCGGGCATTGCGGAAGGGGCTGTATGCTCCAAACCAGCGCAGTTGCTCGATATTTATCCGACGCTGCTGGAGCTGACCGGATTGAAAGCCGACTCGAAACTCGAAGGGAATTCACTTGTTCCACTGTTGAAGAACCCACAGGCCGATTGGCCCCACATGGCGCGTACCAGTTTCGGGCCGGGCAATTATTCGATAGTCTCAGAGAACTATCGTTATATCCATTATAATGACGGCTCGGAAGAGTTCTATGACCATAAAAAAGACACGCACGAGTGGAACAATCTGGCTAATAACCCGGAATATGCCGAGCGCATCAAAAGACACCGCGCTCAAGTCCCGCAGCAACGGCACGAAATTCTGGGAGAAAACTCAACCGGGCACAGCTCATTTTTCGCTACTGAAGCGGTCAGCCGTGGAGAACCGATTCCTGCCGACCCAAAACGATCAAAAAAGAAGAAAAGCAATAGCATGGCGCGAAAACCCAAATGAGAAATAAACATTCAGCCACTGAATGTTCCCGGCGACGCGGAACTCCGCAATGTGAAAGCGCTAACCCAAGATAAAACCGAGATGGTGGAGTACACCTTTTATTAATCTCCGAAAAGGTAGAGCAAACGACAACATACGTGAGTATCGACTATGAACAGACAAACACGACGTCAATTTATTAAAACCGCAAGCGCGGCGATTCCTGCCCTCGGCATAGGAAATCAGCTTTTTGCCGCAACGGGAGCGGGTAAAAAGCCGAATCTCGTTTTTGTTTTTGCTGACCAAATGCGCGCCCATGCGATGGGCTGTATGGGGAACGATCAGGTGATTACGCCGAACCTCGATAAAATGGCGGCCGACGGGTTGCTGGTTAGGAATGCATTATCGATTCAGCCGGTCTGTACACCGTATCGCGCCCATCTTCTTACCGGCCGCTATGGTCATTCCACCGGCGTGATCCACAACGATATTCGTCTGCCGGACCGTGAAACGCTGCTCCCCGAACAGATGAAAAAGGCGGGCTATGCCACCGGCTATATCGGCAAATGGCATTTGACCGAGACTCGTCTAAATCCGATCGATGCAAAAAGCAGCCGTGGCTGGGATTTCTGGGCCGTGCGCAACTGCTCGCATAAACACTCCGATCCGGTCTACTGGCTGAATGATTCAAAACAACCGACCCGTGTCCCCGGCTGGGAACCCGATGTGCAGACCGATCTGGCGGTTGAATTTATTAAAAAGAAAAAGAACGATCCGTTCTGCCTGTTTTTATCGTTTGGACCTCCGCATCAACCGTATAAGGCGCCCCAAAAATATTTGAATATGTACGAGAGGCAAACACTCAAGCCCCGCCCGAATGTTCCATATGAAATCTATCCCGTGAAGGGAAAGGGCGATACCGTGAAACCTTCGATGGCAGAAGTGCTGCACGAGTACTACGCCATGGTGACGAGCGTGGATGAATGCATGGGGCGGATCAATGCGGCACTGGAAGAGGCGGGCGTCGCCGACGATACGATTGTGGTATTCACTTCCGATCACGGTGATATGCTCGGGTCGCAGGGGCATATCCGCAAACAGCGTCCTTGGGAAGAGTCCATCAATATCCCGTTCATTGTTCGGTATCCATCTAAAATCAAGCAGGGGCAGGTTAAGGACTGGATCGTCTCGTCGGTCGATGTGATGCCGACCCTGCTGGGAATGTGCAATGTGCCGATTCCTCCACAAGTTGAGGGAATGGATTATTCAGACACCTTTTTGGGCAAATCCGATAAGGAACGCGATGCGGCCTTCCTCTTCAACGTACATGGCGGGGGCGGCCCGGGAACCGACTGGCGCGGCATCCGCACCAAAGAATGGGTCTATGCCTACCACTATTCGGGCGATTGGGTGATGTATGATTTGAAAAACGACCCCTACGAGTTGGACAACCTGATTGATAACCCCGCGTACGCAGCCCAAAAGAAAAAGTTGCGTGATCAGCTCGAAGCGATGCGCGCCGAATTGGGCGAAACGATACCGCTAAAAGGAATACAACCCGACCCAGTCAAGTTGCCGAAAGGGAAGCAGGAATGAGTAATTTGAAACCTAAATTATGGCTGCTGCTTCTAATGAGCATGTTCTTTGTGGGCGCGGCTCATGCAAAGAAACCGAATGTCATGCTGATCCTGGTCGATGATATGGGCTACTCCGATTTAGGGTGCTATGGTGGCGAAATAAAAACGCCGGCCATTGACGGCTTGGCTTCAAATGGCGTGCGGTACGCTCAATATTACAACTGTGCCCGCTGCTGGTCGACGCGAGCGGCCTTGATGTGTGGATATTATCCGCATCAGGTCAACCGCGATAACGTTCTGGATATAAGTGGCGGAGGCGGTGGTCATAAACGGCCCGCCTGGGCCACATTAGTTCCGGAGTATCTGAAATCAGCGGGGTATCGCTCCCATCACGCCGGAAAATGGGATGACGGTAAACCGACCGCGAGCGGTTTCGATCAATCCCTTCATATCGCAGATCCAGATCGTTTCTTCAGTCCTCAAGAATTGTATCTCAATGATAACAAGCAGGCTCCAGTGAAACGGAACGATGGGTTTTATGGCACGACAGCGGTTGCAGAGCATACCATTGAATTTCTGAAAGATCATAAAGCGAATCATCCGGATCAGCCCTTCTTCTCCTATGTTGCTTTTGCCGCGCCTCATTTCCCCTTACACGCCCTGCCGGAGGATATCGCGCGGGTTGGCGACCGGTACGCGGTCGGGTGGGATACTATTCGCAATGAACGCTGGGAACGGCTCCAGAAAATGGGGCTGGTTACCGGAAAACTTTCTGAAGCGGATTACAATCAGAGCGTTCCTAAGAATGTGTTAAAACAACTCGCACTCATTGGCGAGGATGAGGTCGCTTGCACGGTTCCCTGGAATGAGCTTACGGAAAAACAGATGCAGTTCCAGCAGGCCAAGATGAGCATTCATGCCGCGATGGTTGAGCGCATCGACATTGAGGTAGCAAGAATCGTCGCTCAGCTTAAAGCGATGGACGCATTCGATGATACCCTGATCTTCTTCCTGTCCGATAATGGAGCAACCCGGGAACTGATGGTGCGTGGTGACAGTCACGACCCAAGCGCCTCGCCGGGTTCTGCCGGCAGTTTTCTGTGCCTGGGACCGGGATGGGCCACGACCTGTAATACACCTTTTCGAAAATATAAGAAATGGTCCCATGAGGGCGGGGCATGCACTCCATTTATCGCGCATTGGCCCAACGGGATATCCGCTAAAGGGGCGATCAACCAAACCCCGGGCCATGTCATCGATCTGGTTCCAACCCTGCTGGATGTTGCCGGTGTAACGGTGGGGGACCAGAAAGTGCCTTTTCCCGGCACATCACTCTTTAACGACGATATCGAAAAGAAGCGCATGCTCTGGTGGTCGCATAAGGGCAATCATGCGCTCAGGCACGGCGATTGGAAACTGGTGAAAGTGAACCAAGCGAAGTGGGAGCTGTTTAACCTGGCCGAAGACCGAACCGAAACCAATGACCTGTCCGCAAGCCATCCGGAGAAAGTAAAAGAGCTGGAGAGACTATGGCTGGCGCAGGTGGATCAATTTCGGCAAAACAAAAAGGTGAAGTGATTTTGTAATACGTTGAAAACCCTGTCTTCAGGGTTTGGCAGGGAGGAAATAAAATGAAATATAACATGTGTATCGCTTTTTTAATGGGGGCGATGGTGAGTGGCGCGGAATTAACGCCGCAGCGGTTTAACGATGAGGTGGATTGGACGAAGAACTCGCTGTTGAAAGAAACGCGCAAAGAGGTGTTCCCGAAGGAGAAACACGCGAAGTTTATGCAGCAAGCCGACGCTTTACGGAAGCAGGTCGAACAAAACCCGGAATCGCTGCAAGCGGCATACGATCAGCTCCAGCAACTCAAAGCCGAGATCAAAGCGCTCAGGAATACCGATTTCTTCCCGTCGATTCCCGCAATGCGTCCGGTCAGCAAAACCGATGCCGAAAAACTGCTGAAAGCTGATTGGCTTTTTCAGGCGAACCATCAGGTGACGTCGGCGAGAATCGCGCAGGAAATCGGCTGGGCAAAACAGCTCGCCACTCGAATCGATTCAATGAAGGGCGCAGACAAAACGGCAGAAGCCCGAACGGCCGCGCTCAAAAAAATCGAAAAACTCGAACGCGAAATTCCGAAAACCAGCGGCAAAGATAAACTCGAAGAACTCTACATAGACATTCGTCGCGCCAAACGCGAAATTATGTTCAGCAACCCGACGGTCGATTTTGACCGCATCCTTTTAATCGACAGCCCGCATCCGGAAACGGTGCACTCAAACCACGAGTCAGGACACCGGAACGGCTCGCAGCAATTCAACTCGGGCAGTAAGCTCCAGATTATCAGCGGGCTGAACCCGAACGCGGTCGTGCAAAATCTGTTGCCGGACGATTTGGATACCTATATCTGGCGCCCCGATCTGTCGTACGACGCGGAAAAAATCATCTTCTCGAAAAAGGACCACTTCGACCCGTCGTTCAAGCTCTTTGAAGTTAACGTGGACGGGAGCGGGCTCAAACAGTTGACGAACAGCGACTACGACGATCTCGACCCGATTTATCTGCCGGACGGGAACATTCTTTTTTCGACCACCCGCGCACATACCTATGTCCGCTGCCTGCCCACTTCGCCCGCTTTCGTATTGGCCCGCGCCGATGCGGACGGAAAGAATATCCGCATTATTTCGCGCAACAACGAGCCGGACTATCTGCCCGCGATGATGCCCGACGGCTCGGTGATCTATACGCGCTGGGAATACACCGAGCGCCCGCTCTGGCGCCTTCAGGGGTTGTGGACGATGAACCCGGACGGAACCAATCCGCAAATCTATTGGGGCAACCGTACGTTTACCCCCGATATGCTGATCGAGGCGCGCCCCATCCCCGGAACGGGCAAAGTGATGTTTGTCGGACAGGGGCACCACCGCGTGTTCAGCGGCTCGCTCGGCGTCATCAATTTGAGCGAAGGGCGCGAGCATCCGGACGGGATTTATAAGATTACGTCCGATCTGGTATGGCCTGAAACGGGCGACCCGAAACCGCCGCATCCGACCTATTCGCCAAACTATCACGTGAGCGGAAGCTACGGCGCCTATAAAACGCCGTACCCCATCGGTGAAAACGATTTTCTGGTTTCGGTCCGGAGCGGGCCCGGCAACAGTGGCGGGAATAGGGTGTCGGTATATAATCCATTCTCACTCTATCTGATGGATATGGACGGGAACCGCGAACTGATTTATCGCGGCAACAATAATATCCTGTACGCGATGCCGTTGAAACCGCGCCCCGTTCCGCCCGCCCGCGCGGACACCGTCGATTGGCCCAAAAAAGGCGAGCCGGCGAAAGACGGCGTGCTATACAGCGCCGATGTCTATGAGGGCATCGAAAAAGATCTGCCGCGCGGAACCGCGAAATATCTGCGGATTCTCGAAATGGATGCGAAGACCTACACGTCGATGGTCAAGAGCTTCCGGCATTCCGGTCCGGCGGTTTCGATTATTCAGGAAGACGGGGTCAAACGGATTCTCGGCACGGTTCCGGTTGAAGAGGACGGCTCCGTTCACTTTAAAGTGCCGAGCGGCAAAGCGCTCCATTTCCAATTGCTCGATAAAGACTACCGCTGTCTGCAAATTATGCGCTCGTTCACGGGCGTGATGCCCGGCGAAACGCGCGGCTGTACTGGATGTCATGAACAGGACAACCGCACTCCGGTCGCATTTCAAGCCGCTTCAACAGCGCTGCGTCGCGCCCCTTCAGAAATCACGCCGCCGCCGTGGGGACCGGTCAGCATCAGTTATGAACGTTTCGCCCAGCCGGTGCTCGACAAGCACTGCGGAAGCTGTCATCAGGGCGATAAAAACCCGAAAGCGCGTAAGGCACTCGACCTGACGTTGCGCGGCGGATTACCTGAACTCGGCGTGCCTAAAGAGCTTTGGCCGTTTAAGCAACCGTACCTAACGCTGGTTGGTCCGACGTGGTTTAAAGGAAGGCACGAGATTAAAAATGTGAAGTCTATGCCATCATATTCACCGGTTAAATACGATACTCCGGGCACGGGCATCGCTGGCGCGCTTCAGGTGGAGGCCGATAATGGAAACTTTAACGTGCGTCTGCTTAAACCGCGCACCGTTCTTTCGTACACGAGCCCTCTGATTAAAATGGTGCGTGAAGGTACGCATAAGAATGTGAAAATTGAAGGCGATGATTTGCGGCGCCTGATGGCGTGGGTCGATGCGAACTGCGTCTATCGCGGCGACAAAGAGATCCGGATGATTCCCGACCCGGTCGGTCCGGAATTTGACCGCTTTGCCGTTAGACCCACGATCAAAAACGCACCGGTGATCGACCGCCTCCAACCTGTAACCGACAACATTGATGGGAAATAATAAGATAAAGAGAAGACACCTAAAAAAATAGGGAACCGCATGAAAAAGAGAACACAATTATTAATCGCCGGTCTGTTCGGTTTGGCACTTTCAGCCTCAGCTGCTCAAAAACCGAATGTGCTGTTTATTGCCGTTGACGACTTGAACCACTGGATTGAGCCGCTCGGCCGTCACCCGCAGGCGAAGACCCCGAATATTCAGCGGTTGGCCGATATGGGGGTGACCTTCGTGAATGCACAATGTGCCGTGCCGGCCTGCGAGCCTTCGCGCGCGGCGATCATGGGCGGACGCCGCCCGTGGACAAGTGGCTGTTATTTGAATCGGCACGAATGGAAAAAATTCCAGCAACCGGGCGAGGGGTTGAGTGCCCAGTTTTTGAAGGCGGGCTACCATGTGGCCGGCGCCGGAAAGATTTATCATAGTATGCATTACTATCCGGAAGAGTGGTCGGAATATATGAACTCGAAAGGGCTCTCGCTGCACGGACGTGGCGTGAAAGTGGATGACGGATTCCTGAATGACAAAATTCATCCGGACCTGAAAGACGAAGACATCATCGATTGGCATTCGGTCGATTACATTGCGGAACGCCTGCAGCGTGATGACGACCAACCGTTCTTTCTCGCCTGCGGCATCTATAAGCCGCATCTGGCATTCGTCGCACCGCGAAAATATTACGAGCCGTTCCCGCTCGAATCGATTCAACGCCCTGTAACAAAAGAGGGCGACATCAAAGACCTGCCGCCGGCGGCGCTGAAAATGTTGTCGACCTCGAAGCATAAGAAAATGCTGGAGAACAATCAGTGGGACCGCGCCATTCAGTCCTACCTCGCGACCATGCTCTACGCCGATATGAACATCGGCCGCCTGCTCGATGCGCTGGAAAAGAGTCCGCACAAAGACAACACGATTATCGTGCTCTGGTCCGATCACGGCTGGTCGCTCGGCGAAAAACAGCGTTGGCATAAATTCGCGCTTTGGGAAGAACCGGCGCGCGCTCCCTTTATTTGGGTCGTGCCCGGCCTGACCCAGCCCGGCACAAAGTCGACGAAACCGGTCGACTTGATGAGCGTGTATCCGACGCTCTGCTCGTTGGCGGGCATTGAAAAACCGGAACATGTGTCCGGACACGACATCACGCCGCTGCTCAAAAATCCGAACGCCGACTGGGCTTATCCCGCCATCACGACATACGGTCGCGGAAACCATGCCGTCCGAACCGAGACGCATCGCTATATCCGCTACGCGAACGGCGACGAAGAGATCTATCACAACGCCAAAGATCCGTACGAATGGACGAATCAGGCGAACAATCCCGAATATGCAAAGTTGAAGAAGAAACTCGCCGCCTGGCTCCCGAAAGAGGAAGTGCCGAGCCCGCCGCTCGCCCCGAAGGGGAAAAAGAAGAAGAAGTAAAGGGCCCATGATGACCAGAAAAGTTGAAGCCATTCAAAAACGGATCGAAGCGGCGTATCGGTTCGAAAACCACGATTATATTCCCTATGTCGTCAGTCATATGAATTACTGGATGGACGGGGAGAAGCCGGAGCGGATTCCGTCGGATTATTTCACGAACCCGAAAGCCATGATGGACTATCAGCTTGAGAATATACGGATTCATCAGGAGCAGATCGACGATGACTATATTCCGTTTTTGATGCCCTGGTTCGGCACCTGCGTGGTTCCATCCGCGCTGGGCTGTCCCGTCCATTTTTCAGCCGACGGTGATCCAGGCGTGAACGGTTCGGTTATCAGCGAGCCTGAACAGGTCGCCAGTTTGAAAAAGCCGGACTACGAAAAAGACGGGTTAATGCCGGATGTTTTGCGCACGATTACCTATATGCGCGAAAACAGCGATTTGCCGATTGCCTACACGGATGTGCAGGGCCCGCTGAATATCGCTTTGAATATTTGCGGATTGGAAAATCTGTTTTGCTGGTTTTACACCAACCCCGACGAAGCCCATCAACTGATGGATTTTGCTACGGACGTTCTGATCGATTGGATAAAAATTCAGCAGAAATACGCGGGCAAAGACCGGCTACGCGGCAATTTTCCGCACGGGATTTTCCTGCCGGAAAAATTTGGAAACATCTGGCTGGCCGATGATGACTGCACGCAGATTTCCGCGGAGTTCTACCGCGAGTTTGTGGTTCCGTATAACTCGCGGATTTTTAAGGAGTTTGGCGGCGGCACGCTCCATTTTTGCGGCTCGGCCAAACATCAGCTTCAGAATTTTGTGGATACGGACGGACTCGTCGGGGTGAACAATTTCTGCATGGGCGACTTTGAGCAGGTGCAGCTCATGCAGGAACTGTTTAAGGATCGCGCCGCCTTAATGATCTGCGATTTTGCTCCTCATAATCCGGAGCAGTACTACAACGAATTGTTTTCGGTTCTTAAGCCGGAAGGCACCATTCTTGCCTCGTTTGTGATGGCTCGCTATGCGCTGGACAACGGAAAATATACAACCGAAGAACGCGACGTTCTCGATACGGCCTTGCGCATTGATCAAATTTTGAAGGAGAAGAGCTGGTGAAAATGAATAAGGTATGTTGTTCCGCCTTCAGGCGGCGAGTGAGTTTAGGTTTGGTTTGTTTTGCAGGCTTGCTTTGGAATGGGCAAGCGGCAGAACGGCCGAACATTCTCTGGATCACGATGGAAGATACCTCTCCGCATTTTATCGGTTGCTATGGCGATAAAAATGCGCGCACGCCGAATATCGACCGTCTGGCGCGCGAAGGCGTTCGTTTTACCCGCGCTTTTGCAACGGGCGCGGTATGCTCGTCGAGCCGATCCACCATCTTTACCGGCGAACGAACCTACGAAATGGGTACCGGAAACCATCGCAGTGCCTATCCGATCCCCGATTACATTAAAGGGTTCCCGTATTACATGAAAGAGGTCGGCTACTTCACGAGCAACTGCGGCAAAAAGGATTACGCGATTGCTGACCGCGAGCGCAAGAAACACGAGGCTTGGACGCTCGATGGCGTTGTCGGCTGGTGGGACCGCGAAGATGATCGCCCGTTTTTCTGCGTCTTTAATCAAAACGACTCGCATCAATCTCGGACGATGTCTAAACCCTTCGATTGGTATGAGGAAGCGGTGCTCAAAAACCTTGGGCCGGAACAAATCGTCCGGGACGACCAGTTCGAAATGCCGCCGTTTTTGAAAGACAGCCCGGAAATGCGCAAACAATTCGCGCGCGTCTATAACTCGATCCAGCTCACGGACAAAAAAATCGGTGAACTGCTCAAACGACTCGAAGATGACGGACTGCGCGACGATACGATCATCTTTCTCTATGCCGACCACGGCGAAGGCATCCCGCGCGGAAAACAGAACGGGATCAATTTGGCGTATCAGGTTCCGTTTATCATCTCGGTTCCCGAAAAATGGAAGCATCTCTCGCCGTGGGGCAAGCCGGGCTCGACGACAGACGAACTCGTCAGCTTTGAAGATTTGGGGCCGACGCTGATCAGTCTGGCGGGCGGAACGATTCCCGAGCATATGAACGGCCGGATTCTGATGGGCGAAAACCGCAGCAAACCAACCGACCACTTGATCCTTTCTGCCAACCGTTCCGGCAATGGAATCGACGTGATGCGGGCGGTCACTCATGGCGACTATTTCTACACGCGCAACTTTATGGCGCATATGCCCGAAGAACGGTTCAAAACCTACTCCGAAATCTCCGAGATCATGCAGCAAATGCGCGACGATTTGGGCGATGGTGAGTTGAATGAATTGCAGAAAAGTCTCTTTATTCCGCGTCCGCCCGAATTCCTGTTCAATATCAAAGCCGATCCGTGGGAAACAAAAAATCTGGCGAGCGATCCCGCACATAAAGAGCGACTCCAGAAAATGCGCCAACAGTTAAAAAAGGAAATCATTTCCAAGCGCGACGTAATGCTGTTGCCGGAATACGAAATCGACCTGATTTCAAAAGAGGGCACGGCGTATGAGTTCCGGCTCGACGACAAAAACTATCCGATTAGAGAGATTTATGCCGCCGCGTCGCTCTCAGGTTTCCGGGGCGTAGCGGTCACTAAAAAACAAGTGAGTCTGCTGAAAAGCCCGAACCGCTTTGTCCGGTATTGGGCGGCGATGGGGCTGTTCGCGCAAAGCAAGCAGGAATTGGCACCGTATGAAGCGGAGATTGCCGCCGCGATGAACGATACCTATCCGCCCGCCGGCGCAACCGTCGCAGCGGTGATGTGGAAAAATTTTGAAACAAACGAGGCGGAACAAAAGGTGAAGGAATATCTCCAGTTTGATCACTGGCTTATCAATCTGCGGATGGTCAACTATCTGTTTTACATCGATAACCGCGCGCTGTTTGTCGACGCGATCGATGAGCTCCGCGAACGTACCATTGAGGGCGTGGCGAAAGCGGAGAAGGAGTTCAAACAGCGGGTGAAAAATGTAAGAAACGCCTGCGATATTTTTTCCGACATCCGTGAAAGAGAGGCGGCTGCCTCAGCAAACCCGTAACTAAAGAAGATAGAAATGAATAAGAAAATTGTACTGTTTAATTTGATGCTGTTGGCAGGTTTTGCCCATGCGGAAGTTCCGCGGCTGAGCCCGTTGCCGACGGAGAACCCGACGGTAAAGGAATCAGTGATGGAGCTCTCCGGTGTTTGGCAGTTTGCCTACGACGTGAAGCCGGACGCCTGGCAGGGCGAGGTCGATTACGCGAAATGGGATCAAATCCGTGTGCCGGGCCAATGGGGCGGGCAGGGCTACTGGCTTGAGAGCGATGACGAACTGCGGGCCATCTATACCCGAACGATCGATATTCCGTCCGACTGGAACGGCCAGCGCGTTAAGCTTCAGTTTGACGGGTTTGTCGGACCCGCCGAAGTGTTCATTAACGGTAAAACGGTCGGCAAACGCATCGGTTTTCCGCGTCATCCTGAAGAACGGGATCGGCTCTGGTCGGAACGCTGGGGCATCGGGCATACCGCATTCGAGTGGGATGTGACGGAGGCCTGCCAACCGGGCAAAGAAAACCGGATGGTGGTGGTGATGCAGAAATCGCCCGATATGTATGACCACGCCGATTGCGGCGGTCTGATGCGCCCGCTGCGTCTTGTCGCGCTTCCGGCGGTCAATGTCTCGTTGTTCCACGTCAGCACCGAGCTGGACGAAACCTATACCGATGCTGTCGTCGATGTTGAAATTGAACTAACCAACGAAGGCGCGTCGCCGAGCGGTCCGCTCGCGATTTCTCTTCAGCTGACCGAATGGAAAAAGGATCAAACGGTGGCGAAAGCTGTGGCGGAATTTAAGCCGTTGGCGGCGGGCGAATCGCGTACCGAACACATTAAAATCCCGGTTAAATCGCCGAAGAAATGGGATCCCGAACACCCGAACCTTTACATGGCGCACGGCACGCTGGCGCTGAATAAAAAAGCGGTGATGAAGGTTGAGCGCAGTTTTGGCGTCCGCGAAATTGAGGTGCGCGGTACCGAGTTTTTGGTCAACGGCGTGGCGGTTAAAGCGCGCGGTACGAACCGTCACGAAACGCACCCGATTCTCGGGCGCGGTATTCCGGAAGCCATGCAGCGCGAAGATGCCGAGCTTTTCCGCGCCGCGAACGTCAACTTTATCCGCACCTCGCATTATCCGCCCGACGGACGGTTCCTCGATATCTGCGATGAAGTCGGGCTGATGGTCGAAGTGGAAGCACCATTCTGGGGCTGGCATTGGGGCACAAAGAATCAGGGCGTTCCGCTGACCGACGAATTCGGGGATCTGATCATGCGCTCCACGCTCGAAATGGTGCAGCGCGATCGCAGTCATCCGAGCGTCGTGCTCTGGTCGCTCGCCAACGAATGTGACTGGAACGAATATTTTGAGAATGCGTATCACGCGGTCAGGAAGCTGGACCCGGCCCGCCCGACCATTTTCGATATGTCGTTCTATAAAAAGAAGGCGTACGACAACGGCCTTTGCGAAGTGGCGGCGTCGCACTATCCGGGGCAGTTTATTTTCGATTTGATGAAAAACGAAACACGCCCGGTTTTCCTCGGCGAATACGCGCACCTCTATTGCTACGACTATCGCGAGTTGGGCTACGATCCCGGCCTGCGCGATTTATGGGGCCCCGGTTTCATTAAATACTGGAATCAGGTGGATGCGGAAGAGCAACTGATGGGCGGCACCATCTGGTGCGGCATCGACTCGATTTTCTTCATCGACACCGCCGGAAAAAATGTGGGTGATGTGGAGCAGAATTTTGGACTGCACGCCATTTATAAAGAGAAACAGGTCGAAGAAAAAAATGAACCTCTACTCGCAACGGGTTGCGGGGCGTGGGGCTTCATCGATGGATGGCGCCGCGAAAAGCCGGAATACTGGTACATTAAAAAAGCCTACGCGCCGATCCAACTTTCGAACACCACAATCGGCTCGGACGCAATGCTCGAAATCGAAAACCGCAACTTTTTCAGTAACCTCGACGAATTTCGCTTCGAGTGGAGCGCGGGCGATAAAACCGGAACCGCCACGGCGGATGTCGCGCCGCAGGAAACCGGAACGCTGAAACTGAAGGGGCTTCGCGGGGTTGCTGAAGATCAGTCGGTGATTTTGCGCGCGATTAGCCCGCTCGGATTTGAAGTCAACCGCTGGAAGCTCGCCTTCGCGGACGCGCCGAAAGCTGCGGATAAAAAAACGACAGAAGAGCATGCCGTGTCCCTGAAGGATAACGGCGATGGGTTTGGAGTAACGGCAGGATCGCTTGCAGTGAAAGTTGATGCAACAGGTTCGCTCCAAATCGAAAAAGAGGGCGATCCGATCGTAACAGGCGGTCCGCACCTGATGGTGCTGGAGGCGGTCGCCACCCGGAAAATCATTACCAAACACGAGCCGAACACACCGGCAAGTCCGGTTTGCTCGAACTGGAAATCCGGAAAAATTTCGGCGAAAAAGATCGGCGCGGATGTGGTGATCACTATTCCGGGCAGTTACGACGAAGCAGACGGTTTCTTTACGGTTGCCGTTAAAGACGACGGCACATTCGATGTGGCCCACGATTTCAAATTGAAAAAGGATCTGAAGGTTTTGCAGACCGGCGTCGTGCTCGATCTGCCACGCGTGATGGATCAGCTGAGCTGGGAACGTGATGCCGAGCTAAGTATTTATCCCGACGACCATATCGGCCGCCCTGTAGGCTCATCGCCCGCCTTTTATCCGGATGTGAAACGGTGCGGCGTGTTCGGCCCGCTTTCCGATGTGGATTATCCGTGGTCGCAGGATGCGACGGACTTGGGCTGTAACGATTTCCGCTCCACGAAATATAATGTCTTTACCGCGTCGCTTTCGGATGCGGATGGAAATGGTTTGCGGTTTAATTCGGACGCATCGCAGCACGTTCGCTGCTGGGTGCTGCCAAAAATGACGCGGATGCTCGCCGCCGATTATTCCGGGCATGGCAGTGAGCATCATTGCAAATTTGGAACGCCCCGAGAGATGAATTCGGGGACAGTTGTTGTGGGACGTGCAACCTTTGAGGTGAAATGATGAAAACAAAGAAATGTAAATTGGTGGTCGCGGGTTTGCTCTGTTTATCCGCTTGTGGCGTGTTCGGTAATACCATTGCGCTAGATGGCGAATGGCAGATGCGGGTCGATGACAAAGGGGAGGGCGTTGCTCAGAAATTTTTTGCGGAAACGTTCAGTGGCGAAACGGGCGTTCTGCCCGGCACGAACCACGACAACTTAAAGAACGAAACCAGCAATAGACGGGACATGGCCAATTCTACGGAACCACGCTCCTATCGCGGCAGCATCTGGTATCAGCGCGAAATTGAAATCGATGACCTATCCAAAGAGTACATTTTGTTTATGGAACGGTGTGGCTGGGAATCATTCATTTGGGTAAACGGGAAATATGCCGGAACGCAGAATTCATTGGTCGCGCCACACGAACACAACCTCACAAAATCCCTCAAAAAAGGAAAAAACCAGCTGACGGTTCTGTTCGATAACCTGAACCGCAAAGGACGCGGTGTGGCGCCGGGCGACAATGAAATGGTGCTTCATTATGACCTGACGACCGATGTAAAAAAGAGCGCCAAGCTCAACTGCGGCGGGCATAATCTCGTTCACAACTGGAATGGTGCCATCGGAAAAATTGAACTGCGCGTTTTTGATAAAACGCATATCGTAAAAGCCGACGTTTTCAGCGACATCCAAAAATCGGAAATCAATGTCAAAGTCCTGATCGCCAACGCGAATAAAAAGGCGGAGGAAATCAAAATCACCGCCGAAGTGGACGGGCAGAAAAAAACGGCGCAGTTTAAATTAAGCGGAGCGGTAGAACAAACCGTCGAATTTTCGATGCCGATTAAAAACGCGAAACTGTGGAGCGAATTCAACCCGGCGCTTTACACTCTCAAACTCGCGATGGGCGATCAGCAAACGGAAACGCAGTTCGGAATGCGTGAGCTGAAAAGCGACGGAATCCAAATGATGCTGAACGGAAAACGTATTTCGTTGCGCGGTACACTTGAATGTATGTTCTACCCGATTTTGGGGCACGAACCGATGGATGTGGCCTCGTGGAAAAAACAGATCGGCATCGCTCAATCCTACGGGCTGAACTATTTCCGTTTTCATACAGGTTGTCCACCAGACGCGGCTTTTCAGGCGGCGGATGAGCTCGGTTTTTATCTGCAGGTTGAAGTGCCGGGTACCTCCTGCCCAAGCACAAAGCGCGAAGAGGATGCTGCGACTACGCAGTATCTGACCGACGAACTCAAGCGGATCATCTATTATTACGGGAACCACCCGTCATTTATGCTCGCTTCGATGGGCAACGAGCAACTGATTATGCAGGGAGAACCGGACTTTATTGAACGACAAACCGCGCGCCTGGCTGAAAAGGTACAATACGGGCAGACCACCGATCCGCGTCATTTGTATTCTTCAACGACGCACCCATGGACATCGGATCGGATCGATGACTTTTACAGCAGTGCCTGGGGTACCCAAAAGGAGCATCTCTGCGGCGTAAAATGGGGTGGTGGACCGGTTAAGGGTTACGAGCCATTCAATAAGGAAGGCTACCGTTACGGGTCAGCGTTCGACTTTGCGGGACGTCTGGAAGGATTGAACCGCCCGTTGATCACGCATGAAAATGGACAGTGGTGTGTGTATGCTGATTTCCGCGAAATCACGCGCTATTACGGAGCCATGCGCGCGTATAACTATGAAGATTTCCAAAAGGATTTGTGCAAAAAAGGACTCGGCGATTGGGCAAACGATTTTACGCTGGCGTCCGGCAAACTGACCCTGCTGCTCTACAAAGCCGAAATCGAGGCGCTTCTTTGCACACCCGAACTGAGCGGATTTCAACTGCTCTCATTGCAGGACTACCCGGGGCAGGGTACCTCGCCCATCGGAATCATCAATGCGATGTGGGAATCGAAAGGGCTGACCACACCGGCGGAATTCCGTCAGTTCTGTTCCGACTTTGTGCCGATGGCGCGCCTCGAAAAAATGGTGTGGGACAACAGCGAAACGTTTAAGGCTGACCTTCAAATCTCAAACTATTCCGCAGCTGACTTTACGGGTGAAATGAACTGGGCGTTGCGCAATAAAATCGGGCAAGTCGTTGCTTCCGGAAACCTGAAAAAAGTGAATGCGCCGACCGGGCAGCTTTCGTCCGCGGGTGAAATCAACATTCCACTTGGTGACATCAAAACGGCAACGGCATTGGAGCTGGTTGTCAGCGCCTCCAACGGACGCGTCAACCGCTACAACATTTGGGTCTATCCGCAGCAAAACCAAGTGGATATTCCGGAAGGGGTAATGTTTGCAACGGCGTGGGATGACTCGGTCGAGGCCGCACTCGAAAACGGCGTAAAGGTGGTCTGTGCACCGAGCGCGAAGGCGTTCAAAGATTCGGTCCCCGGCACGTTCAGCGGAACCTTCTGGAACGCGCGGATGAAACATCGCCAGATTTCCAAAACCATGGGACTGCTGATTGATTCGGCCAACCCGGCCCTCGCCGACTTCCCCTCGGAATTTCACAGCGATTGGCAATGGCAGGATTTGGTGAACCGTTCCTTCTCGGTCAGGATCGAAAGTCTGCCGCTTGCGATTCGCCCGGCGGTACGCACAGTCGATAATTTCCACCACAACCGCTCGCTGGCGATGATCTTCGAGTTCAAATACAAAAACGGATCGGTGCTGGTCTGTACCGCCGATATTGTCAACGATCTCGAAACTCGCCCAGAAGCGCGTCAGCTTCGCAAAAGCCTGCTCAACTATGCCGCTTCGCCGCTGTTCAAACCGGACGTACCCGTGACGCCGGAAGCGATGCAGGAGTTCCTCGGGCGGACGGACCGGTAGCGTTTAGAAAAAACATCAGGAGATTAAGATGAAGTTATTTCACTGTCATCCCATAGCTCTTAAATAAAAAGGCTGGTAAGTGCGTCTTAAATCCTCCACTCGGAGGGTATGAAAAAACAAAGACAAAAACACAAACCAGCCGGACATAGGTATACTACCTTGAAACAAATGTGCAATCTGATTCCCGGACACATGGTGTCGAACCTTGCGAAGAAGCATGGCGTAGACGCCCGATGCCGGACGTACGCGCCGTGGAGCCATGTGGTTTCGTTGATGTACGCCCACTTCTCGCACGCGCTTGGACTCAATGATGTGTGCGACGCGCTCCAGATGAATGCGGCGGCGCTCTCGACTATACGAGGTGCAGTTCCTCCTTCGCGCAACAACCTGAGCCATGCGAACAGGGTCCGCAGCGCGGACATGGCTGAAGAACTCTACTGGAGCATGATGAAGCATCTGATGGATACGGTTCCGGGCTTCGCGAAAGGCAAAGTTCGGCGCGGATACCTTCGGCGCTTCAGCAAGGCGATCCATGCGATGGACTCGACCACGGTCCAACTGGTCGCCAACTGCATGGACTGGGCGAAGCACCGCCGTCGCAAAGCCGCGGCCAAGTGTCATCTGCGCCTCGACCTGCAGAGCTTTCTGCCCCGGTGCGCCATCGTTGATACGGCGAAGCACCATGATAGCACCAAGGCGCAGGCGTTGTGCGCAGGGCTCAAATCCGGTGAAATCGCCGTGTTCGACAAGGCTTACACGAAATTCGGGCATCTCTACGAACTGACGGAGCGCGGCATCTGGTGGGTAGGCCGGGCCAAGGACAACATGCAATACGATGTGGTGCGCACGCTCGAAACTACCGGACACAAGCGCATCATTCGCGACGAGGTGATTGAGATGGCGCTCGAAAAATCGAAGGAGGCCTACCCGAGCGAGCTGCGCCGCGTCGTTGCCCTCGTGGAGATCAACGGCAAAGATGTCGAAATAGTCTTCATGACCAACCACATGGAGTGGAGCGCGTGGACGATCGCTGAACTCTACCGTTGCCGATGGGACATCGAGGTATTTTTCAAAGAGATCAAGCAGACGCTCCAGCTCTCCGACTTCCTCGGCTACAGCGCCAACGCCGTTCGCTGGCAGGTCTGGACGGGGCTGCTGGTGCATCTGCTCATGCGCTGCCTGGCGTTCATGCACGGGTGGGGACACAGCTTCAAGCGTCTCTTTACCGTTGTGCGCGCCGCGCTGTGGCGACGCTGGGATCTGACGGCCTTGCTGGAATCCTATGGGACAGCCAAACCACCCAGTCGTATCAGAGGAGCACCGGAACAGGCGTATCTGCCGGGGTTCGTCTAAAAGCTGTGGGACAGCCAACTGTTTAAAACGGGAAACCATCATTAACCTTCGATAAAAAATCGAAATCGACTAAATGAATCGAACATCAAAAACCTTAACAAAAACGGGCGCTTATACTTCATTAGCGTTCTCTATGGGATGACAGTGAATCCAAGTAATAAAAATAAGGAGAATGTCCGCATGAAGAAACTGGGTTTGTTAATGGTTCTGTTTGCACTGTCGTCCGTAGCCTTCGCGGCAGAAAAACCGAATATCCTCTGGATTACGATGGAAGACACCTCGCCGCATTTTATCGGATGCTATGGCGATAAAAATGCGCGCACCCCGAATATCGACCGCTTGGCGCGCGAGGGCGTTCGCTTCACGAATGCGTACGCAACCGGCCCGGTTTGTTCGTCAAGCCGTTCCACCATTTTTACGGGCGCCCGAACCTATGAAATGGGAACCGGCAACCATCGCAGCCAGTACCCTGTTCCCGAGTTCATCAAAGGATTCCCCTATTACATGAAAGAGGTCGGATACTTCACGAGTAACTGCGGCAAAAAGGACTACAATTTTGCCGACATTGAGTGGAAGAAACACGAGGCGTGGACGATGGACGGTACAGTCGGCTGGTGGAAGCGCGAAGAGGGCCAACCGTTTTTCTGCGTCTTCAATCAGAACGATTCGCATCAATCCCGAACGATGTCTAAATCCTTCGAATGGTATGAAAAAATGGTGCTCGAAAACCTTTCGCCGGAGCAGATGATCCGCGACGACCAGTTCGTGATGCCGCCGTTCCTGAAAGACAGCCCGGAAATGCGCAAGCAATTCGCCCGCGTTTATAACTCGATCAAACTCACGGATATCCGCATCGGCGAACTGCTCAAAAAGCTCGAAGACGACGGACTGCGCGACGATACCATCATCTTTTTCTATGCTGACCACGGCGAAGGCATTCCGCGCGGAAAACAGAACGGAATCAACCTGAGCTACCAGGTTCCGTTTGTCATCTCGATTCCTGAAAAATGGAAACACCTCTCACCGTGGGGCACGGGCGGCGTAACGACCGACGAGCTGATCAGCTTTGAAGATCTGGCGCCGACCCTCATCAGCCTGGCGGGCGGAACAATTCCCGAACATATGAACGGGCGGATTTTGATGGGAAAAAATCGCACCAAACCGACCGATCACCTAGTCTTTTCCGCTGACCGCTGCGACAACGGGATCGGGCTGATGCGCGGGGTCAGCAATGGCGACTATTTCTACGCGCGCAACTATATGGCGTACATGCCCGAAGAACGGTTCAAATCCTACACCGAAATCTCCGATATCATGAAGCAGATGCGCTCAGATTTAGGGGCAGGGGAGCTGAACGAATTTCAGGCGAGCCTCTTCGTTCCGCGCGAGCCGGAATTTCTATTCAATATCAAAGAAGATCCGTGGGAAACGAAAAATCTCGCCAGTGATCCGAAGCACAAAAAACGGCTGGAAAAAATGCGCAAACAGCTTGAAGCTAAACTGGTTTCAGGGCGCGATGTGCACTTGCTGCCGGAATACGAAATCGGACTGGTTTCCAAAGAGAGCACCGCGTACGAGTTCCGGCTCGACGACAAAAACTATCCAATTAAAGAGGTGGTTGCCGCCGCGTCGCTCTCCGGTTTCCGAGGCGCAGATGTTACCAAAAAACAGGTGGCCTTGCTGAAAGACCCGAACCGGTTTGTCCGCTATTGGGCTGCGTTGGGATTGATGTCGCAAAGCAAACAGGATTTGGCGCCGTACGAAGCAGAAATCGCCGAGGTCATGAACGACGCCTGTCCGCCCGCCGGTGTAACCGCCGCCGCTGTGATCTGGAAAAACTTCGAAACCAAAGCGGCGGAAGAAAAAATTAAGGAATATTTCCAGCACGAAAACTGGTTCATCAAATTGATGGCGGTCAACTATCTGTTTTACGTCGAAAACCGCGCGCCGTTCATTGACGCAGTCAACGAACTCAACGACGGTTGCCGCAAAGCCAAAGTAGAGAAGGCGGAAAAACAGCGGCTAAAATATGTCAGCAGCTCCTGCATCATCTTTTTCGAAATCCTCGCCCGGGAGGAACAGGCCAAATCTGAATAATCTCGCGGCGTCCGTTAACAGCCGGGACAACATGAAAAATCAATGCTGGTCTGTGCGGTAGTGCAGGGGGGAGATGCCGGTTTTCTTTTTGAAGAGGCGGGAAAAGTAGTAGATCGACTCGAAGCCGAGCTGTGCGGCGATGTCGGCGACGGAGAGCGGACTGTTGCGCAGGAGTCGACGGGCTTTGTTGAGCCGAATCTGAATCTGGTACTGCCCGGGCGGCAGGCCGGTGATCTGCTTGAAGCGGTGGCGGAAGGCGGAATAGCTGATGCCGAGTTCGCCGGCGAGTTCCGGGAAGTCAATCGACTGTTCGGCGTTTTTCAAAATATGTAAACGGGCTTGGCGGATGAGGGTTTCCGTTTCGCGCGCTTCAGCGCTGCTGTAGCGCAGGCGCGCCAGGATGCGGGCAACAATCTGCGAGGCTTGCGTGGCGATAATATGCTCGAATCCGGGCGACTGGGTTTGTGTGGCTTCGGCTATCTCGATGAACAGCCGCAGGATCTGGTCGTCGGCGCCGATGGAGTGCACCGGCTTCTTTAGCGAAAACTCGTCGTGACCCATGATGCGTCGCGCCTGTTCGCCGTCAAATTCCACCCAGTATTCATCCCAGCCCGTTGCCGGATCGGGCTGGTAACAGTGCCATTCGTCGGGATGCACCATAAACAGATCGCCTTCGTTGATCGTGTGTGCGCCTCCAGAGCGCGATTCAAAGGTGCCGCCGCCACGGGTGATGTAGACGAGCGTATAGCTGTCGAGCGTGCGGCCGCTGGTCACCGACATGTGATCATCGGGGTGCTGTCCGGGCGGATAGGGGGTGTTGGGCGGAATGACCGTGTAGCCGGCATCCAGGATAAACAATCCCCATTCCTCCGCTTCGGGCGAATGCGGAAGGTAGCAGGACCAAGCTTTTTCGTTTCTGTTCATTAAAAGTCATAATGTGCAAAAATGATGCCATTCTGTCCATTGTTAAATTTGGGCGGGGTGGTACTTTTTGTTATGTAACCGGTTTGGAAGAGTCGAAGTAGATTGCCGATTTTTTTGCCGGTAGCTTCTGCACTTTTAATCGGCAATCATCAATCGGCAATAGGTTGTCGAAGCGGTTGGTGATGGATCATAAAAGAACAAGAAGTTTGGGATAAAGGAGCTAACATGGTTGCGTTGGGTATATTTTTGCATGCGGTGGGCGGATTTGCGGCGGGGAGTTTTTATCTGCCGTTGAAAAAGGTTCGCGAGTGGTCGTGGGAGAGCGGCTGGCTGGTGAACGGGTTCTTTTCGTGGATCATTGCGCCGCTGGTGGTGGCGCTGCTGACGGTGCCCGAACTCTTCGGCACCATTCTAAGTACGCCGACAGCCGCACTGGGGTGGACGTTTCTGTTTGGCCTGCTTTGGGGCATCGGCGGGCTGACGTTCGGGTTGTCGGTCCGCTATCTGGGCATGTCGCTCGGCTACGGCGTGGCGCTGGGATTCTGCGCAGCCTTCGGGACGCTGGTTCCGGCGATTTATGACGGCAGCATCATCACGTTGCTTACAACCGGCCCCGGCTGGGTGGTGCTCTCCGGCATTCTGGTTTGCCTGATCGGCATAGGGGTATGCGGTTACGCGGGACATCTGAAGGAGTCCGCGTTGACGAAAGAGGAAGAGGATAAACAGGATTTCCATCTCGGACGCGGGCTGCTGGTGGCCGGATTTGCCGGGCTGATGAGCGCTTGCATGGCGTTTGCCTTCGCGGCGGGTAAGCCTGTTGCAGAAGCAGCGGCCGCATCCGGCACCGCAGGTCTTTGGGTAAACAATGCCGTTCTCGTGGTGGTGTTGCTTGGCGGCTTTACCACCAATGCGGTCTGGTGTGGATACCTCCTCCGCTCGAACGGAAGCTGGAAAGATTTATCCAGCAAGGATGCACCTCTAAAGAAAAACTACAGTTTCGCGGCGCTCGCGGGGGTCACCTGGTATCTACAGTTCATGTTCTACGGGATGGGTTCGACTAAAATGGGCGAGTATGATTTCACGAGCTGGACACTGCATATGTCGTTCGTGATCATGGCCAGCAACCTGTGGAGTCTCTATCTGAAGGAGTGGAAGGGCACCGGCCGGAAGGCCATTGGAACCCTTGTCTTCGGCATTTTGGTCATCGCCTTTTCCACGGTACTCATTGGGCTTGGTAACTATCTGCAAGGTGCAGGGGGCGGACACTAGTACGCCGTCAGGGATTAAATTTCGCGTCTTTGCGGTCAAAAAAAAGCAGTAGTTGTTCGGGCATCAGAATTTAAGGAAATTATTTTTAAACAAACGCAGGAGAAATAATCATGAAGGCAGGAATTTTTTCAATCGGACTCGACACGTACTGGCCGCAGTTTGACGGATTGCTCGACAACCTGAACGGTTATCATGCCGAAATCCGCGACCGCATTGGGGACATGGGCGCGGAGCTTGTCGATGCCGGCATGGTGGACAACGTCGAAAAGGCGGGCGCGGCGGCGGAGCTCTTCAAGAAAGAGGATGTCGAGGTGATCTTCCTCTTCATTTCCACCTACGCGCTCTCGTCGACCGTGCTGCCAGTGGTGCAGAAAACCAAGGTGCCGGTGGTGATGCTCAATCTGCAGCCGGTGGCGCAACTCGATTACGAAAAGTTTAACGCACTCGGCGATCGCGGCGTCATGACCGGTGTTTGGCTCGAACACTGTCAGTCCTGCTCCGTGCCGGAGCTGGCTTGTGTTTTTAACCGGACGGGAATCGACTACCACGTCGTGACCGGCTACCTCCAGGAAGAGGAAGCGTGGCAGGAGATTCAGGATTGGGTGGACGCCGCCAACGTCGCCGCTGGGATGCGCGAAAACCGGGTCGGTGTGCTCGGCCACTACTACTGCGGCATGCTCGATGTCTATTCCGACCTGACTCAGCAGTCGGCCACCTTCGGCAATCATTTCCAACTCTTGGAAATGTGCGAGGTGTATGAGCTGCGCAAAGCGGTGACGGATGACGAAGTTGCTACAAAAGTGGCTGAGCTTAATGAGAAATTTGAAGTCTCGGCCGAGTGCGAGCAGGCTGAAATCGAGCGGGCGGCAAAGACTTCCGTTGCGCTCGATAAGCTGATCGATAAACACAACCTCGGTTCCATGGCCTATTATTATGAAGGCGCGGGCGAATATGAAAACATCGTTACTTCTGTCATTGCAGGCAACACGCTCTTAACCGGTCGCAATATTCCGGTCGCGGGCGAGTGCGAAGTGAAGAATGTGCAGGCGATGAAAATCATGGATCTGTTCGGCGTCGGCGGTTCCTTCTCCGAATTCTATCTCTCTGATTTCGTCGATGATGTCGTTTATCTCGGTCACGACGGGCCGGCGCATTTCGCGATTTCCGAAGGACGCGTCGCACTCGTTCCGTTGTCGGTCTATCACGGCAAGCCCGGCAAAGGGCTTTCGGTTCAGATGACCGTCCAGCACGGACCGGTCACAATTCTTTCCGTGGTGACGCGCCGCGACGGCTCTGTCTTTCTCCAGTTTGCGGAAGGCGAATCCGTTCCAGGGCCGATCCTGCAGATCGGCAACACCAACAGCCGCTACAAATTCAGCATTGGCGCCAAAGGCTTCATGAACGACTGGTCCAAAGGCGGGCCCGCGCACCACTGTGCGATCGGCGTGGGCCATATCGGCGACAAAATCGAAAAACTCGGCGCACTGCTCGGTATTGAAGTGAGTCGAATTTGTTGATGGATAAACGTTGGGCGTACTGAAGGTTGCGTACATTTTTCCATCATTTTAATTGCCGGATGTAGGTTAAATCAGCCCTTGGCGGGTGGCTTTGGCGACGGCGGCGGTGAGGTTGGGCACGTCGAGTTTCTTGAACGTTCCGCGGATGTGAAAGCAGACGGTGTGGTAGCTCAGCTCCAGTTTCTCCGCCACCTCCTTTTGAGCGAAGCCCTGCGCGAGGAGTTTGAGGATTTGGATTTCGCGCGGAGAGAGCGGGTTCTTTTCCGTGGCATCGTGGCCGCACAACACGCTGAGCACAACGCGCGAAAGCTGGGCGTCGATATAGGTCCCTCCCTCGGCAATGGCTCGGATGACTTCGCGGATTTTATCGATGGATGCGCCTTTAATCAGATAGCCCGCCGCGTCGAGGTGAAACGCTTCAAGCGCGGTTCGAAAATCGCTGTCTTGCGTCAGCACAATGACGTCGGTTTCGGGGGCCGTTTCTTTAAGTAGCGGAAGCATTTTGAGGCCGTGCTCGCCGGGCAGATTGAGATCGAGCAAGAGAATGTCGGGTTTTTTGAGAGCCGACCCTTTGAGTGCTTTAAGGTAGGCTTCCGTGGAAGGAAAGCTTCCGAGGCAGGTCATATCGTCCGTCAGTTTAATAATTTTCAGGAGCGATTTCCGGTACGACTCGTTATCTTCTACAATGGCTATTTTTATCATAAGATTTTAATGTAAAAGGTACGTTGTCCCGCCTTTAGGCGGTCATTCCGCAGAGCCGCCTAAAGGCGGGACAACGTACCTTTTCTACATACCTTCTTTAATCCCATTTCTCTCCCATATCCAAAACAGGATACGTCTCCCAAAGCTCAAGACAGGTTTCTCTCCCGAGGGTTTCTACAAAGGCTCCGGCACTCGAAAATTCCCATTCCTGCCATTTTTTAACATATCCATGCTTTACTGGATTGTTGTGAATATAATTACAGGCCGCATAAAAATGCGCTTTTGAACGGATTCTTCGGTCGGCGCATTTACTCCAGCACGTACGCCCCTGTAACTTTTCCTCTCGATTCCACTGAAACGACGCCTTTCCGTGCAACACACCGAGTTTTTTCGTTAACCCTTTTAAGTCAGCAGTCAGAGCCAAAATATGCCAGTGGTTTGGAAGCACACACCAGGCATAAATTTCATCCGCATTTTCTTCGAAAAATGAAATCAGCTGTGATGAAAAGCTCAACATTCGTTCATAAGAATAACCGATGATCGGTTTGTGCTCATAGCATGCACCGGAAAGATGAAAGCGGGTGGGGGAATCGCATTTAAAATGTGGAGGGGAATGCATCGGCCGAGAAAGCTGTTCTCGGAACTGCAATAGCTCTGATTGCTGTTCTTTATTTAGTTTTCGCCATGTATACATTTTTCTTTATCTCATTCGCCGCCTAAAGGCGGGACAACATACCTTTCCCACTGCCGCCTAAAGGCGGGACAACGTACCTTTCGACAACGTGCATTTAATCGTCGTGCCTCCCGTTTCGGGGGAAGTGACCTCAATTTTGGCGTTCAGTTTTTTGGCGCGTTTAGCTAAATGGGTCGGCTGGGTGTTCAGCGGCAGCCCTTTACCATTATCACGGATTTCAAGGTGAAGCGCGTGTCCCTTTTTTCGTGTGCGGATTTCCACCGCATCGGCGGCGGCGTGTTTGATAATGTTGTTGAGTACCTCCTTGAAGAAGAGGAGCAGATCCCACTTCTGGATGGGAATCAGTTGGTTGAACTGTTTTTCCGCCTGCAAATCCAGCGTCAGCTCAAAGCCGGAGAGCATTTGACGGGCGGTGTTGCGGAAGCGGTCGATCAGGTCGCCCTGGCTTGAGTTTTTTTCCAGGAACAGGATGAGTGCGCGGGTCTCTTTGGCACTGCGCTCGGCGCTTCCGATAATATCGGCGATCAGCTCGGCCTCATCGTCGCTGTTCTTGCCGGAGGAGAGTTCGGCGAGCAGTTGCGCGGAGTTGGCGATGCTGCTGAGCGTGGCACCCGTTTCGTCGTGCAAATCGTCGGCAATCCGTTCGCGCAGGGCCTGCGTGTTCTTGCGGTGTTGATACCGGTTTCGGAGCAGAAGAAAGAGGAACGAAATCAGCAGAAAAGGGATGGCAAAGAGCAGGTTGCGCACCGTCTCCTTTTGTTGGGCATAGCTGCGTTCCTGCTTGAGGATCAGTTCGGCGTTTTCCTGTTCGAGTTCCGCCCGGCGCGCGAGCTGGAGCAGCCACTTTTTCTGCGGGACAATTGTTCCGAGAATCGATTTGCCGTCGGTCAAAACCGTGGGCTTTATTTTGTGGATTTCACCTATTTTTAAAGGGGTGGCGGTCTCGAACGGGATTCCGGTCAGCCGGTTTATGCCGTTGTGCAGCAGTTCAATTTCGGAGAGCGATATCATCGGCGATCCGCTTCTGCGTGGGTCTTTCCGTCCTTCTTTCAGTGTGATTTGAACGTAGCGCCCTGTGATCGATTTAAGTTTTTTACAGAGCGGAGCGTTGCTTACATAGGTGGGGTGCTTTGCATTTGAGATGATCCGGGTGACGGCGTTTTCAAAAGAGGGTGAGTCAGAGACCTTGAGCAAAATTTCTTTTGGAAACCCGATGCTGGCCGAATGTGGATTCAAAAACTGCGGGTTGAGATTATTTGGATAAAAGCGCGCCCCGTTCAGGGTTTGCGTTTTCCCGAGATCGAAGAAAAGCTGAAGCTGCGCTTCGAACGAAGTAAACTGGCGGAACGGTTTGCCGGTCGCCGGATCAATGGGCGGGAAATAGGAATAGCCGTCCACCAGATAATCGGGGTCGAAAACGAAGGGGGAACGAAAGGGGCTTTCGCTGTCAACCGCCGCGTTGAGCGCCATGTTTTCTTCGCCCGAAAAAACCAGCAGCTCGTTCAGCATGAAAATAGGCAGTTTTGAAAACCAGACGTTTCCAGGGCTCAGTTTTGTAACGCTCAACGTGAGGCTTTTCACGGGGCGCGGGTCGGCGATCTTGAAAATGACCGGAGCGATGCCCGGGCAGAGAAAATCGGACTGCGTATGATCCGCAATCAGGAGGGTTTCGTTTTCCGGCGTTTGTGCTTCGATCTTAAAGCGGAGCGGAAATCCGCGGGCGACATACTCGTTTTTGTTGTTCAGGAAATTTACCGGAACCAGCACAACCGTATCGGCCGGCTTCGGCTCGGGAAACGCAATCGTGATGCGATCACCCGTCCGCTGGTTTTCCGCAACTTTAGAGAGATAGCCCAGCGTCGGGATGAGCGTATCGATTTTAAGGCGCGGCAGTTTTTCCAGTTGGGCTGCGGTAGCTGTTCGCTCGGCCTCCAAGCGGTTTTGCTCCGGGGTGCAGCCCAGGAGCAATGCGCTGGTTACGATATAAAGTGCGGATTTCATTCCGCTAAAAGAGCAGAAAATCCGGAGAAATGGAAGCCCGCACACTCCTACTGATTTCAGTAGGTTGTGCGATTTCGAAAATCGGGTAAATTGATATCTGTAGTTAATGGTTAACTACTACCAAAAGGAGAATGAAATGAAGAGAATACTGATAGGACTGATCATGATGGGTTTGGCCGGTGTGGCGCATGCCATTATATACACGGATGCTAGCGGGGATCATTTGTGGTCAAACACCAACAACTGGGACACGCTAGCGCTTCCCGCAGGAAGCGATAACGTAGTTGCTACTAACCAAACGATTCTGATCGATGCAGGTACTGCCGAGGCAAAAGCTCTTACTTTAGTTGGCTCCACTCTTACCGTTGATAGTGGGGCTACGCTTGATATGAGAGCTTTCTTTCAACCCGACAACCAGACCGTGACGAACAATGGGACTATTGCGTCGTTTCTCGCCATCAACCATAATGGCACATTTGTTAATACGGGGACGGTGATTGTGGAGGGAAATACAAAAAACCCCGACCAAGGTATTAAATTCGAATCGGGTACCTTTACTATGTTGGGCGGAACCTTTACTGCTTCTACTTTTGGTGTTGGTATACTCACTGCAACTGGCACTGACGGTCTGCTGAATGTGCATGGCGGTACGATGACGTTCGGTGATACGGACTTTTTTGACATAAGTAATACTAGCACTTACGGAAACTACTTCATCGATGTGGCCAACGACGGCGCGCTGATTATTGAAGGCACGAATATGGTGAGTTATTTCCAGAGTGCTATTTCGTCTAATTTGCTCACCGGCGTCACGTCGGATCAGGTTGTTTTTGATGGTTCAGACACGATCGTTAGCAGCGTGGAGGTGCCGCCGGCCTTTACATCGGTCATTTATTCAAATGATTTTGCCGGAGCCGAATTCAAGGCGACCGGAGTCACAACCACTAGCAACGGAGTGGAGATTAGCGGTGGCACATTATCGGTCACCAACTCGTCAGGAGGGGCCAGCACGGATGGTTTCAGCATTAATCTCAGCGCGTTGGATCTGGATAACGACAGCTCCGTGACCGGACTCAAAATCACCGCTGTGATGAGGGTTGACGGCGGTCAACTGTCCGGCTTCGGCTTTGCCGATTCCGCCAATGTAAATATGGTCAAGTACGGATTGCCGTGGAGTCGCTTCAGTAGCGGCAATTCTGTTACTGTTCACGCTGGAGTGGGACTCAACAACGGTTCGATAGACAGCACGGCGGCTAATGTGTTTTCCAACGATACTGCATCCGTTTTTGAATTTACCTACTACAAGAACAATACGGCCGACCTCGCCATTGATGGAACGGATTATTTTACCGGGCTGGCTATAAGTCCAGTTGATAGTGCGACGAACGCTGTAACCCCAACGTTGGATTATGCGCATGTTTCCTTTCGGGCCATGTCGACAAATGGCTACTTGAACAGCGTCTTGATCGAGCCCATCCGCGTCGAACTGCCGGAAGATCCGGATCCGATCGGCGACATCACCATGGGCGGTCTCGTCGACGGCGATCTGGTCTTCTCGTGGGGAACATCCGATGGACAGACCTATAACGTCGAAACCAACGCCGACCTGACGATCCCTTCGGGATGGGGCATCCAGGACACGATTATCGGGGATGGGTCTCCCGTTTCGGTTACGAACAGTACGATTCTTGATGAACTGTTCTATAAAGTAACGACTCCATAACCCGGAGTTAAGATCCGGGCGTCCGTTCGGAGGATAGAAGGCGTGTCCGTGCGAAATGCGCGGGCACGCTTTTTTGTACGGCAGCCATGGCATGTAGCAGGGATGAACCTATATCCGGGAATAGAACCGCTAATGGACGCCAATGAACGCTAATAATGAAGAGGTTATGAAAACCAATCCCTTCACCTGAAAAAGTAGAAGAGATACCCCTCCCGAATTTAAGCAAAAAGCCCTGTATCATTGTCCATTCGCGTCTATTGGCGTTCATTCGCGGTTTGTCATCTCCGTTTTTAGGATGAAAGTTCCCTCCGGCCTGCCTTTTTACACCCCTACTGATTTCAGTAGGTTGTGCGATTCTTCTGAGTCGGGTAAATTGGTGCCTGTTTTAACGATAACAACCAACAAAGGAGAATGAAATGAAGAGAGCAATGATAGGGGTGATCATGTTGGGGTTGGCCGGCGTAGCGCATGCCGACCTTATATTTACCAATGCAAGTGGTAACGCATGGAGCACGACTGCGAACTGGCTTGATAAGACCACTGGACTTCCGGTGAGTCGGGTTCCCTTATCCACCGACAAGGTAACTCTTGGTGCCGACGGTGGTCCGGTTCTGGTCGATGCAGCGGGTGCTGCGTCGCACAATCTTACCTTGGGGACCGCTCTTACCATTGGTAGTGCGGGGACACTTAGTTCGAGAGCTGTCATTTTTGGTAGCGCTGCTTCAATTACGAACGCTGGAACTCTTAATATGCAACTTTACATTGGTGTAAATAAATCCAGCTCCGTGTTTGATAATACGGGGGATATCAATAGTACGACAACAGCCGCAGCCTTGAGTATAAAGGAAGGTGGTACCTTCAATATGCTAGACGGAACCTTTGATGCAGTTGGATTGCTTGGTGCAACTGGCAATAGCGGTTTTCTGAACCTGCATGGCGGTACGATGACCTTCACCGATGTGGACTGGTTTGACACAGGTGCTGCCTATTACGGGGGCTACGAAATCGATGTGGCCAACGACGGTGAGTTGATTGTTTCCGGTACGAATATGGTGAGTTATTTCCAGCAAGCTATTACGGATGGGCACCTCACAGGCGTCAATGCGGACCAGGTTTCTTTTGTTGGTGGAAACACCATCGTTGCCATCCCGGAACCGGCCACGATCGGCCTGCTGGGGCTTGGCGCTTCGACCATACTCGTCATCCGCCGCAAGATGATACTCTAGGCAAGCAGGCAGGCATCGAACTGCACAAACCTCTCCCTTCCAGCAGGGGGAGGTTTTTTATATAAATCGGCGAAGCCGATAATGTTCCAGATGTTGGAAACGCTGGGTAAAATGATTCAGAAAAGGTATGTTGTACCGCCTTTAGGCGGCTCTGCGAAATGGCTCTGCGAACTGGCTCTGCGGAAAGGCCGCCTAAAGGCGGAACAACGTACTTTCCCCCTACTGATTTCAGCAGGTTGTGCGCATGCCTGCATTCGGTATACTGGGGTCCGTTTTTATTCATAAAGGAGATAGATGATGTTTTCGAGTCAGAGAGCTTTTTTGGCTGTCGCTATGTTGTTTGCGGTGATGGCTTCGGCAAAATCGGCCGAAACCAAGCCGGAGTGGGCCAACCGGGAGGTGTTTGCCGTAAACCGGCTGCCGTCCCATGCGTTTGCCCACCGTTTCCCGAGTATGGAGACGGCGCGCCCCGAACCGAACTGGGCGATGCCGTATCACCCCGACCGCTATAAGATGCTGAACGGAAACTGGAAGTTTAACTGGAGCGAGAACCCGAAGTCTGCTCCCGCGGACTTTTACAAGCCCAGCTACAGCGTCAAAGACTGGGATGAGATCCCCGTTCCGTTGCCGTGGCAGATTGCCGGGTACGGCGAGCTCTATTATTTCAATACGGGCATGGCGATGGTTTCTCACCCGCGCAATGGACGCGGTGGCGAGACGGGCAACGACCTCGACTTGACCAATGACAAGCAAGTGGGTATGGCCAAAAAGAAAGCGGCGACCGAAGGGTTTGTTCCAACCGAATTCAATCCGGTCGGCAGTTATGTGACCGAGTTTACCGTGCCTGAAAACTGGAACAAAGAGCGGGTGATTCTGCACTTCGGCGGCGTGAAAAGCGCCTTTTATTGCTGGGTCAACGGCAAGCAGGTGGGCTATTCGCAGGACAGTTTCACGCCCGCAGAATTTGACATTACTTCGTTCCTGAAATCGGGTAAAAACCGTCTGGCGGTTAAAGTGATCCGTTGGAGCGACGGAACCTATATGGAAAACCAGGATATGCTCCGCATGAGCGGCATTATCCGCGATGTCTACATCTATCAGACGCCCATGACCCATATCGCGGACTTTTTCCTGATCCCGGAACTGAACGATGAGCTGAGCGCGGGAACGATCAAGCTGGACGTTGACCTGGGCGGTTCGTCTGAGCCGCGCACGGTCGAGTTTGAACTGGTCAACAATCAGACGGGCAAAAGCGTACTCAACAAAGCGGCGAAGTCAAAAGGCGGCAAAGTCCAGATCAATGCATCGGTTGCCAAGCCGGATCTCTGGCACGTAGAGCAGCCGAAACTTTACACCGCATTCCTTACCCTGAAAAAGGGGGACAAGGTCGAAGAAATGCTTCGCCAGGATGTCGGGTTCCGCACGTTTTCGTGGGATGAGTTCGGGAATATGTACCTCAACGGCGCCCGCTATATGATCCGCGGGGTGAACGCGCACGATACGAGTCAGCACACCGGCCGCACCCTCAGTTATGAAGAGATGGTGAAGGATGTCACCACCATGCGCGCGTTGAACATTAACAGCCTGCGGATGGCGCACTACCCGAAAGATATTCGCTATTACGCGCTCTGTAACCGCTACGGCATCGCGGTGGCGGATGAATGCAACATGGAGAGCCATACCTTTGACCGGATCTACGCCGATCCGGCGGTCGAGCCGCTCTATCGTCCGCAGGCCCTGTTCCGCATGAACAACATGGTTCAGCGCGACAAGAACCAGCCCTGTGTGATTATATGGTCCTACGGCAACGAGCAGTTCCCGAAAAACCTGGAAGAGATCCCGACGCTTACGGCGATGGCTGAAGCCACCAAGAAAACCGATCCGACCCGCCCGGGCTTCGCCGAGCGCACCTTCCAAAAGCACAACGACAAGAATACGCATCTCCACAATATCGAGCTCATCGCGCCGATGTACGGCGGGTTCGAGCGTTATCCAAAATGGAACGAGAGCGGGCAGGACCGGCGCCCCTTCTTTATGTGCGAATATGCGCATGCGATGGGTAACTCCATGCCGCGTTTCCAGGAGCAGTGGCACTTCTTTGAAGCCAACCGCGGTATGAACGGCGGATACATCTGGGACTTTGCGGACCAGTCGGTCTTGATGGAAGTGGAGGGCCAGAAGGGTAAGCACTGGACCTATGGCGGCGACTGGGGCGCGTTCGACAACAGCGGCCTGTTTTGTAATAACGGCGTGGTGCTTCCCGACCGTTCCTTCAACGGAAAATCGTATCAGGTTCGCGCGGTGTATCAGCAGGTCCAGTTTGATCCCGCCGATGCGGCCGGCGTAGCGACGATCAAAAACAAGTTCGGCATCCGCAACCTTAACGAGTTCGATTTCCGCTGGGCACTGCTTGAAAACGGAAAAGCGGTCGAGAGCGCGCAAGTGGACTTTGATCTGGCTCCGCTTTCGGAGACCGAGTTTAAAGCGCCATTCAAATATAAGCTCAAAAAGGGACAACGCTATGACATCAACTTCGATGTCGCGCTGAAAGCCGACGAGTTCCGCGGCAAAAAAGGCGACTTTGTGGCGGCGGGCCAGGTTCCGCTTCAGGCCAAAGCCGAGGTGGCGGCCGCTATGCCGAAGGCCGCGCCTAAGATTCAGGCCAAAGGCGACTGGCTGGTGGTCGATATGCCCGGGGAAAGCCAGGCGGTGTTCAATCGCAAAACCGGCTTGCTCGAACAGCTGCGGGTGAAAGGGGAGATGCTCCTCTCGCCCGAGTCCGATTTGCCGGGCATCGAGTTTAACCCGAACGTTTGCTTTACCGACGACCGGACCGTTTGGCAGTCGCCGAATATGAAGAAGGATATTGCCGCCGGTCTCAATGATTTCGTGCGCAAGAACGGCACGGTTAGTGTGGTCGATGCGCCCGCCGGTATGGTTCGGATCAAAGCCGAATGCGACTACTTGGCGAATGGACACGAGTACGGTTTCCGCCATATCGCCTACTATACAATCCTGTCCGACGGCACGATTCAGGTCGATAACGATGTGCGCAAGCTTGATTTGGCTGTCAGCTCCATGCAGATGCGTATCGGCGCCCGCCTGCCACTCAAGAAGGCGTTTGACCGGGTGGAATACGCGGCGCTTGGGCCGTATGAAAACTACAAGACAAGGAGGACCTCCGGGCGTTTTGGGCACTACAAAGCGGATGCCGAGTCGATGAAGGGCCGCTACGTGCGTCCGCAGGAGAGTGGAAACCGAGGCGATCTCGAATGGATGGCCATGCAAAACAAGAAAGGCGTCGGTTTGATGATTATCTCCGACGAAACGGGGAACGGTTCCGTGATGGGGCATACCGCCCAGGAGATGAAACAGGTTCGTCACTGGAGCGCGCTGCCGCAGAGCGATCGTTGGATCCTGCGATATGACGCCGCGCTCTCGGTGTTGAATAAACAGCCGAATCTCGACTTCGCTGATCGGTACCCCTTTAGCTACACGATTCGCCTGCTCGATGGCAGCGAACCGGTCGAAACCCGCGCCGCGCGCCGCGTGCCTGCCGGGGTTAAATATGAGATTTCCAACACGCAGGCGCTGAAGATGGACGGCAAAGTGATCGAGCTGCCCTGCATTTCCGAAAAGGCGAGCGTTGAGTTTAGTGGGCTCAAGGAATCAAAATATGTCGACACACTGCTGACCACCCAGAGCGCGACCGCTGCGTTCATCTCAAACAAAGCGAACGATCCGTGGGTGATTGTCGATTTGGGCGCAGCGCAAAAAATCCGTGCGGTGACGATTCTAAACCGCATGGATGGTGGAATGAAGCACGCCAAGAATTTGCACGTTTGGGTTTCCAGCGATAAGCAGAAATGGAAGCAAGTGTTCCAGGGCGAAGAGGCGCAAAAAGATTGGACGATTTCGGTGAATCCGGCGAAGGAAGCTCGCTACGTAAAAGTGGGGCTGGTAGGTGATCGGGTGACCTTTAGCCTCAAAGGCATTAAAATCTTCGGCGAAGCCAAGTAAAAGAGACGCACTCTACCCAGTTCCAGCTCAGCGAATTTAAATTAGTTTAGTAAGGAGATAAAATGAGTAAGAAAAAGGTACGTTGTCCCGCCTTTCGTGTCCACCATAGCCCTTGGGCGACGGCTGGAAGGCGGAAGATGAGCATGGGAATGCTCTGTTTAATAGGCGCGGTCTGTTCCTTTGGCGGGCAGGTTTCTATGGGTGGAGCGTCACGCTCCCCCCTTCGAGAACCTCAGGACAGGCCGAATGTGATTTATATTCTGGCGGACGATCTCGGCTACGGCGAGGTCGGGTATAACGGGCAGAAAAAGATCAAAACGCCGGAGCTCGACGCGATGGCTAAAGCGGGAATGAAGTTTCCCGCTCACTACACCGGGAATGCGGTTTGTGCGCCGTCGCGCTGTTCACTGATGACGGGAAAGCATCCGGGAAATGCTTATATTCGAGCCAACAGCAAGCTCTACCCGAACGGGCAAACGCCGATTCCGGAAGATTCGGAAACCGTCGCCAAGCTGATGCAACGTGCGGGCTACGAAACCGCGCTGATTGGAAAGTGGGGGCTCGGTGGCGTGCTGGAAAACGTGGATAATCCGGTGCTGAACAGCGGCCATCCGCACAAGCAGGGGTTTGACTATTTCTTCGGCTATGCCGATCAGCGAAGGGCGCACAAGTATTATCCCGATTTTCTGTGGCGCAACACCGAGCGGGTGATGCTCAATAATAAAGCCAACGGTGCGGATAGCGATAACGATTACAGTCACGACCTGATGACCGAAGAGGCGGTGACGTGGATTACCGAAAACAAAGATAAACCGATGTTCCTTTATCTGGCCTACTGCATTCCGCACACGGAATGGCGAGTGCCAGATCTCGGCGAATATGCCGATAAGGACTGGCCCGAAGAACATTTCAAAATCCAGGCGGCGATGGTTTCGCGGATGGATCGCGATATCGGGCGTGTTAAGCGCTTGCTCGAAGAGCTCGGCATTGCGGACAACACGCTGATCATGTTCAACTCCGATAACGGCACACACGCCCTGAAAGGAACGCGCGAGTTTTTCGAGGCGACCGGCGGGCTCAAAAAATCGAAACGCTATGTGTATGAGGGCGGAATCCGCTCGCCGATGTTCGCCTATTGGCCCGGCAAAGTTCCCGCCGGAACCACCTCCGATCACATCTCTGCCTTTTGGGATTTTCTGCCGACGATGGCGGAGTTTACGGGTGAGCCGGTTAACGGCCCGACCGACGGCATTTCGATGCTGCCGACGCTGCTTGGGTTGCCGGAAAAGCAGAAGCAACATAAATATCTTTACTGGGAAAACTATGCCGGTCGCCCCTCAGCGGCGGTGCGGATGGGGAACTGGAAAGGGGTTGTGCCAGATTTCAGATACCCAGAAAAGATTGAGCTCTACAATCTGGAAGGCGACGAGCTTGAAAACCAGAATGTGGCGAAGCAACATCCCGAGGTGATGAGCCAGATCAAAGAAATTATGGCCGAAGCGCATACACCGAGCCCGTTGTTTGATATAAAATTCGATGGATTTTACAATGTTGAAGAGGCTTGCCGGATCAACGGCGTTAAAGTGATCAATCCCGAAGAGCAGAAGTTAAAGAAGCAGGCCGAGAAAAAGAAAAGGCAGCTTGAGGCGAAGAAGAAAAAGCAGAGCGCGAATAAGAAGAAATAGAGTTCTACATAGCGTCTAGGATTCAAAGTTTAAATGCAACGGATTGCTTGGCTGTATCGTTTTAGACTGGATAACAGGATTATCTGGATTTGATCCGGTAAATCAGAAAGCATGCGAGCACCGGAATGGAAATGAAACGAGGTCAATTTATAAAAAAATTGTGGCGTGCCAGCTGTGATTGAACAGGATTCATTCAGAACCATCATGTATATCCTGTTCATCCTGTAAAAAAAAGCGTTCGCACCGTTTCCGTAGAAATATAAAAAGGAGCATAACTATGAAAAACATTAGACGACGTAAATTTATGCAGCTCTCCGCGCTGGGTCTCGCGGCGGGTGCTGTCGCGAAAGCTGACGGCCTGGTTCCCGTTGCGCCAACAAAGAAAGCGGATGCATCGCTTAAAAACGAGGTGGACGTGTTGGTGGTCGGCGGCGGAACCGCCGGTGTGGTTGCCGCGATTCAAGCAGCGCGAGCGGGCGCAAAGACGATGATCGTAGAGCGCGGGACGCAGTTGGGCGGAACGATGACCACCGGCGGCGTGGCGTGGCCCGGAATCTTTGGCGCGTGGGGCAAGCAGGTGATCGGCGGAATCGGCTGGGAGCTGGTGAAAGAGAGCGTCGAACTCGATGGCGGCGAAATGCCCGACTTTTCGGTTTATCTGAAACCGCACTGGAAAAACCAAGTCATGATCAACCAATTCCTCTATGCGCTGCTGGCCGAGGAAAAGTGCGAAAAAGCGGGCGTGGATATCGCAACCTACGAATTTCCAACTCAGGTGACTAAAACGGGTAAAGGCTGGACGGTCACCTGTGCCGGATTCGGGACGCAGCGTACGGTGAACTGTAAGCAGATCATTGACTGTACCGGCGGTGCCGCAGTGGTGGGGCTGATCGGGGGCGAGCGCTTGCGCGAAGCAGAGACTCAACCCGGCTCCTATCTCTTCAAGATAGGCAAACCGCTTGATCCCGGTCGGGGACAGTGTAAGCGCTTTGCTGTCGAGGGGGCCGATTCGACCAACTCTCGCACGGTAACAGCTGCGAATCTCTTTGGTCGAAAAATGCTTCTTGAACGGTTGCGCGGCAACCCTAAAAAGCAGCTCATGCATATGCAGCCCGAAACCTCGTTCCGCGAGAATTATCGCATTATGGGCGAAGCGTTTATTACCGAGGCGGATTACGTCGCCGGCAAGTCGTATGACGATGGGGTCTGTAATGCCTTTTATCCGATTGATCTCCACACCATGTCGGGGCTGAAGGGCAAAAAATTGAAGTCAGGCATTGTGCCGATCATTCCGTTGGGCGCGCTGATCCCGAAAGGCTGTAAGAATATTATGGTGGCGGGCCGTTGCGTATCGAGCGACCGCATGGCCAACTCCGCGTTGCGCGTTCAGGCGCCTTGTATGGCGATGGGTCAGGCGGCAGGAGCCGCCGCGGCGCTGGCGGTTGAGAAGCAGACCACGCCGGGCGCGGTTCCGCTTCCCGAACTCAGAGCGCTGCTGGAAAGGAACGGCGCCATCTGGGCCGGAGAATCCATCTAAAAAAAACGTCCACCCATTGGAGCTTTTATTCCAGACCTTGGAAAACGTGAAAGGCGGGACGACATACCGCCTCCCCCTACTGATTTCAGTAGGTTTCGCGATCTTCTGAGTCGGGTATATTAGATGCTGTTTTTATTCCACTGCATTCTTGCAGGAGCATGATGAAAAATTCTGGACGACGTAAACATATGAAGAAAAAAACGATCATCAAACTGGCGGGCTTGTGCCTGGTTGTGGCGGGTGCGCGCGCCGATATCGCGCCGGAATCATTTATGAATCCGCCCGACTCCGCCAAGCCCGGCACCTTCTATTTCTGGATGAACGGGCACGTTTCCAAGCCGGGCATCACCAAGGATCTCGAGGCCTTCAAAAAGGTGGGCATCCGCAGCTTTGTTACGTTTGATATCAATTGGTTTATTCCGCATGGGGGAGTGACCTACAATTCTGACGAATATCACGACTGTTTGGATCACGCCGCGTCCGAAGCCGATCGACTCGGGTTGGAAATGGCGATGAAAAACTGTTCCGGCTGGACCTGTTCCGGCGGGCCCTGGATCATGCCGGAACACTCGATGAAAACCGTGGTCTGGACCGAGGCCCGGGTTAAGGCGGGCGACAAGTCGGTTCAGCTGAAGCAACCCGAAGCTACGCGTGAGTTCTATCGCGATATCGCCGTGCTGGCGTTCCCCACGCCGAAGAATAACGACTACCGCCTCGAAAACTGGATCGGCAAGTCGCTGAACGACAAAAAGTCGATGGAGCTCCTTAAAATGAAGGCGGTGCAATACAATATGTTTGCTCCGCAGACTGCGGCATCCCCTCAAGACGCGTTGATTTCGCCGGAGGAGGTAATCATCCTTTCGGACAAAATGGATTCATCCGGGAAGCTGAACTGGAAACCGAAATCCGGCGACTGGACTGTTCTGCGCTTCGGCTACACCAGTACGGGCATAGAAAACAAACCGCCGTCGGATGGCGCGAAAGGGTTGGAAATCGATAAAATGAGCCGAGCCGCCGCCGATGTGCATTGGAAAAATTTACTGGATCGGGTGGCCGCGACCGCGAAAAAACACGAATCCTTCCAGTCGATCACCATCGATAGCTGGGAAGTACATCATCAGAACTGGACCGACGGATTTGACAAACTCTTCGAAGAGCGCAATGGGTATGATTTGATTCCCAAATTGCTCTGCCTCAGCGGTCGGGTGCTGGAAAGTACCGAAACTACCGAGCGCGTTCTTTGGGATCTGCGCCGGACTATCAGCGATTTGGTGTACGAGAATTATTTCCTCTATTTCTACGAAAAATGTCACGCTAACGGCCTCGATTTGATGGCGGAACCCTACGGCCCGGGTCCGTTCGATACTTCGCGTGTGGCGAAGCTGGTCGATTGGCCGATGACCGAGTTTTGGTTTAATACGCAAAAAATAAACCAAGTGTCAAAAGGGTGGAGCTGGACCAGCCAGGTGGTCGGGGGCGCTGTACGGCTGAGCGGCAAAAAAGTACTAGGCGCCGAGTCCTATACGCGTAGCCATGGCGACTGGACCGCGCATCCCTATCTGATGAAAACGACGGGCGACCGGATGTTCTGTCAAGGGGTCAACCGTTTTATATTTCACACGTCGGTGCATCAGGCGTTCCGCGATGATGTGAAGCCCGGCGTAACCCACGGGCGGTTCGGATTCCAGAACCATCGCAACAACACCTGGTTTTATGAAGGCGAGGCGTGGATTAAATACATCACGCGTTGTCAGCACATTCTGCAAACCGGAGACCATGTCTCCGACCTGTTGGCACTTGAAGGCGAAGAGCGCGCCTTCCGCTCTTTTGCGGGAAGCGAAGGGCTCGATTTAGACGGGGTTAGGGGGCACAAGATTGATTTTGGGGAAATCGGCACCCTTGACGAATTGTCGGTGGACAAAGAAGGCTTTCTGCGCGCGAGTTATAAAGGGAAGCTGTTGCCCAACCGCTATAAAATGCTGGTAGTAAACAAGGCTTCACTGATGAGCGTGGAAACCGCCCGGAAACTGGGCGAACTGGCGGAGCAGGGCGTTCCCGTGTTTGCCGCGCGACCGATCCGTACCCCGCACTTTACGAATGCAAAACGCAATGATGCCGAACTGCAAAAGCTCGTCGCAACATATTGGGATTCCGGCAAGATCCAGGACCCGAACGACGTCAAGCAGGCGCTGGATAAAATCGGCGCGGATTGCGAACTGCCCGACCAGATGGAATATGTGCACCACAAGCTGAATGGCGCCGACTATTATTTTGTGAGCAATCAGACGTTTGGCGAACGCCAGGAACGGATTCGCTTCCGCCAAAGCGGCAAACAGCCCGAATTGTGGCATCCGGAAACGGGCGAGATTGAACCGGCGCAAAACTGGCGCATAACCCAGGACGGGCGAACAGAGGTTGAACTCCAGCTGGAACCCGCCGAATCGGTATTTGTCGTTTTCCGAGAGCCGACCGCCGAAAAAGGTGGCGCAGCGCCCAAAATGGAATATCACGCCGGAGCGGAGCTGAAAGGACCGTGGACCGTCGCATTCTCCCGACCGTTCGGCCCGAAAAAACCGCAGGTTTTCGACAAGCTGATCCCGTGGAATGAACACACGAAAGAGGAGATCAAATACTTCTCTGGCACCGCGAGCTATCGCAAAACGTTCAACCTTTCCGCCATCCCGAATCAGGCGATCTATCTCGACCTCGGTCAGGTGGACGTGATGGCGCGGGTTTTGCTCAACAGCAAAGATCTCGGAGTTTTGTGGAAACCGCCGTTCCGTGTAAACCTTTCCGGCGCGCTTAAAAAAGGCAAAAACGAATTGGAAATCCGCGTCACAAACCTGTGGGTCAATAAACTGATCGGAGAGTCCCGCTTCCCTGAAAGCGGCAAAATCCACGGCGCGGGTGCCTGGCGAAAATACGCCTACCAGAAGTTTCCCGATTGGGTGCTTTCAGAAAAGCCGATCCCGGAGGGGCATCGCAAAACCTTTGCCGTCTGGAGTCACTATGAGGAGGGCGGCGAGCTCCTTCCCTCGGGGCTAACGGGACCTGTCCGTTTGATGGAAATGTCTGAAACCAAATAACTACGAAGGAAAAAAAGAGTTCTGCGTGTTCGAGAATCGGGCACCGTTTGCCAAAGCCGTAGAGGCGGCACGCGAACGCAACAGAAACGCTGGAGTCGAAGCTGGCGAAAATAAAAACGCGAGGTCGTATATCAAAGGCGCGTCAGAAATCTTTTTTGACCTGCTGGCTCAAGGGACGTCGAAAGACAAAAAGCAGGAGATAAAAAATGAGGACAATGAAATCTAAAATTATAATGATGGTGTTTTGCCTGGCTTCAGTCAGCAGTTTGTATGGGAAAACCATCTCGCTTGCTGGAGAGTGGAGCCTGGCGCTCGATCCGGAAAACAAGGGGCAGGAGCAGGGGTGGCATGCCGCATTGCCTTTGGGATGCGGTTCACTCAAACTTCCCGGGACGCTGCAGGAGCAGGGCTACGGAAACATACCCAATTTCGAAACGAAATGGATCGCCAAGCGCGTTATTAAGCAAAACTTTCCCAACTATTTCGTTCATCCGATGTACAGCCGCTATCGTGAAGACGCGCATTTCCGTTTCCCGTATCTGCTGAACCCCGAACGTCACTATGTCGGCCCGGCATGGTATCAGCGCACGGTAACCATCCCGGAATCATGGAAAGGCCAGCGCATGTCCCTCTTTCTGGAACGATGCCACTGGCAATCGAGTCTCTGGGTCGATGGCAAAGCCGTCGGCACAAACGACGCGATGGGCATGCCGCACATCTACGACCTGTCGTCGCTGAAGCCGGGCAAGCATACGCTCACCATCCGTATGGATAACAGCATGCTGTTCAACCTCGGCATTGATGCGCACAGTATCTCCGACCAGACCCAGTCCGCGTGGAACGGAATCATCGGCCGCATGGAGCTGCAATGCTCCGCGCCGGTGTTTATTGAAGACGTGAAAATAGTTCCCGACGTGGCGAAACGGCAGGCGCGGATGACGGTTATAATCGGCGACCAAACAAAAAAACCGGGTTCCGGCACACTGACCGCCGTCGTTTCGCATAAGGGCAAAACCGTGCTCAAAAAAGAGTTTCCAGCAAAATGGGCCGCGAACGGCGGCGAGCAGGAAGTCGTGCTTGAGCTGGGTAAAAAAGCGGTGCTTTGGGACGAGTTCAATCCGCACGTTTATGATGTGGCCGTCTCGCTCAAAAACAAAAAGATGAGCGTGGACTATGCAACCTCGTTCGGGTTGCGCGAAATCAAGCGCAGCGGAAACCGGTTGTTGCTGAATGGCAGCCCGATCTTCCTGCGGGGTACGCTCGAATGCTGCGTTTTTCCGCTTACCGGATACCCGCCGACCGATCTGGAATCGTGGCTCAAGATAATGCGTAAAGCCAAAGAGTACGGGCTGAACCACCTCCGCTTCCACTCCTGGTGTCCGCCCCGCGCCGCTTTTCAGGCCGCCGACCTCGAAGGGGTTTATCTCCAGCCGGAAGTGAGTATGTGGGCGGGTCTGACCGAAGAGGAAAAATTCCAGTGGGCGCTGGCCGAATCCAAGCGCATGCTCGAAACCTACGGCAACCACCCCTCGTTTCTGCTGATGGCGCTCGGCAACGAAATGCATGCAGAGCCGGAATATCTAGCCGAAATGCTGGGAACCTGGCAGCAGGACAATCGCCGGATCTATTCCGGGGGCTGCAACTACAACCGCGCGCTCAAGGACAAGGCCGTCGGCGAAAAGTATGACTTCTTCGTGGGCGTAAAAGGATACAGTGCAAAACTTAAAACCACCGATTCCGCGCGCTACCTCGCGGCAGGTAAAAACTACTTCATCACCCGCCCGCCGCAAACAACGATCGATTGGCGCGAAGTGATCAGCTCGTTTAATATGCCATTCATCTCCCATGAAACCGTACAGCGCGCCAGTTATCCGGATCCCGCATGGCAGGCAAAGTATACCGGCAGTTTTCAGCCGGCCTATTTGGCGATCGCAAAAGATCAGCTCGCCGAACGCGGTATGCTCGACCAAGTCCCCGATTTTGTCGAACACTCCGGCCGCTGGCAGGTTCAGCAGTTCAAGGAAGAGATCGAAGCCTCGCTGCGTACACCGAATATGGCCGGCTTCCAGATGCTGGGACTGCAGGATTTTCCGGGGCAGGGCACCGCGCTGGTCGGCGTGTTGGATGCCTTCTGGGAAGATAAAGGCTATGTGACCGGTAAGGAATTCCGCCGCTTTTGCGCACCGACCGTTCCGTTGGCCCGGATGGAAAAACGGATCTGGTCGCCCAACGAAACCTTCGAAGCGACGGTGGAAGTGACGCATTACGGCGCCGAACCGATCCCGAACGCGAAGGTAGAAGTTCAGGTTTTGGGGCCGGATAAAAAAGTGCTCTTCTCTGAGCAACTGACAAAAGCGGTTTCCATCGGCGGCGCCATTCCGCTGACCACCATCAGCGTTCCGCTGTCGAAATATACCGCGCCGGCAAAATACAAACTCGTTGTGCGGGTCGATGCGCACGAAAATGACTGGGATTTCTGGGTCTACCCGCAAAGCCTACCGGCTGAAAAGAAAGGCGACGTGTATATCACCCCGGTTATGGATAAGCGTGCAATGGACCGTCTCCAGTCGGGCGGCACGGTGTTGCTGTTGCCCAAGCTTCAGCTCTTGAACGGAAACCTGCCGCAATGCTTCACCAGCACCTACTGGTGTACAGTCTACGCCAGCAGAGCCGCACAAACTATGGGCCAGATTTGCGACCCCAACCATCCGCTCTTCGCCCATTTCCCGACCGACAAAACCACCAACTGGAACTGGCACGAACTGCTGGTCACCGCACGTCCAATGATTCTGGACGAATGGGAGATGGAACATGCCTGGCCCAAAACGTATCGGCCTCTCATCCAACCGGTCAATGACTGGAACACGAACTACAAGCTGGCGCTGCTGGCTGAAGCCAGGGTCGGCAACGGCCGGCTCATCGTCTGTTCCATGGACCTGACATCCGATTTGGATACACGTCCGGTCGCCCGTCAGTTCCGCTATTCGCTGTTGCAATACATGAACAGCGACGCATTTGACCCCGATACAGAAATCACTCTCGATCAACTTAATGCCCTGTATCTGGTTAAAGCGGTCGAAAAGAAACAATAGGAATATAGAAAAAGTGAAACATATGAAAAAACTAGTTGCAGCTGTTTTAAGTCTGGTGATTTTCACAACGGCATATGCTGCCCCAGATAATCAAAGCGGAACGGATGCAGACAAGCCCAACATCATTTTTGTTCTGACCGATGATATGAGCTGGGGCGAAATGGGCTGCAGCGGTAACAAGATCATTCGCACACCAAACCTTGATCGGCTCTATGAGCAGAGCCTTCGATTCAGGAATTTTCATGTGGCATCCTATTGTGCGCCGACCCGCGCTCAATTGATGAGCGGAAGGCACGAGTTTTTTGCCGGGGTCACCGACACGCGGTATGAGCGCGATAATCTGCGCGACGACATCACCATCCTGCCGCAGTACTTCAAACAAGCCGGATATCGCACCGCTATGATCGGCAAATGGCACCTTGCCAGCGTAGAGACGGGGCTGACGGGCAAGCCGCTCGCCCCTTACAAGCGTGGATTCGACATGGCGCTTTACGTCCGCAATCAAGTGAATCGCTTTAATCCTTTCTTGAGCAGAAATGGAACGCTGGAAAAATTTGAAGGCTATTGCGGGGATATCCTTTTCGCTGAAGCGATGAAGTGGATTGAAAATGGCGATGTGGAACAACCCTATTTTCTTTATCTCGCCACCAGCATTCCACACGGCCCCGTGGCGGCACCCGAAGAGTATCTTGCCCTTTATCAGGACTCCGGCTTAACCAAGAAACAGGCGGGCTATTACGCGATGGTATCCAACGTTGATACCAATATGGGGCGGTTGATGCAGTGGCTCGAAAAACGGCAGGGGAAACGAAAAACGATCCTTATTTTTATGACCGATAACGGACATGCGATCAGTGGGTATCAAGGAGCCGGCCACAATGCCGATGGTACGCTTCAGCCGGACGGGCTGTATAACGCCGGACTTCGAGGCGGGAAAAACCAGCAGTGGCAGGGCGGCACCTGCGTTCCGTTTTTCCTCTATTGGCCCGGGGTCGCGGATGCCGCTCGGGATAACACTACGCTGGCTAGCGGAATGGATATTCTACCCACGTTTTGCGATATCATTGGGGTCAAGCCCGATGATCCGGGGCTTCAGGGACACAGCCTGCTTAACGATGTTTTGGGCAAACCAACGAGCGTCCCGAAAGATCGCATTCTTTACAATCACTGCGGTCGCTGGACCTACCCCGCGGAGTTGGAAAGCTTTAAATATAATGCCTCTGTCATTACAGATCGATACCGCCTGGTGTGGGAGAGGAAGGGGAAGTCAAACAAGGACGCTGAAAGGAGTTTGGCGCTCTACGATTACCGGTCAGACCCAGGCGAGAAACAGAACGTGATCGACCAGCACCCCGAAGTCGCGAAACGCCTGCAGGAAGCGTTCGAGCCCTGGTGGGAGGAGGCAAAGAGGGGGATGGTCAACGACCTGCATCAACTCAAAACGGGCAACCTCATTGGGACTAAACCCAAAAAAAATAAAGATGACGCATTGAAAAAACGGAAAGAGAAAAAATGAAAAATGAAGTGAATGTATGCTTGCCGTCTCGCTCAGCGGGACGGCGAGTGATCATTGGTGCACTATGTTTCATGGCCGCGCTTTCGGCCTTCGCAGGTCAGGGCAGGCCGAATATCGTCTTGATCAATGCGGACGATATGGGCGTGGGCGATGTGTCGGGGCTGAACCCGGAAGGAAAAATCCCTACCCCACATATCGACAGCATGATCGACAATGGGCTGGCGCTCTTAAATGGGCACAGCAGTTCGGGCGTCTGTACCCCGAGCCGGTACAGTTTGTTGACTGGGCGTTACAGCTGTCGCGCTTCAATTAGCGGTCAGGTTGCGAAAGGAAACAGTCCGGCACGTGTCGAAGAGGGGCGCACGACCCTGGCTTCGCTTCTCAAAAAGTCCGGATATCGAACGGCCATGATCGGCAAGTGGCATCTGGGTTTAGATTGGAAGCCTCTTCCGAATGCAAAGCAGAGTAAAAAAGGTGTCATTGCTCTTAAGGATATCGATTACAGCAAGCCGTTTGGCGGCGGGCCAGTCGATCGCGGTTTTGACAGCTTTTTTGGTATTGCCGCCTCGCTCGATATTCCGCCCTATGTTTGGTTGATCGACAACCGCGTGAGCGAAGTGCCCACAGAAACACAGCCCGCCGTCAAGGGTAAGCAGGCACCGGGTGGCTATATGCGCGAAGGCCCGAAAGCCGCCTCGTTTGAAATGGTGGATGCGTTGCCCCGTATGGGCGATGAAGCGGTGGACTTGATTAAGGCGTGTGCACCCGAAGCAAAAGCGGGCACGCCCTTCTTTTTATATCTCGCGCTGAACTCGCCGCACACCCCGATTGTCCCGTCGGCGGAATGGGAAGGCAAAAGTGCGATTGGCACAAAGTATGCCGATTTCGCGATGCAGACCGACGGCGTGGTGGGTCAGGTTTTGAACGCACTGCGCGAGGCGGGTCTGGAAGAAAACACCATCGTCATCTTCACCGCCGATAACGGCTGTGCGCCCCACGCAGATTACACCGTCCACTTGGAAAAGGGACATAATCCAAGCTACATCTATCGGGGGCAAAAAGGGGACCTGTACGAAGGCGGAAACCGAGTGCCCTTTGTCATCCAGTGGCCGGCCGGCGCACCGAAAGGGCGCAGAAGCGACCAGCTGATTTCCCATGTCGATTTTCTGGCTACCTTCGCCGAACTCACCGGACAAAAACTGGCCGACAACGAGGGCGAAGACTCGATCAGTTTTCTCCCGCTCCTGAAAGGAGTCTCCGACACCTCGCCGCGTAAAAGCGCCATTTATAATACGATTAGTTCTAAACTAGCGATCACCGACGGCGACTGGAAACTGATCGTCGGAGAGGGGTCGGGCGGTTGGACCCGCCCCGGCGAACGCTATATGAAAACCGCGTTCGGAGCCGTGAAGGATGAAAACCCGTTGCCGATGGGCCTATTCAACCTTAAGGACGATGTCGGCGAATATAAGAATCTTCTGCTGGAATATCCCGAAGTGAAGCAGCGCGTGTTCGAGAAATTGAAACACGATCTGGAGCGGGGCCGTTCGACTCCGGGGAAACCGCAGGCAAGTAACATCAATCGCCTTGACTATCTAGACCGAGAAAAGGGCAAAGGCAAAAAGAGCAAAGCGAAATAGGGCAAATCATGAGAGCGAAAGCCATAAAAAGCTGAAATGGTCGGGCCGCTTAATTCGTCATTTCGAGTTTTCAGTTCCGGTTTTTGCGGTTCAAAAGCTGGCGCCCGGTAAATCGTTAAAGTCGTTGAAGCCGGAGGAGGGGATTTTTTCGCGGGAATTGGCGTGATTCGCGGTCAAAACATGAGCCCGCACCGCCTCTACGTTTTGCAGCCCTCCCTTGGAACCTTCCGTGTTTTCAGCGTGTTCCGTGGTGAACCTCTTTCAACCTCCCTGGAAACTTTGGCCTTCGTTTTTCCAATGCTTGGAAAAGCTGAGTTCCATTTTTCCAATGTCTGTAAGAATCTGTTCCAGGGGTTGGAAAGGTTGATTTTTTGCGTTTTGCGGCTCCTAACAGCCGTCGCATGAAAAGGTACGTTGTCCCGCCTTTAGGCGGCTCGGTTGAGCGGCTTTGCGGAATGGCCGCCTTCCAGCCGTCGCTCTGCGAGCTATGGCGGACACGAAAGGCGGGACAACATACGGTATTACCCCTACTGATTTCAGTAGGTTACGCGGCCTGCTGAATCGGGTATACTGACCACAGTTTTTATTGAAAAACAGTGTAAAAAGAGTAAAGTATAACCATGAGCAGCAGAGGAAGAAATCATATCAAGATGAGTGGTCTGGATGTCGTTTTGCGGGGTAGAAGATATGGCCTGATTCTGAGTGTTTTTATGAGTATGATCCTGTGCGGTCCGCTTGCCGCATATGCTGAAATGGAGGTCGGCTTTACCCCGCAGGCTGGGGATGGCCCGGCATGGACCACGAACAATCTCGCCATGCTCCTTGACGTCGAGAAGAACTGGCCGAAGTCTTTTCAGCATGTCGATTCGATATGGTTGAACATATCCATTCTAAAAACAAATCCGATTAATACCTCTGACGCTATTTTAACGGAACTGATCAATTTCATAGATGAACATGATCTGAAGACAGGATTTGGGATGTCAGGCTATAGTCTCATAAGAATAGCCCCCGACGAATTCGAAACGGGCGCGGCGTATCAGCAGAGAGTGGAGATCCCGTTACTTCAACGGTGGGTGGACCTTGGCGGAAACGTCGACGCTACGCAGTGTGACGGCATTTTTGGGAAAGCTTGCAAAAATGCGGTGACATCCCGGAAGAGTTCCGGTGAATTTGCAATAGATGGCACCTACTTTATTCCCAACGGGGACACCAATAGTATTTCGGCAGGAGACCTCAATTTCGGCATTAAAGTTGATGATTCTACCAGTACTTCTAATAGGAACGGATATATTATGTACAGCGCTGAAAGCATACATACTCGTTTCGGCACGGGGTTCCCCGCTTCATCTCCTTATCCTGACAATGCGGACCACTTCATCGGTGTTTTTTATGAGGAAAATCAATGGTGCTGGTCGAACCATAAAACCGGGTCGAAATGGACTTTCACCCCTGAAGCTACAGATATCCTTGTCGCCACTGCGTCTTTTGCCGATTCGGCTTCGACGGTTTCTTCTCTGGCCGGTGTAGATACGAACGAATATGGCATTAACAAAGGTTATGCAAGCGGCGATCTGGAATTTTTAGCTAATTGTTGGGGTCCCGATATGAGAGTGGAGCTGGATGATGTGACAAATATATGTGCCATAATTGCAGATGCATTTAAAGAGTTACAGACCGCATTCCCCGGTGTCGAACACGGCATAAACGAAAGCTTAATGGCTACTTTCGCGTTCGAGTATGAGGGGTATGGCACGAATGACATGAATGTCAGTGAGTATGTCCCCCCATTATTTTTCAGAGACTACATAGACATCTTATTGGAGGAATGCACCAACAACGGAGTCGTGCTCTCGCGCTTTTGTTCGACGCCACACGTAGTCGCGGAATCGAATTTTCTGTTGGGCACGAAACTGGACACTAGTGCGATGCTCGATCCAGAACTCCATTGCCTTGAACGGATGCGCCAGGCCTTTGCGTACCTCCATGATCGCGGCGTTGATACCGGTATCTTTCTGGTAGGCAAGTCCTTCGGTGGCCACTCCGACCTCTACTGCCAACTGGCTATCAGGGCTATGTTTAAGGGCTTTGCACAGGCAAACATCCATCCGGGGACCGATCTTATGTTTTCGGGCTGGCACACGTATCCGACCTACCTCGGCCCGGAAACACTGCAATACTCGCAAATGAACACCATGATGAAGGTTTTGGAATCTGAAGAGTTCAGAACCATGATCGACGGTCTGCCCTCTCCCTGGTGGAACCAGGACGTTGGCGCTCCGGGCGCAGCGGGCGGCGCCAGTCACACGGGCGGCACGTTCACCGTGATCGGCGCCGGCGACGACATCGGGGGCACCGCGGACAACTTCCACTATCTCCATCAGACGTTGAGCGGCGACGGCGAGATCCAGGCGCGTGTGGTCAACCATGATGCCTCCAACGCCTGGGCGGAGGCCGGCGTGATGATCCGCGAGACGGTTGCTGCGGGTTCCAAGCACGCGTGTCAGAGTATCACCATCGGCAACGGATCGAGCTTCCAGTACCGGACGGCCACCGACGGCAGCAGCGGGAATACGACGCCGGGCGACGGCATGGTTGTGCCGTACTGGGTAAAGGTGGTGCGCAGCAACGACACGTTCACGGGATACAGTTCGAGCAACGGGACCAATTGGAACCAGATCGGCACGCAGAGCATCTCCATGCAGGACGATATCTGCATGGGGCTGAGCGTAACATCGCACACCACCGGCACGCTCTGCACCGCGACTTTCGACAACGTGACCGTCGTCGGCGCCCCGACAACACCCACCAACACGATCCCCATCACGCCGAGCCCGGCGGTGGGGTCGGGGAAAATCACAAGCTCATGTGATAATGAATATGAGATATGGGTAAATGGTGAATATCTGGGTTCAGCGGGCGGGTGGAAGTCAGCTGAAAGCTATTATCCCGATCTTGATAACGGCGATGTGATTGCCGTAAAAGCAATAGATTCTGGTGGAGGTGCAGGATGCTTAATGGCAGAGCTGGAAGTGGGTGAAAGCGTCATAGGCACCAGTACGGACTGGAAAGTAAGTTTAAGCGGCCCGACGAATTGGCAAGACCAGACCTTTGATGACTCAGGCTGGACGAATGCTACTGATTATGGCGCATATGGTGTAAGCCCATATAGGTATCAAGTTGTCGGAATGCCTACAAATACCCCTGCGCACTGGATTTGGTCGTCTGATAAAGAGAATGACGATACGGTGTATTTCAGGTACACCGTTGCTGGTGCCACCACCACCATACCCGCGACCTCGACGACGACCGGGGATTCCAAATTCATCCTTCAGTGGAATGCGGTCACCGGCCGTGTCTACAGTGTTTGGGGAACCACAAACCTGTTTGTGCCGTTTGAGCCGTGGGCAACCAACATCGTTCATCCCGATGCCGCCTTCACGGACGCCGTTCATTCGCTGGAGAGCAGTGCGTTCTACAAGATCAAAGTTGAAATGCAGAAGACCCAGCAGGTTAATGAATAAAAGCCGTCCCAAAAGGCTTCCCGAAGATCGAAGAAGAAATAGCGGAGGCATCGCCGCCGCTGCAGGGTTGACCGCAAAGCCACTCAACCGAGCCGCCTAAAGGCGGGACAACATACCTTTTCATACCCTACTGATTTCAGCAGGTTGTGCGGTTTTTCAGGTCGGGTATATTAAACGCTGTTTTCGTTGGAAAGTTTGAAGAATCTGGATCTGAGTAGGGTGTGGGAGAATGGAACAAAGACCTAAACGTCGTTATTTCGCAAAGCATGCCAAGTCGAGCGCCGCCCTGGTGAGTCTGGGGATCCATGCCGTGCTTATCGTTGTTGCGCTTTCATTTGTGGCGGTTACCGTCATAACGAAAGAGGATCAGATCTTTGAAGCGAAAAAGGTGAAACGCCCGAAAATGGCGCTCAAAAAGCTTCAGGTTCCGGTGAACATTAATAAGAAAAAAGTGCAGAAGCCCAAGTTGCGCAAGCGCCTTGTTGTGCAACCCAAACTTAATCAGCCCATTCCTGATATCAAGATGCCCGAAATTACGGGCGTCAAGGGCGGGCTTGGTTCGGCCGGTGACGGATTGGGCGGTGCGGGAAGCTTGGGATTCACCATGCCGGAAATCAATATTTTCGGCCTGAAGAGTCGCGGGGAAAAGGTCTTCCTGATTCTGGATTGCGGCCCCTCCATGATGGTGGATGAGCGCGGCGGCATCCCTGCCTTCAACATTATCAAGAACGAGCTGCTGGCCATTGTCGAAAACCTGCCCGACACAACCCTCTTCAACATTTCCGTCTACAGCAAGAGCGGTACCTATCTGCTGTTTCCCAAGATGGTGTCGGCCACCCCGGGCAACGTGGCCAAAGCCGAGAAGTGGTTGCGCCCCTTGAACCAATTCAAGCCGGGGATGGGAAACCGGGACTACGGCCCCAGCACCCTCGGATCCGGTGGCATGGGCTTAACCAGGACCGACGTTGCGGAACCACCGCTGCGCAGCGCCAGCTACTGGCTCCGTTCCGCCTTGATCGCGATGCAGCAACAGGCCGATACCGTGTTTGTACTCACGGAAGGCTGGGGCGCCTTGCATTATGTGAAGGAGGTTTTTGAGGGGAAAGCGTGGTCGGAATCCAAAATGGCGCAGTTCAAGGAAGCGGTCGAGAAGGCCAAGCGTATGTTTGCGGAGGAAAACCGTCAGCGGCGCGAGAAGGGATTGCCGCCGAAGGTGCTGCCCAGTACACGCGCGATCGTCAACACCTATGTGCCCGGTACCAAATTCCCGCCCGGCAATAAAAAGAAGCATCAATATGGTCCCGGCGAGGTCGAGGAAGGCATGAAAGCCGTCCGGAAAAAGCATGCCAATGGGGCCGGGAGCCAGATCCGCAGCGGCGTGAAGAAAAAGAAGGATAAGTTTTCCTTCAACGTCGTCCATTTCACGACCAAGGCGAACAATGCGCCCATCGGAAAGTTCAAGACGCTGACCAACGATCTGGATGGCGACTACAAGCGGCTCGAGGGCCTCGACGCCATCCGCTTCAATGCCTCTTCCGCGCCCGAAGCGGTTGCCCCGGCACCGCAGCCGGAATCCGCGCCCGAAGCGGTTATCCCGGTACCGCAGCCGGAATCCACGCCCTCAAATCCGGAACCAGAGAAATCCACGGTTCCGGCCCCGACCGAACCCGAAAAGAGATCCGGACTTTCAGATTTCTCGAATCCTTTGTATGCAGGCATTGAGTTAAGTGAAGAGCAGAAGGCGAATATCCTTGCCACCGAGGTCGATGTGACCGGAATGGATAAGAAGGCAAGGGCCGTTGCCACTAAAGGACGTAAAAAACAGATATTTAAAATCCTTACAGCGGAGCAAAACAAGATATTTGCTGAAAATGCTCAACGGATTAAACGGGGGTAGAAAGAGACGTAGCTCGCAGAGTAAAGTCACCCCCATGCGTTTTACCCCTACTGATTTCAGCAGGTTGCGCGGTTTTATGAGTCAGGCATAATGAATGCTGTTTTTTATCAAAATCCCTATCAGAGGACTTAAATATGAATACGCTGTGTTGTTCCGCCCTTCGGCGGCGAGTGATTATTGGTGCGCTTTGTTTGGCGAGCGCATTTTCGGCGTCTTCCGCAAAGAAGCCCAATGTGTTGTTTATTCTGACCGATCAATGGCGGGCGCAGGCACTGGGCTATGCGGGCGATCCGAATGTGAAAACGCCGCGTCTCGATAAACTCGCCGAAGAGGGCATCAATTTTGATACGACGGTTTCGGTCTGCGCGATTTGCACGCCGTATCGTGCCGCACTGCTGACCGGACGTTTTCCGCTCAGCACGGGAATGTATGCCAACGACCTCTATCTGCCGGCCGAAGAGATCACGATGGGCGAACTCTTCAAAGCGGCGGGCTACAATACGGCCTATATCGGCAAATGGCATCTCGACGGACACGGCCGCAAAAGCTATATCCCGCCGGAACGCCGTCAGGGTTTCGATTACTGGAAAGTGCTCGAATGCACACACGTCTATAAGCAATCGCAATATTACGATAACAACGACCCGAAGATCAAAATGTGGGACGGCTACGATGCGTATGCTCAAACGAAAGACGCGCAGGCCTACATCCGCAAGCATGCGACCGACGACAAACCGTTCCTCTTCTTCTTCTCGTTCGGCGGTCCGCACTTCCCGCATAAATCGGCGCCCGAGGATTTGAAGGCACTCTATCCGCCGGAATCGTTGAAGTTGCGTCCGAATGTTGAGTTCACGGAAAAATATCCGGAAGCCAAAGTCCGCGAGGAGCTGCAAGGCTATTACGGACACTGTACCGCCATCGATAAATGTGTTGGCGATTTGATGGATACTCTGGATGAGCTGGGGATCGCAGACAATACGATCGTTGTTTTCACGTCTGATCACGGCGAAATGATGGGCTCGCACGGGAAAGTACCCAGCGCAAAGCTCCATCCGTATGATGAGGCGAACCTGGTTCCGTTCCTGTTCCGCTATCCTCCGTTGACTGACGGAAAAGCGCGGAAAATTAAAACCCCGCTCAATACGCCCGATATTCTGCCGACCTTGCTCGCGCTGACGGATATTGAGATCCCGGACACGATTGAAGGCGAAGACCTTTCGGTATTGATTAAAGAACCGGGCAAAGAGATCGGCCGCGCGGCATTGACGATGCAGATCAAGCCTCAATCGACTTTACGCATCCCGTACCGCGGCGTTCGCACCGCCCGCTACTGGTATGCCGAGCAGGCGGATAACGGAGAAAAACTCCTGTTCGATTGCGAAAAAGATCCGTATCAAATGAACAATCTGTATGGAAATCCGGAAGCAAAAGCGCTTCAGACGAAGATGGCAGAACGGCTGAAAGAGGAGTTGGTTAAGGTGGGCGATTATCCGTTCAAAGGCGCCGGTCATTATAAGGGATATCTGGATCGTAAAACCGGAATCCCGAAAGACGGTCCGGGAACAGAGCGCAAACTGAGCGCAAAGAATCTCGAAAAGATGAAGGCCAAAAAGAATAAAAAGGCAAAAGAGTAGGGGGAAGGCATGTTGTTCCGCCTTTAGGCGGCCATTCCGCAGAGCTGCTCAAGCGAGCCGCCTGAAGGCGGAACAACATACTTATGGGAAGAATCAAAAGGATGAATAGGAGATAGGTATGATGAAAAAAACGATGACCGCGGCATTAGTCGCAATGATGTGGATGGGTGCGCTTTCAACGCTGGCCGCGCCGCGCCCCAATGTAGTGATTCTTTACGGCGATGACGTCGGATGCGGCGATGTCGGATATGGCGGTTCTAAACTGATTCCGACCCCGAATATTGATGCCCTCGCGAAACGCGGCATCATCTTCACCGACGGACACTGCTCCTCTTCGGTTTGCTCGCCTTCACGCTTTGCGATGCTGACCGGATCGCATCCGCTTCGCAGCGGATTGAGCGTTATTGCTCCGGGTGGCCCGCTTGCCATTCAGCCGGACACCTTCACCCTGCCGGACCTGTTCAAAAAAGCGGGCTACAACACCGCCGTTATCGGTAAATGGCACTTGGGTATCGGCCCCGGCGAAGGCCGTGTTGGTAATGCGGACTGGAATGGCGAAGTGAAGCCGGGGCCGCTCGAAATCGGATTCGATTATTCCTTCCTGATCCCGAGCACGAACGACCGCGTGCCGTGTGTCTTTTTGCGGAATCACCGCGTAGTGAATCTGGATCCGAACGACCCGATCTATATCTCCGGCAAGCCGATTACTGATAAGCCGAACAGCACGCAATATCCGAATGGGAAAGCCAATCCGGAAGCGATGACGACCATGAAAAGCGCCAAAGGCCACAACGGCAGCGTGATCAACGGCATCGGGCGTATCGGCCATATGGTGGGCGGAAAAGCCGCACTTTGGGACGATTACACGATCTCGGATGTAATGGTTGATGAGGCCCGCAAGTTCATTGCCAAGCAGAAAAAAGACGAGCCCTTTTTCCTCTACTTCCCGTCGCAGGCGATCCACACACCGCGTACGCCCAATAAGCGTTTTCAGGGAAAAACCAAGCTCGGTCCGCGCGGCGATTCGATGGTCGAGTTCGACTGGAAAGTCGGCGAAATCATCAAGGCACTCAAGGAAAAGGGCGTGCTCGAAAATACAATTGTTGTCTTCAGTAGCGATAACGGCCCCGTTTATATCGACGGCTACGAGGACGGCGCCACGATCGATAGAAAAAATAATCCCGGCGAGGAATTCGATCGCGGGCACGACGGATCGGGTCCGTATCGTGGCGGAAAGTATATGCCGCACGATGGCGGTACGCGCGTACCGTTTGTGGTCAGCTGGCCGGCCAGAATCAAGCCGGGCGTTTCCGCTGCGACCGTGGGGCAAATCGACCTGTTCGTCTCGTTTGCGAGCTTGCTCGATATGGAGCTTCCCGAAGGCGCAGCCAAGGATAGCCGTGATTTGCTTCCGGTATTTATGGGCGAGTCAGACCAAGGCGTCGACTACCTGCTCCAGGGGTTTAAAGCGCAAAAGGCGCTTCGCTACAAAAACTGGAAATATATTCCGGGTCGTAAGAAGACAAAGGATCCGGAACAGCTCTATAACCTCGCTGAGGATATCGGCGAGCAGAACAACCTTGTCGAGAGCAACCCGGAAATGGCTCAACAACTGCGCGAGATGTTGAGCAAAATCCTGGCCGCAGATTCGATGAAGGACTTTGAATAGAGGGTAAAAGGTACATCTTTGAAGAACACAAATAACACTCGAATGAATATCGCGATCCTGTGCTGTGCAATATCGATTGGCAGTCTTTGCACGGGAGAAGAACTGCAACCAGCCCCATGGAAGCAGAGGCATACGGTCTTATCCCATACGCCGGCAAAAGAATGGAGTGAAGCACTGCCTGTAGGAAACGGCCGTCTGGGGGCCATGGTGTTTGGCTCTTATCCCAAAGAACATATCCAGCTGAATGAGGATACGATCTGGGCCCAGGCTCCAATTAACCGGCATAAGCCGGGTACAGAGTCCAGCTATGACAAGATGTGGAACCTTTGCCTGAAGGGGGATTATCGGGCGGCTCATGAGATCATGGAAAAAGAGGTTATCGTGAGGGGGCGTCAGGGATCCTATCAGACCTTGGGGGATTTATGGATCACGCATGTAGAGCCTGCTTCGCAACACACATTGACAGAGGGAACCCTCCGGGAACTTGATCTGAACACCGGACTGATTACGGTCAATCAGGCACTGCAAGGTGGTGGCTCATTGATTCAGAAAATTGTATCCAGTCCGGTAGACGATTGTATTGCAATCGAGATCCGTTCAACTGAAAAGAAGGGACTGAACTTCGACTTGTCGATGACTCGGCCTGAACTGGAAACCCGGGGGAAAGCGCGATCGGATCATGAGCTTGTTTTTGAGGGGCGTGCACAATACGCCAAGGAGCCATATCAGTTTGGCACGTCTTTTTATACGCTGATCAAGGTGGTTCCTGAAGGCGGCGTTGTACGCGGAGTCGATGATCATCTGGAGATTCGTGGTGCGCAATCGGTCGTGATCTTGATCACCTGCGCGACGGATTATAACCGGAAATCACCGCGAGAGCCTCTTTCCGACGGCTGGAAAACGCGCGCGGAAGACGATTTGGCTGCTGTTGCAGCAAAAAGCTGGGATAGCATCTACAATGAGTCGGCGTCGAGTTTGTCTGCCTTAATGGCGAGATGTGAGTTTGATATTGGAGATAGCCCGGAAGCGATCACCGCGCTTTCAACACCAGAGCGGATCAAACGACTCAAGGATGGGCATGCCGACCCTGACCTGCTCGAGACGTACTTTCAGTTTGGCCGATACCTCTTGGCATGCAGTTCCCGTCCGGGAACGATGCCGGCGAATCTGCAAGGCATATGGGCGCACAAATTACTGAATCCGTGGGGCGCTGATTTTCATTTTGATGTGAATGTCCAAATGAATTATTGGCCGGCCGAGGTGTGCAATCTGTCGGAATGTCATCGTCCGATGCTATGGATGTTGGATAAATTGCGGGATGAAGGCCGGGTCATGGCGGAAAGTCTTGGGGCCGAAGGAGTGTGCTCTGCCATTACAGCGGATGGGTGGTTTGGTGCCGCGTCATTGCCACGTAGGCCGCGTTGGGGCGGATCCATGGTAAACGGGCACTGGGCGATGAGTCATCTCATGGAGCATTACCGCTTTACGCAGGATTCGGACTATCTGAAAAACGACGCATTCCCAGTACTCAAAGAAGCTGCGGAATTCGCCGTGAGCTGGTTGAAGGAAGACCCGCGTACCGGAAAACTGGTCGGCAGGGTGAGCTGTTCACCTGAGAATACGTTTTCATACAAAACCGAGACCGGTGAAGAGGTCGAGGCGGAGGTCGCCATTGGCACGGCGTATGATTTGTCGATCTTCTGGCAATCCTTGACCGACTATCTGGAAGCCGCCGCGATCCTGGGCGTTGAGGATGCCTTTACGACTGAAGTGGAAAAGGTATTAAAGAACTTGGAGGAACCGCGTATCGGCGCTGACGGGTCAATCCTCGAGTGGGGAGTGGAAGTGACGGAAACACAGCCCTATCATCGGCATCTTTCCCATATCATCGGCCTGTATCCGTTAAGCCAGATCACAGCCAAGCGCACCCCGGAACTATACGAGGCTGCTGAAAAATCATTTTTGAAGAGGGGGGACTACGGAACGGGGTGGAGCGGGGCCTGGAAAGTGAGTTGTGCTGCGCGCTTGTATGACGGGAATAAAGCACGGTTTCTTCTCTCAAACCTTTTAGCGCAAAACACCATGGACAACCTGTTCAGCAAGATTAAGCCCAAGGGCGTGTTGTTCCAGATCGATGCGAATTTCGGTTTCACGGCCGGGGTTGCCGAGTTGTTGATCCAATCCCATGAAGGGGAGATTCACCTGTTACCGGCTTTGCCGGATGATTGGAAGAATGGATCGTTCAAAGGCTTGAAGGCACGCGGCGGATTTGTGGTGGATGTTTCCTGGAAAGACGGCGAACTGGAACAGGCGGCAATCACCTCATTGGCAGGTACCCCCTGTAAGGTGCGTTACGGGTCAGAAGTGAAATCCTTTGAAATCAAGCAGAACGCGAAGCGAACGATTCAACGATCTGAGTTTTAAGAGGGATATTGGCTTGCTAGGGCAATACGAGGAGATGAAGTGATAGGATTTAGGACAACAACGATTATTTCAGCCTTGCTGATGGTTACAGCGGCATATGCCGCGCCGGAAAGTCGCAGCGGGACGGATGCAGACAAGCCCAATATTATCTTTGTCCTGACGGATGATATGAGTTGGGGCGAATTGGGCTGCAGTGGCAACGAAATTATTAAAACACCCAATATCGATCGACTCTATGACCAGAGCCTGCGGTTCAGGAATTTCAATGTGGCGGCCTATTGCGCGCCGACGCGCGCCCAGCTGATGAGCGGGCGGCATGAATTTTATGCCGGGGTTACCGATACGCGCTATGAACGCGACAATTTGCGCGATGACCTTAAAATCCTGCCTCAGTATTTTAAGGATGCCGGCTACCGAACCGCCATGATCGGGAAATGGCATTTGGCCAGCTTGGAGACGGGGACAACGGGAAAGCCGCTCGCCCCTTACAAGCGCGGGTTCGATATGGCGCTTTACGTTCGCAATCAAGTGGGTCGGTTTGACCCTGCTTTGAACCGAAACGGAAAAGATGAGAATTTTAAGGGCTATTGTGGGGATATCCTGTTTGAGCAGGCGATGAAATGGATTGAAGAGGGAAATCAGGAACAGCCCTATTTTATGTATCTCGCCACCAGCATTCCGCACTCGCCGCTTAAGGCTCCCAAAGAATACCTCGCGCTGTATGAAGACGCTGCCTTAGGCAAGGGGCAAAAGAGCTATTATGCGATGGTCTCAAATATCGATGAGAATATGGGACGCTTGATGAAATGGCTGGAGAACCGACCCGATAAAGACAATACGATTCTTATTTTTACGACGGATAACGGACATACGGTTAGGTGGGGCGGTCATGACAAGGATGGGTTTCTTATGGAAGATGGCCTGTATAACGCCGGACTGCGGGGCGGAAAAAATCAGCAGTGGCGCGGAGGATCCTGCGTTCCCTTTATTTTCCACTGGCCCGGCGTTGCGGATAAAGCGCGCGATAACAATACGCTTGCCAGTGGGCTGGATATCATCCCTACGTTCTGCGATATCATCGGAGTCAAGTCAGATGATTCGGGGCTTCAGGGATACAGCCTGTTCAACGATATCCTGGGCAAACCTTCGAGCATTCCAGAAGACCGCATGCTTTTTAATCACTGCGGGCGTTGGACCTATCCCACAGAGATCGAGAGCTTCAAGTATCATGCAGCCGTCGTCACCAAACGATTCCGCTTGGTATGGGAGACGAAGCAGAAATCACAAAAGGACGCGAAAAGAACGTTGGCACTCTACGATTACCGATCCGATCCCGGCGAGAAACAGAATGTGATCGAGCAACACCCGGAAGTTGCAAAACGGTTGGCGGCCGCATTCGAGCCTTGGTGGGAAGAGGCGAAGCAGGGGATGGTTAACGATCTGCACCAACTCGAAACGGGTAATCTGGTTGGACCCGAATCCCAAAAAGCCGCGAGTGACGCAACGCCGAAAACAGAGAAGGGCAAAAAGATGACCCTCGAGGAAAAGAAGGCCCAGAAGCGTGCAAAATTTATGGCGGCCAAAAAGGCAAAAAAAGAAGCGGCTGAAAAGGAGTAGAAGAAAATGAGCAATAGAAATATGACTATCAGAAAAGTATGGATGACATTCTCGATCCTTTGCGTTGGTTCCCTGTGTTCCTTCGCGAAAGCGAATCCGGCATTGGAACCGGCCAGGGCGGATCGGGTGCTCTGGAGCAACAAACCTGCAACCGATTGGAAACAGGAAGCCTACCCGATCGGCAACGGCGGTTTCGGCGCAATGCTCTTCGGTGGTGTACCCAATGAGCGTGTTCAGTTTAATGCCGACACGCTCTGGGTCGGGGACGAGAACTATAACGGCGTCTACCAGTCGTTCGGCGACCTGTTCATTGAACAGCCCGCGCACGAAACATTTACGGATTACCGCCGCGAGCTGGATCTTCCCAACGGGATTCAGCGTACGCGCTACACCAGCGGTGGTGTGACCTATACCCGTGAGGCCTTTGCCAGCCGTCCGGCCGGTGTCGTGGTGATCCGCCTGACTGCCGACAAGCCGGGCGCGCATACTGGGCGCATTCGCCTGACGGACAATCATGAGGCAACGATCACTGCCACAGGTAACAGTATGGTTTCCGCCGGATCCATGAAGGATCATAAACCCCTCCAGGGAAAGGATAAAAAGCAATTACGGCATGGCACCACAAGATATGAACGAAATCTCGAGACTGCTCCCTACGAATACAAAATCCACCTCGATTATGAATCGCAGGTCCGGGTGCTGAACGAAGGCGGAACCCTTGAAGCCGGGGACGGTGCGATTTCCTTTAACGGTTGTGACAGCGTGACGATTCTGCTGAGCGGTGATACCAACTTTGAGATGGACCGGAACAAGGGCTGGACCGGGGCGCATCCGCATGACGAGCTTGAAAAAGCCATGAAGTCGGCAAGTGCGCAGGGAGTCGACGCCCTGCTGACCGCGCATCTTGCGGATTACCGGACGCTGTATGACCGTTTCGCTCTGGAGCTGGGAACAACCCCGGCCGATGTGCTGGACCTTCCGACATACGAACGGGTTTTACGTGTCCGTGAAGGCGCGGCTGACCCTGATCTGGAGGAACTGCTTTATCAGTTTGCGCGCTACCTGATGATAGGCTGTTCCCGCCAAGGGAAAGCGCCGGCCAACCTGCAGGGCCTGTGGAATGACCTCGACAAACCGCCATGGCGCGGTGACTATCATTCGGATGTCAATTTGCAGATGAACTACTGGTTTGTCGACCAGGCCAACCTGTCCGATTGCTTCTCACCCCTGGCGGAATGGATCCATGCGATTCGTGACGTCAAGAAAGAGTTCACCAAGGAGCATTTCGGGGAAGAGACGCGCGGCTGGGCCACGCGTGCCGCCAACGGGCTTTTCGGCGGCTCCTGCTATCTTATTTCGAAGGGTGATGCAGCCTGGTTGGCGCAGAACCTTTGGGACCATTACGCCTTCACGCTGGATGAGGACTATCTGCGCAACCGGGCCTACCCGGTGATGAAGGAGCTGTGCGAATTCTGGCAGGACACGCTCAAGGAACTTCCGGATGGTCCGCACAAGGGCAAGCTGGTCTCTCCGGACGGATTCTCGCCCGAGCACGGCCCGATCGAGGACGGGGTGAGTTTTGACCAGCAACTGGTCTGGGACCTGTTCACCAACTTCATCGAGGCGTCCGAGGCGCTGGGCGAAGACAAAGCCTTCCGCAAGCAGGTCGCTGACATGAAAAGCCGTCTGCTGGGGCCGCAAGTTGGGAGCTGGGGCCAGCTCCAGGAGTGGATGGTCGACCGGGACAGTAAAAAGGGGCACCGTCATGTCTCGCATATGATCGCCATTTATCCGGGCCGCCAAATTTCCCCTCAGCGAACACCTGAATTCGCAGAGGCCGCCCGCGTTGCTCTTAATGCACGCGCCGCGACGAAAGCCACCGGCTGGGGCAAAATGTGGAGGGTCAGCCTCTGGAGCCGTTTGGGAGATGGAGAGCGGGCTCACGACATTAATATGGCGTGGATGAAAGGACATTTGCCGCTCAACCTGCTGGCGGAAATAAATCGAAGCGGCTCTGCTTTTCAGATTGACGCAAATTTTGGTTATGCGGCGGGGGTCAACGAAATCCTGCTCCAGTCACATCTGGGCTATATGGAGCTACTGCCAGTCCTGCCCAAGGCCTGGGCGAACGGTTCTGTCAAAGGGATGAAAGCCCGCGGTGCCTTTGTGGTCGATATGGCTTGGGAAGACGCAAAACTGAAACAGGCCACGATTCTTTCCGGGAAAGGAGCCGATTGCAGGCTCAAGACCAGCGCCCCGGTGACGGTGACGCACAAGGGGAATGCCGTTAAAGTAACAAAGAATGATGACGGCAGCATCTCATTTCCGACCGAAAGCGGTAATTCCTATACGATTGCGCCGCGTTGAAGAGATTAGAGTGGAGAGAAAATGAACAATAGAATGAATAGGGTATGTTTTCCGTTCCGCTCAGCGGGACGGCGAGTGATCATCGGTGCACTATGTTTCATGGCTGCGCTTTCAACGTTTGCGGCGAAGTTGCCCCTTCGACAAGCTCAGGACAGGCCGAATATCGTGTTGATCAATGCGGACGATATGGGCGTGGGGGATGTGTCGGGGCTGAACCCGGAAGGAAAAATCCCGACGCCACATATCGATAGCCTGATCAATAACGGGCTGGCGCTCTTAAACGGGCACAGCAGTTCGGGCGTCTGCACGCCGAGCCGGTACAGCTTGTTGACAGGGCGTTACAGCTGGCGCGCTTCAAATAGCGGTCAGGTTGCGAAAGGAAACAGTCCGGCACGTGTCGAAAAGGGACGCACGACGCTGGCTTCGCTCCTCAAAAAAGCGGGATATCGGACGGCGATGATCGGCAAATGGCATTTGGGGTTGGATTGGGAGGCGCTCCCGGGGGTAAAGAAGGGCAAAATCATTGCGCTTAAAGATATCGACTATACCCAGCCGTTTGGCGGGGGACCGGTTGACCGCGGTTTTGACAGCTTTTTCGGCATTGCCGCCTCGCTCGATATTCCGCCCTATGTCTGGCTGATCGACGACCGTGCAAGCGAAGTGCCCACAGAAACACAGCCCAACGTCAGGGGTGAGCAGTGTTATATGCGCGAAGGCCCGAAGGCGAAATCGTTCGAGACGGTAGATGTATTGCCGCGTATGGGCGATGAGGCGGCCGCCCTGATCAAAAAGTGTGGGCCCGAGGCAAAAAAGGGAACGCCCTTCTTTTTATATCTCGCGCTGAACTCGCCGCACACCCCGATTGTCCCGTCGGCGGAATGGGCCGGAAAAAGTGCGATTGGCACAAAGTATGCCGATTTTGCGATGCAGACCGATGGCGTGGTGGGTCAGGTTTTGAACGCACTGCGCGAGGCGGGCCTGGAAGAAAACACCATCGTCATCTTTACCGCCGATAACGGCTGTGCGCCGCATGCCGATTACACCGTCCACTTGGAAAAGGGTCATAATCCGAGCTACATCTATCGGGGTCAAAAAGCCGATTTGTACGAGGGTGGGAATCGTGTGCCGTTTGTCATCCAGTGGCCGGCCGGAGCACCGAAAGGGCGCAACAGCGACCAGCTGATTTCCCATGTCGATTTTCTGGAGACCTTTGCCGAACTCACCGGACAGCAACTCGCCGACAACGAGGGGGAAGATTCGATCAGTTTCCTCCCGCTCCTGAAAGGAACCTCCGACAGCTCGCCGCGTAAGAGCGCCATTTATAATACGATTAGTTCTAAACTAGCGATCACCGACGGCGACTGGAAACTGATCGTCGCGCAAGGGTCGGGCGGTTGGACCCGTCCCGGTGAACGGTATATGAAAACGGCGTTCGGGGCCGTGAAGGATGAAAACCAGTTGCCGATGGGCTTGTTCAACCTCAAGGACGATGTCGGCGAATATAAAAATCTGTTGCTGGAATATCCCGAAGTGAAGCAGCGCCTGTTCGACAAATTGAAACACGATCTGGAGCGGGGTCGCTCCACGCCGGGTGCGCCACAAATCAACAACCTCAATCGGCTGGATTACTTGGACAAAAAGCCGTCCAAAAAGGCTTCCCGCGAAGCGAACAAGAAGAAAAAATAGCGGCGCTCGCCGAGCGCTTTTTAACTCACGCAAAGGCGCGTGAAAGACCTTTGCATGCAACAATACGATGGAGCTGCTGCGGAAAGCCGGATTCATGATTGGCGGAGCACCGCAAGCTGAAACGGAGAGGAGAGAGTGTGGACTCAAAAGGGAAAGTTCTAAATGCGCTGAGCCATAAAGGCGGGGCGGTTCCGGTGGATCTTGGTGCGGGGGGGCAGACCGGTCTGCACTGCACCTGCGTGGCGCAGTTGCGCGATCACTACGGGCTCGAAGAGCGCCCGGTCAAGGTGCATGAGCCGTTCCAGATGCTTGGCTGGGTGGATGAGGATTTGCAGGATGCCATGGGCGTTGACGTGGCTGCGCCGATGCCGGGCGGCACGATGTTTGGAACCGCCAACGAAAACTGGAAAGAGTGGCGTACGCCGTGGGACCAGGTCGTTTTGATGGCGGGAGGCTTCGAGACCCTTGAAAACGAAAAGGGCGTGTTTGTTTATCCGCAGGGGGATCGCTCGGTCGAGCCCTCTGCGCATATGCCGGACGGCGGTTTTTTCTTCGATGCGACGAGCCGCGGCAGCGGCTTCGATGAGGACGAATTGGACGTTGAAGAAAACCTGGAAGAGTTTGGTCCGGTTTCTGATGAACAAATCCAGAACATGCGCATGGCGGCGGATGAGGCCGGTAAGACCGGGCGCGCGGTTTTCGGCGGACTGCCCGGAACTGCCCTTGGAGATGTGGCACTCGTGCCCGCGGTGCAATTGAAGGCGCCGAAGGGTATTCGCGATGTGGAGGAGTGGTATGTCTCCACCGCGATTCGCCAGGACTATATTCACGAGCTGTTTGAAAAACAGAGCCAGATCGCGGTGGAAAACATTAAACGCATCGCACCGGTTCTCGGGGATTCAGTCGATCTGGTGTTCTTGTGCGGCACCGACTTCGGAACTCAAAGCGGAACATTCTGTTCGCCGGAAACGTTCCGCGAGCTGTGGCTACCCTATTACCGGAAGATGACGGATTGCATCCATGAGCTGACGAACTGGAAGGTCTTTAAGCACTCCTGCGGCGCGGTAGAGACCTTTATGCAGAACTTTATCGATGCCGGGGTGGATATCATCAATCCGGTCCAGTGCTCCGCGACCGGGATGGATCCCAAAGCGCTGAAGGCGTGCTATGGCGACAAACTTGTTTTTTGGGGCGGGGGCGTGGATACACAAAAGACGCTTCCATTCGGAACGCCGGAGGAGGTGCGCAAGGAGGTGCTGGAACGTTGTAAGACCTTTTCTCCAAACGGCGGATTCGTGTTTAATGCCGTTCATAACGTGCAGGCGCAGACGCCGATCGAAAACATCGTCGCCATGATTGACGCCGTTAAAGAATTCAATAAAAGGCAATCATGAACACAAACTATACATTCAACGTCAGATATATCTTTCAAATCTCACTGGTGGCTGCGCTGGGCGGACTGCTGTTCGGATACGACTGGGTCGTAATCGGCGGCGCCAAACCGTTCTACGAACCTTTCTTCGATCTGGTCGGGGAAAGTAAGGCGTGGCTGGCCGGATGGGCCATGAGCTCGGCGCTGGCCGGTTGTCTGGGCGGTGCCCTGCTTTCGGGCGGAATCACCGACCGCATCGGCCGCAAAAAGGTGCTGGTGACTGCGGCGGTCATGTTTACGGTTTCCGCCGTCTGGACGGCGCTTTCGCAGGATTTCACCTCGTTCATCATCGCCCGTATCATCGGCGGTGCGGGCATCGGGCTGGCCTCCAATGTTTCGCCGATGTATATTGCCGAGGTTTCGCCGGCGCACATGCGCGGCAAGTTTGTCTCCGTTAACCAGCTCACGATTGTGATCGGTGTGCTGGCGGCGCAGATTGCCAATCTGGTGATCTACAACAGCCACCCGGTCGATACCGGCGCGACGGCCGATGTGATCCTTGAATCGTGGAACGGCCAGTTCGGCTGGCGCTGGATGTTTGCCGCCGAAACCATTCCGGCCGGACTCTTCTTTTTTATGGCGCTGATTATCCCCGAATCGCCGCGCTGGCTGCTCAAACAGGGGCGGACGGCCGAAGCCGAAAAGGTGCTCGCCAAAATTGGCGGAGCTGATTATGCGGCGGCTGAGGTGGCTGATATTGGAGACACGCTTGCCGGTGAAAGCGGCAAGATTAACTACAAAGAACTGCTCCACCCGAAGCTGTTGAAAATTCTCGGGCTCGGTATCTTTATTGCGATGTTCCAGCAATGGTGTGGTATCAACGTGATCTTCAATTATGCGCAGGAAATCTTTGAAGCCGCCGGTTATGACGTGAGCGGCATGATGTTCAACATCGTGATCACCGGCGTCGTCAACCTCGTCTTCACCTTCGTGGCGATCCACACCGTCGACCGCTGGGGCCGCCGCCCGCTGATGCTGCTCGGATCCGGCGGGTTGATGGTGACGTACGCCATCCTTGGCGCCTGCTATCACTTCCAGATGCAGGGTGTGATTGTGTTGATCGTCGTACTCACCGCGATCGCCTGCTATGCGATGACGCTTGCGCCGATCACCTGGGTGCTGCTCTCTGAAATCTTCCCGAACCGTATCCGCGGCGCGGCCATGAGCCTTTGTGTTTCTGCGCTCTGGATCGCCTGTTTCGCGCTCACCGTTACCTTCAAGCCGATCAATGTGGCGCTCGGTGCGGCGGGTACGTTCTGGCTCTACGGTGCCATCTGTCTCGTCGGATTCATCGTCATCAAATGGATGGTGCCGGAAACCAAAGGGAAATCACTCGAAGACATCGAACGCGAACTGGTGGATTAAGGAGATAGAACATGAGCACAATGAAATCTATTGGTGGGTGCGGTTTGGTGTGGCGTCCCTAAGTTAGGTAAAACAGGTGTGATGCAAGTGAGATTGAGCTGATAAATTCAGGATGCGGAGCGGGGAAAAAGATCAAGTAGAGCTATGAGAAGCCGGAATACAACCAATGTCTTACAATCAAGGCGCAATGGAATAGCCGTTCAGCTTGAACGGAGGGGTGCGGTTTGATGTTGGCGGCGGCAGGACTACGCGGCTGCGCGGTAGTAGTGCGAAATGATCCCGCCGAGCTTTTGTTCCCGTTTGATCTCGCCTTCCGTAGTCGGCGTGAAATCGACATTGAGAACTTTATTGCCGATCTCCTTGCCTTGATGAGGCCGTGTGAAATTATAATGCGCCAGCCACTCTCGGTTGATGTATTCAAGGTGTTCAAGGCTCAGGCAGATAAAGTGGTCAAGGCATTGGGATTTCACGGTTTTTACGTAGGCTTCAGAAAATCCATTCGCTTGAGGGGTGCGTGGTGGCGTTCGGGTTATTGTCGTTCCCGAACCTTCCCAGAATGCATCGAAGCTCGCAGCGAATTTGGTATCACGATCACGGATCAGGTGGCTTGCTTCGATGCCAATATCATCCAGCCACATGGATGCATTTCGCGCTTGTTGAAGCACCCATTTCTCATTGGGGTTAAACGTAGCCGGACTCATAAAAACACGACGACTTCCAAGGTGGATAAATGCCAGCACGTGCGCGTCGAATTTTCCCTTGAGCGTATAAATAGGCTTCGTAAAAAAGTCGATAGCGACCAGGGTTTCAATGTGCGAGCTAATAAATTTAGACCAAGTGCTATCGGGGTTCTTGTACGCCTTATCCGGCACCGGATTGAGGCCGTTGCGTTTCATGATGTCGCGAATGGTTGTAAGACCAATTTTGATTCCCAACTTTTTCAGTTCTCCAAACACTGTCATCCCATAGCTCTTAAATAAAAAGGCTGGTAAGTGCGTCTTAAATCCTCCACTCGGAGGGTATGAAAAAACAAAGACAAAAACACAAACCAGCCGGACATAGGTATACTACCTTGAAACAAATGTGCAATCTGATTCCCGGACACATGGTGTCGAACCTTGCGAAGAAGCATGGCGTAGACGCCCGATGCCGGACGTACGCGCCGTGGAGCCATGTGGTTTCGTTGATGTACGCCCACTTCTCGCACGCGCTTGGACTCAATGATGTGTGCGACGCGCTCCAGATGAATGCGGCGGCGCTCTCGACTATACGAGGTGCAGTTCCTCCTTCGCGCAACAACCTGAGCCATGCGAACAGGGTCCGCAGCGCGGACATGGCTGAAGAACTCTACTGGAGCATGATGAAGCATCTGATGGATACGGTTCCGGGCTTCGCGAAAGGCAAAGTTCGGCGCGGATACCTTCGGCGCTTCAGCAAGGCGATCCATGCGATGGACTCGACCACGGTCCAACTGGTCGCCAACTGCATGGACTGGGCGAAGCACCGCCGTCGCAAAGCCGCGGCCAAGTGTCATCTGCGCCTCGACCTGCAGAGCTTTCTGCCCCGGTGCGCCATCGTTGATACGGCGAAGCACCATGATAGCACCAAGGCGCAGGCGTTGTGCGCAGGGCTCAAATCCGGTGAAATCGCCGTGTTCGACAAGGCTTACACGAAATTCGGGCATCTCTACGAACTGACGGAGCGCGGCATCTGGTGGGTAGGCCGGGCCAAGGACAACATGCAATACGATGTGGTGCGCACGCTCGAAACTACCGGACACAAGCGCATCATTCGCGACGAGGTGATTGAGATGGCGCTCGAAAAATCGAAGGAGGCCTACCCGAGCGAGCTGCGCCGCGTCGTTGCCCTCGTGGAGATCAACGGCAAAGATGTCGAAATAGTCTTCATGACCAACCACATGGAGTGGAGCGCGTGGACGATCGCTGAACTCTACCGTTGCCGATGGGACATCGAGGTATTTTTCAAAGAGATCAAGCAGACGCTCCAGCTCTCCGACTTCCTCGGCTACAGCGCCAACGCCGTTCGCTGGCAGGTCTGGACGGGGCTGCTGGTGCATCTGCTCATGCGCTGCCTGGCGTTCATGCACGGGTGGGGACACAGCTTCAAGCGTCTCTTTACCGTTGTGCGCGCCGCGCTGTGGCGACGCTGGGATCTGACGGCCTTGCTGGAATCCTATGGGACAGCCAAACCACCCAGTCGTATCAGAGGAGCACCGGAACAGGCGTATCTGCCGGGGTTCGTCTAAAAGCTGTGGGACAGCCAACTGTTTAAAACGGGAAACCATCATTAACCTTCGATAAAAAATCGAAATCGACTAAATGAACCGAACATCAAAAACCTTAACAAAAACGGGCGCTTATACTTCATTAGCGTTCTCTATGGGATGACAGTGAAGTTATTTCAAGCATTCATTTGTTTAGCTGTAATCGCGTTGGGTGGGGCATCTGCGCACTCAGAGGAGGCTATTGACCGAAAAGCTGTCGTATCGCGGCATCATATCATTGATCCTCCAATCGACATGCCATTGCCGCTGGGCAATGGTGAGTTCTGTTTCGGTGTGGATGCTACCGGGCTGCAGACATTGGATGGAAATTCATTTTCCCATTGGGGCAAACATACGGCTCCTCTTCCTCCTGGCGTTACAGAAAAAGATATCCCGGAAACGGGTACTTTTGATCGTGGACGGATCAAGGGGCACATGGTTACTCCTAAAGAAAAAGGGATGGTTTGGAGATGGATGTCTGATAATCCATGGCCGGTCCATCTCGGCAGGCTTCGGTTTATCGACGCTGAGGGCAAGGTTCTTGCTTCCGAACATATAAAAAATCCGAAGCGGAAACTGGACGTGTGGCAAGGGATACAGGTGGCCTCGTTTATGTATGAAGGCGTCGAGGTCAAGGTGGAAACGCTGGGACTGTCTGATCAGGACGGAGTGGCTGTTCGAGTGCAGTCGGAACTGTTGCGGGAAGGCAAAATGGGTGTTGAACTGGATTTCCCCATTGCGGATGGAAAAAGAAGATATAAAGCCGAAGGGGGACCTTGCGAGGTTCACAAAACCATGATGACGGTCACTGGGAACGAACTCTCTTTTGAGCGGCAGATGGATAATGACATCTACAAAGGGGGCTGGCGAATCTGTGAAGGAACCGCAAGCTTCAATGCGTACCCCGAAGAACGTAAGGCCCGACTGATCCCTCGTGATGGAGATGTTCTTTCGTTTGTTTGTCTGTTCGGTCAGACCCAACCGGGCTCCGCATCGTATACCGACTTTGACGTTACCAAAAAGCAGACCGCTGACTTTTGGGAAACGTTTTGGATGAGTGGAGGGGCGATTGATCTTTCCCTGAGTAAAGATTCGCGCTGGAAAGAGTTAGAGCGTCGTCTGGTTCTTTCCCAATACCTGATGCGAACCAATAATGCCGGTTCGCTACCCACCGCTGAATACGGACTCATGGCATTCGGGGGTTGGGCCGGTCAGTTCCATATGGAAATGGCCTGGTGGCATATGGCTCATTACGGGGTTTGGGATCGTTGGCACCTGGCAGAGGAGGCATTGACTATGTATCAGCGATTTCTTCCGATTGCCCGTAAACGGGCGGCCCAGCTCGACTACAAGGGGGCTAAGTGGGGCAAACAAAACAGCCCTGACGGAAGAATGAAGCCTTGGGACGGTAACTTAGGCCTGAGCTGGCAACAGCCGCACCCCATATTTTTTGCAGAGCAGGAGTATCGGCTCAATCCCGATATAAAAACGCTGGATAAATGGAACGAGGTGGTTTTTGCCACCGCTGAATATATGGCCTCGTTTCCAGTGAAAGATGAAGAAGGGCGGTATAAGCTGGAATTTGTCGTCACGGCAAATGAAAACGGAATTTGTCACAACCCGGCTTTTGAATCGGCGTATTGGCGCTGGGGGCTGAACAAAGCTCAGGAGTGGAGAAAGCGATTGGGCATGAAGCCCGAAAAGAGCTGGCAGGAAGTGAGTGATAATTTAGTCCCGCTGACGCTTGAAAAAAATCCTAAGACGGGGGAGCAGGTCTTCGCATGGTGTGAGGAGTGGGTGTGGACGAACCCGAAAAATAGAACCGACTATGGACACCCGGATCAAATCGGCGGGTTTAGTTTTGTTCCGTTTGTCGACGGAGTGAGTCCGCAGATTGCGGCTAATACGGTCCGGCACATTAACGACAGCTGGGTGTGGACCCGGTGTTGGGGGTGGGACTTCCCCTGGGCGGCTATGGCTGCGGCCAGAACAGAACAGCCTGAACTGGCAGTTGAACTGTTGCTTAAGGATAATCCTCGAAACCACTATTCTGAGCGGGGCATCAATGGCGACTGGTATTTACCGGGCAACGGCGGCGTACTCTACGCGGTAGCCATGATGGCGGCCGGTTGGGACGGGGCTCCCGAACGCCATGCGCCCGGTTTCCCGGATAACGGGCAATGGAAGGTGCGCTGGGAGGGACTTAAGCGTGCACAGTAATTTAGTATTCAGAGATTCAGGAGGTACTATGATGAAGAAAATTAGTTTGATAGTCAGTGGTCTTGTAGCGGCGGTTAGCATCCAGGCTGCTGAACAGCCTAACATTGTGTACATGATGCTGGATGAATGGGGCTATTACGAGATGTCAAATCTGGGTCATCCGCTTCTGGAAACACCAAATATGGACCAATTCAGAAAAGAGGGCATGCGTTTTACGCAGATGCTGGCAGGATCCGTCGTATGTGCGCCCACACGCGCAACCCTTATGCTCGGGAAGCATTCCGGTCATACCAGTGTACGGGTAAATGATGGTTCGACTCCGATTCGCGCTGAAGATGTGACACTGGCAAAAGTGATCAATGATGCCGGGTATGCTGTTGGTGGGTTCGGGAAATGGGGGATTGGCGATCGTGGTACCGAAGGAGTCCCTGAAAAGCACGGCTTTGACATTTTCTACGGTTACTACAATCAGGGCCATGCACATTCCTACTATCCGGACTGTCTGATAAAGAACAGTGAACTTGTTCCGCTGAAAGGAAACGTAAATCATGCATTCAAAGGGGAGACTTTTTCTCAGTATCTAATTCACGATGAAGCCAAGAAGTTTATTCGTGAACACGCGGGCAAACGACCTTTCTTTGCTTATCTTCCCTATACACCACCTCATGCGTATTACGGAATCCCTGAAAACGATCCGGATTATTTGAAATACAAAGATAAAGACTGGGATGCCCCGCCGCATCACAGAAATCCGAAGGTTGCTCCGCCGGATGAAGCACAGCGTTATGCAGCATTTGTATCTATGATGGACCGACAGCTGGGTGAAATTCTAGCCATCCTGAAAGAAGCCGGAGTGGATGATAATACCATCGTTATCTTGACGGGCGATAATGGAGGGAGTTGTAAGCCGTTCAGTAGCAAGAAGTATCCGCATGGGTTTTTTGGGCCCAACAAAGATCCTAAAACGGGCGTGGTGTTTCGCTTAGGGAAAGGGCACGTCTATGAAGGAGGATTGCGGGTTGCCTATCTGGTGCGCTGGCCCGGGAAAATAAAAGCGAATTCGACCTCGGACCACCTCGGCTACTTCCCCGATTCTTTTCCCACCCTCGCGACTTTGGCCGGGGCGCAAATTCCTCAAGAGATTGACGGTATCTCCTTCCTGCCAACCTTATTGGGGCAGGATGACCAACAGAAGAAACATGATTATCTGTACTGGGAATACAAGGGACAGGTAGCCGTGCGTCAGGGAGATTGGAAGCTGATAACCGATTCAGCATATCAAAAAAAGGAACTGTATAATCTCGCAAGTGATGTATCTGAGTCAGACAACATTGCAGAACAGCATCCTGAGATCGTTGGGCGGCTTATGGGGCTTGCAAAAGAATCTCACACCCCGGAAGTAAATGGCAAAATCCTCGACAAATCAAAGATATGGCAGGGGAAAAACAGACCCAAGGCGTATGTAGAGTAGAAATCATGGTTCATAATACCGACCTCGAAATGCGGGAGGAATCTCCCTTGGCCGCTGCGGAGATGGAGGGTACGAAATGATTTCAGGAGCGATTTTGTTAAATAAAGGAAATAGATGATGTTTGCAGATAAGAAAACTTTTTTGGCTATGGCGATGTTATTTGCGGTGATGGCTTCGGCGGAAACCAAACCCGAATGGGCCGACCGGGAGGTGTTTGAAATAAACCGCTTGCCGGCGCACGCGTTTACGCATCGGTTCCCGAATAAAGAAGCCGCCCGTCCTGAACCGGACTGGGAAACCCCGTATCACCCGGACCGCTATAAAATGCTGAACGGAATGTGGAAATTCAAGTGGAGCGAGAATCCCGCATCGGCGCCGAAGGATTTTTATGAAGCGAACTACAGTGTGAAAAGCTGGGACGAGATTCCTGTGCCGCTGCCGTGGCAGATTGCCGGATACGGTCAGCTCTATTATTTTGCCAGCGGGATGCCGATGATTTCCGAGCCGCGGAACGGGGTGGCGGGAACATTAACCGGCGATGACCTGGATCTGTTTAATAATAGACCCGGGCCTGTTTACAGCGCAAAGGCGACAGAAGGCTGGGTGCCGACGAAATTTAATCCGGTCGGTTGCTATGTGACGGATTTCACGGTTCCGAAAAACTGGGCCAAAGAGCGCGTGGTGCTGCATTTCGGCGGCGTGAAAAGCGCGTTTTACTGCTGGCTCAACGGCGAGTTTGTCGGCTATTCGCAGGACAGCTTTACCCCCGCCGAGTTTGATATTACATCGTTGCTGAAGAAGGGCGAAAACCGACTGGCAGTGAAGGTCATCCGGTGGAGCGACGGAACCTATATGGAAAACCAGGATATGATCCGTATGAGCGGGATCTTCCGCGATGTGTATATCGTTCAAACCCCGAAAACCTATATTGAAAACTTTTTCCTCGTGCCGGAGCTGAGCGATGACCTCGCAACGGGGATGGTAAAGCTCGACGTTGATCTGGATGGATCGTCCGAGCCGCGCACGGTCGAATTTGAGCTGTTCAATAATCAGACCGGAAAGCGGGTGCTCAATCAAACGGCAAAATCCAGAGAGGGCAAGGTCCGGTTCACTGCAGAGATCAATAACCCCGACCGCTGGCATGTGGAGCAAGCGAATCTATACACGGCTTTCATCACCCTCAAAAAGGGGAACAAGGTTGAAGAGGTGCTTCGTCAGGATGTCGGATTCCGCAAGTTGACGTGGGATGAATTCGGAAATATGTACCTGAACGGTGCCCGCTATATGATCCGCGGCGTGAACGCGCACGATACTAGCGAACACACCGGTCGCACCCTCAGTTACGAAGAGATGGTCAAAGATGTGACCACCATGCGCGCGCTCAACATCAACAGCCTGCGAATGGCGCACTATCCAAAAGACATCCGCTACTATGCACTCTGCAACCGCTACGGCATTGCGGTGGCGGATGAAAATAATATGGAGAGCCACACCTTTGACCGCATCTACGCGGATCCGAAAGTCGAGCCGCTGTATCGTCCGCAGGCGCTTTTCCGCATGAACAACATGGTTCAGCGCGATAAGAATATGCCTTCGATCATTATGTGGTCATACGGCAACGAGCAGTTTCCTAAACATCTCGAAGAAATCCCAACGCTCACGGCGCTATGTGCGGCTACTAAGAAAACCGATCCGACCCGCCCCGGCTTTGCAGAACGGACGTTTCACAAGCATACCGATAATAACATCCATCTCGATGACATTGAATTTATCGCGCCGATGTACAGCGGATTTAAAAACTATGCCAAGTGGAATAAGAGCGGGCAGGATCGTCGCCCGTTCCTGATGTGCGAATATGCGCACGCGATGGGCAACTCCGTGCCGAACCTGAAGCGGGAATGGGATTTCTTTGAAGCGCACCGGGGAATGAACGGTGGATACATTTGGGACTTTGTCGATCAGTCCGTTCTGATGGAAGTAGAGGGGCAGGAAGGCAAGCACTGGACGTATGGCGGCGACTGGGGCGCGTTTGATTCCAGCAGACAGTTCTGCAACAACGGCGTGGTGCTGCCGGACCGTTCATTGAACGGTAAGTCCTACGAAGTGCGCGCGGTCTATCAGCAGGTTCAGTTCGATGCGTCCGGAAAGCCCGGCGTGGTGAAGGTTAAAAATAAATTCGCGCTCCGGAATCTCAGCGATTTCGATTTCCGCTGGACGTTGCTCGAAAACGGACGCGCGGTCGAAAGCGGATCCGTGAACTTCGATCTGGATCCGCTGTCCGAAACCGAGTTCAAGGCTCCGATTACGCTCTCACTCAAAAAAGGCGCGCGGTACGACATCAACTTTGATGTTTCGCTGAAAGCCGACGAGGTTCGCGGCGTGAAAGGCGATTTTGTGGCGGCGGGTCAAATTTCGCTGCAGGCGAAAGCGGAAGTGGAGGCTTCAGTTTCGATGCCCAAAGGCACACCGAAAACCCGAACCCAGGGCGATCGGCTTATCGTCGATATCGATAATGGACAGGTCGTCTTCAATCAGAAAACCGGTCTGCTCGAACAGCTGGTTGTAAAAGGCGAGAAGCTGCTTGTGCCGGAATCCGATTTGCAGGGCATCGAGTTTAATCCGAATATGTGCCTGGTCGATGACATGGCGGTCTTTAACAAGCCGCAGAAGGTAAAAGATGATATTGCCGCAGGACTCCTCAGGATGAAACGCTCGAACGGCAGCGTTGTGATCGTCGATTCTCCAGAGGGAAGTGTTCGCGTCAAAACGGTTTGCGACTACCTGGTGGACGATCTGAAGCGGGGACTGCGTCACACCTCAACCTATACGATTTTATCGGACGGTACGATTCGGGTGGACAATGATATTAGCAAGCTGGGTCTTCCTGCCGATTCACTGCAGCTTCGCATCGGTGCCCGCCTGCCGGTAATCAAGGAGTTGGACCATGTTGAATACGCGGCGCTCGGTCCGTACGAAAACTATGATATGCGTAAAACCTCTGTTCGGTTCGGTCACTTCGAATCCGATGCCGCTTCCATGATGGGGCATTATGTGCGTCCGCAGGAATGTGGAAACCGCAGTGGACTCGAGTGGATTTCGATGCAGAACGCGCAGGGTCTGGGGTTGGTCATTGTGTCGGATTCAACGGGACACGGTTCGGTCATGCCGAACACCGCGGAGGAAATGGATGCGCACCGGCATCAGACCGCGTTGCCGGAAAAGGACCGCTGGATTCTACGGTATGATGAAAAACTTTCGGTGATGAGAAAGGCGCCGAATATCAGCTTTTCCGAGCCGTTTGAATTCGGTTACACCATCCGACTGCTCAATGGAGCCGAAAATCCGGAAGCCGCGGCCTCCCGCGGATTACCTGCACAAACGAAGTAGCACATTGTTAATGAGGGGCAGGTTGTATCTCATCAGCCCCTGAGATTTTGTTGAGCAGCGGGAAGGCATGGTTTTGACAGGATGTAGTTGATTTGCGGTGCAGCCGTTCTGGCTAGTCCGCCATAGCTCGAAGAGCGACGGCGGCAGTGACGGAATCACCGCTTGTCGTTCGGACGGTTCGTTCCCGGGATTCATGATATTTGAATTAAATAAACGAATGGAATTGATCTTAGGTCCCCGGAATGACAGATTGTATTTTTAATGTGGAGATGCGATTTATGAAGAATGTCTTTAAGTGGATACTGTGCGGGTTGGTTTTTGCAGGAAGCGTGGCGGTGGCTGTGGAGCAACGCCCTAACATTTTAATTATTTTTGCCGATGACCTCGGCTATGGCGATGTCGGGTGCTATGGCGCGACGAAGCTGAAGACGCCGCATATTGACCGCATTGCGAAAGCCGGGGTGCGGTTCACAAATGCGTATACGCCGTCGTCGACCTGTTCGCAGTCGCGGGTGAGTTTGTTGACCGGGCGCTACTGGTGGCGCAGTCCGCTGCATCCGCCGAAGGGTGTAATTGCTCCGGCGGGGCCGAATGCGCTGCTGGAGAAGGGGATTGAGCCGCTGCCGAAGTTTTTCCAGCAAAACGGCTACCGCACGGCAGCGTTCGGGAAATGGCATGTCGGGGTCGGGTATGGTGAAACCTATACGGATCGGTATGACTGGAATCGCCCGACAATCGAGGGCGGGCCGCTGGCATCGGGTTTTGACTATTTCTTCGGTCTGGCCGCCAATGTGGTAAACGAGCCGGCCTTTTACATTGAAAACGACACGTTTGTCGGGCGCGGTCCGAACGACCGCATTGAGGTGAATGGCAAGAAAGTGACGCCGTGGACGCCGGACGTTCTCTATAAAGAAGATGAGGTGGGGCAGGATACCGCCCGCAAGGCGGTGGAATATATTGAGTCCGCGCCCACCGATAAACCGCTGTTTCTCTATTTCGCTTCAACGGTTCCGCATAAGCCGATTACGCCTGGAACGCCGTTTGTCGGCAGCAGTGAATGCGGGGTCTATGGCGACTTTGTGCAGGAACTGGATTGGCAGGTCGGGGAGCTGATTGGCGCGCTGCGCAAAACCGGACGACTGGATAATACGATGATCATTTTCACCAGCGACAACGGTGCTGTGGTGGCCAAAGATGAGGAGTTCGCAAAAAAATGGCATCTGGAGCCGATGTGGGAAACCTATGCTGCGGGTCATCTCAGTAACGGCGAGTTGCGAGACGGCAAGCACGCAGTCTACGATGGCGGCAGCCGTGTGCCGTTTGTTGTCAGCTGGCCGAAACACATTCCGGCCGGAAAGAAGACCGAAGGTTTGTTCTGCCTGACCGATGTGTATGCCACTGTTGCAGATCTGTTTGAAACGCCGGTTCCCGAAAGCGCGATCGATAGCCAGAGCTTCTGGCCGGTCTGGTCGGGAAAAAGCGTGGCATCACCCCGCGAAACGGTTCCAGCGCGCACCTCCAATTCCATTTTTTCAATCCGCGAAGGAAAATGGAAATACATCGAGCACGATCCTGCCAACCCGACCAAACGGGTATCTGAAAACAGCGACCAGCTCTATGATCTCGAAAACGATCCCGCTGAAAAGAACAATGTGTTCAGCCAATATCCCGAAGTGGCCGAACGGCTGAAAAGGGAGTTAAGCAAAGTGAAGCCCGCAACGAAAGCGGTTAAGCCGTCCGCCGGCAACCTGCTGCTGGAAGGAAGCTTTGACAAAATGAAGGGAAGCAAGCTGCCCTCCGGCTGGCAGCTGAAAACCTTCAAGAAGGGTAGCGACATCGGCTCGGCCTCCGTGGAGGCGGTAAAGGACGGCGGTAATCCATGCCTGAAGTTTACCTGTGAGGGCGGAAAGTGGTCTTTAATAAGCCGCGCGGTGGATGCGCAGGTGGGAGCGACCTATACGCTTACGCTGCGTACCAAGGCACTGGACAGCCCGACCCCGGCTACGTTGTATCTGGTCAGCCCCTGGGAGCTGGTTGAGCAGAAGGATGGTGTTATTCCGACCGAGTGGACGACGGTTACAATGACGGTAAAAGCGGATAAACTGCGCAAGGGGAACAATCTGCTGATGCGAGTCGATCTTGATGGAACCGGTTCCATCCTGATCGATGATGTAACGCTTATCTCTGAATAACAGGATGCTGATTATGAAAAATGGTCTTAAATGGATAGTCGTTGGTTTGGTTGCGGCGGGCAGCGTCGTTTCCGCGGCACCGCAAAAGCCGAACGTTGTTGTTATTTTGGCCGATGATTTGGGCTGGATGGATTTGGTGAGCTATGCCTCGCGGGTAAAGAACGTGACGCCGGAAGCGTGTTTTTATGAAACGCCGCATCTTGATCGGCTGGCTAAACAGGGGATGAGCTTTACACAGGCCTATTCCGCCGCGCTCTGTTCGCCCGGTCGCTCGGCTCTGTTGACGGGGCTGTATCCGGCGCGGTTCGGCTTCCTGACGGCGTCAGGGCATATGAAGGGGAGTTATTCTTCGCGCAACACGACGCCACCGGCCGGATATCACATTCACGACCGAAAGAAAAATACGCCTGAGCAGACGAATCCCGCGCTCGGTTACATTGGGGCGCCGTTCACCTATGCGCTGCAAAGCGGGCAAGCCCATGACGAGTATGATGCGCTTACGATTGCCGAAGCGCTTAAAGGCTACCGCAGTGCGATGCTTGGCAAATGGCATCTCGGTGCCTTGGGAACGGAGGGCTATCAGCCGAAAGATCATGGGTTTGAGGAACTCGCCTATTTCGATCATGGCGGTTCGCCCTATTTTGATTGGCAGCAAAAATGGAACGGAAAAGGCGAAGGCAGTTGGAAAAGCGGAGGGAAGACTGGCGAGGATCTCGGTATCGAATACCTGACCGACGATTTAACGGAACGTGCCGTGCGCTTTATCCGCGAATGCGATAAAAACAAAGAGCCGTTTTTTCTCTATTTCGCACAATTCGCGGTTCACTCGCCGCGCGAAGCCAAGCCCGAGGATATCGCCTATTTCGAAAACAAACCGACCCGTGGCTGGAATGGGCACTCAATGCCGGAATATGCGGGTGTATTGCGCGGACTCGATAATTCAGTTGGACGCGTAGTGGATGAGCTTAACAAGCTCGGGATTGCCGAGAATACCTTGATCATTTTCATGTCGGACAACGGCGGGATTAATCGCGAAAACGCCACCTCGAACCTTCCGCTTCGCGAAGGAAAGGGAAAGTTGTACGACGGGGGCGTGCGTGTTCCGTTTATCGCCTATTGGCCCGGTCAGATCAACGGCGGCTCGAAGTGTGAGATCCCGATCGGTGTCGAAGACATCTTTCCAACGCTTCTCTCGGTGGCGGGCCAGGCGGACGATTTGAAAAATCTTGATGTCGATGGACGATCGATTCTGCCGCTGCTAAAGGATCCGGAAAACAAGGCGAAGCAATATACCCGCGACACCTTTTTCTGGCACAAAGCGGGCGGCGGGCTCGATAAAAAAGGGAACTACTCGCCCACCCGTACGGCCGTGCGCAAAGGCGACTACAAGTTGATGTTTGACGAACAGGGCTATCTGGAGCTCTACAATCTCGCGCAGGATATCGAGGAGAAAAACGACCTCTCCGAAAAAATGCCGGAAAAGACGACGGAGCTTTTCAAGCTGCTCGATGAAATGATCGACGAGGTGGTTCCTATGAAATATCAGCGTCGCCCGAATCCGCTCTACGATCCCGAAGCGAATGCAAAAAGCAAGGTTTCGCCTTACCGCAACCTGCGCAACCTGCCCATTCCAACCGTTGCCAAACCGGTCTCTAAGCCTAAAACGGTCAAGGCCGCCCCGGCTTCCAAGGTCCGCATCTGGGCGAAAGGAAAGCCGCAGCAGAAGGATGGCTCGTTTGTGAAGATGTTTGTGAACCCGAAAGGGAAGACGATTGTTACGCTGCGGCAGGCCGACGGAAGCGAGGTGAACATTTCGCATAAAGTGATGACTGCGGAAGACCTCGCCTATCTTGAATCCATTTCAGCCCAGGCAACGAAATAATGGAGCAACTCATGAAGGGAAGTTTAATTGCCTTAACCAGCCTGCTCGTCCTCTCCGCCGACGCGCAGAAGAAAGCCCCTCGATACGACGCATCCGTTCCTGCGCCCACTCAGGTCGGCATTCGCTACGGTGAACACGAAAAGCATGTGATGGATTTCTGGAAGGCGGAGTCCGATACACCGACCCCGCTGGTTTTTGTGATTCACGGCGGCGGTTGGAAGGGCGGCAGCAAAGAGAGGCTCAGCAAGTTTGTCGATGCGGAAGCGCTGCTGGAGGCAGGCATTTCGGTGGTGGCGATCAACTATCGGCTGATGGGCGATATCGAGGGCGATGTCCTGCCGCCGGTGAAAGTGCCGCTGCACGATGCCTCCCGCGCATTGCAGTTTGTTCGCAGTAAAGCGGAGGAGTGGAATATTGACAAAACGCGCATCGGTGCGGCCGGTGGTTCCGCCGGCGCCTGTTCCAGCCTTTGGATCGCCTATCATGATGATCTGGCTGACCCTGCGAGCAACGATCCGGTGGCTCGGGAATCAACCCGTCTCTTCTGTGCTGCCGTAACCAATCCGCAGACCAGCCTCGATCCGAAGCAGATGAAGGAATGGACGCCAAACAGCAAGTATGGCGGACATGCCTTCGGAAAGAAAAGCTTTGCCGAGTTTCTGGCCGACCGCGAAAGCATCCTGCCGTGGATTGCCGAATATTCCCCCTATGCGCTGGTGAATGCCGACGATCCTCCGGCGTATCTGTATTTCAAAAGCGCCCCCGCCATCGGCGAGGTGCAGAAAGACCCGACCCACTCGGCCAACTTCGGCGTCAAACTACAGGAGCATTGCCGGGCACTCGGTGTGGAATGCGAGCTGGTTTATCCCGGGGTCCCCGATGTGAAGTTCGAGACGCCGACAGATTACCTGATTCATAAACTCAACTTGCGATGAACTGTTGATGATGAGAATCATGTTTAAATGGATGGTTTCGATGTTGTTTTGGGCATCGTTCAACTGTGCGGCGGATGCAGGGTATCGGCCGGAAATTTTTAAGAAAGTAGAACCGGTCTACATCGATCAGTTTGATAAGGATGGGAAGGTGAACCGGGCATTCTGGCAGGTTAAGCAAAAAACCGTCTGGGTTGTTAAGGACGGCATGCTGGTCGGAAGCCCGTCGAGCAGGGAATATCAGGAGCATGTCCGAACCGAGGGGGATGGCATTCATACAGGGGCGAACCCCGTCATTATCCTGAAACCCGTTCCCGAGGAGTTCGTGTTGAGGATGCGGATCAAGTATGAAGGGGATGCCAAGGCCGTGAAAATCGATATCGGGCACCACATCAACAGCTTTATTTTCACGAAGGAATCTACCCGGATGAAGTTCAACAAGAAGGCGACCGCCGAGTCGGCCATCGCGTTCCCTGTCAATACCTGGGGCGAGCTCACTTTTGAATTCAAAGAGGGAAAGTTGCTTTTCGGGGTAAACGGGGAGAAGGAGGTCATCGAGAAGGGTTCAATCAGCATGGCGGATAGTCTCCAGGTCGATATCAAGGGGATTTCCCAAGGTAGGGTTTTGATTGATTGGATAGAGCTGTACCGTGGAATGGAGTAGGATGGATTCCTGCCATTATTAAAATCCAATGCAGAATCTTCCAAAATCTGGAACAGGAATATGGTTATGAAAAATGTAGTTAAGTGGTTTGTTGCACTGCTTGTAGTTGGTTCGTTTGCGCACGGCGCAGAGCGACCGCCTAACATTCTGCTGATTATTTCGGATGACCAGGGGTACGGGGATTTCGGTTTTACGGGAAACAAGCTGGCCGATACGCCAGTGCTGGATCGGCTCTCGAAAGAGGGCGCGTTTTATCCCCACTTTATGGTTGGCCCGGCCTGTACGCCGACACGCTCGGCACTGCTGACGGGTCGCAACCATCTGGATGTCGGCGTCTGGGGCGTCGGCTCGCGCGGCGATGTGCGGCGCGACGAGGTGCTGATGCCGTCGTTCCTGAAACCGTCCGGCTACAATACCTGGCTGTTTGGTAAATGGGACGGTGCAAAGATGATGGAGCTTGACCCGGTAGCGCGCGGCTTCGACTGGTTCTGCGGCATCGGCGGCGGATACCTGCAGAAGCGTCCGCTGCTCTGCACGCCGGTGGGTGGCGAGTGGACCGAGGGCTGGTCGGCCGAGCTGATCACCGATGCGGCCATTGAAAAAATCAAAGAGTCGGGCGATACGCCGTGGCTGATGCATATGGCCTACATTATTCCGCACCTGCCGTGGGAATGCCCTGATTCCTATGCCGACCCGTATCGTAAAAAAGGGTATTCGGAATCGTTCGCTCAGTGCTATGGCTCCATTAAACAGATGGATGACCAGATCGGGCGCCTGCTCGATGCGGTGCGCGACGCGGGGCAGGAGGAGAATACGATTGTGATTTTCTTCAGCGACAACGGCCCAACCGAAAATACGCCAGCCTATGTCAACGAAAACTTTAAACGTGCAACGTTTTCCGATGATTGGAAACTGCGCAACGCCTGCGATCTTACCGGTGCGAAAGCGGAAGTGTGGGACGGCGGCATCCGCAGTCCGCTGCTGGTGCGCTGGCCGGGCAACATCAAGCCGGGTATCCGGAAGCATGTTCCGATGGTGGAGGATATTCTGCCGACCGTGCTCGACCTTGCGCAGATTCCCGAAGCCAAACAGCCGAAGCATCTGCCGTTTGATGGTCAAAGCATTTATCCGTCGCTCAAGGATCCCGATTATGCCGATGAACGCGATATTTTCCGCATCGCCCTGGATGGCCCCGGACAGCCGGGGGACGTCACGCCGTCTGACATTATTGAGGATGCCCGGGAGGCGGACTACAGCAAGCTGCACACCGTGCTGCGGCGGGGGAACTATAAATTTCACCATCTGCCCGGCGGGCAGTTCCGCCTTTATGACATGATCAACGATCCCGGCGAACAGAACGACCTGAGTGCAACCATGCCAGAGCGCACCGAAGAGCTGGCGCAACGCTGTCGCGCACGGTGGGAAGACATCGCCTCGCGCAACCGGACCTTCCCGATGCGTCAGTTAAAAATCGACAATGTGGATCGCTGGGCCAAGTCGTGGACGCTGCGTGCCAACCAGGCGCTCCATTTTGAAGGTGAAATGCAGTCCATCTTTTACGGCGGAGCCCGAGGCTTCAGTTCGCCCGGCGACCGCGCAGATTACACGGTCGAAGTGCAGAATCCGCTCACCGTCTCTTTCGTTGCTGAAGGGAAGGGGCTCGACCAGTGCGCGCCCATCGATCTACTGATTGACGGCAAGCCCGTTGAAGTTAAAAGCCGCGATGCGAAACAGATTGTTTTCGGCTCGGCCACGCTGCCGGCCGGCAGCATACCGCTTGCGCTGGCCGTGCCCGTCGATGCCCAGGCCGGCTCCGCCGATGGGGAAGTGATCCAGATCACGATAGCACTTGTGCAGTAATCTTATGGGAAAGCCATGGTGAAAATGAAACAGTGGATCAGCCAGCTGGGGCTTTTGCTCTTTGTGCTTCCTTTAAAGGCGGCGGAACCCGCTCCCATGCAGATGTCGATTTGTCCGGCGATTACAACAGGACAGAAAGCGGATGCTGAGACTGTGTTCCGTTGTTTTGAAGATCTGTTCGAACATCGGTTGGATGAATGGAGCTACGTTGCTGAAAACCTATCGCAGTTTAAGTTTTATTCAACACCTATGGGACGCCTGTGCCGAGGCGAACCTGAATTGCTTCGCACCATTATGCAGCGGCTGTCGGAACTGAATCTCGGAGTGGGGATTGAAGTCGGTATTCGACATGGCCACGAAAACCTGATTAGTCGGTTGCTCGATCCGATTACGGAAGCGGGAGGTCGGGTTGATTTCCTGGTGACCGACAACGTATTTATTAAATCACAGGGCTGGGCGAAAGAGGAGTATAACTGGAGCTATGAGGAGGCCGTAGAGCGCTATGCGACGTTTGTCGCGGGAGTGAAGGAAAAGTATCCGAATATAAAAATCGGTATGATCGAAGCCGCATTTCGCTTTTACTGGGAGGATCCGGAACAGTTTCCCCCCGAAGGAAATCCTAAGAAGTCGCAGGGTGATCTGAAGGAACTGCTGCTGGATGTGATGAAGGCCTGTGAGGAGAAGGGTACGAAGCTGGATATGTTCCAGCCCGAATATTCCTATCAGCGGATTGAAAATACCCGAAACGGTTGGGGTAAGCTGAAGGCGATGGAGCAGTTCTGCCGGTCGAACGGGATGGATTTTATTTTCCTCTTTAACGACCATGAAGGTGGAAACGTATCAAACCAGGCCTTTTATGAAGGGGTGATACATTGTCTGCAACAGGTGCAGAAGCATGATCTACGGCCAACGATGGGCACCATACAGTCCTGGTATAAGCATCCCACCGTCGAGCTGCCGGAGGATGAGCCGTATACCTTTATGAATCTGGCCCGCGATTTTATTCACACCCATAAGGGCAAACCGCTGCCGCCGAAGTTCAGGGTGGTTGCAACCTCATTAGGTGGAGCCCAGATGGTGCTTGCGGATCGCAAAAACAGGCCGCTGAAGGTAAAGGTTTTTTCGGTATATGAGGAGGCCGCGGTGCTGCTTGATCTGAAGAGCGGTGCGCAGCGGAAGATTGCCTTCGAATTGCTGGCCCCTGAAAGCGTGGAGCAGCTTCGGGCTGCGAAGAACGAAGTCGGCAAAGCCGGCTATGTGGTTGAACTCGTGGATAAGCAGGGGCGCAGCATGAACTGTGTGGTGCTTTCGGTTGCGGAACAGCAGGTGAAGGTCCGGCCTGCCGATCGTGAGGCTGTACGCGATATACCTCTTTCGGCGTTGTCGCCACAGAGTATCGATTTGCTGGATTTTTTGGAGAAGTGATTATGTTCAACTTAACGGTTATGAAGAATGTGAAGAGGTTGGTGGTGTTTGGGCTGTCTGTTGCTGCTTTTCAATCGGCAATCGGAGATCGGCAATCGGAAATGCCAAACATTCTGCTGATTATTTCTGATGATCAGGGCTACGGGGACTTTGGGTTTACAGGTAACGATGTGGTGCAGACACCGGCGATTGACCGGCTCGCTGCAGAGTCGGCCTTTTATCCCTATTTCATGGTCGGCCCGGCCTGTACGCCGACGCGATCATCGCTGTTTACCGGTCGCAATTATCTGGATACCGGGGTCTGGGGAGTTGGCTCGCGCGGCAAGGTGCGGCGCGACGAAACGCTGATCCCGAAATTCTTCACCCCATCCGGCTACAAAACCTGGGCGTTCGGTAAAATGGATGGCGGTCTGGAAATGATGGAAATGACGCCGTCGGACCGCGGGTTTGATTGGTTTTGCGGAATCACCGGCGGGTATCTGCATCAACAGCCGGAACTCTGGACACCGGAAGGGCGTACGTGGACGGAGGGTTGGTCCGCGGAGCTGATCACCGATGCGGCGATTGAAAAAATCAATGAGGCGGGAGATACACCCTGGCTCGCGGTGATGGCGCACATTATTCCGCACCTGTGGTGGGATTCACCGGAGTCGTATGCCGAGCCGTTCCGCAAAAAAGGCTATTCGGAAGATATTGCCCAGTGCTATGGCTCGATTAAGCAGATGGATGATCAGATCGCCCGGTTGCTCCAGGCGGTCGAGGAAGCTGGCCAGGCGGAACATACGATTGTGCTGTTTATGAGTGATAACGGGTCGCTTGATGCGATGAACAACCGCGAGATGGGGGTCTGGGAAAACAGTGAACCCAAACGGCCGCATTCGCCGGACTGGGGCATTCGCAATCCGGGCAATCTGATCGGCCGCAAGGGCGAGGTGTGGGACAACGGTATCCGCAGTCCGCTGCTGGTTCGCTGGCCCGGAAAAGTCAAGCCCGGCATCCGCAAGCAGCCGGTCGGCGTGGAAGATGTACTGCCCACACTGCTGGAGCTGGCTCAGATTCCGGAGGAGAAACATCCGGAGCATTTCCCCTTTTCCGGAACAAGCTTCAGCGGCTCGCTGAAAGATCGAACGTTTAGCGATGATCGCGACATTTTCCGCCTGGCAACCGGCGGCCCCGGCGTTCCGGTCGGAGAGGGTGCCAATACGCCCGATATGAAAACGCTGCGGTACTCTTCCCTGCACACCATTCTGCGTAACGGGAACTATAAATTCCACCATCTGCCGGGGGGCGAATTCCGTTTGTACGACATGGAAAAGGACCCGGCCGAGCAAAACGACCTGAGCGCAGAATATCCCGAGCGCACCGAGGCCATGGCCCAACGCTGCCGGTTGCGCTGGGACGATATCGCCGCGCGCAACCGCACCTTCCAGATGCGGCAGCTGCGGATTAACAACGCCGACCGACCAGGCGCATCCTGGAATATCAACGTGCTGCAGCCGTTGCGTCTGACCGGCAAAATGGACATGCACGATTATCTCGGCGGCGTGAAAGGATTCCGCTACCCAGGGGACCGCGCCGACTACGCGGTTGAAGTACAGAAGCCGCTGACGGTCTCTTTCATCGCCGAAGGTACAGGTTTCGACCGATGCGCACCGATCAGCCTGCTGATTGATGGGAAACCGGTCACTGCCAAAAGCCGCTCGGCCGAAAAAAACGTTTTTGGCCCTATTGCTTTGCCGTCGGGAACGGTCCCGTTTTCGTTGGCCGTAGCGAATGATGCCAAAGCTGGCACGGCGATTGGTGAGGTGCTTAAGTTGACCCTGAAGTTGGAGAAATGATGAATAGATTGAAAACAGCTATTTATGTTGCGCTGTTATGCGGCGTGTTTAATGCCCATGCCGATCAACCGAATATTGTGCTGATTATGGCGGATGATCTGGGGTTTATGGATATTAACCCAACGGCGGAATTCGCCACAGACACACCGGCGAACGATCAATATTATGAAACACCGCATCTTAATGACCTGGCGAAAGACGGGGTTGCCTTTTCGCGCTGCTACAGCATGCCGCTCTGCTCGCCGTCGCGCGCCACGATTATCACCGGTCGCAACGGGGCGACCTTCGGGTTCAACAATGCTACGGCCATGAGAGCAGGCAAGTTTACGTTTGCCCAGAACGGGTTGGAACCGCCGGCTGAGTACCAGTTTCATGATAAGATGCCCGGAACGAATCCGACGTTTCCGGTCGCTACGGCAACGGGAAATTATGCCCTGCCGAACGGGCTGCCCGACAGCCGGGGGCAGAAGGTGTATTCGCTGGCGGAAATGCTGCCGGAGTATCGAAGTGCCTTCCTCGGCAAGTGGCATATCGGCGGAAACGATCTGGAAGGGCACCGCCCGCAGGATTTCGGGTTTGAGGCGATCACCTACGAGGATGAGGGGTGGTCGAAATATCATAAAGGGGTGCGTAAAAAATGGCACCATCCCGGGCCGGAGGCGCAGACCGAATATTTGACCGACGATCTCACGGAGTTGAGCACAGACTGGATTCGCAGGCATGTCAAAAAGCAACCGGAGCAACCGTTCCTGCTCTATCTGGCGCATTTTGCGGTTCATGGACCGATCGAGGCCAGGCCGGAGGATGTGGCCTATTTTTCAACGAAGAAAACCCGCGGCTGGAACGGGCAGGACAACCCTGCCTATGCTGGAATGATCCGGGCGCTTGATGATTCCGTCGGAGCGATCCGCGCGACCCTCAAGGAGTTGGGGGTAGCGGACCATACGATCATCGTGTTTACCTCGGATAATGGCGGTCAGGCCGTCAAGAAGGGGGCGCGCTGGACCAGCAATACGCCGTTGCGCGGACAGAAAGCCCAGACGTTTGAAGGCGGAATCCGTGTGCCGATGATGATGTATGTGCCGAATGGAGAAAGGCACCGGGTCGACACGCCGGTTACGTTGGAAGATGTTGCCCCGACCTTGACGGCCCTGGCCGGTAAGCAGGTGCCTGAAAAAATCCAGAAGCAGTGGTCGGGAAAATCGCTGGTTCCGCTGTTACAGAATCGCCCCGACGATTTTGAAAAACGCGCGGTCTTTATCCATGAACCGTATTACAGGCCGGATCACCTTACGGAAGGTTCTCCGATGACGGCCCCCAGTTCGGTGATGATTGAAGGCGACTACAAACTGATCGCCTACCATGACGGAGTGATGCGGCTGTTTGATCTGTCGAAAGACATCGGCGAAGCCAAAGACCTTTCCGCATCGATGCCCGAACGGGTAGGGCGCATGAAAAAGGCGTTGGCCAAATGGCGTTTTGAACATATTCCCGCCCGGTATGACACCAGCCTGAACAAGCGTTACAACCCGCAGGCTGATAATGCGCTGCCCGAGCCGGTCGGTCCGCTTTTTGTACGGTAGGGAGTTAAGTGATGAAGTCAGGTGGAATGCTAAAAACAGTTCTGATATTGGCAGTTCTGTGCAGCAGTGCTCTGGCTGAAAATCCTTCGGGCGGTATTGACACCCACATTCATCTGTATGAACCGGCAGGGTTGGACTGGCTGAAGCCGGATAATACGCGTTTAAACCAGCCCCACCACGCGGAACGGTTCAAGGCGGTTTCTGCCGGCACGCCCATCACATGGGCCGTTGCGGTTGAGGCGGGGACCAGCCTGGAGCATAACGAATGGATGCTGGAGCATGCAGCCGACAAGCCGGTTGTGGCGGCAGTCATTGGTAATCTGGATCTTGCCGATCCCGAAACCGGGGACATTCTGGAACGGTTTGCTCAAAATCCGAAGTTCCGGGGGCTGCGGAACCGTGCACGCGGGAAGGTCGATTTTTCCGATGAGACGGTCCGGAAAAATATCCGATGGCTGGAAGGTCGGAAAATGGTTCTTGAAACCGGTCTCGATCTGCACACTCGTACAGACATTGTTTCAATCGCGCAACGTTATCCTGATCTCACCATCATCATCAACCATATGGCCGGCGGACGACTGGATACTGAAAAGCAACCGCAAGGCTGGTGGGGGCCATTGGTTGAGGAACTGGGCGAGTGCCCTAATGTTTATTGCAAGCTATCCATGTTCGATGCCGTGTTTCAACATAACTACAGCCCGGACCGGCTAGATGCGTTATTTAATCCAATTATGGATGCCTTCGGTCCCGACCGGCTGCTGTTCGGCAGCAACTGGCCGATCTCCCCCGATTATGAAGGCATGTACAACCTGTTTGCGCAGCAGCTTTCGTCAAACACGGCACTGATGACTCGGATTCTGGTTGAAAATCCACAGAAAGCCTACCGCCTTGATCTCGCGGGCGAATAACGCTTGTGAAGCGTGCATTGATTTTCTCGAGATAAAGTAATCCACCGCTGATTACTAAAATCAGCCGTTATGCATGTTGTGTAAAGCGTCATTCGTTGTACTATTTATTGTTTGTGTTTTGGGCAACGTGGTGGTGTTTGCCAAAGGGATTTACCAAGGGTGTTGTTTATGGGTATGAATTTTCCGGCGATTACCGAAGTTTAACGTTGGATACGGCTGAGGCGGGTCGGTAGCTTGAAAATCCGCCCAATAATCGAGGAACGGAGAAGGTAGAGTATGAAGATGATAATTAAATTGTTGGTTGTTTTGTGCTGTGCAGCCTTTGTAGATGCCGCGTCACGCGGTCCGAACATTATAATGTTGTTTATCGACGACCTGGGCTATGGCGATACCGGGCCGTTTGGCTGCATGGATATTCCGACGCCGAATATCGACCGGCTGGCCAAAGGGGGCGTTGTGCTGACGCAGGCATATGTCACCAACCCGCCGTGCTGCCCCAGCCGTTCGAGCCTGATGATGGGGATGTATGGCCAGCGGTTCGGCAAATATGGTATGTCGCGCGGCATGCCGATTCCGGAGGACAAACCGACGTTTGCCGAAGTGTTCCGCGACAACGGATACACCACCGGGCAGATTGGAAAATGGGATCTGGGTGATAAGTGGCAGGGGCCGTCGGCTCGCGGGTTTATGGAAGTGGCCGAGCTGCCTCCGCGAATCAAGAAAGGAAACCATTTCCTGTGTAAAAACAAGGATGGTGAAGTGGTTTGGATTACGGAAATCGATGGGGATAACCTGATCGAGTTTGTGGATCGGAACCGCAAGGCCGACAAGCCGTTTATGATGTATTGGTCGCCGTTGGCGGTTCATTCGTCGCACCGGGATATTCCGGAGGAATTAGCAAGCCGCACGACAGCACCGCCGAAGCGGCGGAAGCTGGGTGGAGGTATCGTCTGCCTCGACGATCAGGTCGGCAAGCTGCTCGACTATCTCGATCAACATAAGATGCGCGAAAACACGCTCATTATTTTTTCGAGTGATAATGGTGCGAACACGGGCGAGGGGGGCACCTCGACCCCGTACCGGGGTGGAAAGGGAAAAGATACCCAGCAGATCGGCTGGACGCTTAGTCCGTCCATCGTCTCCTGGCCGGGCACCGTTCTGGAAGGAAAACGATTCGACGGCATGGCGTGTACCTTCGACTTCTATGCCACCATGCTGGCGGCCGCCAACCTGCCGGTTCCCGAACACATCGATGGAATTGATCTGATGCCGTACCTGAAGGGCAAAAAGAAAGGCGATGTTCACGAATATATCTACTGGCTCAACAAGGAACCGACCGATCCAGAGCATCGCCACCTGGTTGCCGTCCGCTGGAAAAACTGGCGGCTGTATCGTCATGTGGAAACCGATGCATGGCAGCTGTTCGATCTTGAAAAAGACCCGCAGGAAAAAAAGGACGTGGCTGGTCGCTTTCCCGAAGTGGTTGAGCGGCTTGCCCGCAAACACGGAGAATGGAAAAGCACGCTGGCGCCTTGCTGGAAAAAGCCGGAAGAAAAATATAGAAATCCCGGTGCCGCTACCCCCCAAGGATATGGCTGGGTGATGACCGATGGACGGGCGGTTCCGCCGAAAATTGAGAAATAAGGAAGGGCATGTCGAAAACGAGTTGTTTGAAAGGGGTGGTTGCTGTTGCCACCGTGGCAACGGCAGGTGCGGGAACGCTTGAACCGCTAGAGCGGATTGGTATTGAGCCAGGCAAGGACGGGGCGCAGTTTGTGCTCAAGGATTCCGAGACGCCTTTTCATGTATCAGGCTTTAACTATATCCGCCTGCGCAAGGAAGACGGAACGCCCGGCGGGGATCATTCGACCTTTGAAGCCGATACAGAATTCTCGAAGGCCGATTATGATCCAGACCGCGCCGAGGCCATGTTTCAGAGACTGGAGGATTCGGGTTACAACACGGTTCGTGTATTCATCATCGGGCGCGAACCCTTCAATCCCGGTATCGCCGGGGAATACAAAACCACGAAAGGGCTCTATGAACCCTATATGGAAAACGTGCTCGATTTCCTGCGCCGCGCGACCCGCCATAATATCCGCGTTTTTCCAACCTTTGGAGACGGCGAGCTTCCGAACAACGACTATTTCCTGAAGCGTTTCAACGGGGATAACGAGGAGAAAAACCTGTTTATCCTTTCTGCGGAGGGCGTGGATGCCCGGGTGGAATATATCACTTCCTTCCTGTCGTATATTAAGGCGAAGGAGCCCGCGGTACTGCCGACCCTGCTGGGGCTGCAGTGCCAGAACGAGGCGAACCTCGAGGCCGATAAACTCCCCTTCAGCCGGATTGAAGGAAACTTTACCGCGGCCAATGGAAAAACCTATGACCTTTCCAGCACGGAAGAACGCCAGGCGCTGATGGACGAGGGCTATCGCTATTATCATGGTCGTGTGGTCGATGCCGTGAAGGCGATTGATCCGGAGATGCTGGTCTCCGAGGGCGTATTTGTGCCGGCGGCGGTCGGCAAGGATACCGAAAATTCGGCCGGTCTGTGGCCGGAGAAATACAGGGACAAACGCTATCCGCCCACGCTGACGAGCCTGGGCGACGGCCCGCTCGACTGTCTCGATGTCCATATTTATCGCCACAACCGTCGTAAATCTGTCGAAGAGGCGGTGAAACACAGTCTGGATTCTACCGGATTTTATGCCCCCGAAATGGCGGAGATCCGCAAGATGAAACCGATCATCGTTGGGGAATTCGGCGCCTTTGACTTTATGGAAAAAACGTTCGAGGAAGGGGTCGACAACATGGTGATCGTCCGCGACCTGGTGCTGAAGGAAAGGGTGAACGGTATGCTGTACTGGACCTACGACTGTCTGGAGCAGAAGCTGCTCTGGCATGCGACCGACGACTGGGATCTGTTCTACAGCAAGCTCGGCACCTTTGAGCTGGATAAGGATTAGTCGTCGCAATCGTAATGTCAGATCGAATTTACACAGCATGATTGTTCAGAAACAGGAATTTTTTTATCGCGCAGAGGCGCAGAGGTCGCAGAGGACGTTTCCGGATTGAGTAAATGCTCTGCGGCTCTGCGAGGAAGACTTCTTTGTTTTGGTTACGGTGGAATGGGATGTGGAACTATGGAAATGGATGAGTTTTCACTGAATGGGAGGCAATGGCCGTTTACCCTTACGGAGGGGATGTTTACAGGTCCGGATGGCCGGGCGTATGATATGAGTCAGGATGACCAGCGGCAGGCGTTGTATGAGAATTCGATCCTCTCCTATCATGCCCGGGTGTCCAAGGCCGTTAAAGAGGTGGTACCTTCCATGCTGGTCGGGGAGGGTGTTTTTGTCCCGCGCGCGGTCGGCAAAGATTATGAGGGAAAACATTACGGCATACGGAACATGGGCAGGCGCGATCCTCGCTGTCCGCCCAAAGCCTCCACGATCCTGAATGGGGCGTTGGATTTTGTTGATGTCCATGTCTACTACACCAAGCCATCCACCACGCTGGAGGAGAGCTACCGCCTGGATATGAAGAGCACCGGATTATATTCGCAGGAGATGCAGGGTGTTCTGAAGGATAAACCGTATATCCTCGGAGAGTTCGGTTCCTTTAAGTTTATAGCCACCACGTTTGATCAGGCTCGCAAGAACATCCTTAAGACCCGAGATCTGGCCCTGGGCGATAACGCACAGGGGTACATGATGTGGACTTTTGATACTTTTGAGCAACGGTGCATCTGGCAGGCGATGGAAGATGAAGCCTTCCTGAAGGAGCTCTCGGATTAAATAGGGCAATGCTGAAGTGTAAATGAATTAAGACTGGATAGGGGTGGAAATATGAACATAAAAAAACTGAAAATCCGTGATCTATGGGGCTATGCCTCGGGCGAAGGGGCGAACTCGATCACCATGAACGGGATTGCCAACTATGCGATGCTGTTCTACACACAGATTATGGGGTTGAGCCCAGAGCTCGCCGGTATCGCTTTTGGAATCGGAACCATTTATGACGCGTTCACCGATCCGGTCATGGGCACGGTTTCCGACCGAACCACGAGTCGGTTTGGGCGGCGCCACCCGTATATGCTGATCGGTGGACTGCTACTGGCCGTCCTGTTTTTCTTCCTTTGGTTTGTGCCGGAATCCTTTCAGGGTGAAAAGCGGCTCTTCGGGTATCTCGTGGGTATCAACATCCTCATTAAAACCGCCTTTACGGTCTTTGTGGTGCCGTTTACCGCCCTTGGATTTGAAATGTGCAAAACCGATGATGATCGCGCCCGGATTCAGGGCGTGCGGTGCGGTTTCAACATGATCATTAACATAGTGTTCGGCGGACTGGGCTGGATCCTGTTTTTTCCCGACGGAAAAGCGGCGGACGGAACGAAGATAGACGGAACGAAGATCGCGGAAAATTTTAATGGCATGGGGGTCATACTGACGGTCTGTGCCCTGCTACTGGTTCTCTTCTGTGTTTTTGTTACCTTTAAATTTTCCGACAAGGGGCAGCTTAAGATTGAGGACAAAGACCAAGGGAATCATCTGAAGGCATTTATCCATGACCTGAAGGATGTCTATTCCGATAAACTGGTCTGGTTTGTGTTCGGCTTTTTCGGGCTGGCCCAGTTTTCCATGATGGTGGTTTCGCAGGTGCAGATGTTTACCTATGTGGAATACATGCGGTTTTCCGCTCTGGAAAAAACCTTCGTGCATACGGGCGGGATGGTCGGGTTCATGCTGGGATCTCTTCTGCTCGGCGGATTAGTGAAGCGGCTGGATAAGAAAAAAACCGGATACCTCGCCATGATTATCGGTTCCGCGGGCTGCCTCGCGCTGCTGGCGATTTTCAGCGGTGGGCTGATGGAACCGAAAGCGGTTCAGCTGTTTGTGGACTATAAAGGCGAAGCCTTCCATCTTTCTGCGGTGGTCTTCGGAGTTTTGCAGACGCTGTGGTGGGGCGGATGTGGGATTTTGGTGCCGCTGGCCATGGCTATGATCGCGGATCTTTCGGCGCTGAAAAAACTGAAAACCGGCGAGGTGACGGAGGGGCGCTATGCCGCCGGATTCTCTTTCTTCATGAAGGCTGCCACAGCGCTCGGACTTTTTGTGACCGGCTATATTCTCAAAGGGGTCGGCTATGTTTCCGGTGCGGAAAAGCAGACGGCCGATACGCTCGATAACCTGGCGCTGATGACCTTCATCGTCGGGCCGGTCCTGATGGTGGTTTCCTTTTTTATCCTTCGGAAATATCCGATTACGCATGAAACCATGGACGAATTACGTGCTCAGTATGGCGTGGAAGAGGGCTAGGTTCTGAAACGCGACTGAATACATGCAACGGTGCACAACGTTTCCCTTCGGGGAAACGTTCCCTACACAAGATATGCAGAGCAGGGTGTCGCGATCGCTTACCCGAAGGGAATCGATGATAAGAAAGTTTGAATTGAGAGCAGGAGTTTTATAATGAAACTAAAAATGAAAGATTTATTGGTCGCGGCCATGATGATCAGTGCGATGGTGCAGGGAGCGTCCCGTTCCCCGAATGTGCTGTTGCTGACAGTGGATGATATGAACTGGGATTCGCTGGAGGTGACGGGCTGTACGATTCCCGGTATTTCGCCGAACATCGACCGGCTGGCCGGGCAGGGATTCCGTTTTCACCATGCCCATGTGGCCAGCACGATCTTCGGGCCGTCGCGTAACGCGATGCTGACGGGGCGTTATCCGCATTGCTCGGGCAGCATGGGGCATGGACAGCAGCCGCCGGAAGGGTGGGTCGCCCCGGAAGTGATCACGCCCCGCCTGGACACCTACCTGCACGAGAATGGCTATTATACCGGCGCCATCCTCAAGAACAGCCGGCAGCTCAACCCGACCTTTGATATCCGTTTTCATGAAAAGCCGTTCGGGGTCGGCGCGAAAGACCGCGATCCGGATGCGTTTTTCGAACGCACCCAATTGGTGATTGAAAATGCCAAAAACGCGGACAAGCCGTTTTTCCTCTATGCTAACCCGATCGATCCGCACGACCCGTGGCCGCGCACGAAAAGCGAAGCGACCATGCGGGCGGAGTGGAATCCAGACGATCCTTATCCGGAAGCCACCACGCAGTTTGATCCCGATGAGGTGTATGTTCCCGCCTATCTCCTGGATACACCGGAGATCCGCAAACACATCGCCCCGTATTATGATTCCGTGCACCGTGGCGACCTCTGCATCGGAGCCGTCCTCCGCGCTCTGGAGGAGAGCGGCGAGGCGGAAAACACGCTGATTATCTTTCTTTCGGACAATGGAATGCTGCCGCCGGGCGCGAAGCGCTCGCTCTATGACAGCAGCACGCGAACCCCGCTAATCTTTTCGTGGCCGGGAAAGATCCAACCCAGTGTGGTGGATAAAACGCATTTGGTATCGTCCATCGACATCATGCCGACGGTGATTGAGGCGGTCGGGCTGCCGGAAGTGAAGGGACTGGAAGGCAAGTCGCTCTGGCCGATTCTTCAAGGGAATACTCCGGATGAATGGCGTGAGTTTGTCTATGCCGCGATGACCTATTATGCCCAATCGGAACCAAGAGCGTATTTTCCCGGTCGTGCAATGATCGGCAAAGAATATACCTATGTCTTTAATATCCATTCGCTGCGCGACCCGGAGCGTGTGAATGCCTTTGATGCCGGCTATCCGTTGATCCAGATGATGAAGCGCTCCGGAGAGCGGGAGCGCGCCCGCGCGGAGCATCTGGTCCGTCGCCCGCCGGAAGAATTTTATTCCACGCGGAAAGATCCCGGTTGCTGGAACAACCTGATCGGCAACCCGGAGCAAAAAGGCCGGATCGAAAAATATAAACGGGCGCTGGAAGAGGAAATGCGCGCGACGGGTGATCCTGAATCAGTTGTGTTTTCAAACTGAGTGTCAGATAACGTACCTAAGCTTTAGAAATAACAGAGAGATAAGAAATGATTAAGTGGATGGTTGTAGGGTTGGTTTTTGCATGCGGTGCTTTTGCTGATGTAGATGGCGCGTCACGTTCGCCCAACATTCTGCTGATTATTTCGGATGACCAGGGATATGGGGATTTCGGGTTTACGGGCAATAAGGTGGTGCAGACTCCAACCCTGGATCGGTTATCAAGGGAGTCGGCGTTTTATCTGCACTTTGTGGTCGGGCCGGCCTGTACGCCGACTCGCGCGTCGTTGTTTGCCGGTCGTCATCATCTCGATATGGGCGTGTGGGGTGTGGGCTCGCGCGGTCGGGTGCGGCGTGATGAAACGCTGATGCCGAAGTTTTTCTCTCCGTCTGGCTATGCGGCCTGGGCGTTCGGTAAAATGGACGGAGGGCTACATATGATGGAGATGACGCCCATTGACCGCGGATTTGATTCATTCCTCCCGGGGGCGGGGTATGCCCAGAGAAATAAGCAGGGCTGGGGCGCGGAGCTGATCACAGATGCCGCAGTTGAAAAAATACGGCAGGCCGGCGACAAGCCGTGGCTGGCCTACGTGGGCTATGTGATTCCGCATCTGGATTGGTATTGCCCCGAGTCCTATGCCGAACCGTTTCGTAAAAAGGGCTATTCGGAAGATATTGCCCAGTGCTATGGCTCGATCAAACAGATGGACGACCAGATTGCGCGCCTGCTGAAGGCGGTCAAGGAAACCGGTCAGGCGGAGAATACTATTGTGCTCTTCATGAGTGACAATGGATCGCTAGATGCGATGGGGCAGCAGGAGATGGGCGTCTGGGAAAACGCGAAACCCAAGAATCCGCACTCCCCGGATTGGGGGATTCGTAATCCTGGAAACCTGATCGGCCGCAAGGGCGAGGTCTGGGACAACGGCATCCGCAGTCCGCTAGAGCATATCACGATTGTAATGCCGTAATGTAGCACGATGAAAACCAACCTTCTGCATCCTTGGCCGTTACGGCCTCAAAAGCATTTGTGATTGCAGCGGAAAGCTCTTCCCGGGTACGGGCCTCGAGCTTTCTCAGCAGGCTCTTGATCTTGCTCCACATCTTTTCGATGGGATTGAAGTCGGGGCTATATGGGGGAAGAAAAAGAACCCGTGCTCCGCGACTTTCGATCATGATTATGGCCGCTTCGTCATAATGTGCGCCCAGGTTGTCCATGACCACGACATCCCCGTCATGGAGGCTCGGAGCCAGCACGACCTCAACATAGGTCCGGAAGGCGAGCGAATCCGTGGCCCCGGGCAACTCCATGGCTGCTGTTTCTCCGTTCAGCCGGATTGAAGAGATCAATGTCGTGGTGCACCAATGGCCATGCGGAGCATGGGCATAGAGGCGGGACCCGCCGGGAGATCGTCCTCGCAACCGGGTCATGTTGGTCTTCGCCCCGGATTCGTCTAGAAACACCAGCGCATGCGGATCCAGGGTAGGAAGCATCTGCATCCACTGTTCTCTCTTGAGCTTTACATCTTCACGTTCTTGCTCGCTGGCGTGAAGCGTTTTTTTTAAATCGGTATCCGAGCCGATCCGAAGCCCGTTTAACCGACATGATGGAGGCCGTGGTTCCGCTCATATCCCGAAGTTCTTCCAGAGTGGCGTCGGGATGTTCGGAGATGAGCCGGTCGAGATACTCCAGGTCACCGCCCTCAAAAACAGCATGGCGGTGTCCTCTAGGCAGCGGGGACGTTCGTCCGTTCTGCCTGTAGCATGAAAGCCATCGCTGGAAAGTTCTGATATCCACATCGAACATCCGGGCGATATCGGACTGGGTTCCCTTGCCCGACTCATAGGCTTCAATTGCTTTCTTACGCACTTCGGAAGTTGCTATGCCCATGAACATGAGCATAGCAATTAATTGCGGCATTTCAACCGTTAAATGCTCTATTGGTTCGCTGGCCGGGAAAAATTAAACCCGGAATCCGCAGGCATGTGATCGGCGTGGAGGATGTGCTGCCTACGTTGCTAGAGCTCTGCCTAATTCCGGAAGATAAGCATCCGGAGCATCTCCCGTTTTCCGGGACGAGCTTCAGCGGCTCATTGAAAGACCGCAGGTTTTCGGATGATCGCGACATTTTTCGTCTGGCTTCCGGTGGTCCCGGCACCCCCGGCGGGGCGGGGCAAGGGAATCCGGTCGTGGCGGACGGAGTCAGCTATCGAAAGCTGCATACCATTTTACGCAACGGAAAATATAAGTTCCACCATCTGCCGGGCGGCGAGTTCCGTCTGTACGACATGGAAAAAGACCCGGCCGAGCAAAACGACCTGAGCTCAAAATATCCCGAGCGCACGAAGGCGATGGCCCAGCACTGCCGTGCGCAGTGGGAAGACATTGCCGCACGAAATCGCACGTTCCAGATGCGACAGCTTCGAATCAACAATGCCGACCGTCCTGACAAGGCGTGGAAAATCCCGGTTCTTCAGCCGCTGCATCTGGAGGGCGATATGAATATGCATGCCTGGCTCGGCGGCGTGAAAGGGTTCCGTTCTCCGGGCGACCGGGTGGATTATGCCGTTGAAGTGCAGAAACCGCTCACCGTTTCAATCGTTGCAAAAGGGAAGGGATTCGACCAATGCGCACCTATCGATTTGCTGGTTGATGGAATATCGGTGGAAGTAATAAGCCGCTCGGCGGACAGGATCCTCTTCGGCTCCGTTGATCTTCCGGCGGGAACCACGCCGCTCTCACTGGGCGTGCCTGCCGATGCGAAAGCCGGATCCGGCGTTGGTGAAGTGATTTCTGTGACTTTACATCTGGAGAAATAATGAAGAAAAAAGGACATCGGAATCAACCTTTGGAGCGTTAAGGAACACCTGACGACGGAGGAACTGGCAGAGGGAATCCGTTTTCTGAGCAGTTTCGACTCTTGAGAATCCTGACCTGCATGCAGGGCTATCCGGCTGTTGGCGGTAACGCGGATCGTCTCGTGCTCCAGAGCTGGATGGACTATCCAGGCCAGACCGGGCCTGAAACCCTCACTAACTCCTTCCTCAACGTCACCAAACAGCAAATGGAGCTCTATTTTTAGGAGTGATGCTTTCGGTTTTCTGTCTGAAAACCTGCCTGTGGCGCGTCTCTCTGATAACAGTATTGGAATTTATATGTGGAATAATATATTACAAAGTGTATTGTTAGTGGGTGAGTTCAGTTTCTGTGAATCAGGATAGCAGGGGTAGAAGAACCAGCTGTGAAATGAAGGAGTTTATTTGTGCATAAATCGCTCATACCGATCGGTGAGTTGATCGCGGCATACAGGCCACATATTTCGTCGGCCGGTTCCGGTGATCTTTGGCAATTGAACTATTCCATTGTGCCCATCAGTGCCAAAAGCCTGCAGAGTATTAACAGCTATGACGGCGGAACGGCATCCATTTCGAAGAAAGGTAAAGGTGAATTGAGCGTTGAGCTGACGACGCTGCTGAGCAACCGGAAAATGAAAAACAGCCAGAAATTTGTGTCCCGTCAAAAATTGGATCCGGATCATCCCGGCGTGCTCCGGAATTGGGAGTGCATGTGTGGGGTCTATTTAAACGGGCAGCCGGACCCTCAAACCCGCAATGCATTTTGGGGGAAGGTTTCCGGTAAAACCGTTTCCCTGAACTACGACCGTGCGCAGAAATATACCATTTCCCACGCGCTCTATTCGTTCTGGAGTCTGCTGGAGCTGATCCCGACGCTTTCGGCGGATGAGTCCCGCACCCTGACGCTTCTGGAAGGCGGGGAAATGATTAAAGAGCCCTGCCTGCTGAGCAGCTCTGGAACAACGACGGCTGTTGTCGGCGGGAAACCCATCGAGCTGGAAGGGTGGGTGCTTACAGGGCGCGGCATACATCCCACCTGGTTCTGGAAAGAGAAGGGTGGCCCGGTCCTGTTTATTGCGGCGACCACGGTTTTTTATGTGCTGACCGGGGAGGGGCTGGCCGTCGGGAAAAAACCAATGAAGCCCATGCAGAAGTCCGCTGCTAAACCGGAAAAGATTGTGCCGAAAACTTCCGAACAACAATGGACGATCACGTTCAAGCATCAGAAGTTCGGCGAAAGGACCAAGACAATTACGGTGCTGGGCGAGGATGAAAGAGGGATCTATTACAAAGATCTTAATGGGAAGAAAGCTTTGCTGGTGAAAGACCGGATTATCAAGGTGGTGAAATAATGAAACAGGCTCCCAGTGCTTTAAATCGTCGAAATTTTATCGGGCTCTATGCTGCCGGAGCGGCGGCTCTTTCGGCAGGTCGTTCCATAGCGGCCTCGCCGGGAAAACAAAACACGAAACCCAATGTACTCTTCATCAATGTGGACCAGCTGTCCGCCCAGGCGCTTTCCTGCTATGGATCAATGGAGGTCTCGACGCCCTGGATGGATTCCATTAAGGAGAATGGCTTTGCGATTGAGCAGTCCTACAGCGCGGATCCCGTTTGCTGTCCGGGCCGGGCCGCCTGGTTTTCGGGGCGGTACACGAGCGAAAACCGGGTGGTACTCAACGGCATGCCCATGGTGGAAGGGTTGCCGTTGCTGAGTCAGGAGCTTCAAAAGGGCGGCTATTATACGGCGCACTTCGGTAAATGGCATGTACCCGGACGGGACGTGCATCAGATGTTTGACTTGACCCACGACGACCAGCTGATGGGCGAACACCAGGATGCGATCACTGCACGGTCCGTCGCCGGTTTTATCTCGAACCATAAGGGCGACAAGCCGTTTTTCTGTGTGGCGGGCCTGTTGAATCCGCATGACATCTGCTACTGGCGAAGGCTTAATGAGCCGGCGTCGGATCTGCTTCCTGAAAATGTGCCGGAGGAAGAACTTCCGCCGCTTCCTCCGAACTTTCATTTTGATGAAAAAGAGCCGCAGAACGTGGTGATATTCAACCGGAAGAAAATCCAGAAAATGGACGAGTGGAGCGAGCTGCAGTGGCGCTACTATATCTATGCCTATTACCGCTATGTGGAAATGGTGGATGAGGCCGTAGGGGTAATGTTGCGGGCACTGCGTAATTCCCCGCATGCCGACAATACGGTGGTTGTTTTTTCGGCGGATCATGGTGACGGGTTCGGCCGGCATAAACTCGCGTTGAAAAACACGCTCTATGATGAAGTCGTGCGGGTTCCGCTCATCTTTTCCGGTCCCGGAATAAAAAAGGATGTTTTTAATACGGACTGTTTTGCATCCGGCGTGGATCTCTTTCCGACTGTGATGGATTTTGCGGGGCTTGAGCCATCCTGTCGTCTTTCGGGCTCTTCCCTGAAAAAGGTGCTCCAGGGCCGGCCGTCGGAGCGTCCTGAATATGCCGCGGCACAGGTGAGCGTAGACGGTCGGATGATCCGTACGAAGCAGTATAAATACATCACCTATGAGGGCGACCCGGTGGAAATGCTTTTTGATATGAAGTCCGATCCGTGGGAAACCCAAAACCTCGCCTCATCCGCGGCCCATCAGGAGGTGCTGAAGGCGCATCGAAAACTCCAGCAACAGCACGAAGCCTCGCTGGATAACCTCACGCCGCCTGAAAGCGGGTGGCGGGAAAATTTGCAAAAGATTAAGGCTTCCGCATGAGCGAGAATTACCACTGGTCGTTTGACGATAATGTGATGCTTCGGAAGACGATTTTTCCGAAGGGCTTTTCGGCGGCGGAGAGTACGCTGCCGACGGGGGCGTTTGATCCGTCGTCGGACTGGGAAAATTCGTATGACCTGGTGTATTCCGGACCGCAGGATTTTACGGAGCCGAACAAATATATTTACGGATCGCTGCGGCTGGGCGCAACGTTTGCCGGCAATTCGGTTCGGTTGACGGTGAACAGCGTGCGGCAGATGGGGCAGAATTTTCCGAGGGAGCGTGAGTTTTTGACGACGGCATTTGACTGCAACCGGGATGAACTTTTTTCGTTGAAGGATTCGTCGCACTGGAAGATTGAAGCGGAAACGCGCAATGTGCAGAGCGCGCCGGCTGCGCCGTACCGGACCTACTTTCAGAAAGGGTCGCTGAACCAGGGCCGGATTTATAAGAAGGGTGCATCCGGGAGTTCGTATCTATACCGGCAGGCGGAGGCCGGGCCGGTTGCCTGCAACTGGAGTCTGCTGGCCGCTGTGCAAACCATGCCGCGTGACCGGCGCATTTCCTTTTCTTACTTTGAAGATCTCGAGCGTTTTTCATCCGGGCACTCGATTGCATTTCTCGAAGATTTTGAGGCGGATTTCGGCGGTCGCAAGGTAATGCTGCACGGCTACACGCATAAAGGGCCGGGCATTATTCCTTCGTATTACTGGGTTGACGGTTCCGGACGGCTGCTGCAGCAGGCGGGCTACAACACCTATTTCAGCGGCAAGTGGCATGTGCCCGGTAAAAAAGTGCGCGACCTTTTTCATGTGTTGCACGAGGGCAGCTGGTGGGGGGAGATGACCGATACGGAAGTGACCCGCAGTGCTGTTTCTTTTCTGGACCACTATGATGGCTCCAAACCGTTTTTCCTGAGTCTGGGCTACCTGAATCCGCACGATATATGCATTACACCCAGCTACGATGCCGAGCGCTCGACCAAGGTCGATGGCATCAAGATTCCGCCGTATGTTGCGGACGGCGTGCTGGAGGAGGGCGAAATTCCACCGCTGCCGGAGGCGCATGAATATGATCCCCGCGAGCCGGGAATCCTGGTGGCCTGCAAGCGCGGATCAGCGAAGAAAAAGAAGGCTTCGTTCAATGATTGGGGCGATGATCTGTGGCGGATGCACCGCTATAACTATCACCGTTTCACCGAGATGGTGGATCGTCAGGTGGATGTGTTGCTCGACGCGCTGGAGCAGTCGGACTTTAAGGACAACACATTGATCATCTTTTCGTCTGACCACGGGGAGGGAATCAGTCGTCACCGGACGGTGGCCAAGTCGACGTTTTATGACGAGGTATGCCGCGTGCCGTTTATTGTTTCAGCGCTAGGAAAGCTGAAGGTCCGCAAAGGTATTCGGGATGATCAGCATCTGGTGTCCGGCGTTGATCTTGGGCGGACGCTGTGCGACTACGCGCAGGCGGACAGCGCGGCACTTCCGCACGGACTGAGCGTTCGTCCGCTGGTGGAAGGCCGGGAAGCCGACTGGCGCGAGTTTGTGTATGCGGAAAACAGCAACTATATGCACATGGTGAGCGACGGTACGATCAAGTATGTACGCGAATATATCGAGAACGATGAAATAACGGGTGTGCCCCCCTGCGCGAAGACGCACGCAACCGGGGTCGAGCAGTTGTTCGATCTGGAGCGCGATCCGAATGAAGGGCGTAATTTTGCCTACGATCCGGAATATAAACCGCAGCTCGAACGGATGCGCAAGGCGCTGGATCAGCTTGAAGATGAGCGGATCGCGATCAGGCCGGTTGCGACCCAGGCGCAGAAATTTATGAAGCAACGAACCGCGGAGATCAGAAAGAACAAGATTCCGCAGAGTTATTGATCACCAAGCACGCTAATCACGCGAATAGATCTGGATTCGTGCGATTCGTGAAATTCGTGATCAAAAAATACAGTTGAAAAGGTGAAGTATGAATAGGTTGAGTAAAGCAGTAGTTTTGTTGCTGGTGTTTGCAGGCGCGGTTTCGGCGGCGAAAGAGAAGCCGAACTTTTTGTTTGTGATGGTTGATGATATGGCGCCGGACGCCATTTTCCATAATCGCTTTGATTTCCTGGAGACGCCGAATCTTCAGCGGTTGGCTGATGAAGGCGCGGTATTCAATAATATGTTTGTGACGACGTCGCTCTGTTCGCCGAGCCGGGCGTCGATTCTCACCGGAACCTATTCGCACATTCACGGCGTGCGTTATAACGAGATTCAAGACCCCGAGCCGCATCTCGAACAGTTCCCGCAGACCCTGCAGAAGATCGGTTATAAAACTGCATTGATCGGCAAGTGGCATATGGCGCACCACGCCCGCCCGCGTCCGGGGTTTGATTACTGGCTTAGTTTCAAGGGGCAGGGCGTTTACAATAATCCGGAACTGAATATCAACGGCGACTTCGTGAAGCAGGAAGGATATATTACCGATATCCTTACGGATAAGGCGGTCGATTTTATTTCCGAAAACAAAAATGATCCATTCTGTGTGCTGCTTTGGCACAAGGCGTGTCACGCCAAGTTTACACCGGCCGAGCGGCACAAAGATGCGTTTCCGGATGCGAAAATCAAAGAGCCGGAAAGCTGGTCGCTTGATTTTTCAGAAAAGCCGACGTGGATGCGCCGCGAAAAAATCTTCGGCCCGCATTATAAAAAATGGGTCGCCAGCGAAGGGTTAGAGGTGCCGGCAAAACTGTCGCCCCAAAAATGGGCTCCACCCGCACAGTGGTTGGATATGCTCCGCTGTATGCTGGCCGTGGATGAAGGCGTCGGCCGGGTGATGGATCTGCTCGAAAAGCAAGGGCGGCTGGATAATACGGTCATCATTTTCATGGCGGATAACGGCTGGTTTTATGGCGAGCATCGCCGCGGCGATAAGCGCCTGGCTTATGAAGAATCCATTCGTGTTCCGTTCGCCATGCGCTATCCCGCGAAGCTGAAAGCCGGAAAGTCGATCGATGGCATGGTCGCCAATATTGATATCGGTCCGACCATCCTCGAACTGGCTGGAGCACAGACTCCGAAAACGATGCAGGGCGAATCGTTTGTTCCCGTGATGGAAGGCAAGGCGGAAGGCCGTACCGATCCGTTCTTCTATGTCTATTTCCAGGAAAAATATGCGCCGGCCATTCCGACGACGCTTTCGATCCGCACACCGGAATGGAAATATATTCATCTTCCGTATGAGAGTGCCGCCGAGGGCAACGTTGACGAGCTCTACCGCCTCGGCAAGGACCCGAACGAACTGAAAAATCTAATCCACTCGCCTGAAGCCGCCGCGCAGCTGAAAAAAATGCAGCAACTGCTGGCCAACGCGATGGAGCAGTACGAGTACAGCGAGCCGCCCTATAAATATGAACCGCCGCAGAAAGACGAATGATGAGGCGGCTAAACGTGGGAACTTTACATATAGGGACGCCGGGGACGGCGTCCGGACAGCGGGGACACTGTCCCTCCAGAAAATCCGGACAATCGCGATATTTTAACTATGGGGTAGTAATTTAATGGTTTCGATAAGTGTAGGACGTGGCTCTTTGCGACGCGAAGCGAGTCTGTGCGACAGCCAGACAACCAAAGGCCGCGTGATGAACGTATTGATAGGAGTTTTGACGATGAGTGCGCTGATTGCGAGAGCTGAGATGAAACCGCTCGAACGGATTGCGGTTAATCCGGGGATCAATGGGGCGGAATTTGTTCTGAAGGATTCCGGGAAGCCCTTCTTTGTGAAGGGCTTTAATTATGTTCGTCTGGAACAGGGGCATTCGACCTTTGATGCCGCCACCGACAGCACCGAAGCGCACTATGAACCGGAGCGTGCCGAGGCCATGTTCCAAACCCTGGAAAAACACGGCTACAACACCGTGCGGGTGTTCATCATCGGCCGCAGCAAGGCCAACCCCGGCATCGGCGGAAACTACGACACGACGCAGGGAAACTATGAACCCTACATGGATAACGTGCTCGATTTCCTGCGGCGGGCGACGCGTCACGGGATCCGCGTCTTCCCCACCTTCGGCGACGGCGAGCTGCCGCGGAATGCCTATTACTATGATCGGTTCAGGAAGACCGGAAACAACAAGAACGTCATGATCCTCACCCAGGAGGGCATCAAGGCGCGCATCGAGTTCATCACCTCCTTCCTGGCGTATGTGAAAGAAAAAGAACCGGCCCTGTTGCCGACACTGCTGGGGTTGCAGTGCCAGAACGAAGCCTATCTAAAGGCCGATGCCTGGCCTTTTTCGGAAACGGAAGGGGAGTTTAAGGCGGCCAACGGAAAGCACTACGATCTTTCAGATACGAAGGAGCGGCAGGCACTGATGGATGACGGCTACCGCTTTTATCATCAGTGTATGGTTCGGGCTGTTAAAGCCATCGATCCCGACATGCTGGTGGCCGAGGGGGTTTTTGTTCCGCGGGCGGTCGGTAAGGATTACGAAACAGACGCCGGTCTGTGGCCCGGCCGGTTCAAGGATGAGCGCTATCCGCCCACGCTGACGGCGCTCGGTGACGGTCCGCTGGATTTTCTCGATGTCCACTTTTATCGAGGCAATACAAAGGAATCCGTTGAGCGGGCCTTTGAAAATAATCTGGCATCAACCGGCCTGTTCGACAGGGAGATGAAGAACATTCGAATGAAGAAACCGCTGATCATGGGCGAATTCGGCGCGTTTGATCACGTTGAAAAAACGTTCGAGGAGGCCGTCGATAATATGGTCATTGTTCGCGATCTCGCACTGCAGGCGAACGTGAACGGTATGCTCTACTGGACCTACGACTGCCTGGAGCAGAAACGGCTCTGGCATGCGACCGACGATTGGGAACTGTTCTTCAGCAAAATGGGAACGTTTGAATGATGATCAGGGAGATTGTTGCAGAAAAAGTAGAACGAGCGTCCCGCTCGTTTAAGCAAGCGGGACGCTTGCTCTACATTCTGAATCTATGCGCGCTGGGCACTTTTGCTGAGTTGTCTACTGGTTCGCTCTTTACCGACAACATGGTACTGCAGCGTGATAAGCCGATCATTGTTTGGGGTACAGCTGAGTCGGGCGAAAAGGTAACGGTTCAATTTGCCGACCAGACGAAGTCTGGAGTGGCGAGTGCCACTGGCAAGTGGAAGATAACACTTGATCCTATGCCCGCCTCTTCCAAACCTCGGAAGCTTCAAGTTTCAGGTTTCAAGTCTCAGGTTTCATTCGCCGACGTCCTCGTTGGCGAAGTCTGGTTCGCGGGTGGGCAGTCCAACATGCGTTGGGCGTTGTGGAACACCGACGGCGCGGCGGAGCTCTTTGAATCCGGTGGGGCGGAGATTGACGGACTGCATCTGTTTGCCATGTCGGAAATCGTGAATGAGCTGGATGCAGATCTTCCGATTAAAGGATGGCAGAAATGTACGAAGGAAAGCTCAACTGCCTTTTCCGCGGTGACGTGGTATTTCGGACGCGCACTCAAAGAACGGTTTAAGGATGTGCCGGTCGGGCTGATTATGTCGGCCCGCGGCGGAACCCCGGCGGAGGCCTGGATGGATTCGGATTTTGCGGCCGGCTGCAAGCCGTTCACCGAGTATGCCGCCTGGTGTGATGCAGCGTATCAGGAGAAGTATGCCGGTTTTGATGAATATAAGGCGGCCTATATTCAGTACAAAGAGGACTGGAAGGCGTTTGTGCATAAAAAGAGCCCGGAGAAGCCGGTCGAACCGATGGGGCCTTATCACGCGCACCGGGCAGGCGGGCTGTATGGAACAATGATCGCACCGATCCTGCCGTATTCGGTTCGCGGCGTGTTGTGGTATCAGGGCGAATCCAACATGTGGCGGGCTTATGACTATCGCTTCGTGCTCAAAACGCTGATTGGTAACTGGCGGAGGGATTTTGAAGATCCGTCCCTGCCATTTCTGGTGGTGCAGCTGCCGGGCTTCGGGTGCGGCGGCGCGGAGCATCCCATCTGGGCGGTTGTGCGCGACTCGCAGGTGACTGTGGCCGCCGGCGATGCGAACGTTGGAACCATTCCGATTCCGGAACTGGGCGACGAGAAGGATATTCATCCGCGCAACAAGCGCCCGGTCGGTGAACGAATCGCGCGTTATGCACGCGGAGCGGTCTATGGCGATAATATCCAGTTTGCCGGGCCTTCATTTGAGTCGGTCGAGTTCGCGGCAGGTAAAGCAATTGTTTCGCTGAAAGACACGAAAGGATTGAAGCAAAAGGGCGATGCGATACGTGGATTCAGCATTGCCGGATCGGACGAGCTGTTTGTAAGCGCAACGGCGGAACTGAAAAAAGGGAAGCTGGTCATCAGCAGCCCGGAGGTAAAAGAACCCGTCGCGGTGCGTTATCTGTGGTCCAACTGGATCAATCCGACGGATGTGACCCTGTTTAACGGTGCCGGGCTCCCGCTGGCACCTTTCCGGAGCGACGACTGGAAGGTCGTGACCCAGAAATAGTTTAACCCTGCATCTATCCGAGTTGGAAAAGAACAAGAGAGAGTAAGATGAGTAGAAAATGGAAATACGTATCGCTTCTGGTCTGGAGCATGGTCGTCAGCGTTTCGCAGGCAGATCCGCTTATGGAAACCTTTAAAAGCCCTTCCGAGGAGACCCGTCCGTGGTGTTATTGGTATTGGGTTGGAGGCGATATTACCGCGGAAGGGATTACCAAAGACCTGGAAAATATGGCGGAGGTCGGTATTGCACGCGCGATGATCGGTAACGTCGATGTGGGCGTGAAAACCAATAACGGGCAAGGCAGTCCGGTCGAAGTGCTCTCACCAGCGTGGCGTGAGCTCAAAATGCATGCCCTGCGCGAGGCGAAGCGGGTCGGCGTAGATATTTATTTCTTCAACTGCCCTGGCTGGAGCCAGTCGGGGGGACCGTGGATTAAAACGGAGCAATCCATGCGCCGTGTAATCTGGAGTGAGGTCAACGCCAATGGCGGCCCATTTAAACAAAAGGTCCGGGCGAAAGGCGTCCCTGGCGGGGGCAGTCAGGATATTGCGGTGCTGGCGGTTCCGCAGCTCAACAGCGTCTCGATTGAAGGGGAACCTTCAGAAAAACAATATATCTTTTCGCACAGCGAACCCTTTACCGCCCGTTCACTCTCCATTCACGGTGCTGTGAAAGGGACCTTGTTTGCCTTCCGCAACGGGAAACGCGAAGCTGTCGCGCAGATCGATGTCAGGGCCGGATTCGCGAAAACGGATTTCCTGCTGAAAGAGGCGCAAACGGTCAGCTTTCCTGATGTTACCGCGCAGCGGTTTGAACTCGATTATGAGAAACCAAAACCAGCAGGCAGGAAAAAAAAGAAGAATAAACCGGTAAAGGCCGTGCCGCCTGCCCGGGTGTCTCTCTCGTCCGAGCCGAAAGTCGCGCAGGTGCTCAATAAACAGATGGGGCGGATGCATCCTACACCGAGCCCCACCTGGGACTCCTATATTTTTAAGGATAGCGTCGAGCCGGAGGACACATCCGTGCTGGTCGGGCAAAAAGAGATGATCGACCTCAGCGACAAGCTTGATGCTGACGGGGTCTTGAATTGCACGCTGCCCAAAGGAGAGTGGCGGATTATCTATTTCGGAATGATCACTACAGGAGCAAAGAATCATCCGGCTGCGCCTGAAGCGAAGGGACTGGAAGTTGATAAAATGAGCAGGGCACACACACGGCATCATTTCAATTCCTATGTCGGCTCGCTTTATCAGCAGATGACGTCCGAAGAAAAAGCGGCGTTCAAAGGCATCACCATCGACAGCTACGAAGTCGGCGCTCAGAACTGGACCGATGGATTTGCTGCCGAGTTTGAAAAACGGAACGGCTACAATCCGATTCTGATGCTGCCCACATTTACCGGAACCGTAGTCGACAGCGCCAAAAAGTCCGACCGGTTCCTTTGGGATCTGCGCCGGACGGTTGCCGACATGATTGCCGAATGTTATCTGGGTGGTCTTCGGGATGTTGCGAATGAACACGGCCTGGTGCTCTGGTGCGAACCGTACGGCCATTGGGGCTATCCCGGCGACTTTACGATTTACGGTGGTTATGCCGACCAGGTGGGCGGCGAGTTCTGGTCGAAAGGAAACCTGGGCAATATTGAATGCCGGGCCACCAGTTCGGTTGCGCATACCTACGGGAAGCGCCGCACGTATGCGGAGGCCTTTACCAGCGGACTCAACCTTCAGGATAATCCCTACAGCTTTAAGGCGCGCGGCGAACGGATGTTCTGCGACGGGATCAATCATTTTGTCCTGCACGTCTATCTCCATCAGCCCCGCACTGGCGGAATGCCGGGTAGAAATGCAGGATTCGGCACGGCGTTTCATCGCAATACGCCATGGTTTAACGAGGGGCAGGGCTGGATCAACTATCTGCAGCGATGTCATACCATGCTGCAATGGGGCGATCCCGCCAACGACGTGCTGGTTTATATCGGCGACTTTGCGCCGCAGATGACCGGCCCCCCGAATCCTGTGCCCAACGGGTACCAGTATGATTACGTCGGCTCCGACGCCATCCTGCGTAAACTGGATGTGGTCGACGGCAAATGGGTCACTTACGACGAAAACGATCCGAATCGGATTTCCGCGAGCTGGAAGGTGATGACGATGCCGAACACGCTCAAACACATTCGCCCGCATATCCAGAAGCGCATTGATGAGCTGGAGAAAAAAGGCGGCCGGATTATCCGCTCGGTTCCGGTAAGCGCGGAGCAGTTGAACCTGCCACCCGCTGTTTCCGGCGAGAGTTGTGCGATCCGCTGGCTTGAACGCAAACTCGGCGATCAGCACCTGTTCTTCCTCTCCAACTTTGAGAAGGCGGGCACGTTTTCGGCTATGTTCCACGTGAAAGGAAAACACCCGGAACTCTTCAATCCGGTAACCGGCGAAATCCAAAAAATCGCCCGTTTCGAAGAGACGGCGAGCGGAACGAAAATCGAAATCGATGTCAAAGATCCAGCCGATTCTTTCTTCGTGCTGTTCCGCGAGAAAGCGACGGTTCCGTCGGTGGTCAACGCATCTGCTCCGGTCAGCGATCTCGACCTCTTTTACAACGCGAAAAATGAACTCGTCGCTCAAACCGGAAAAGCGGGGACGTACACGCTTACGATGAGTGACGGAAAAATGCACTCCGTTGCAGTTAAAGCGGATTCGAAGTCGGTAAATATCGATGGATGGAAAACCGCATCGACCGATAACGAGGGTTTCACCGAAACACGTGTTGCCGAATTCAGCCTGCCGAAAAACTTCGGCAAGAATCAGCGTGTGATGCTGGACCTGGGCAATGTCGAAATCATGGCGCAGGTGACGCTTAACGGAAAAACCTTCGACACCCTTTGGATGCCGCCGTTTGCCCTGGATGTAACCAAAGCACTTAAATCCGGAAGAAATAAGATCGCGGTTCGGGTCACCTCCACTACGGAAGGAAAACCGAAGCTCGGCGAAACCGTCCAACTGAATACGGTAAGCAGAGAGACCGTAAAATGAATATAACCGCTGTACTAACTGGTTTGTTACTGGGCGCGTTTTGCGTTAGTGCGGAATCGGTCGGGGCGGATAAAATTACTCCGGTCGAGTTGCGTTGTGAGTATCTGCAAAATCCGCTGGGGATTGATGCGGTTCAACCCCGGTTAAGCTGGCAACTGGAATCCGACACGCGCGGCCAAAAACAGACCGCTTATCGGATCCTCGTTGCGAGTTCCGCTGAAAAACTGAAGCAGGGGCAGGGCGACCTTTGGGATACGGGCAAAATCCAATCCAGTCAGACGAGCCAACTCGCCTACAGTGGGAAAGCACTCACAAGCCAGACGCAGTGCTTTTGGAAAGTGATGGCCTGGGATGTTGACGGCACACCGTCTGATTGGAGCGAGTCCGCGCACTGGACGATGGGCTTGCTCAGTCCTGCCGATTGGAAAGCCGAATGGATTGGTTTTGATAAAGGCACACCCGAGAAGGAACAAAAGCCTGATATTACGATTACCAAGGCGGTCTATGGTGCAGAGGATAAGCCGGAGAAGCGGGTCGACGTAACCGAAAAAGTTCAAGCGCAGATAGCAGCTGGAAACTACAAGGTAGGAGCGTCCAATGCGCTGGTTGGTGAAGACCCCGCACCCGGGGAAAAGAAGGTGTTGCTGCTGGATTTCATTGCCTATGGGAAAGTCAAACAGGTGAAGGTTCGTGAAGGCAAACGGACCATATTGACTTCGGGGAAATATGCTGACGGAAGAGTCCAAAGCTTTTTGCCGGCTCCCCATCTCAGAAAGGACTTTAAGCTGAACGGGTCGGTCGCACGCGCCACGCTGTATGTTACGGCGCAGGGATTTGCCGAAATGCATCTCAACGGAAAACGGGTCGGCGACGAATACTTCATGCCCGGTTGGACTGATTACCGGCAGCGGATCTACTACCGCACCTATGATGTCACCTCGATGCTTGAGTCGGGAGACAATTCAATTGGTGCGATTCTCGGGGACGGCTGGTTCCGAGGAAATATCGCCTCAAAAGGGCAGAATCAGTATGGAAAACGTATCCGGGTAAGAGCGCAATTGCAGATCGATTATGCGGACGGACGTTCCGAGCTGGTGGTATCCGACCTGAGTTGGAAGGCTGCCTTTGGTCCGATTCTGGAATCCGACATGCAGGCAGGCGAAACTTATGACGCCCGCAAAGAGATGCCCGGTTGGGATCGTTCCGGTTTTGACGCAAGCAACTGGTCCGCGGTCAATGCCGGATCGGCATTAAAAGAGGAACCGCTGATTCAGGCTTATCCCGGCGTGCCCGTTCGTAAAACACAGGAGCTACCGACTGTTAAACTAAGCGAACCGCAGCCCGGGAAATTTGTATTCGATCTCGGTCAGAATTTTTCGGGTTGGATTCGTTTGAGAGTAAACGGCGAAGCAGGCGAGAAAATTGTGATGCGCTTTGGGGAAATGCTGAATGCCGACGGAACCGTGTATACCGAAAACCTTCGTTCGGCGCGAGCAACCGACACCTACATCTGTAAAGGCGGCGGCGAAGAGGTCTGGGAACCGCACTTTACGTTTCATGGGTTCCGCTACGTTGAAATGACCGGACTCAACAGGAAGCCGAACCTGGAGACGGTCACGGGGATCGTCGTCCATTCCGATGCACCGATGACCAGCTCGTTTGAGTGCTCCAATCCGATGTTGAACCAACTCCATCGCAACATCGTCTGGGGGCAGCGCTCTAATTATCTGGATGTTCCCACCGACTGCCCTCAACGCGACGAACGGATGGGTTGGACGGGGGATACGCAGGTCTTCATCCGTTCCGGATCCTATCACCAGAACGTGTCCGCGTTCTTTACCAAATGGATGGTTGATCTGATGGATACCCAGAACGGAGCCGGTACGTTTGGAAGTCAAGCGCCGGTGTTTTACGGTCACGGCAGTCCGGGCTGGGCAGATGCCGGCGTGATCTGCCCCTGGACGATTTTTTACATCTACGGCGACGTTCGAATGATCGCGCAACACTATGATCAGATGGCGCGCTTTATCGAATACTGTAGAAGCAAAGGACTCAAGGGGCCGGGCGATGTCGGATTCGGAGATTGGCTGGCGATTGGATCACAATCGCCTAAGGAACTCATCTCGGCCGCCTATTTTTCGTATTCGACAAGCCTGATGGTGGAGATCGCAGATGCATTGGGTAAGACGGAAGATGCCGGGAACTACCGCCAGTTGTTGGCCGCGATTAAAGCTGAGTTCCAGAGCAGCTTTGTTCAAGCGGATGGAACGATTGACGGCCATTCGCAGACTGCTTACTGTATGGCGATTTGTTTCGACCTGCTCAGCGATGAGCAGCGTGAGCAGGCCGCCGCGCATCTGGTTGAACGGGTGAAGGCGAAGGAATATCACTTGTCGGTCGGCTTTCTGGGCGTGAACATTCTCTTGCCTGCCCTCACCGAAATCGGACGGAGTGATTTGGCCTACCGCCTTATCCAAAACAAAACCTATCCGTCTTGGGGCTATTCCATTGAACAGGGCGCGACCACGATATGGGAACGTTGGAACAGTTACACCAAAAAGGACGGCTTCGGGCCGGTAAAGATGAACTCCTTTAACCACTACGCCTACGGCTCCTGCAGTGAGTGGATGTTCCGCAGTATGCTGGGTATCGACACCGACGGCGCGGGTTACCGGAAAATCAGAATGAAACCCGAATTCGGCAAAAGCGTACCGTGGGCGAAAGGGCATTACGATTCCATCCACGGGCGCATTGGCAGCGTTTGGAAATGGAACGACGGAATGTTCGAATGGGCGGTTACGATTCCGCCCAACACAACGGCAACGGTCTATATGCCAGAAAACGCTGCATCACTGACCGAATCCGGAAATCCCATCGCAAAAGCGAACGGGGTAAAATTCCTGCGTACCGAAAAGGGACGAGCGGTTTACGAACTGCAGTCGGGACACTATTATTTTAAGACAAAGTAGAGGGGAAGCAGAAGTGATACGTGTAAAAGGTAAAATTTTCATGGCGTTCTTAATGGGCGCGCTTTGTGCGACGGCCGCCGAAAAGCCGAATGTGCTGCTGATTGCGATCGATGATCTGAATGACTGGATCGGCTGTATGGGCGGACACCCGCAGGCGCAGACGCCGAATATGGACCGGCTCGCCGCGCGCGGGGTACTGTTCAATAATGCCCACTGCCAGTCGCCGGTCTGTAATCCATCGCGCGTTAGTATGATGAGCTCGCTCTATCCGAGCACCTCAGGCATCTACTTCCTGAACCCCGATATCAGTGAATCTCCCGTCGCCAAGGACAGCACCATGATGCCGTTGCGTTTTCAGGACGAAGGCTATTATGTGACAGGTGCCGGAAAAATCTTCCACAGCGGCAAGCAGCACCAGGACTATCTGCCGAACTGGGCTGGAGCCTTTGGTGGCTTTGGTCCGTATCCCGAAAAGAAAATCAGCCCGTTCCCGGGGATGAAATTGTGGGATTGGGGCGTATTTCCGGAAAGGGATGACCTGATGCCGGATTATAAGATTAGTGCATGGGGCGCTGAGCAACTGGCTAAGGAGTACGATCAACCGCTGTTTTTGGCCGCCGGTTATTGGACCCCGCACGTCCCGCAATATGCACCGCAGAAATGGTTCGATATGTATCCGCTGGAAACCCTGCAGTTGCCGAAGGTGGCAGAGAACGATCTGAAGGATATTTCGGAATACGGGGTCAACATCACCCGGCTCAAACATGTTGCGCCGACCATGGAATGGGTCGAAGAAAACGATCAGTGGAAGCCGTTGGTGCAATCCTATCTGGCCTGTGTGAGTTTTGTGGATCATCAGATTGGAAAGTTGCTCGATGCGCTGGAGACCAGCCCATACAAAGACAATACCTACATTATCCTCTACACCGACCACGGTTTTCATCAGGGCGAAAAAGAACGCTTCGCCAAGCGCAGTTTGTGGGAGGACGGCACCCGCACACCGATGATTATTGCCGGTCCCGGCATTGTTGAAGGCGGCGTCTGCTCCAAACCTGCCCAGTTGCTCGACATTTACCCGACGCTGTTGGAACTCACTGGCCTGAATGCCGATCCCAAACTCGAAGGGAATTCACTCGTTCCGCTGCTGAAAAACCCGCAGGCCGATTGGCCGCATACTGCGCGGACAAGTTTCGGACCGGGGAACTATTCGATCGTCTCGGAAGGGTATCGCTACATCCATTACAACGACGGCTCGGAGGAGTTTTACGACCGCACCAAAGACGCGCACGAATGGAACAACGTGATTGCCAATCCGGAATACGCAGCAGTGATCCGAAAACATCGCGCTCAGGTTCCGCAGGAACGTCACGAAGTGCTGGGTCAAAATTCAACTGGTCATAAATCATTTGCCGCAAGCGAAGCGGTCAGTCGGGGCGAACCCGTTCCCGACGATAAGCCAAAGAAGAACAAGAAAAAAAAGGGGAAAAGCAAGTGATGAAGGTAATGAATTCATTCAGTTTCGCCTTCCGTGTCCGCCCTAGTCTTTGCCCGAAGGGGGGAACTTGGCGTGTGATGGTCGGGGTGCTCAGTTTGTTGAGTTCAGTTGCTGCTTTCGCAGCGCAGAAGCCGAGTGTGTTGTTGATTAATGTGGATGACTGGAATGATTGGAACAGCGTGCTCAAGGGGCATCCGCAGGCGATTACACCCAACATCGAGCGGCTGGCCGAACGCGGGGTCACGTTCAGCAACGCGATCTGTGCCTCACCGTCGTGCGGCCCGTCGCGTCCTTCGCTTTTTACCGGCATCGCGCCGTCGCGTTCCGGTAAGATATCAAATGACAGCCGAGGACCCTGGCGCTTTTATGTGGGGCCGGATGCGGTGACCATTCCTAAACTCTTTTCGCAGAACGGTTGGAAAAGCATTGGCATCGCGAAGAACTTTCACAGCGGGGATGAACCCGAATTCGATACCTACATTCCGCCTTTCAAAACGCCGAAAAAACTCAAAGGCGTGGGGATTAAATTGAACGCCTCCGCCATTTGGGATATTGCCGATATCCCCGCCTCGGAAATGGGCGACTATAAGGCGGCGACGGCGGGTATCGAAGCGATTGCATCGAATGTGAATCCGCTCTTTCTTTCGGTCGGCATTTTCCGTCCCCACGTTCCGTGGATTGTGCCGCAAAAATATTTCGATATGTACCCCGTTGAAACCTTGCAACTTTCCGAACGGCGCGAAGACGATCTGAACGATTTGCCGGAGCGCTTTAAACTGGTTGCCGGTTTTGAGGCCAAGTTCGGCAAGGGCTATCACGACATGCTGGTCGAAAAAGGCTACGACAAACAGTTCGTGCGCGCCTATCTGGCGAGTGTCACGTTTGCCGACGAACAGGTCGGCCGCATTCTGGATGCGTGGTATGCCAGCCCGTACGCCGAAACCGGCTACGTCGTGCTGTGGAGCGATCACGGCTATATGCTCGGTGAAAAAGGTGCGTGGTCTAAAATCAAGCCGTGGTACGACTCGTCGCGCAGCAATTTCATGATTGCGGGGCCCGGTCTGCCGAAAGGTGCGGTTTGCGGCAAAGCGGTTTCGCTGCTCGATCTCTACCCGACACTCGTCGAACTGATCGGCCTGCCGAACCCGCCGCAAAGACTGGACGGAAACAGCCTCGTTCCGCTCCTTAAAAATCCGAACGCCGATTGGGATCGCCCCGTGCGGATGACCAGCCAGATGGACGGCGTCTTTTTTGAGTCGATCCTCGATAACGATTTCCGCATGACCCGCCTGGCGACCGGTGAAACGGAGCTCTACAAGCTCGCCGACGATCCGCACGAATTCAGAAACCTGGCGGCGAACCCGGAATATGCGCCGGTGATTAGAAAGCTCGAAAAACATCTCTCGTTCAGCTATCCGGAAATCCCCGCCGACGGCTGGGTCGAGGCGGAATCGGTTCCCGCGCAGACTTCGGCGGACTATAACCGTCGCGAAAATTCCCATTACCCGAGAACGGACGCAAACGCATCGGGCGGGAAAATTATTTGTGTGGATTTTAAAAAAGGGCCGAACACGTATATCGAATTTATCTTCGATGTACCCGCAGCCGGAACCTATCGGATCGGCGCGACGGTTGCAGGGTCCGGAACGTACTCGGTGTTGGTGGACAATGTGAAAAACGATGCCGCGCAATCGGAAGCCGCTTATCCAATGAAAACGATCGGCATGTTGGAGCCTTCCGGCGCGCTCAGCGACGTTCGAATCGGCGTGGTTCGGTTTGACGAGCCGGGTCTCAAAATTATCCGCTTCGTTTCAACCGGACCGAAACAGCAGGTGAAATTCGACCGGCTCCACCTGTTTAAAGACGACAGCGCGACGGTGGCGGAAGCGGCCTTGCCCGTCGCCGCTCCAAAAACATCAAAACGCCACACAAAATCCCCCGGAAAAAACAGCTGGGCCTCGCCGGAGGAATGGAGTCGGGATAGATCCGGATTAGAGTGGCTCTTCCCGTATATCGACCAAAACCGCGACGGTAAGATCGATGCGGCGGAATACGAAGCTCTGCAGCAATTTAAGAAGAAGCATGGCAAGCACTGGAAGGATCAGGCTCGCAAAGAGCTGGAGACCGCAGGGAGAACGCAATGAACAACAATCAAGTGGGACGTCGTAACATTCTGAAATATTCCGCCGTGGGCATTGCAATGGCCGCCACGGCAAGAGCGCAGGCGGAGGAGCAGGCGACCGCGCGGGGATCGAACGGGAAGCGGTATAAAAAAGAGACGCGGAAAACCGAGGTGCTCGTGGTGGGCGGCGGAACGGCCGGTACCCCTACATATTTTAGTAGGTTGCTCGATTTTGAAAAACGGGTAATTTTTGTGGCTTCTCATGTAACAGAAGAAAAAAGGATTATTCGTATGACTAATAAATATAACCTGATTGCAGGGCTCGTTTGCTTCTGCCTGTCTGCAGGCAGCTTTGCAGCGGAACGACCCAATTTGCTGATTTTATTGACGGATGATCAAAAGCTGGATTCGCTGGGTTGCTACAAGCAGGAGCAGCCGCTGCCCACCCCCAACATCGACAAGCTCGCTGCTGACGGCATTCGATTTAACAATGGGTTCGTGACCACACCCATCTGCGCCATATCACGTGCCTGCATTTTGACCGGACGCTACTCCTGTAAGAGCGGGATGACCAAATTTAAATCGCTTATGCCCCAACCGGTTTTTGAAAAAAGCTACAATATGCTGCTCCAGAATGCGGGGTACTACACCGGCCAGATCGGTAAATACGGGGTTCGCTCGACTAAAGAACAACTCGCACGCTTTGATTTCTATGATGCCAGCATGGATCAAGGGCCGATGTTTCGGAACTATAAGGGCAAAAAGCTGCATGACAGTGCCTGGCTGACGCAACGGACGTCCGATTTCCTCGACACGGTTCCCGCAGGGAAGCCGTTCTGTTTGCAGGTCAACTATAAGGCACCGCACGCCTCGTCCTGTCCGGCACCGGAAGATGATCATCGGCTCGACGATTATATCTTCGAGAAGAACCCGCTGGATAATGAAGAAGCCGCGGCACTGGTTCCCGAAATTGTGCGCAATAGCTTCCTCGGGGTCTGTTACTACAAAGACCTGTACGGCGGTTCAGGGTTCAACCCGATCGGCGGGAATTATAAGGAGTTGTATGGCGACGGAGATCCTAGCCTGTTCTCTCGGCAATATTATGAGAAAATCGCCAGCGTCGAACGCTCCGTCGGGCAGATCCGGGCGATGCTCGAAAAGCGCGGCTTGGCCGATAATACCGTCATCATTTTCCTCTCCGATCACGGGAACCATTTCGGCGAAAAACAACTCTACGCAAAATGGTCGCCGTACGAGCAGAGTCTGCGGGTTCCCTTTATCGTCTACGACCCGCGCCCGCAGGCTCAAAAAGGGCAGGTGCGCGATGAAATGGTGCTGAACATTGACGTTGCCCCGACGCTCCTCAGCCTCGCCGGCGTTAAGGTTCCTGAAGTGATGGATGGCAAAAGCCTGCTCCCGCTAATCACGAGTGCCTCGCCCGTAGAGTCTAAAGACTGGAGAACGGAGTTTTTCTTCGAGCATTATCATTCAGGTTGCAAAGGCGTGTACATTGCCCGTAATGAAGGCGTTCGCACGGTCGATGCAAAGTATCTGCGCTGGATCGATCCCCCTCAACCGATCGAAGAGGTGTTCGATTTGAGCAAGGACCCGGACGAACTTAAAAATCTGGTAAACAATCCGGAACATCAGGAACGGGTGAAAAAGCTACGTTCAACTTTCGATGAATGGCGTCAGGCTAATCCGGCAAATTACGAACACATTCCCAGCAAAACGTTCAATGCTCCCGAAATCGATTGGGCTCAATTCAAAAAGAAAAATGCCAAGGACTATAAGAAAATCGCGGCAGCGGTGAACCAGCTCGGTGTGACTTGGGAACAGGCCACTGACGACTGGGAAACCCGTAAGAAAATTTGGAACGCAACGAAGATCTACTATTAGAGGAAACGACTCATGATGCTGAAGAAAATAAAAATAATGGGTGTTGCGCTTTTGTGTGCGGCTTCTGCAACCCAGCTGTTTGCGCAAGGCTCTCAACGCGGCACGGCGCAACCGCCCCTGCACACAGCCGACTTTTCGGTGTTCGCCGAAGCAGATACGATGGACGTTTTTCTGCTGGTGGGGCAGTCCAATATGAAGGGGCGCGGCATGATCGATATGACCCCGAAGACCCAGGCGCGGAACCTGTTTTTCCATTCGAAAAAAACAGCAGTGGTACGTCAGTCGTGATCCTTTGCATGCCCAAGGGACGCCGGATTTGCTCGACGGTAGCGATAATGCCGGGACGGGGCCGGGCATGAGCTTCGCAATGACCTTGCTCGAGCAGCATAAGCAGTGGGCGATTGGCTTGGTCCCCGCCGCGGTGGGCGGAGCACGGATCGACCTATATAAAGAAAACGGAAAATTATACGACCGTTCGTTAATGCTCCTGAACGCGGCGCGGAAGGAATCGCCGCTCAAAACGGAGGTCAAGGCAATCCTCTGGCTGCAAGGCGAGTCGGATGCGACAAAGGCAGGTTGTCTTTCGTATGAGCAAAAGTTGCTCGATCTCGTGGATCGCTATCGAGCGGATTTGGGTACCCCGGAGCTTCCCTTTATCGCCTGCACGATTGGCAGTTTTCTGAAATCCCACAAAAAGTTGAACCAGGGCGAGAAGATCAATGAGATTCTGCTGAGCCTCCCGTCCTAGCGGAAGCATACCGCCTGTATCGATGCCCGCGATCTCACGGGCCACATCGGAGACGAAGTGCACTGCAGTACACAGGCTCAAATCGAAATCGGCAAACGATTCGCCGCCGCCTATCTGAAACTAACCGCATCGGGAAAAACAGAATGAAGAAACAGATTGGATTTTTAATGGCACTGTTGGCTTTTGCGGCTCATTCCGCCGAGCGCAAGCCGGATATTGTGGTGGTGCTGTGCGACGACATGGGCTATTCGTCGGTCGGCTGTTTTGGCGGGGAGATTCAGACGCCGAATATTGATCGATTGGCTGACACGGGGATGCGCTTTTCGCAATTCTACAACTGCGCCAAATGCACCTCGACCCGAATCTCGATCATGAGCGGTCAGTATGAAGGGCGGGCCGGAGGGCGAGCGTTGAAGCACTCGGTTTCCATGGGCGAGGCACTGCGACCGCTGGGCTACCGCACGATCGCCGTGGGGAAGTGGCATCTGGATGAAAAGAAAGATCCGACCCAATACGGATTTGACCGTCATTTCGGACATCTCAACGGGCTGTGCAACTATTTCACCGGGAACGAGCATTACTGGAAAAACGGGAAACCTTTTAAAAAATTCCCCAAGGATTTTTACGCTACGGACGCGTTCACCGATTTCTCGATTGAGAGCATAAAAGAGTCCATTGCCGAAGCGCCGGAACGTCCGTTTTTTCTCTATCTGGCCTACAATGCGCCGCACGGTCCGCTGCACTGCAAGCAACAGGATTTTGAAAAGTATGCGGAGACCTACAAGGTGGGTTGGGACAAGATTCGCGCGGCTCGGTATCAACGCCAGACCGAGATGGGACTCATCGATCCGAAATGGAATCTTTCGCTGCGTCCCGATTTTATTCCGACATGGGATCAATTGCCCGAACCAGAGAAGGCGGTGCAGGCTAAGATCATGGCGGCGTATGCCGGTATTGTCGATAATGTGGATCAGAATGTGGGACGGCTGGTTGAGTATCTGAAAGAGGCGGGGCGCTGGGAGAATACCCTGTTCATCTTTCTTTCGGACAACGGCGCGAGCCCGTTCATGAATCCGAAATTCAAAAACCGCGAGCCGTGGGATCCGGCAAGCACGATTAATGTGGGAGTTGGTTGGGCCAATGCCGACAATACTCCGTTCGGCTGGTTCAAGCAGAATCAGCACGAAGGCGGGATCAGTACGCCCGCCATTGTTCACTGGCCGGCGACCATCAAAGAGCAGGGAACCATCAACGACGAACCGCTGCATGTGATGGATGTTTTGCCCACCTTGCTTGATGTCAGTGGTGGACGCTATCCCAAGAGCTTCCCCGATCGCGAGATCCGCGCGCCTTCCGGCAAATCCTTCCTGGCTCTTCTTCAAGGCGAGAATAAGAAGATCCACGACGAACTGTTTTTCCAATATTCAATCAACCGTGCACTGCGCGTGGGCGACTGGAAGATCGCTTCTGCCCGCAATGGTCCATGGGAACTCTACAACCTGGCAGACGACCGCACTGAAACTCAGAATCTGGCGACAGGGTTCCCGGAAAGGATCAAAGCCATGCAGGCACGCTGGCATGAAATGGCTAAATCAGTGACCAAGGTGAACGATAAGTATTCCAAACCGGTCGGCGATTCGATTATTGAGTGGGGAAAAGATCAGAAGAACGTAAAGAAAAAGGATCCCCGTCAAGGTACACCCGGGAATTTCCATGAGATGGGGAAAAAGAAAAAGAAATGAAAACGATTGAGATTTACTCATGATTAAACAATTTGTATTACTACTCTCACTGTTGGCGGTTACAGCACAGGGCGCTGAAGAGAAGCGCAAGAACGTGTTGCTGATTATTTCGGACGACCAGGGATATTGCGAACTCGGCAGTTTTCTCTCCTTCGCCACGCCTGACACCCTACAGCCCATGAAGAAAGATATTCTGAAAGGCATGCTTAAGACCAAGGGGGGTCGAGAGGCGGTGCAGGTCTGCTTCGATGCCGTAAAAAAGGCCACGCCAAACCTTGACCGCATTGCTGAGAAAGGGATGCGTTTTACCAATTTCTATGCGGCGCCCACCTGCGGGCCTTCGCGCGCGGCGTTGATGTCCGCCAGGTATCCGCAACGATTTGGTGCCTATTCGAATACAGAACTGAGCGATGGTACAGGCGTGCCGAAGGCTGTTGGCTTCCCGGTGAAGGCATTTGCCAATGCGGGTTATCGCACCGGCATTTTCGGTAAGTGGCATCTTGGCAGGGAGGAGGGCCAGCACCCCAACGACAAGGGGTTCGATACCTACTTCGGCTACGACCGTGCGCATACCGACAAGTATGACTCATCACACCTCTACCGGAACAAGACAAAGGCAAAAGCCGAAGGATGGCTCTGCGATCAGATGACTACCGAGGCTCTCGGTTTTCTGGATCAGTGCGATAAGGAGAAGAAACCCTTCTTTATCTTTTTCTCTCTGTGCGAACCCAAACCGCCGAGCCCAACCCCGCCGAAGAAATATATGGATGCCATTAACTCCGGATCTTTCGTTGTGGATTCGCATTTCGGCAGCATCTATGGCATGGATTATAACGTCGGCAAGCTCCTCAAGAAGATCAAAGCCATGGGCGTTGAAGACGATACCATGATTCTATTTGCCTCGGACAATGGGCTCAATAACGGGGTCTGGCGTGAAACCCCGGACTACCGGGAGAAGAAGAATAAAAAACCGACGGGCAAGGCGGCATGGCCGCGGGTGTCTATTCCCGGCAACGGTCCACTGCGCGGTGCCAAGTGGAGCGCCTGGGAAGGTGGCGTGCGGACCCCGATGTTTGCCTATGTCCCCGGCGGAAACTCCGGCCAGAGCGGAGCCCTGCAGCACATGATTGATTTGATGCCGACTGCTCTCGATTACGCAGGAGTCAAAGCCGATGTTCCCATAGACGGAAAGAGTTATCTGCCCCAACTGACGGGTAACTCGAAAGGCGATCCCCGGCGCACCTTGTTCTGGGCGCACCTGGATGCCATCCCCATGGCCATTGACGGACATCCAGAATTGAGAACAGTAGAAAAAGAGTTCAAGACGAAGAAGCGCAAGCACGTGGACTATTTCGCCTCATGGTATGCACGAACAGGCAAATGGAAACTCATCGGCTGGAATAGTGAAAAACCACTACTCTTTGACGTCGCTGCTGATCCGGGGGAATACAAGAACCTGGCGTCACAGCACCCAGAGGTGGTCACTGAGTTGCGCAAAGCATTCCTGAAGTGGATGAAGGAGAATAAGGAACCCTATGTCGGCAAGAAAGAAATCTGGCAACGTATGATGGAGGAGAACTAGACCATGATACAAAATATTAAACCAATGCATCTGATTCTCCCGGCAATAGCGCTGTTCAATATGGCGGTCCATGCTGGGCAAGTGAACGCTCCGAAAAATTTTATCGTCATTTTGGCGGACGATTTCGGCTATGGCGACATCGGCTGTTACCGCGAGCTCTTTCAGGGCGGCGATGACCGGACGCTGGCGCATAAGTTTACGCCGAACTTCGATAAACTGGGGCGCGATGGCGTCCGTTTTATGCAGGCATATACCACCAGCTGGTGCGCGCCCGCTCGTCAAAATCTGCTTTCCGGGCGTTGGTGCAACCGCGCCGATAATGTCCAGCGTCCATGGATGGGCAAGCAGTTGCGCGATCTCGGCTACACCACCTGTTTTGTCGGCAAATCGCACGGCGATAATTCGAGCGCGAAAGTGCTGAACCCGAAGCCCGCAACGGCGGAATATAACGACGGATTTTTCTTTGTCGGCGGAATGCGTAAATTCTATCTGCGCCGAGGTGAAAAATTTCCACGTCGGATCAACTTCAAATCTCAACCCTACGTTGCCAAAGGCGGCGAATATCTCACCGACGTCTTTACCGATTTCGGCACCGAGTTCATCAAACGCTCGGCTCAGGAGAAGAAGCCGTTCTTCCTTTATATGGCCTACAACGCACCCCATTCTCCGCTGGACGGCAAGCTGGAGGACCTCCAAAAGATGTTCCCCGGCGAGTTTGACGGGATCGACGAAGCCGACTGGCGAGAGTTGATGAATGCGTCAGGCGCCCGCAATTTCACGCCCAAACGAAAGAAACGCGCGAAGAAAAAGGGCACCGGATGGTCGCCCGAAACATCGGTTGCTTACCGCCGGATGAAGGAACTGGGCAATGAGAAGTTTATCAAATACAACTTTGCCGCGCTTGTCTATCGCATGGATCTGGGCATCAAAAAGATTATGCAGACGCTCAAAGAGAGCGGGGTCGAAGAGGATACGATGATCATCTTTACCTGCGACAACGGCAGTATCATGGGGTCGAATTATCCGCTCACCGGCTGTAAGTCCAGCCACTTTGAAGGCGGGGTGCGGGTGCCGATGATTTTCTGGTCCAAATCGCTCGCCGATTCAAAAGCGAAAGGGCGTATCGTTGAGGAGCTGTGCCCGACCACCGATATCGCGCCCACGTTGGTCGGGATGGCGACACAAAAGGATCAGCCGGCGTTCCCGTTCGATGGCATTAATCTCTGGCCCTATTTGAAATCAAACACGCCGATCCCCGACGATCAGGTGTTCTATTATTCATCGGGTAGCATCCCGCTCTACAAGGCGTGCGGAGTCTATCTTGAGAAGATGATGGGAACCCTGTCGAAGGAGGTGAGCAAGCGTGCATCCGAATCTTTTGGATCCATTGGGATGAGTGAGGGCATTTTTAATGCGGTTTATGTAAAAGGCAAAGATAAGCTCGTCTACTGGTCAACGACCGACGGTTCTGTTCAGGGCGCGGTGCATAAGGAGCTTCCGACCAATGCGCGTAACACGGAAAGTCCTGAGTCCTTTTTTAAGGAGGAGCAGGTTGTCGGAGGAAAATTACCGACCAGCGAAGCGGGTCAAAAACTGCTGCAAGAGTTCATCGATTACACGAACGTCCGTGGGGCAGGGGAGCTGATGCACGAGCCCGTTTTCGATGGCACGGATACCACGAACGAGAAACGGGCCAGAGAGTATAGGCCTAATTATAAAACTAAGACTAAATAAAGTGAGTCTGATGAAAACGATTATATTTTGCTTTTTTATGTGCGGGCTGTTTATCAGCTTTGGCGCCATCGCGCAGGAGACCGCGTCGGTTACGTTGGAGGATACGGGCGAGGCGTTAATCAATCCTGGGATGGGGTGGACGATGCACTTCTATTCCAACGTCGCGCGCAACTATGGTTCCAAACTGGAACCCTCCGACACACTTGAGGATTTCCCCGGCGTTTCGACGGTTTACCTGCGCCTTCCGTGGGCCTACCTTGAGCCCGAAGAGGGTAAGTACAATTGGGCAATATTGGATACACCCGCGCAGCGTTGGATCGCGGAGGGAAAGAAGATCGCCTTGCGTTTGACCTGTTCTGAAAGCTGGATACCCTTTGCCACGCCTGAATGGGTGAAGGATGCGGGCGCCAAAGGAACTTTTTTTATTCATGGCAAAGGTCCCTCACCAGACGGGAATCTGTGGGATCCGTTCTTCGACGACCCTGTTTATCTCAAAAAACTCGAAGCGTTTATTGCCGCCTATGCCAAACGCTACGACGGCAATCCAAACGTGGAGTTTATTGATGTCGGCACCTATGGCATCTGGGGCGAGGGACACACTCATGCCAGCAGTAAACAGGATAAAATCGAACTCCAGAAACTGCATATAGACCTGCATCTGAAGTATTTCAAAAAAACGCTGTTGTGCATCTCCGACGATTTTGCCGGGCACAGCAAACCGGGGAAGCGGTTTCCCATCACAGACTATGCCTTGAGCCAAGGCGTAACCATTCGCGATGACAGCATCTTGGTGCAACCGGACAGTCGAGCCTGGTATCATGATGAAATGGCACAGGCCTTCTGGCCCACACTGCCGGTCATCCTCGAACATGAGCATTATGGGTCATCCAAGCAACGGGGTGCCTGGGATCCTGATCGGCTGGTCAAATCGGTGGAAGAGTATCATGCAAGCTTTATGTCGATTCACTGGTGGCCTCGGATTGAGCTTGAGGAGAATCGCGAAGCCATCGATCGCATTAACCAGCGCATGGGCTATCGGCTGATGCCGCTTTCTGTAACCTGGCCCAAAGCGGTACCCATCGCTACTTCGCCGGATGCGTTCACTGAACACCTGAATGCCTACCCCTATGGAGATATCAGCAAGAATTTTAAGGTGACCTGGACCTGGGTCAATAAGGGCGTCGCGCCCTGTTACCCCGGCGGCTACCCGGCACTGACCATTAAGGATGAAAAGGGTGGCATCGTTTCCCTGCTGGTGGATGATTCGCTGAATCTGCGCGACCTTGAGGTGGGCGCCATTGGCGAAGCTCCGGTTAAAAAATGGGTCAGCGAATTTATCGTCGGTCTCTATGCCCCGACCACCCGGCCGGGAACCTACGACCTCTATATCTCCGTCGGTAAACGCGACGGAACTCCTACCATTGCCATGCCGTTGAATGGGGATGATGGCCAACGGCGTTACAAAATCGGTCAGATCACTTTGAAACCAAAAGAAGTCGAGGGGCAGTCGGAATGAGAAAGTTATTGATGATCGTATGTGGGCTGTGCCTAACCCAGTCAGGGTTGGGACAGCAATCAGAACCGGTGAGTAAGCCGAATGTGGTCGTTTTTCTGGTTGATGATATGGGCTGGAAAGATCTCGGTTGCTATGGTGCCAAGTTGTACGAAACGCCGAATGTGGATCAGCTCTGCGCGGAAGGGATCCGCTACACGCAGATGTACACGTCCGCCCCGATCTGTTCACCCGCGCGCGCGACGCTGATGACCGGGCGCAATCCGCTAAAACTGGGGATGTGGACCTATACGCATATTCTGTCGCCGGACACAAAAACCATCCTGCCGGGCTACCTCAAAGAGCGCGGCTATCAAACGTGGCACGTCGGTAAATGGCACCTCGGACAAAATTCAGACGGAACCTTGCCGCACCAGCTGGGATTCGACCGCAATATCGCCGGCTCGACGGCGCATCAACCCGGCACCTTTTTCTGGCCGTACAAATTCACACAAGCCGGCACCGATCCTGTTCCGCCGGATAGCACGAAATTCAATAGCCTGATGAGTTCCGGCAAAGCGGGCGAATATCTGACCGACCGGTTGGCCACAGAAACGTTGCAGCTGATCGATCAACGCGACCCGCATAAGCCGTTCTTCCTGAACTTCTCTTTCTACCAGGTTCATAATGCGGATCGCGGTAAGAAAGAGGGCAAACCGGCACTGGTCAAAAAATATCAGCAAAAGATAAACCGGCTGGACCTGAAGCCGACGTATCGCAAGGACCCCAAAACCGGACGGAAACTGCTGACGAGCGAAACCAACCCGAAATATGCCGCCATGATCGAATTGATGGATACCGCCGTCGGCCGAGTGGTCGCCAAACTCAAAGCCATCGGTGAATACGAAAACACGCTATTTCTGTTTCTCTCCGATAACGGCCCTACGGTCAACGATGTGCCGTGCGCGCCGCTCAATGGCGGAAAAAACTCCACCTACGAAGCGGGCGTCCGCGTCCCCGCGATTGCCGTTTGGACGGGAAAAATCAAGCCCGGCACTGAGTATAACGGGCCGGTCTATCTGGCCGATATTTTCAGCACGGTAATGGATGTGACAGGCGCAACATTGCCCGCGGATTATGCGAGCGACGGCTACTCGCTGGTGCCTACCTTTTATGGAAAATCGCTGGACGTAAAACGGCAGCTTTTCTGGTATTTCCCCGAAAACCGACCGCACTGGGGGCAACGCGCCAATGCCGCGCTTTTTGACACCGCAACCCAGATGAAATACATCCTGTTTTTTACGGGTGACGAGGATGAGATGTATCACATCCCGAGCGACATCGCAGAGCGCAAGAACCTGATTAATGAACGGCCCGAACTGGCGAGCCAATTGCGGAACTCGCTCAAAAAGAAACTCAACTCCCTTTACCCGAATCTACCCCCACCACCAGAACAATATAAACCCGGCGTCGAAGCCCGCCTGAAATAAAGAGGAAGAGAATGAAGAGATTAACCACAACCCTGTTTTGTTTGAGCCTGTTAACTTCGGCTCTGGCCACCGAGAAACCTCTTCGACAGGCTCAGGGCAGGCCGAACATCCTCTGGATTGTCGTCGAAGATATGTCCTGCCATTTTGGCTATCAGGGCGAAAAATTGGTGCACACCCCGAACGTCGACAAACTGGCCGGAGAGGGCGTTGTTTTCGAGAACGCCTATGTTGCCGCGCCGGTCTGTTCCGCCAGCCGGTCGGGCATGATTACCGGCATGTATCAAACCTCCATCGGCGCGCACAACCATCGCTCGTCGCGCGGCGCGCATAAAATCCAGCTGCCGAAAGGCATAAAAACGATTCCCGAAATTTTCAAGGCGAATGGCTATTACACCTGCAACAGTCAGGAAAATCCGAAGAGATACGGCAAGGAGGATTACAACTTCGTCTATAGCCGCAAAAAGCTCTACGACGCGCCCGGTTGGTCCAAGCGAGCCAATGGTCAGCCGTTTTTTGCGCAGATCCAGCTGCGCGGCGGAAAATTGCGCAATGTTGAAAAATGGAACGATGAAGTAAACCGCGCGATCCCTGAGCATTTGGTGAGCCCTGATGAGGTAACCCTGCCGCCGTACTATCCTGACTGCGCCGAGTACCGCAAAGATTGGGCGGAATATCTTAACTCGGTAACCTTCACCGACCTCGAAGTTGGCAAGATCATCAAGCGCTTAAAAACGGAGAAGTTGCTGGATAACACCGTTATTTTCTTCATTACCGACCACGGCATCAGTCAGGCACGCGGCAAACAGTTCCTCTACGACGAAGGCGCGCGCATTCCGTTTATCGTCTGGGCCCCAAAACACTTAAAACCGCAGGTTAAAGAGGAGCTCATTGCCCATATCGATATGGCGGCGACTTCGTTGGAGTTTGCCGGAATCAAAATCCCCGAAACTATGGATGCCAAACCGCTGTTTAACGAAAACCATCAACCGCGCGAGTTTGTGGTCACCGCCCGCGACCGGTGCGATGAAACGGTCGATCACATCCGCAGCGTCCGGAAGGGGAATTTAAAATACATCAAAAACTACCTGCCGAATCGTCCCTATCTGCAACCCTGCGACTATAAAGACACCAAGCCTTGGATGCAAAAACTGCGCCAATTGGATCAGCAGGGAAAACTCAATGCGGCCCAAAAAATAGTGACCGCCCAAACGCGTCCGACCGAGGAACTGTACGATCTGTCCGCCGATCCGTTTGAAATCAACAATTTGGCTGCGGATAAAGCCTACGCTTCAAAACTGGAAGAGTTGAGAACCCTCTTGTCCGGCTGGGTAAAAGACACGGGCGATCAAGGAATATCCCCTGAAAGCGAAGAAAGCTACGGCAGTAGTATGGCGGCTTATTTATCAGGTTTTATAAGGCGCAAAGACACCGAGAAGGTTCAATCCATCGAGGCCAATATCGCCGTAATGAAAAAATGGGCATCTGAAGGGAAATAAGCGTATGAAAAAATTAATGCTAATAGGAATGCTGCTGAGCTCAACCGCGTTCGGGTTCGAATTTAAAACCGACTGGAACGCAAAATGGATCGGGCTTACCGAAAAGTCTGCCGTCAATACCTGGCTCGCGTACCGCACCCAGATTGAGCTGGATTCGGTGCCTGAAGAGGTGATCGCCAACATCGCGTGCGACAGTAAATACTGGCTCTGGATCAACGGCGAAATGGCGGTCTTTGAAGGGCAGTTGAAACGGGGTCCCAATCCGAAGGATACCTATTACGACCCGGTCGACATTGCCCCTTATCTGAAAAAGGGCGATAACACCATCGCGGTTTTGATGTGGCACTTTGGCAAACACGGCTTTTCGCATAACAACAGCGGAAAGGCGGGGTTGATTTTTGATACCCCATTGTTTCATTCGGACTCCTCGTGGAAAGTCATCAAGCATCCGGCGTTCGGCATGACCGGAAAACCGCTTCCGAATTTCCGTCTGCCCGAATCCAACGTCCTCTTTGATGCCCGCAAAGATTTGGGCGACTGGACCGCGCCGGCATTTGATGATACCGCTTGGCAAAATGCGGCTGAATTGGGCACACCGCCCTGTCGTCCGTGGGGCCGACTCGCCAAACGTCAGATTCCGCAGTGGCTCGATTCTGGGTTTCGGAAATATGAGCAGGTCACCAAAAAAACAAACAAAGACGGTTCCACAACCGTTACCGGCAAGCTCCCGTATAACTGTCATGTCACTCCGTACATCAAGCTGAAAGCGAAGGCGGGAAAAAAGATCGATATCCGTAGCGATAACTACATCGTGACCGGAAACGCGTGTGTTCGCAGCGAATACATCACCAAAAATGGAAATCAGGAGTTCGAAACGCCCGCTTGGATCAACGGCCATCACATCCACTACAAAATCCCGCAGGGCGTCGAAGTTCTCGAAATCCTTTACCGAGAAACCGGCTATGACGCGGATGTGGTCGGTATGTTCGAATGCGACAACGCGCGGCTGAACGAACTGTGGCAAAAATCGTTCCGAACCCTTTACGTTACGATGCGCGATACCTACTTCGACTGCCCGGATCGCGAACGCGCCCAGTGGTGGGGCGATATGGTTAACGAAATGGGCGAAGCCTTTTACGTTTTCGATGCGGTCAAAGGGCCGATGTTGGCCAAAAAAGGTATTTACGAGCTGGCGAAATGGCAGCGCGACGACAAGGTGCTTTATTCGCCAATTCCGGCCGGAGTGCCGAAACCGGGCAACCGTAAGGCGAGAAGGAAGGACGGCACTTGGTATAAAGAGTTGCCGCGTCAAATGCTCGCCAGTGTGGGCTGGTACGGGTTCTGGTATTATTACTGGTACACCGACGACCAGCAGACGATCGTTGATGTCTACCCGCACGTCAGGGATTATCTGTCGCTCTGGAAATTAGGGGCTGACGGCCTGGTGATCCATCGGACCGGCGACTGGGACTGGACCGACTGGGGCAAACACAAAGATGTGCCTGTGGTGGAAAATGCCTGGCTCTATCTCGCGCTTAAAGCTGCGGTCGAAATGGCGCAACTTTCCGGGAACACGGCCGATATCGCGGGCTATCAGGCGACGATGAAATCGATTGAGGCGAACTTCAACAAAACCTTTTGGGACGGCAAACAGTATCGGAGCGCGACGCATAAGGGGCTGACTGATGACCGCGCCAATGCGATGGCGGTGGTTGCCGGACTGGCAAAACCCGAATATTATCCCGCGATTCAGCAGGTGCTGAAACAGGAGTATAACGCGTCGCCGTACATGGAAAAATATGTGCTCGAATCGCTCTTCATAATGGGTACTGCGGATCAGGCGGTTGAGCGGATCTTGAAGCGGTTCGCCAAAATGATCGATGCTCCGATCTCAACGCTGTACGAAAATTTCGGCGGCGGAGAGGATCGCGCGAATCACGGCACGATCAACCACGCCTGGTCCGGTGGCGGACTGACGATGATGCACCAATATGTTGCCGGCGTGCAGCCCACCAGCCCGGCTTTTAAAACCTATTCGGTCAGGCCGCAAATGGGACCCCTTAAACAGATTCGCACCAAAGTCCCAACCCAATTCGGCACCATCGAAATGGAGCTGAACAAAGCCGAAGACGGAGTACTTTCAATGGATTTGACCTCGCCGACGGGAACCACTGCCACGGCGGTCCTTCCGTTAGGCGAAAAGACGAATATTTTAAAGGTAAATGGAACCGTGGTTTGGATAGCCGGAACGCAAAAAAAATGTCCGGCTGGTTGCAGGTTTCAGGGGATAACGAACAACGAGATCCGGATTGAGCTATCTTCCGGTCAATGGTCTATCGAACTTAAAACAAAGGAGAAGTAAGATGAGAAAAACAACTACGGCATTATTCTGTTTGGGCATGTTGACATCGGTTTGGGCCGGTCAGCAAAGTGAACGCGCCAGCATTGGTCTTGAAAATATCCAGATAAAAGGAGATTTGGAAAAACGGATTCATCGAAATTTTGACCGGTTGGAAAGCGAGCGCTTTCAGCCCATCGTGGATAAAGGGTGCCTTCGTGTTCCCCAATACAGTTGGCCGGGCGATATGGAAGGGCGCACCATTCTGTCGCTGGCTATGTTGCAGCAGGCCGGTGAGCGCGATGCCAAATATCTGCCCAAAACGATGGAAGTGGTGCCCGGTCGGATGAATGAGCTGGGCTATTTCGGCAAAAATTATTTCCCGAAATGTGACGAGCAGCAGCTTTCCGGGCATGGCTGGCTCCTGCGCGGATTGTGTGAGCTGTATCTGGATCGCAAAGACCCCTCAGTTAAAAAGATGATTGAAAACATCGTCGATAATCTGGTGGTTCCGACCCAAGGAAAACACAAAGTCTATCCGATCGACCCGACCACTCGCGCAAAAGGGAAGGGGAGTTATTCTGGCGAGGTTGCCGGAGTGGAAGGCGTCTGGCGTCTTTCGACCGATGTGGGTTGCGACTTCATCTTTATGGACGGTGTCATTCAAGCGGCCGACGTTCTTAACCGCAAAGATATTTACCCGATTATCGACGAAATGGTCGCCCGCTTCCTAGAGGTGGATCTGGTCGCCATCGAAGCGCAGACCCATGCAACGCTGACCGCATTGCGCGGCCTGGTTCGCTATGCGGAAATGACCGATAACCCCGAACTGATCGCCGAAACCGAAAAACGCTTCGACCTGTATGTTCGGGAAGGTTCCACTGAGAATCATGCGAATTACAACTGGTTCGGGCGCCCGACCCATACCGAGCCCTGCGCCTTTATCGATGGGTTTATGGTCGGGTACCAACTTTGGCAAGCTACCGGCAACACCCGCTATCTGGAAGAGGCGCACAGAATCTACTTCAACGGAATGGGGCACGGACAACGTGCAAATGGCGGATTCGGCTGTGATAAATGTCTCGGCAGTAAAGATGCAAACCTTTACCTGAGCAATCCTGAAGCGTGGTGGTGCTGCTCTATGCGCGGTTCTGAAGGGTTGGTCAAAGCGGCGGAATACAGCTTTGTGCAGTCCGGCAATACACTCATGCTCCCGTTCTTTAACGATGCAACCGTCGCCTTTAAAGGCGGCATGCTGAACATTTCCACCGCGTATCCGTACGACGGATCCGTAACGGTTAAGGTGGAAAAAGCACCGGAATCCGGAACCGCGCTATCTTTTTTCAAACCCTCTTGGGCTGGAAAAACGGCCGTCGCGCTTAACGGTAAAAGCGTAGAATCCGCTGAAAAGGATAACTTTGTCTCCGTAAACGCGGCGTTGAAAGCGGGCGACACGCTGGTTTACTCCTTCAAGCAGGAGCCTTATCTGGCGGATACCCACAACATCCACACAATCAAGGGGTATCAAAAGGTGTATCAGGGGCCGTTGGTGCTGGGCGCGATGACCAAAAAGGAAACGACCTTGCCGAAAAACGCTAAGCTAAAGTGGAATGCTCAGACCAAAGAGATCAAGCTCGGCAAATTGAAGCTGGCTCCGATCAATGATGTCATTGATGTCATGTACGATCGCCAAACCTACAAGCGTCAAGTGCTCTGGAAAAAGAACTGATCCCGCGTTGAATGATTAATTCATGTTCAATAGCTGTAGTTTCCTACAGGAGACAGCAGCTATTGATTAAACTATAAATACTGAGAACGGTAAAAACTGGATGGTCCGTGGATTTATAACTTTTAGATAAGGAGACGTTATTATGAACAGAAGAGAATTTACCCGAATTGTGGGCGGCACCTCGGTTGTCACCGCCCTGGCACCGAATTATTTATTTGCTAAAAACACCCTGTCATCTGCTGGTGTTTTGCTGGAAGCCTGCACCTTTAAGAATCGAGGCGGCTGGAAGCTCGATACTCAGTTTTATCAGCAGATGGGTGGCTGTTATTTGTTAGCACACGGGATGGGTAAGCCGGTGGTTGATGCGATGACCGATGTGACCATTCCGAAAGATGGAAAGTGGTATGTTTTCGTGCGCACAAAAGACTGGTGTCCGGGCAACTGGGATGCGCCGGGTCAATTTAAAGTCGCGATTAACGGCAAGGCACTCGATACGACCTTCGGCACCGAAAAGGGCTGGGCTTGGCAGAGCGGAGGCAAAGTAGCACTCAAAGCCGGAACGAATACGGTGACGCTGAAAGACCTGACCGGTTTTGAGGGGCGTATTGATGCAGTCTATTTTTCGAAAGAGAAAAACCCGAAGCTTCCGAGCACACCCGCTGATGTGATGGGCTGGAAAGATCAACTCTCTGGTCGTAGCAAGCTGACCGTGAAAACGGAGCAATATGAGCTGGTGGTTGTCGGGGGCGGAATGAGCGGTTGTGCCGCCGCATTGGCCGCTGCAGAGAAAGGGGTCAAAGTGGCCTTGATCCATGACCGTCCTGTTTTCGGCGGTAATGCTAGTGCCGAAATACGGGTTCACACGCTGGGAATCCACGGTAAGAGTAAGCGGCTTATCGATAAAATTGATACCGAACACTGGCCGAATGGTGATGCCCGCGCCATTCAGGATCAGAAAAAACGTGAAGCTAGCATGAAGGCCAGTGAAGTGGCGCTGTTTGCAAACCATCTTGCGATTGGTTTGGAGAAGGATGGGGATACGATTGTCAGTGTGGACGCCCGGGATTCCCGGACCGGCGTGATCCGCCGTTTTAAGGCGGCTCAGTTTATTGACGCTACGGGTGATGGCTGGCTCGGCTACTGGTCCGGCGCAACTTGCCGTTACGGGCGCGAAGCAGCATCGGAATTTGGCGAGGAGTGGGCTGAACATGGCGACCTGTGGAGCCCGAAAGTGGCGGATAACCGCGTGATGGGAACCAGTATCCTGTGGAATTCAAAACAGGGTCAGACGAAATCGACCTTCCCGGAGGTTCCTTGGGCGCAACCGGTATCAAAGGACTCAGCCAAAATTAACGGCGAATGGTTCTGGGAGTATTCGGACAATGACCTGCATCAGATCCGCGATGCCGAACAGATCCGCGATCATATGTTCCGCGCCATTTACGGTAATTTTTCCAATGCGAAGAAGTTGACGGAGAACGATCTGGTTGAACTGAAGTGGGTGGCCTATATCGGCGGACGCCGTGAATCGCGCCGCATTATGGGAGATCATATTTTCACAATGTCAGACTGCAGGAGTGGTATTGAATTCCCTGACAGCGTAGTTGAAGAGGTCCGGCCCATGGATGGGCATTATCAGCAATCAGAGACCGGATTAAAGTACTCTTATATCTCGAAAGCAATGCACTTTCGGGGAACATACAAAGGCGAGAAAATCAAAAGAAAGACCTATTACATCCCATTTCGTAGTTTATACGCCAAGGACATCAATAATCTTATGATGGCCGGACGATGCTTCAGTTGTTCTCATATCGGGCTCGGTGGTCCGCGCGTGATGAATACCTGCGCTCAGATGGGTGTGGCAACCGGGTGCGCCGCCTCATTATGCATCCAACACAATGCCAACCCGCGCGCGATTGGGAAAGATCACATCAAAGCGCTCCGCAAGATGATCGGCTATACAGCAAAAGGATAGATAGAAAATGAAAAAAATGATAGCCGCCTTCGCGCTTTTTACATCGGTTCTTTCCGGGTTTTGTCACGAAGCCCCTAATGTGTTGTGGATCTACGTGGACGATATGAGCGGCTGGCTGGGCTGTTACGGTGACTCAACGGTTCCCACGCCCAATATCGATATGCTCGCGGAGCAGGGCGTAAAATTTAATCGCGCCTATATGCCCGCGCCGGTTTGCTCAGCGACCCGCTCGGCACTGATCACCGGCACCATGCAAACCTCGCACGGTTTGCATCAGCATCGGACGATGATCAAAAAGTCGCTGCCTGAAGGGGTAACTACGATTCCGCAATTGTTCCGTAAAGCGGGGTACCTTACCTTCAACGAAAAGAAAGCTGACTACAACTTTACCTATAAACAGAACGACCTGTTTTCGCCCGAATTTAAGCGACCCAAAAAGAACGCCATGCGCAGTCATCTGGTCGGACATGATTTAACTTGGCTCAAACAGCTGAAAGGCAAGCAGTTTTTCGGGCAGATCCAGCTTTATGGCGGAAAATATCAGGGCGAAGCGGGGAATAAATATCCCGCCCCAAGCCGCATAAAAGAGAGCGAAGTGACCGTGCCACCGCAGTACCCGGATAATTCCGTGATGCGCAACGCCATCGCCCGCCACTATGAGCAGATCGCTTATTGCGACAGTCAGGTCGGCGCGATTATTGATGCGCTCAAGAAATATGAAATTTGGGATAACACGATCGTCTTTTTCTTCACTGATCACGGTTGCCAGATGCCGCGCGCCAAGCAACATCTTTATGATGAAGGCGCTCAGGTGCCCCTGATTGTTTGCTGGCCTAACGGGAGTCAAAAGCTGGCAGAAAACGGAACGGTTCGTGATGATTTGGTTAGCGGAATCGATATCACCGCCAGCTCGCTCGCGCTGGCCGGAATGGATGTGCCGGACTTTATGGAGGGAAAAAATCTGTTTGCGGAAAATTATCACCCTCGCGCGTGCGTGATTTCGGCCAAAGACCGTATGGGCAACGCGATCGATCACGTCCGTTCGGTCCGGACCGATAAGTTTGTCTACATCAAAAACTACATGACCGACCGGCCGCTGTATCAGCCGGCATACCGCGATAAATTTGCCACTTTCATTAATATCAGAAAGCTGTATGCCGAGAATAAGCTCACGCCGCTGCAAGCCTCATACCATGACGCCGCACAGCGGAAATCCGAAGAGCTCTATGAGTTCACCAAAGATCCCAACCAGCTGAACAATCTGGCTGATCATCCCGAATATGCCGCGATCCTCAAAAAACACCGCGCGCAGCTGGAACAATGGGAAAAAAGTACGGGCGATAAAGGCCTGATCCCTCCGAGCGAGGCGGAACTCAAAAAAGTATATAACGGCGCAAAAGACCGATGCGTGAACCCGGAATACGATATTTTTAAATAAGGTGGAGTGGAAAAAATGATGAAGAAAATAATGTGTGTTTTAGCACTCTGTGGATGCGCCGGTTTGTCAGCGGTTGCCTCAACCGCCTCGCTGGAATCCGGGTTTAAGAAGCCCGCCGATGAATATAAGCCGTGGACCTGGTGGCACTGGATGAACGGGCATGTAACCCGCGAATCGATTACCCGCGATTTGGAAGAAATGAAGCGTTCCGGTCTGGGCGGTTTCGGCCTCTGGAATACGCACGAGGGAATCCCCAAAGGCCCCGTAAAGTACGGAACGCCCGAATGGTGGGAGTTGGTGGAACACACCATGAACGAAGCCGAACGGCTGGGCCTGTTTATGGAAATATTTAACTGCGCCGGCTGGTCGGCCACGGGGGCTCCGTTTGTGACGCCCGAAATGGCGATGCAGGAAGTCGCGTGGACCGAGGCGCGCTTTAATGGTCCCGGCAAGGCGAAGATTCAGCTCACCGTTCCCAAAGCCGTGCTCGGGCTGGAACGGGATATGAAAAAGAATCCCAAGATTAATCAGCGCTATTACATGCCCCGTAAAGGATTAGAGGGTTGTTTTCGCGATCTCGCTGTCTTCGCGGTTCCCTCCATTCCAAAAGGCGAAAAGCCACGGACGCTGAAAAATTGGCGCGAAAAAGCCGGTTTCGCCAAGCTCGCGGGCTACATGAATCCCGACAAGCTCAAGATTCCGAAAAGCCAGTTGATCCGTCAGGATCAGGTTATTGACCTTTCTGAGTACATGAACGCTGACGGATTCCTAGAATGGGAAGCGCCCGCTGGCGAATGGACGATCCTCCGGATGGGATACCAACCGACCGGACGCGGGAACCATCCCGCCGCTCACGGTGGCAGAGGGCTTGAAATCGACAAAATGTCGGCGGCAGCCATGGACTTTTACTGGGAACACTTCCTCAGTCGGGTTGTCCGCCTCGCCGGGGATCGTGCCGGAACCGTTTTTCAGAATATATTGTGCGACAGCTACGAGGCCGGACATCAAAACTGGACCGCCGGGTTTGATCAGAAATTTATCGACCGCCACGGCTACGATTTAAAAAAGGTGCTGCCGATTTTGACCGGACGGGTCATCCAAAGCCCCGAATATACCGAGCGGGTGCTATGGGATTACCGCAAGCTGATCAGCGACATGATCGTCGGAAACTACTACGGGCGGATGCAGGAAAACTGCGCCAAAGCCGGTGTGAAATTCGCGTCGGAACCGTATGGCCGCTACGGCAACGCGAACGATTTTGATATGGCGGGGAAAGTGGATATCCCGACCTGCGAATGGTGGGCCAATTTAAAGCAGCAAGACCGCATTGGCGAAGCGCGGCTCGTTGCGTCTGCCGCCCACACCTACGGACGCAAAGTCGTCAGCTCCGAGGCGTTTACAGGATCGCCAAAGCGGATTTTTGAATCGCACCCCGGCGGCATCAAAGTGCAGGGCGACTATTTCATGGCACAGGGCGTCAACAAATTCTGTTTTCACACCTGGGCGCACGATCCGTACGAACAGGCACCCGGTCTTGGTCTGGGCACCTACGGCTCGCGCTTTGATTCGCGCAATACATGGTGGCCGTATGTGGGAGACTTTCTCGAGTATCTCGCCCGCAACCAGTATATGTTGCAGCAGGGTAAGTTTGTCGGTGATGTGGTTTGCTATGCGGGCGAGGATGCTCCGCTGAAAAGCGGGCATTTGTATCGCGGCGGACATATCCTCAAGGATTTGCCGTACAGCTACGACTACTCGATGTGCAACACCGAAATTCTGATGCAGTTGACCGTAAAAAAAGGGCGCTTGTTGACGAAAAACGGTTCGGATTTCGGTGTCCTGCAACTCCCGCATTCGCCGTGGATGTCGGTCGAGGTGCTGAAGAAAGTGGAGGAACTGTTGAAAGCTGGTGCCGTGATTTCAGGTGCCAAACCCGCCTCGGCACCCGGGAACACCGCGAAAGCGGAGCGCGATCAATTTGCCGCTTTGACGAAACGGATTTGGGGCGCGGCCAATGGCCGAAAGGTCAAATCAAACCAATACGGGCAGGGCGTCATCTATTGGGGCGAGCCGCTTAGCAACATTCTGAAAAAGCACGGCATCGCGCCCGATTTTAGTTTTTCGGTTGTCGGCACACAGAAGCTGGGTAAAACAATGTACCCCGGTGTTGGAATCGACTTTATTCACCGCCAGGTCGGCGCGGATGAGGTTTACTTTTTGAGTAACCAGCACGCGGTGACTAAAACCGTGAAAGCCCGTTTCCGCGTGAGCGGAAAAGTACCGGAGCTTTGGTTCCCCGACAGCGGCGAAATCTGCAAGCTGAGCGCCACTCCAAGCGGTAGCGAACACACCGAAATCGAACTCAAGTTTGGCCCGAACGAGGCCTACTTTGTGGTGTTCCGCGATCCGAGCGTCGCGACCGCGACGAAACCCGCGCCGTGGTCGAAAAAAGAGCAGCAAATCGCGGATTTGAGCTCCGACTGGAATTTGAACTTTTCCAACGGCGGATCAGCGTCAATGGCTCAACTTCAGTCGTGGACGAAACTCGATAAGCTGAAATACCATTCCGGAACGGCGACTTATCAAAAAACATTCGCCCTTACCAAACAGCAGCTCGCGAAAGCCGATGAAATGTTGATCGATCTGGGTCAAGTCGACGTGATCGCCGAAGTCAAGGTGAACGGCAAAAACTGCGGGATCGCCTGGAAACCGCCGTATCGGGTGAATATCGCCAACGCACTCCGCGCGGGCGAAAATAAAGTTGAAGTGACCGTCGCCAACCTATGGGTCAATCGCCTGATCGGCGACCAGCGCTTTAAAGACGATCACGTCTGGACGACGGAGACCGGCTCGACTGCCAGTGGAATGGGACTGAAAAAAATTCCGGATTGGGTGCTCAACAACAGCGAGCGTCCGGTCAAAGACCGCACCGCTTTCTATGCATGGAAATGGGATCACATCAACAGCAAGAAGCCGCTGCTCTCTTCTGGTATGCTTGGTCCGGTAAAACTAATCGCCCGCTAAAAAAGGAACTGTTATGAAATTGAAAATTGCACTACTCGCCGCTTGTACGACCGCTTCGCTGCAGGCTCAGCCGCCTAACATCGTCCTGCTTTTTTCCGATGATGCGGGTTATGCCGACTTCGGGTTTCACGGCAGCACCGAGTGCCAAACGCCCCGTTTGGATCAGCTCGCAAAACAGAGTATTCGCTGCACGCAGGCGTATGTCAGTGCCTCGGTGTGCGGACCGAGTCGGGCAGGGCTGCTCACTGGGCGCTATCAGCAACGGTTTGGCTTTGAAGAGAATAACGTGCCGAGAGCGATGAGCGATGCCGGGTTGACGGGCGAGGATATGGGATTGCCGCTGGATCAGAAAACCGTCGCCGATTATTTGAAAGCGCAGGGCTATCGCTCCATCATTTTGGGAAAATGGCATCAGGGCGGAGCCGACCGGTTCCATCCGCTCAAGCGGGGGTTCGATGAATTCTACGGATTCCGCGGCGGCGCGCGGAGCTATTACGCTTACAAAAAGGGCCAAAAAGTCGATCCACTCAACTGGATGGAGCGCGATTTTGCGGGCTTTAAGGAGCACGACGGCTACTTAACCGATGTACTCGCCGACGAAGCCTGCGCCTTTATCGAGCGGAACCAGAAAGACCCCTTCTTTGTGTTCCTCTCCTTTAATGCGGTGCATGCCCCGATGCACGCGCGCGACGAGGATATGGCCCACTTCCCGAAATTGAAGGGGAACCGTAAAAAGCAAGCGGCAATGATGCTCGCCATGGATCGGGCCTGCGGCCAGGTGCTGGATCAACTGGAAACCCTCGGCTTAGCCGAAAATACGCTCGTCGTATTCACCAACGACAACGGCGGAACCCCGCAAAACTCGGCAAAAAACGATCCGCTCAGCGGCGTGAAGGCCACCCATCTAGAAGGCGGAATCCGTGTGCCGTTTCTGATCAAATGGCCCGGCAAATTTACAGCCGATACGACCTATGCACATCCGATTTCGCTGCTGGACCTTTTGCCGACCTTTGTCGACGTTGCCGGTGGAGCCGACACGCTGCAGAAAATTGACGGCGTCAGCCTGCTTCCGTATCTGACAGGCAAAAAGGCGGATCGTCCGCACCAAACGCTCTACTGGAAAAAGGAGACGCGCGCCGCCATCCGCGAAGGCGACCTGAAGCTGATTCGTCTGCCGGATCGCCCCGCCGAGCTCTATGATATTTCCAAGGATCCCTCCGAGGTGAACAACCTGGCTGCCGCGCAGCCGCAAACAGTACGGGAACTCTACAAAAAGATTTTTGCCTGGGAGCTCGAGCTCGAACGCCCGATCTGGCAGCTGAAGCGGAAGTATGAAGGTTCTTCCATGGAGCGCTTCGACGGCTACCGGCAAAAGTGATGACAGGAGAACGAGAGAGTAACTTTTATAATAGATTGAAGCGCACCCGGACGAAGTCGAGTTGGGCACGGCGAATGCCGGGCAGCGAAGCGGCAAACTTGAAACTCGGAACTCCCTCCCACCCCTACACGATTGTGTAGGTTGACTCATTTTTTTTGAGGGGATAAATTACCAACTTTTGCAGAAATCTGGGCAGTGAAAATGAAAAAGGGACACAGGATGACGAGATGGATTGCGGGCATAGGGGTAGCGTTGGCGATGGCGGGAACCTGTGAGCTTCAGGCCAGTGAGTTTTCCGACAAGATTCAGGCATCTTTTGATGCTGGGAACCCCAAGCCGACTAAAATTTTCAAGCTTCGCGATCAGGTGGAGGTACACTATTTTGCGCCGACCCAACCGATCGAAAGTGGAAACAATCCGGCATTCGTCTATATCCATGGCGGCGGTTGGAGAGGGGGTAACCCCAAAGGTTCCTATCGGTGGTGCCGCTATTTGGCCGAGCACGGGGTTTCGGTGTTCACTATCCGCTATCAGCGTGCTAACGAGAAAAAGGGAATCAAACCGATTCAGTGTGTTAAAGATGCCAAAACGGCGATGCGCTGGGTGCGCGCGAATGCCAAGAAGTTCGGTATCAATCCCGATAAAATCGCGGTAGCTGGAAATTCGGCGGGCGGCCACCTCGCTACGGCGCTGGTAACGATTAAGAATTACACCGATGCGGGCGACGATCTCAGTGTCAGTTGTCGTCCCGATTTGCTGTTGCTGGCTTCGCCGGTTATCGATAATGGCCCGGGTGGCTACGGAAATGGACACCCAACTACGAAGCAGGCCGATTACCGAGTTAAGGGGTTCTGGCGCGATTTTTCGCCCATTCACAATTTGAACAAAAATCTGCCGGATTCCTTTGTGATCATGGGGGATGAAGATCCGCTGATTCGGGTGGTGTCGGTCGAACTGTTTGGCCAGGCGGTGGCGGAGTCCAGTAGCGAATTCGAGTGGTGGGTTTTCCCCGGAAAAGGGCACGGGCTTTTTTCCTCCAAAGAATCGTACCTCACTCCGGAACTGATGCATATTTTTTATCGCTGGCACGTATTTTTGGCCAAGCACGAATATCTGCCCGCGCCGCTCTCTGCGGGAGATGAGGTTCAAACGCTTGTAGAAAAGAAAAATTAACGAATAAGGAAATCGAACATGCAAAAATTAACTATTGCGATCTGTTGTTTGGGAATGTTGGCATCGGTTTTCGCTGGCTCGACCAGTGAACGCACCAGTATTGGTCTTGAAAACATTGAGATCAAGGGCGATCTGGGAAAACGGATTGACCGAAATTTTAATCGGCTGGAGGAGGAACGTTATCAGCCTATCCAAGACACGGGTTGCTTTAGGAAAGCTAATTACCGGTGGCCGGGCGATATGGAAGGCCGCACCATTCTTTCGCTGGCGATGTTGCAGCAGTCCGGTGAGCGCGAAGCAAAATATCTGCCGAAAATAATGGAGATGACGCCGGGTCGAATGAATGAGGTGGGCTATTTCGGCATAAATTATTTCCCGAAATGCGACGAACAACAGCTTTCCGGACACGGCTGGCTTTTGCGCGGATTGTGCGAGCTTTATGCCGATCGTCAAGACCCCGCGGTCAAAACGATGATCGAAAAGATCGCCGATAACTTAGTGGTGCCGACCCAAGGCAAACACAAGGTTTATCCGATCGAGCCGAGAACACGCGTCAAAAATAAAGGCAAGGTTTCCGGCGAGGTGCTCAGTGAAGATGGCATCTGGCGGCTCTCCTCGGATGTCGGCTGCGATTTCATCTTTATGGATGGGGTCATCCAAGCCGCCGACATTCTTGGTCGAAAAGACCTTTACCCGATTATCGACGAAATGGTTGCCCGTTTTCTGGAGGTGGACTTGGTCGCTATCGAGGCACAAACCCATTCAACGATGACGGCACTACGTGCCCTGATTCGCTATGCAGAATTGGCGGATAAACCCGAGTTGATCGCTGAAGCTGAAAAGCGGTTTGATCTCTATCTTCGTGAAGGCTCCACGGAAAACCACGCGAACTACAACTGGTTCGGACGCCCGACGCATACCGAACCTTGTGCCGTAATCGATGCCTTTATGGTGGCCACCCAACTTTGGCAAATTTCGGGTAACCCGCGTTACCTCGAACAAGCGCATAAAATGTACTTCAACGGAATGGGGCACGGGCAACGTCAAAACGGCGGATTCGGTTGCGACAAATGTCTGGGTGCTGAAGGTCCATTTATGCAGATAAAAATGCCGGAAGCCTGGTTCTGCTGCACCATGCGCGGCTCGGAAGGATTGGTGAGAGCTGAAGAGTATGCTTTTGTGCAATCGGGTGATACGCTGATGCTTCCATTCTTTAACGACGCTACCGTCAACTTTAAAGGCGGCACGTTCCAAGTTACCACGGCGTATCCCTACGAAGGCGTCGTAAGCGTTAAAATGGAAAAAGCACCGGAAGCCGGAACTGCGCTCGCCTTCTTTAAGCCCACTTGGGCAGGAAAAACGGAAATTACATTGAATGGCAAATCGGTTAACGCCGCAGAAAAAGAGGGCTTTGTTACCGTGAACGCAGAGCTGAATGCGGGCGACGCCCTTGTTTACACTTTTGAACAGGTTCCGTATTGGGCGGAAACGCAGAACATCCATACGCTCAAAGGCTATCAGAGGGTCTATCAGGGACCGCTCCTGCTTGGAATGATCACAAATAAAGAGCTGATTTTGCCGGCGGACGCTAAACTGAGTTGGAATGCGGAAACCAAACAAGTGGACGTCAGCGGTAGCGATGTGAAGTTGTCGCCGATCAACGACGTGATCGATAACAACTACCAGCGTAGGGGCTACAAGCGCCAAGCGCTCTGGAGAAAGAAATGAAAAAATGGATAACCTTGTTGTTGGCGACATCTGCCGTGGTGGCTGTGGCGGCTAAATCCCCGAACCTCGTCGTCATCATGGTCGACGACCTCGGGTTTTCGGATCTCGGCTGTTATGGTTCCGAGATTGAGACTCCGAATCTGGATGCGCTGGCGGCGAACGGCTTGCGCTTCTCGCAATTCTACAATACCGCCAAGTGCCACTCCTCCCGCGTCTCGCTGCTCTCAGGGCAATACTGCATCGCGGCGGGTGATACCGAGCTGACCCACGCGGTGACCTCGGCGGAAGTGCTCGAAGAGGCGGGCTATTTCACGGCAATGACCGGAAAGTGGCACCTGAAAAAGCAGCCCACCGATTTCGGCTTCAACCGCTATTTCGGACATCTCAGCGGCGCGTGTAATTTCTTTAAGGGAGACGATACCTTCCGTCTGAACGGTGAGAAATGGAACGTTCCGAAATCGGGCTTTTACACGACGGTGGCGAATGTCGATTTTGCGCTGGATTTTCTGAAGGAGGCGCGGGAGAGCGAAAAGCCGTTCTATCTCTACGTGGCGTTCAATGCCCCACACGGTCCGCTACACGCCTTGCCGGAAGACTACGCCAAATACAAAGGGCGCTATGACATGGGATGGGACAAAATGCGCGATGCCCGGATCGCCAAACAGAAGGCACTGGGCTTGCTTTCAAAAGAGTTGGATCCGTCGCCGCACCCCCCGGAAGTCCGGGCATGGGATAAGCTCGTCCCGTGGCAGCGCGACTATGAAATCAATAGGATGGTGACTCTTGCTGCCATGATTGATCGCCTGGATCAGGAAGTGGGGCGACTGGTTGAGGATTTGAAGCAGCATGGCGAACTCGAGAACACCATGATTCTGTTCATCTCCGATAATGGGGCCTGTCCGTACGACGTGGGAGCATTTCGACTGAATATTGAACCGACCAACGCAGGCGCTTTCTTCAGAGATTCCACGGGTTGGGCTTGGGCACGCAATGCGCCGTTTCGTTATTACAAACAGAATCAGTTTGAGGGGGGCATCAGTACCCCCGCCATCGTTCACTGGCCGGCGGGCTTGAAAACGAAGCCCGGTGCCATCGTCGATACGCCGGCGCATTTGATTGATGTACTGCCGACATTGGCCGATCTGGGCGATGCTGAAATCCCAACCACGCATTCGACGCGCGACTTGCGCCCCGTTTCCGGTGTTTCCCTGCGCTCGGTTTTGGAAGGGGAGGAACTCAAGCGTTCGGAGCCGATCTATTTGCAATTTTATACGGATTGGGGACTTCGTGACGGGGATTGGAAGTTGGTGAGCTTTAAAGGTCAGGAATGGGAACTTTACAATATGGCCAATGACCGCACCGAACTCAATAATCTGGCCGAGTCACAGCCGGAGCGGTTGAAGGCGATGATCGCAAAATGGAGAGCCATATCGGCCGAGGTCCTTCATTCTGAAGAATTGGCGAATGCACAGGTAGTCCCAACGGAGGATCCGAGAACGAATGATCGCTGGACGGTGTACAGTGACTCTGACAAGCCGCCGGTACGAAAACCAAAGAAAAAGCGGAAGAAGGCCAAGTAATGAACAGCTTTCCGACACCAGAAAAGGGATAGACAACCTGTTTTGACAGGGCCAAATCTTAAATTAGAAGATAAGAAATGAAAAAGTGGGTTTTAACGGTATGCGCGCTCGTTGTCATGGTGGCGATTTCAGCCAACGCGGCATCGAGTGATGCATCACGCTACGTCACGTTTGAAGGCAAACAGATTCCGGTGATCAAGATCGCCGATGTGTTGGTTGTCGGCTCGACACTGGATGCCTGTTTCTTGGCATCTACGTTTGCGAAAGAGGGCAAAAGCGCGGTGCTGGCCTCGGCTGGCACGTCGCTTCCGCATGAACTGATTATGTGTAAACGCCCGTGGGTTAAACGCGAATGGTTGAATTCGAGTGACGCGGAAATCAACGCGTTCCTCACCGGATGCGTCGAGAAGGAGGCGGGAGAAGATTCGCTCCTCGATATGATCAAAGTCACGGAGGGGCTGGAAGACCTGCTTCTCGATTCGGGCGCGTCACTGCATTACGACCTGTTTCCGTGCGGTGTGGCGCGGGCGGACCGTCGGATCACTGCCGTGGTGTTTGCTTGCAAGGGCGGGTTGGTTGCCGTTCAAGCCGACACGGTGATCGATTACACGCCCGATGCATTGATCGTTACGTCGGCCGGCGGCGAAACAAAGGCACGCTCGTCCGCCGAAAAGGGACTGCTGGCTCGCTACAGTTATCTCTGCAATGAGGAACGCAGTGCGCCGATTGCCGTGAAAGGCGTGCCGGAACTCGCAAACGGTCAGATCGTAATGCACGGTCCGTTCGCCGAGTTTAAGTTGCGGTTGCCGGTTGCGAAAGGCCATTTCCCGGAAGCAACCTACAATCAGGAAGCGCGGCGCATTGTTCTGAAGGCTTCCCCCCAGACCGGTCTGCAATATGTCCGTGGCGGAAACACGTTGCTTATGGATCCGGCGCGGCGGATTGTCAGCCGCTCAAAGTCCGGCAAGTTGACGTTGGACGCATGCCGCCCAGAAAAACTGGACAATGTTTGGGTCTGCGGGCCGATGGCGGATGTCGACGATGAACTCGCGTTGAGTATGGTTGAGCCACTCGCCGGTCCCTCGTTCGTTCCGCTGTTGAAAAATGTCGTTACGAAACCAGCCGGAACGCTCGACGGGGTGCTGCAGCTCGGAACCGCTTCGAAAAAGAGCACGTCAGGAACCGCCTCTTTCGATGCCATAGCGCCGATTTACAGCACCGGAAAACAGGTTGCGGCCCAGCCCGGAACGTTGCCGGTCGTTGCGACCTGCGACCTGCTCGTGGTGGGTGCCGGAACGAGCGGAATGCCCGCCGCACTGGTTGCATCCAGAAAAGGCGTAGATACGATTGTCGTAGAAAAGTTTGGCGACGGCGGCGGAACGCATACGATTGGCGGCGTTTGCAAATACTGGTTCGGGCGCGAGACCGATTTTGTGGGGCAGCTGGATCAGGATGCCGCCCAAACGATGCAGGCGACGGGGATGCCGAAGTGCATGGGTATGTTGGACTGCCTGATGCGCGCCGGGACGCGTATGCTGACCCACACGCTGGCCGTGGGCGCGGTGGTTGATGGGGAAAAGATCAGTGGCGTTGTGGTCACGACGCCGAACGGGCTGGGCGTGGTTCAGGCAAAATGCGTGATCGATGCAACCGGCGATGCCGATATCGTGGCGCGTGCTGGCGGTGCTTTTTCCTATGGTCCAACGCGGGACGCGATGACCCTATTCTACTCCTTTGCCCAGTTCATCGGAACCAATCCGGAAGCGCGACGCCACTTCGCGTTTGTAGTCGATTTTCGCGACCCGACCGACCTGAGCCGGGTTTTGGTAGCATCACGCCGCTTCAAAAAAGCGGCAAGAAAGGGTAATCCCCAAAAAGGGAGTTCTCCTCAATATTACCTGACCCCGCGTGAATCCAGAAATATCGAGGGGAGTGTTCGGGTAACCTACGCCGATATTATGTCGAACCGCCAATTTGAGGACACGATCGCGGTCTGCAAAGCTGATGTGGACATCAAGGGCATCGCCGACAGCGACCTGTCGTTCTGCGGCTATGTTACCGACTGGATGGAGACCTTCTTGGTTCAGATTCCTTATCGCGCCCTGCGCCCAGTGGAGTTTGACAACGTTCTGGTGGTCGGCAAAGCGATGTCCGTCGACCATGATACGCTGGCGCTGGCTCGCATGCAGCGCGATCTTATGGCGATAGGCGGTGCGGCGGGACTGGCCGCGGCGCAATCCATCGGGAATAATCAGTCGTTTGGCGAGATTGATATTAAAGCCCTCCAGCAAGGAGTGATCGGCCTGGGCGCACTTTCTGCCGAAGACTTGAGCGGAACACAAGGTGTGAAAGATAGTGCCTTGCCGGAAATTGATAGTGCTCAACTTAAGCAAATGGCCGACCAGCTCGCCGCCGGCAAACTCAAGCTGATGGACAAGGTTTCACTGTTGATGCGACCCGAACAATCTTTGCCGCTACTCAAAGCGGCGTTGGGAAATGCTACAGGAACGGGACGCCTGGATCTTGGGAAGGCGCTCTGTTTTCTCGGTGATCGCCAGGGTGCGGATGTGCTGCTGGAGGAATTGGAACAGAGCCTCAAAACCCCCGGTCTTTCCAAAAAGAGCCACGTGAAGATGCGGCATGATACCCCCGACCACGCTTCCGCGCCGGAGATAACCTACTGGGTCAACTCGCTTGGGCGATCGGGTGATTCCAGAGTGATTCCGTTGATGACCGAGATTGCGAAGCGGGTCGAAATGAATCCCGAAAAATCCGACGTGATGTTCAACTACGTTTACAGCATCTGCTATGCCTCGGATCGATTGGCCGACCCTGAATGTATTCCGGCGCTAAACCTGCTTGCCAAAAAGAAGGGAATTTCTGGTAGCCGGCTCCCGATCGGTACCGATCCGCGCGAAACCGGTAAAGGGAAAGCAAGCATTATGGAAGATCGCTACGCCTATCTGGAATTCAGCATCGGACGGGCGATGGCGCGTTGCGGATCGAAACAGGGCTATGAAATGATGATCGACTACCTCACGGATATTCGCGGCTTTATTGCCCGCAGTGCCCACGAAGAGCTTGCGGCACTTTCGCAGCGTGATTTCGGCTATGACCCGCAGGCGTGGAAAGCTTGGCTTAAAACGGCAACGGTTTCGCCAATCAAATATGCAGGGAGATAATTCATGAAAAAACAAGTCGCACTGATGGTGCTTGTGGTTTTCGCGTCGGTCTTGGCCTATGCGGAAGTGTCTAAACCGAATATTCTCTGGCTGGTGATGGAGGATACCTCTCCCAATTCTTTCGGGTGTTATGGGGATCCGTATGCCCATACGCCGAACATAGACCGGATCGCCGCCGAAGGGATTCGCTATGGACGTGCGTTCAGCACAAACTCTAGTTGTGCCCCATCGAGAAGCTCGCTGATAACCGGTGTTCTTGCCACCTGTCTGGGAACAGGCAATCAACGAAGCACGCATGATATCCCTGATTTCATCAAAGGGTTTCCAACCTTCCTGCGGGAAGCGGGATATTACACCTCCAATTATTATAAGACTGACTACAACACCTCCGCCGCAAAACGGCTCATCAAAGAGTCCTGGACCAGGCAGCGCGGAAAATATGAAGATCGACCCAAAGGAAAACCGTTCTTCTCGGTGATCAACTTCGGAGATTCTCACCAGTCCAGAGAAATGACCTGCTCTTATGAGAAATACATTGCGGTAATCCGGAACAAGCTCTCGGAAGAGGAACAGCATGTTATTGAGGATGCTTCAATCCCCCCGTATTTTCCCCAGACCCCCATCTCACGGCGCACGATGGCGCGCGTGTATGACTGCACCACCATGGTGGACAAGCAGATGGGGGTGGTTTTGGATAAGCTGGAGCAGGACGGACTTGCAGATGACACGATCATTTTCATCTATGCCGATCACGGAGAGGGGATTCCACGTGCCAAATGCAGTCCCGTCTTTGGCTACCAGATCCCTCTGATCGTTAAGTTCCCCAAAAAGTATCAGCATCTGGCTCCTTCTGCTCCGGGTTCGGTCTGCAATGACATTGTCACATTCGAGGACTTTGGACCCACAGTGATCAGCCTGGCAGGAGGTAAGATACCCTCTTACATGAAAGGTTATGTTTTTCTGGGCAAAGGCCGTGAGCCCGCCGCGCGTAGTTATACCTTTGGCAGTGTTCACCGGACGGCAGAAGTTATCCGCAACTCGCGCACGATCCGAACTGACCGATATCAGTACAACCGCAACTACATGCCCCATATTTCGGAAATGCACGGAACCGCCTATTTCGATACTTCGGAGATAACACCGGAGATAAAGAACTGCTATAAAAAGGGAGCTCTCACAGGTTCCACTCTGGACTTTGCTGATCCGACCACGCCACCCGAAGAACTCTACGACGTCAAAAAAGATCCTCACAAGATTCGGAATCTGGTGGACTCGCCTGAGCATAGTCATGTCCTGAATGAGCTTCGGGGTACTATGCACCAAGAGATCATGCAAAGACGTGACGTTATGTTTCTTCCTGAATATGAAATGGCTGTTCGCGCAAAGGGCTCGACTCCATATGAGATCCGCACAAATGACGAAAAGTACCCTCTCAAAGATATTCTCGCGGCGGCGGATTTGGTTGGCGGTGGCCCCGACGTATTGTCGCGTCAGGCGGAATTCCTCGATCATCCGGACGACATTGTTAAGTATTGGGCCCTCATCGGGCTAATATCTCAAGGAACGGCGGCATCTGGCGTGGTTGACAAAGTGGCTCCACTCCTTAGATGTTCTACGACGGACACCCGGATTGCTTCAGCCACTGTTCTTCTATCCCTGGGCAAGCATCGGGAAGAATCCGGCAATGTGTTGAAGAAAGAGATTATCAATACAAGCGGACCAACGGCCTACAATGTTCTGGCCGCAATCGAAGCATTGAGATACCTCAAAGAGAAGGCTCCCGATTGTACAGAAGAATTGAGCAGAGCGCACATTATCCACAAGGCAAGAGGTGCAAAATTCCTGTCTTACATTGGATATTGTCAGCAATCTTTTGGTTTGCTTCCAGAGAATCCCTCCCGTAAGAAAAAATGATCGTTCACTTTTCCGTCCACAGACAGGTAAGAAAATCGGAGATAAAATGAATATAAAGCACTGTCATCCCATAGCTCTTAAATAAAAAGGCTGGTAAGTGCGTCTTAAATCCTCCACTCGGAGGGTATGAAAAAACAAAGACAAAAACACAAACCAGCCGGACATAGGTATACTACCTTGAAACAAATGTGCAATCTGATTCCCGGACACATGGTGTCGAACCTTGCGAAGAAGCATGGCGTAGACGCCCGATGCCGGACGTACACGCCGTGGAGCCATGTGGTTTCGTTGATGTACGCCCACTTCTCGCACGCGCTTGGACTCAATGATGTGTGCGACGCGCTCCAGATGAATGCGGCGGCGCTCTCGACTATACGAGGTGCAGTTCCTCCTTCGCGCAACAACCTGAGCCATGCGAACAGGGTCCGCAGCGCGGACATGGCTGAAGAACTCTACTGGAGCATGATGAAGCATCTGATGGATACGGTTCCGGGCTTCGCGAAAGGCAAAGTTCGGCGCGGATACCTTCGGCGCTTCAGCAAGGCGATCCATGCGATGGACTCGACCACGGTCCAACTGGTCGCCAACTGCATGGACTGGGCGAAGCACCGCCGTCGCAAAGCCGCGGCCAAGTGTCATCTGCGCCTCGACCTGCAGAGCTTTCTGCCCCGGTGCGCCATCGTTGATACGGCGAAGCACCATGATAGCACCAAGGCGCAGGCGTTGTGCGCAGGGCTCAAATCCGGTAAAATCGCCGTGTTCGACAAGGCTTACACGAAATTCGGGCATCTCTACGAACTGACGGAGCGCGGCATCTGGTGGGTAGGCCGGGCCAAGGACAACATGCAATACGATGTGGTGCGCACGCTCGAAACTACCGGACACAAGCGCATCATTCGCGACGAGGTGATTGAGATGGCGCTCGAAAAATCGAAGGAGGCCTACCCGAGCGAGCTGCGCCGCGTCGTTGCCCTCGTGGAGATCAACGGCAAAGATGTCGAAATGGTCTTCATGACCAACCACATGGAGTGGAGCGCGTGGACGATCGCTGAACTCTACCGTTGCCGATGGGACATCGAGGTATTTTTCAAAGAGATCAAGCAGACGCTCCAGCTCTCCGACTTCCTCGGCTACAGCGCCAACGCCGTTCGCTGGCAGGTCTGGACGGGGCTGCTGGTGCATCTGCTCATGCGCTGCCTGGCGTTCATGCACGGGTGGGGACACAGCTTCAAGCGTCTCTTTACCGTTGTGCGCGCCGCGCTGTGGCGACGCTGGGATCTGACGGCCTTGCTGGAATCCTATGGGACAGCCAAACCACCCAGTCGTATCAGAGGAGCACCGGAACAGGCGTATCTGCCGGGGTTCGTCTAAAAGCTGTGGGACAGCCAACTGTTTAAAACGGGGAACCATCATTAACCTTCGATAAAAAATCGAAATCGACTAAATGAACCGAACATCAAAAACCTTAACAAAAACGGGCGCTTATACTTCATTAGCGTTCTCTATGGGATGACAGTGAATATAAAGTTAAATGTTAGTCAGTTAAAAATCGGATTCCTGTCCATCTTCGCCACGCTTGCGTTTCAAGTGGGCGCGAGCGCGGAAGGGGTTATTGAGACCGCCAAAGAAATTCCATTAGCCTACGATGTGGATGTGGTTGTGGCGGGCGGTTCGGTCGCCGGGGTGGAAGCGGCTTGTGCCGCCGCCGATAGTGGAGCCTCGGTACTCGTCGTTGAATCGCGCCCGTATCTTGGGTACGACCTCTGCGCGAGCCAGAAACTATGGCTCAACCCCGAGGAACAACCGTTAACAAAAATTACTAAAGAGCTGTTTAAAGCTTCGCGCCAGATAACTCCGCTACAGGTAAAATCCCTGTTAGACCGCTCTTTGTTGACGCGTAAGGTCAAATTTATGACCGGCAGCTTTCCCGCCGAACTGCTGGTGGATGAGCAGGGCGTGCCGAGTGGGTTGACGATGATGAACCGCAGCGGCCGTCAGGCGATTCGCGCGAAGGTCATAATCGATGCCACCGAAAACGCGATCCTGACCCGTCAAACCGCCGCAAAATTCGCGCCCTTTAAACCGGGTAAAAAAACATTCAAATACACGGTGATCGGCGGTGATTTGAAAGAAACGGGAACGAAAGTGCCGAGTTTAACTTTTAAATCTTCCATCACAAAGGGACGGGGAAAGAATAGAAAAACAGAGAAGAAGACCCACTCTGTTTACGAGTACAGCTTCCCGCTCGAATACAATGCCGACACCTTCCGTGAGCGCAGCCGGGTCTTGAACGAAGTCCGCTCAAAAGTCTACGACCCCAATATGGTCGACCACTCCGAGAAGCTACGCTACACGCCGGATAATGTGGTGGCGGGTGGTGTTCGCCCGAAAGGCGTCGATCACCTTTATGTCCTGAACGCTTATTCCGGTGAGCAGAAGAGCCTGCTGGGATTTGCTAGAGTGGGCGAAGAAGTAGGGCGCGAAGCGGCGAAGAAGGCGAAAGCCCGTGTCGTCCCCGCCAGCTTACAATACGCTCATACGAGTGATGCAAAGCCGAGCCTGGCCGTAACGGAGGTCGAGCCGTCGTTCCGTTTTCGGAATAGCCCTCAATTAAAACTTGGTAACCATGAGTTGCCGGTACTCGGGCGCTGGGATGTTGTCGTAGTTGGTGGTGGGACCTCGGGCGCTCCTGCCGCATTGGGCGCCACTCGCTCGGGCGCTAAAACGCTGGCGATCGAGTATATGGATGAGCTCGGCGGGGTCGGCACGGCCGGCTTGATTTCAAGGTACTGGTTTGGATTTCGGTTTGGTTATACCGCTGAAATCGATAAGGCGCTGGGTACAAAAGAGGAGTGGAGCCAAATTCAAAAATCAGAATGGCTTCGCAGTCAGCTGATTCAAAGCGGCGGCGAGGTATGGTTTACCAGTTTTGGGTGTGGCACCGTGATGGACGGCAACAAAGTCACGGGCGTGGTGGTCGCTACGCCGTTCGGTCGGGGCGTGGTGCTGGCGGATGTGGTGATTGATAGTACCGGTAACTCCGATATTGCTGCGGCCGCTCATGCGCAAACGCACTACAGCATCTCCAAATATGGCGACCTGTCCGTGCAGATTTCAAATAATCCGCCCCGCAAACTCGGCGCCGGAACAACGAACCCGGCTCGTTATATGCTGCATGATAACGATGTCTTCGATCGCTGGCACCTGAAGTTGTCAGGTAGAAAGACGGGAGGAAAAGTTCACGATATGGCGCAGCTTATCCCGTCGCGGGATCGTCGCCGCTCCATTTGTGACTACACGCTCACCACCGAGGATATTCTCACTAAGCGCACCTTCCCCGATACCATCAGCCACCACAAAAGTAATTTCGATGCCGGGGCGCATCCGGATACGGAGATGTTTTTGGTGAAAGATATGAAAGGACCGGTTTTTACCTGCGATATGCCATACCGCTGTTTGACGCCTAAAGGTCTGGAAGGAGTTCTCGTCACCGGGCTCGGGGCCAGTACCACGCGTGATGCGATGACCTTAACCCGTATGCAGCCTGACCTGCAGAACCAGGGCTACGCCGTTGGAATGGCGGCGGCCATGGCGGTGGACCGGACCAGGGGGCTGGTGCGGGAAATCAACCTTAAGGAATTGCAGCAGGCTTTGGTGGAAAACGGTTGTCTGGAAGAACGGGTTCTTGCGGACGTGGATTCTTTCCCTCTGAGCCAGGAAGCGATACGGCAGGCGGTAAAACAACTGAACGCCCTTACGATCGGGGTTCACCAAAAACCAGAGCACGACGATACGCACCGTGCCTTAGCTGTAGTGATGAGCCACCCGCAGCAGTCCATTCCTTTGTTAAAACAGGCTTATGCGAAAGCGTCAAATCCCGATATTAAACTGAACTTTGCCCGAGTTCTGGCCATTCTGGATGATGCAACCGGCAAGGACACATTGATCGCAGCGGTGCGGAATGCTCCGGATTGGGGAAATGGCTGGGATTACAGTAACCAGCGCAAGTATGCGAACACCTTTGGGGAAGTAGACCGCATGGTCATTGCCACTGGATTCCTGCAAACGCCGGATGTGGTAGAACCCTTGCTGGGAAAATTGGATCAATTGACGATGGAGAGTCCCTTATCTCACTACAAGGCGATCTGCCTGGCTCTGCGAATGAACAAAAACGCATCCATGGCCAAGCCGGTGGCGGATTTCCTGAATAACAAAGGACTCACAGGGCATGCGCAAGTGCTGGATTACTATGACGGAAAAAACACGCCTGCCCGAAACCCGTTGAGCCCAAAGGGTGGTAAGGAGCTGAACCGAAAATTCAAAGAGGTTCTGGTGGCCGCACTGCTTTACGAATGCGGGGATTACCAAGACGTAGGAAGAAACATTCTGGAAGCCTACACCAAAGACGTTAACGGGCACTTTGCTGAATATGCCCATCACGTTTTAACGCATGGTACCGCAATGAGTGACAGTAAATAATTTGGGGGGAATAATGAAGAGCCTCAAACGTATTGTGAAATGCTTTTTGATGGGGGCCATCTTGGCCGCACCGCTTTTCTGCAGCGTCTCCGCTGCGGCCGAAAAACCCAATATTATCGTCATCATGGCCGATGATATGGGGTTTTCGGATCTCGGCTGTTACGGCGGCGAAATTCAGACACCGAACATCGATCAACTCGCCAAAGAGGGCGTCCGCTTGACCGGCCTCAGGAACGCCGCCCGTTGCACACCGTCGCGTGCTTCCCTGCTGACCGGACGTTATTCGCACTCGGTCGGAATAGGGGCGATGTCGAAAGATGAGGAACTGCCCGGTTATCGAGGGCAGCTTTCGGCGGACGCCCCGACGATGGCCGAAATCCTGAAACCGCATGGCTATGCCACCGGCATTGTTGGAAAGTGGCACCAGACGTTTACCGGTAAGTCTACTCAGAAGCCGTTGTTCCCGCTCGACCGCGGTTACGATTTTTTCTACGGAACCTGGTGGGGGGCGAAGGACTATTTCAGCCCAAAGTTTATGATGAAAAACGGCGAGCATATCGATGACAATACCCCATATCCTGACGACTTTTATCTGACCCATGCCTTGTCCGATTCCGCAATAGAATTTGTTCAGAACCAAATAGATCAGAACCGCCCGTTCTACCTCTACTTGGCGCACTACGCGCCGCATGCGCCGATTCAGGCTCCGGCAGATCGCGTTCAAAAATGTTTCGATCGCTATATGGCAGGCTTTGAGACTCTCCAGCGCGAACGCTTTGCCCGTCAGTTGGAGCTCGGCGTCGTTCCGGAAAATGCAAAAATTGCCGCCGGGATGCCCTCATGGGATAAACTTAACGATTCCCAAAAACGGGAATGGGCGAACATGATGGCGACCTACGCCGCGATGATCGAGATTATGGATGACGGCATTGGGATGCTTGTCGAATCACTGAAAGCGAATGGGCAATACGACAACACCCTGATCTTTGTCTTGAGCGACAACGGATCCACCCCGGAGCGAAAGGGCAGCGCAACATATGCTCAACTCAGCAATACACCTTACCGCAGTTATAAGGCCCACACCTTTGAAGGCGGGATTGCGTCACCGCTGATTGTCAGCTGGCCCACCAAACTGCGTGAATACGCCGGCACTCTACGGCACGGACCATGCCATATAATTGACATCCTGCCGACCTGCCTGGATGCGGCGGGCGTAGAATTTCCGAGCGAATTCCGCGGAAAAAAAGCGGTACAGCCGGATGGCAGAAGCATTCTGGACGCTGTCAAGGGGGCGGAACTTCCACCGCTACCGTTTTACTGGGAACATCTGGGTCGTCGTGCGGTTTATCAGGACGGTTGGAAACTTGTCGCCGATGGAGCGAAAAGCCCGTGGAAACTTTACAACCTGATGGCTGACCCCACCGAACAAAACGACCTTTCAAAGCAGTTCCCCGAACGTGCTGACGGACTGAAACGCGACTGGACAAACTGGGCCAAGGAAAACCAAGTCTATCGCCAGAAGAGACCCAAAGGCAAACAGTAATGTTTTCCAATGATTGGAGCATATAGGATCCTTTGCTCCACATCTTCGAGAAGTCTCCGAGTGTTATTTCCAGACATTGGAAATCCGCCGGTCAAGCTGGCTCCTCCAAACCTTTTAAGAATATTGCTGGCAAAACGTTTTCAGCGGGTGGGTGCCAAATCAATATGGGGCGGTGAGGTGACAGTCTGAACATGATCAATCCGACTTCCGGGTTTTAAAAATAATTGAAAAATAGAATTGCTCTGTAATATAAAATATGACAGATTGTATTAATTATGAGTCGGAGAGATAAAAATTTTGGGTGGGGTTGCCTGGTAGCCGGTTTGGCGTTGGCTGGCGTATTGACCGGTTGCGGGCCGAAGGAATCGGAGCAACGTGCCGGATCGCGATCGGAAACCCTTAATCAGGTCGGTCAGACAGAGTCTGTGCGCGATTCGGGGCTCGGGATCTGGTATGGGCCAGCGTCGCTCAATACGGTGACGCGCGGAATTCGTGATGATTTTCTGGGCCAGTTTACCGACATCGGTAACTGGCCGACGGTGTATGGCGAAACGGCCGTGTTTAAGCAGTTCATTGAATCGCTGGGTGGAACAAAGTACAGCGATGAAGAGTTGAAACAGCTGGCGACCTTTACCCGCGAAGCCGGACTCAAATGTGCTTTTGAAATCGGTGCACTGCGCTGGGATCCCAAGCTTTACGGCGAGGGGAGCGGCGCTAAATATGCCGCGCAGGAAATCAAGGTGCTGCAGCGCTGGGTGGATGCCGGGGGAACGGTCGATTTTCTGAGTACCGACCATGCGGTGATGTGGAACGTTGGTCTCTGCCTGCAGGGTGCCAAGCCGATGGCCCCGTATGTTAAAGATCCGGATTGGCGCATCGTGATGGATGAGGTCGTAATTTCTCTTTCCATGATTCACGAGGCTTTTCCGAATGCCAAAATCGGCATGATTGAATCGCTCGGTTATTTTTCAGTAGGAGAAAACTACACCACGACTGATCCGCTGTGTATTTATCCCATCGACCTTGAAGAGTTCCTGTCGACCGCCAAACAGAAGCTTGGTGAGCGCGGCGTGGAGCTGGATCACTTGCACATTGATTTCAGCTATCAGGACTGCCGTTATGACGGTCGCAATGAAAAACGGCTGGACTTCGGGCGCATCATGGCTGCGGAAGGCATTGTTAAATCGATCGGCCTCGACAGCGGCATGATCATCAATGCTTTCGATGATATGTCGTATGTTGGTTCGAACACAGTACAGGAACAAGAAAAGGCGCAGAATGCGGCGGAGCGCAGTGCGTCCGCTGTGGACAACACCCTTGAATATTTTGACGGATACGTCGCCGCAGGCGGCGAACCCGATACATGGATTTTACAGCGCTGGCAACCCTATCCCGACGTGACCGGTCCCGAGACCGTCCGCGACACGGATATGGGTGTGAGCCGACTGCTGGTGAACAAATTAAAACGACTAGAGGAATAAGTTATGGCTGACAGTGGAACATTAACGGAAATCATTCCCGCCGAATTCGGCGGTGCTGCGGAAAAAATCCCGTTCGAATACAAGGCGGACGGAAAAGAGCTGTGCATTGCGACGCCGGAGCCGGATCGCACACTGCACAATATGATGTATAACCCGAACTACCTGACGATGCTCGATCAGGGTAACTGCGGGATGGCCAAGCACATGTCGCCGGCGGGGCGCAACTGCAAGATTGTGCAGAACGATCGCTTCGTTTATGTGCGCGATGCGGAGAGCGGTGAATATTTTTCGGTCGGTTTTGCACCGGTCTACAAGGACTACGAGCGCTACGAATGTCGCAACGGGCAGAACTATCAGGTGGTGGAAAATGTCACCGATGGCATTGAAGCCGTCTGGCGCATCTACGTGCCAGCCGGTGAAGATCCGGTGGAAGTGTGGGACGTCCGCTTGCGCAATGTGGGGGACCGCACGCGCAAGATGCAGCTGTTTACTTATGTCCCGATGAACTGCGATGGCGAAGACCTCTACTGCGGTGAGTTGCACCGTATTGCTGAATATCTGCCGGAACAGCGGGCGATCTTTGTCTGTATGGATGCGCCGCGCTATCTGGAGGGCGTTGACCTGCCGTGGCATAATGGCTTTATGGCGGTTAATCGTAATCCCGATGGCTGGGATGCCAGCCTGGGTGCCGTGATCGGCTCGCGCCGCACCACGCAGAATCCGCTGGCGGTGGAGCAGGGTAAATGCTCCAACTCAAAATGTGCTATGTTCAGCCCGGTGGGAACGCTGCAGATTGAAATGGAGCTGGCTGCCGGTGCGCAGGATGAAGTGCGCTTTATGATCGGCGCCTGCGATGCGGTGCCGATGATTGACAAGCTGACCGCAAAATATCTCTCGGCCGGTTCCTTGGAATCCGATGTTCATTTTGACGCGCTGTTGAAAGTGGAAAACGATCGTGCTGCCAATCTCCAGGTGAAGACGCCCGATGAAGTGTTGAATAACATGATCAACGTCTGGAGTCCGAAGCAGATTGATTATGGCGTGGTCTGGACCCGTTGGGGCTTCAAGGGCTATCGCGACATAATCCAGCAGTGCCAGGGCGCGGTGATCCAGCAGCCGGAAGCGGCGCTGGACCAGTTGCTGAAGGCCTGTGCTCACCAGTATGAATCCGGGTTCGGGCTGCGCGGCTGGCATCCGATTGATGACCTGCGCTACGCCGACAGCTCGCAGTGGATGATCGGGGCGTTTTCGGAATACCTTGCCGAAACCGGCGATTTCCAAACCTTGGAAAAAACGGTTCCGTTCTTCGATCAGGGCGAGGCATCGGTTTATGAACATCTGCGCCGCTCGCTTCTACGTTTGCGTGAAGACCGCGGGGCGCACGATCTGAATCTGGTTTTCTACGGCGACTGGAACGATTCGCTGACCGGCGTCTGCCGCGAAGGGCGTGGCGAGAGCGTCTGGCTTTCGATGGCCTTTTGTCGCAGCTGCCTGATTCTTGCGGACATTGCGGAGCACATCGGTAAAGCCGATGATGCTGCTGAATATCGCCTGTGGCAGAAAGAGATGGCCGCGGCCATTAACGAACATGCCTGGGACGGCAACTGGTATATCTGCGCACTGGATGATGATGCGAATGCGATCGGCTCGCAGCAGAACGATGAAGGAAAGATTTTCCTTAACATGCAGAGCTGGGCGCAGCTTGGAAAAGTGGTGCCGGAAGATCGCTGGGAGCAAAGCTGGAGCAGTGTTGGGCAAATGCTCGATTCCGGCTGGGGCCTGATGCTGAATTGGCCGGCCTACACAAAATATGTGCACAACGTCGGGCGCCTGAGCTCGATCCGTCCCGGTGCGGCTGAAAATGCCAGCGTCTACACCCATGGCAATGCCTTCATGTTGTTGGCCTTGCTTGAGCGTGGCATGGCCGACGAAGCGTATGAGCTGTGGAATGCCGTTCAGCCCGGTAACCCGGAGCGCCCCGTGCTCAACCAGCCGAACGTCTTCTTTAATGGATATTATGGTCCTGACAGCGAAAACCGCGTCGGTATGGGCGAGCACTCCTGGACGACGGGTTCCGTGCCGTGGATGTACCAGTGTGTGACCGAGCACATGCTCGGCGTGCGCCGCACACTCGGCGGTTTGGTGATTAAGCCGTGTTTGCCATCCGCATGGGAAACGGCTTCGGTGCAGCGCATTTATCGTGGAACCACCTACGACATCCGTATCGCTAATCCGGCTAAAAAAGCCGGTTCCGCCGTGGCATCCATCACCGTGGACGGCCAACCGCACGATGCATCGCAACCACTTCCGATCGACGGTGAAAAGCATACCGTAGAAGTCGTGCTGGAGGCCTAATACATATAGAACGTGCAGTCCTCTGTTAGTGCGATCCAGCAGGAATGATTTTCATTTTTGCTGGATCGTTGAGTATAAGAGGCTAAATCGGATTGGTGTTGCCCCTGGCGCGACACCATTCAACAAACGGTATCGGTTTATTAAGGAGTTTTATGAAGGCATCCAAATGGATCTGGTGCGTGCAGAAGAGTCTGCGCGAATACAATCAAACCGTACTCTTTCAAAAGGAGTTTGAAGTAACCAAAACGGATGGTGCACGGCTGCAGATTACGGCGGACAGCTGGTATCGCGTTTCGGTAAATGGCACCTGGATCCATGACGGGCCCGCGCGCGCCTATCCGGATTACTTTCAGTATGACGAACACGATCTTTCTGCCGTGCTCAAACCGGGTAAGAACACCATCGAAGTGATCGCCCGTTATTTCGGGATCGGCACCTTTCATCAGATTCCACAGGCGGCCGGATTGCGCGCCGCGATACTGGTCGATGGCGAAGTCATCGGCACCGATGCCTCCTGGCAGGCTGCACCGTCGAATGCATGGCAGCAGTGGACTCCCAAGATTTCCATTCAGATGGAACCATTCGAGGAATATGATGCGCGCCTTGAAAAGATCCTCGACTGGCAGCCCGCCGTTGAAGTGAAGCGCCCCGGAAAACTTTTCCGCCGCAATACGCAGTTGCTCACCAAAAAACCGCGTCGCCCGAAAGGGGAGCCGATCATTGCCCGCGTAAAAAAAGGAGAGCCGCACTGGTGTGTTCCGGTTACGCAACTAGCGCATGGCGAATTGGTCGAAGCCAATTTTTATACCAGCCGGCCGGTGGTGCTCGGTTCCACGCTCACCGTTCGCAAAAAGCAACCCTTTGATTTCGGTTCCAATGAATGGAAGATATCGGTAAACGGCCACCTGCTTAAAACGGGTAAGGTGACCTTGAAACCCGGCAAGCATGACGTCCGTTTTTTCTGTACCAGTTTCTATGGCCATAACAAGGAGCTCACCTTCCCGTGGCGCAATCTGAAGGGGTGGGGTGATTGGACGGTTTCAATCGCTGCAACATGCCTGTTCCTCAATAATGACCGACGCTGGTTTGCCAGCTTTGAAGATAAAGAGGCTCAAAAGGCCGAACGGCGTTGGCAGAAGGCTATCGAGCAATATCCGAAAGGGTTTTCTGCTTTGGATCGTCCGGAGGAACAGATCTTCATGGAAGATCCGGCTGCAGAGTTTGCTGCACGCCAGAAGGTAGGGACGGCTCGCCGAGCGGTCCGCAGTCAAGCGGGCGGCGCTTTCATCGAAAACGCCCTACCTGCTGGAGTCGCGGAATACTGTTACGATTTTGGTGAACAAACCTGCGGCTATTTTGAGTTTACGGTCAAGGCCGAAGAGGGGGTTATCATCGACCTCAACGCCGTTGAGTACATTACCCCCGAAGGAACCATCCAGCATACGCTGCCGTTCAACCGCAATGGCATGCGCTATATTACGAAGAAGGGGGTCAACCGCTTCAGGTCGCTCAAGCGTCGTGCGGGACAATATCTTTTCGTGACCATCCGGAATGCAAAGTCCCCGGTTGAAATTAAATCGGTGCGCATTATTGAATCCACCGCACCGGTGACGCCGGTTCAACCATTCAAATCGAGCGATCCGGCTTTGAATAAAATCTGGCAGATGTCCGAGCGCGCGCTGAAGCTCTGTATGGAGGATACGTTTACGGATTGCCCTCTCTACGAACAAACGCTCTGGATTGGCGATGCCCGGAACGAGGCGCTCTATGCTTTTGCGGCTTATGGGAATTATGATGTTTCCGCGCGGAGCCTCGAACTCGGGGCGCAGTCGCTTGATCAGTTTACCATAGTCGGATGTCAGGTTCCGTCGTCGTGGGACTGTCAGCTTCCGGCCTGGAGCTTTCTCTGGGGCATGCAGGTCTGGGAACACTATTTTCATGCCGGCGACAAGCGCTTCCTTAAAAAACTGTGGCCCGCCGTTTTGAAAAACCTGGACGGTGCCGAGCAGTATAAAGATAAGCAAGGCCTCTTCAGCGGGCCGCTGTGGAATCTTTTGGAATGGGCACCGATCGATCATGACAACGAAACCTTGCTGCACAACAGCATGCTGTTGGCCGGTGCGCTGAAAGCGGCCGAAAGCTGCGCTGAAGTTTTGGGTGAAGCAAAGGCAGCAAAGAAGCTGAAAACCCGACGCAATAAGCTGATTCGTGCCATCAATGCGCAGTGGGACGAAGAGCGGAGAAGCTATCCGGACGCACTGCTGGATGCAACCGGTAAACCGAGTACCAAAACCTGCCAGCACACCTCCATGCTGTCGATCATGTGCGATGTGGCCGATAAGCGCATCCAGAAGCCCGCACTCAACAACCTGCTTAATCCGCCGAAAGACATGACCACCATCGGATCTCCCTTCGCGATGCAGTTTATGTATGAGGCGCTTGAGAAAGTCGGTGAATATGATGCGCTGCTCGATTCGATCCGTACCAAGTTCCAGCCGATGATTGATGTCGGCGCCAGTACCGTTTGGGAAATGTTTGCAGGCAGCGACTTTGATACGCACGGTTTTCCGACGCGCAGCCACTGTCATGCCTGGGCATCGAGCCCGATCTGGTTCCTGACCCGTATTGTACTGGGGATTCGTCAGACTGCGGCGGGCGGCACAGCCTTTGAAGTCAGCCCGCGTCTGTGCGGCCTCACGCAGGCGAGCGGTTCCATGGCTACGCCCAAAGGGCCAGTACATGTGGATTGGAAGATCTTCGGCAAAACCCTGCGGGTTAATATCGGGGCTCCAAAGGGCGTTAAGGTCGACGTTGAACACAACACAAGCCTCCGAGGTTTGGAGGTCGTTGTTGAGAATCATCGAAGTACGGTATCCGTTAATTAATGGAAATGTATACCGAAATTTCATTGGGTGAATTGAGCGATCATATTGACCGGATGCTTGATGGAAAATTAAAGGAAAGAACGATTGTGGATATGGAGGCTGTATGAAGCGGTGTGAACAATTAATTTTTTGGACAGTCTGTTTTGCGGGGATGGTGATGACTGCCCACTCGGCCGCGCGACCGAATATAGTTTTTATTTTTACGGACGATCATGCCACCCAGGCGATCAGTGCTTACGGTGGAATCCTTGCGAAAGTCGCACCGACCGCGCACCTTGACCAGCTTGCGGCTGATGGAATGCGGTTTAACCGTTGTATGGTGGGTAATTCGATCTGCGGGCCGAGTCGCGCCACCATTCTGACCGGTAAGCACAGCCACAAAAATGGTTTCAAGGTGAATGAAAAAGGGGTGTTCGACGGTTCGCAGCAATCCTTTCCCAAGCTGTTGCAGAAGGCGGCGTGCGCGTTCCGTTTATCGCCTACTGGCCTGGTAAAATTAAGCCGAACACATTCTGCGATCTGCCGATTGGCATCGAAGATATGTTCCCGACCATTATGAATGTGGTGGGACAAGCCGGCGATTTGGACGCAATGAGGTTGGACGGGCAATCGATTTTTCCGCTGCTCGAAGATCCGAAAAACAAAGCCAATCAATACACCCGCGATACCTTCTTCTGGCATAAAGCCGGCGATCCTCGCAGTGCGATTCGAAAAGGCGATTACAAGTTGATCTATGACGATCAGGGCTATCTCGAGCTCTACAACATCGCGCAGGATATCGAAGAGAAAAACGATCTCGCCGAAAAGATGCCGGAAAAAGCGCAGGAGCTGGTTAAGCAAATCGACGTCATAATCGACGAAGTCGTGCCGCTAAAATATCAGCGTCGTCCCAACCCTCTGTATGATCCCGAAGCCAACGCAAATAGCAAGCTGCGCCCCTATCGGAATCTCCGCAACCTGCCGGTTGAGAAACTGACCGGTAGTGCGGCGGTCCGTAAAAACCCGGCACAGAAACCCGCTGTATCTACGAAGAAATCCAGCGCCCACCTGATGCCTGCCGGCAAAACGTTTGAAAGCCGGGTTTGGGCTAAAGGAAAAAAGCAGGAGATGGAAGGATCGCTCGCCGATATTTTCGTGAACCCGAAAGGCAAAACAATTCTGACCATCAAAACAGCCAACGGTCAAACGAGCATGCTCGGTTCGAAGGTGTTGCAGGCGGACGATTTGAAATACCTCAAAAGCGTCGGCGCCAAACTCCCCGCTAAATAGGACAGAGGAAGAAGGGATGAAAAACTCGAGGAAATTCTCAGTTCCGGTCGAATGATCAATGTGAGTGCAAAAACGAAAAAATCAAAGGGTAGAAATCCAAGTCACTGTCATCCCATAGCTCTTAAATAAAAAGGCTGGTAAGTGCGTCTTAAATCCTCCACTCGGAGGGTATGAAAAAACAAAGACAAAAACACAAACCAGCCGGACATAGGTATACTACCTTGAAACAAATGTGCAATCTGATTCCCGGACACATGGTGTCGAACCTTGCGAAGAAGCATGGCGTAGACGCCCGATGCCGGACGTACACGCCGTGGAGCCATGTGGTTTCGTTGATGTACGCCCACTTCTCGCACGCGCTTGGACTCAATGATGTGTGCGACGCGCTCCAGATGAATGCGGCGGCGCTCTCGACTATACGAGGTGCAGTTCCTCCTTCGCGCAACAACCTGAGCCATGCGAACAGGGTCCGCAGCGCGGACATGGCTGAAGAACTCTACTGGAGCATGATGAAGCATCTGATGGATACGGTTCCGGGCTTCGCGAAAGGCAAAGTTCGGCGCGGATACCTTCGGCGCTTCAGCAAGGCGATCCATGCGATGGACTCGACCACGGTCCAACTGGTCGCCAACTGCATGGACTGGGCGAAGCACCGCCGTCGCAAAGCCGCGGCCAAGTGTCATCTGCGCCTCGACCTGCAGAGCTTTCTGCCCCGGTGCGCCATCGTTGATACGGCGAAGCACCATGATAGCACCAAGGCGCAGGCGTTGTGCGCAGGGCTCAAATCCGGTGAAATCGCCGTGTTCGACAAGGCTTACACGAAATTCGGGCATCTCTACGAACTGACGGAGCGCGGCATCTGGTGGGTAGGCCGGGCCAAGGACAACATGCAATACGATGTGGTGCGCACGCTCGAAACTACCGGACACAAGCGCATCATTCGCGACGAGGTGATTGAGATGGCGCTCGAAAAATCGAAGGAGGCCTACCCGAGCGAGCTGCGCCGCGTCGTTGCCCTCGTGGAGATCAACGGCAAAGATGTCGAAATGGTCTTCATGACCAACCACATGGAGTGGAGCGCGTGGACGATCGCTGAACTCTACCGTTGCCGATGGGACATCGAGGTATTTTTCAAAGAGATCAAGCAGACGCTCCAGCTCTCCGACTTCCTCGGCTACAGCGCCAACGCCGTTCGCTGGCAGGTCTGGACGGGGCTGCTGGTGCATCTGCTCATGCGCTGCCTGGCGTTCATGCACGGGTGGGGACACAGCTTCAAGCGTCTCTTTACCGTTGTGCGCGCCGCGCTGTGGCGACGCTGGGATCTGACGGCCTTGCTGGAATCCTATGGGACAGCCAAACCACCCAGTCGTATCAGAGGAGCACCGGAACAGGCGTATCTGCCGGGGTTCGTCTAAAAGCTGTGGGACAGCCAACTGTTTAAAACGGGGAACCATCATTAACCTTCGATAAAAAATCGAAATCGACTAAATGAACCGAACATCAAAAACCTTAACAAAAACGGGCGCTTATACTTCATTAGCGTTCTCTATGGGATGACAGTGTTCTCCAAATATTCTTTTGTATCCCCAGCCAAGGTTTTCTGTGACGAGTTTAAGAATCAATTGGATCGTTCCTGCTTCCGTTTCCGGTCGTCCCCCTTTGCGCTTCGGTTTTTTACCCGCTTTCTTTCGCTGCCAAGTGCGATAGGTTTTAGGCTTAACCACCAGCATCACATCGGAGATGTCATGGTCGATCAAAGCTCCAAGTCGCATCAATTCCGTACGCTCCTCTTTCTCCGTGATGATTCGTGGATCATCAATCCGATCACGAAGCATTTTAATCTGATATTTAAGAATCTGAATCCGCACATCATATCTAGGCATGTAAAACCTCGAAAGAAGGATGAATACCACCTGCAAAAATCTAAAATTATCGTTTGTCTTACCCAAAATAATAATCCTCAAAACTTGCTATCAATAATGAACTTATGGGAGGCGATACCTTTTCGCACCCCTAAGAAATCAGCAAAGCTGCAAAATTTACCTGAAGGATGCTGTTCGGGCTACCGAAAAGCAGAGATCGGGAGAGCAATAAAAACATATGATTGACAAATATAACTCTAAGGTTATATGTTGAGCGCCGTTATGAAATGGGATGTCGAATATACGGATGAATTTGAGGGCTGGTGGGAATCGCTTTCCGAAGCTGTGCAGGATGACGTTGTGGCTACTGTAAATCTGCTTGGCGAAAAGGGGCCATCTCTCCCGTTTCCATTCAGCTCGGGAATAGCTGGATCCAAGCATAGTCATATGCGTGAGTTGAGGGTTCAGCATGCAGGTGACCCGTATCGGGTATTATATGCCTTTGATTCCAGACGATGTGCGATCCTGTTGATTGGCGGAAATAAGGTTGGTAATAACCGTTGGTACGATGAATTCGTTCCTCAGGCGGATAAGATATACGATAAACATATGGAAGAATTAGAGAAGGAGGGTTTGCTATGAGTAAGTCATTCAAAAAGCTATTAGCCGATATGCCCGAAGAGCGCCTGGAAAAAATAAAAATCAAGACTGAGGTCCTGAAAAATGAACTGGCTCTAAAAGAGTTACGCCAGGCTATGGAATTGACTCAGGAGGAGCTGGCCAAGGAGCTGCATGTTAATCAGGCTGCAGTTTCAAAGTTTGAAAGTCAGTCGGATATCTATATTAGCACGTTGCGCAAGATTCTTTTTGCTATGGGTGGAGAACTTAGGATCGTTGCTCACTTCGATGATGGCGATGTTCTAATCAATCAGTTCGATGATATTCGTAAAAGTGAAGCCGTGGCGGTGTAATTTAGACTGGGGTTGTAGAGGAGGGTGAGTTCGCATCGCTATCCAGTCAGGAGTACCGATCTGGATGATCGTTCAAAAAGCGAAAATCGGGTCGTTTTGATCCGGTTTCGCACTTTTTTGTTGCAAGTCATTATCAACACGAAACTTAATTTTCAGGATTCCAAGTTCGCATTACTATCCTGATCGGTACCGAGTCGGATGGAGAGTCGTTTTAGAGAGGTTCGCATTGCTGTCCAACCGGGCCGACCTGTCTGGATGAATGCTAAAAACGCATTTGCATCACATTGACTTTTTTTTTCGCTAATAATTGTGGAATCCATTCATTGAGCGAATGGTCTGACAGGACATTCCCCACCGAAACCTTTATAAGCGTCGCGACCTTAAGGAATGCATGATCGAAGCTCAATACGACGAGAACATTTGCATGCCGCGAAGCAACCCACTCCTTATGGCATTCCGAGAGGTCGAGAGCCGCATCGCTACACTCCAGACTCGTGCAAGGGATCTATTCTACGCAGTTGTACTGTTTCAGAAGCTCTGCCCTGAATGCGGGGAGCCGGAACTTCAAATGGTACGCGATGCGCTCGCTGTGTGCGCAAACTGTTCGTCACAGGTCGATCCTACGCTGGTATTTCAGACCTGTCCGGATTGCGAATCCAAGCTGGTTCTGAAGGTATGCCACTACTGGTGTCCACGGTGCCGTCAACCTGTGCGATCCATCTACAATGTTGAGATCAAAGTCTTCAACGCGGCCTACTTTCGGGAAAAGATGCAGGCGTCGCGGGACCAGAAGCGCCGAAAACAGGAAATGTCTCGGCAGATGTTCCGACACACGCACTCAGATCCTCTTGTGATGTGTGAGCCTATGTCGATCGATCAGGTGCCGGGGCTGGAGATGGATCTGAACGCCATCATCGCTTCCGTCGTTCCCGATGAGCTGCGCCAAGCAGTCGCGGAACACTTCGACCTTGAGGTCTACCGCCATCACCTAATGGCCCTGGTTCAGGGCTGCGTCGTCGAGTTCGAAGGCATACGTCAACTCATTGAGGACGCGAAGCTCGATAAGATATTCCGGTTTGTCACGGCCATATTCCTGGAGCACGAGGGACTGCTGGAGATCGAACAGATAGAGGGAGGCAGGCTTCGCCTGGCAGGGAAATGAAGCTCAATGAAAAGGACAAAGCCTTCCTGGAGCGGCTTCAGAAACTCATCGACCAGGACGCGGTCTGGATCGAACGAACGTTTGACTCGCCGTTCTACTTCGTGCTGCGGGGTAACTATGGGGAACACGTAGAACGTCTCTTCAAGCTGACCCGCCAGGGTGTGCGATGGCGATTCTGGCGACTTTTCAATGATATTTACGTATCCGCCTACGAGACCATCATCTTCATCGAGAAACAGCTCGGAACGGGGTTTCGTCAGGATGCCCTGATCATCGCCCATGATCGCTTTATCCAGCGGCAGCGGGCGTTGACGGAACCATCATTCCGAGAGGTGAATCCCTATGCCGGTAAGAACAAAGATTGAGATGAACCCGGCTTTGGCGCGACGGATTTCAGGTCTTGACGATCTCGCCCGTATTTTCTTTCCGGACAACCGCAATCACCAGCGGGCTTTTGTAGCCATCTGGCTTGAGATCAAGTACGCCGACAACCAGTTCCTTCTGTCCAGCACGGATATTTCATCTCGATACGAAATCTCTTCTCGAATCCTCGATATCGTCCGCGCGAAGCTCAAGAAGCTGGGCATTATCAAACGCATCAGCCACTTTAATCCTACATACGGCTACCGCTCCGGCTGGGTGTTCTCCAGCCGATGCTCCAGCATGTTACAGAAGATGGCAAGAATGCTCAGAAGTTACGCAACAGCCACCCGTGATTCCATATCGGAAGAAAAGGACAGAGCGTCCTTACACTACGTTTAGACTGCTACAGGCATCACTTTCATCATCAGACTTGTTTTCTCGTCGGTGTTGTTCAAGCAATCTACATCATTAAGCGGTCTCCCAAATGACAAGGGATTTGCCCTCCTATGGATCGGGCATCTGGATGGTTTTCTTACTCAGTACAAAATCACCAACCAGGCTGTAAGGCTCCATAATCCCACCGTAGCGAACAGATTTTTCACCAAATCGCGCGGTTTTTGGTGGTTGCATTGTCTGAAGCCAGTAGGTGCGTGTAATTTTAACAAGAAGAATTTCACGGGAGGGACGTTTTGACAGCAGTTTTGCCCTAAAAACCGCTGCTGGATGAAACATCCAGTCTGTTTCTGCCGCTCATCTCTATGAATTCAACTATTCAGAATGGAGATGTTTCATGCCGGCGGATAAGGATATTAACCTCATGGTGGTCGCAGCCGAACTGAGGGTTTCGACCCCGATCCAGCTTGCGCAGTTTCTCGATACATCAGAGCAGATGGTTCGACGGCGGACGCGGCGCCTGGCAGCGGATGGGTTGCTCAACATCGGCTCTCGCGGCATTGGACGCCGGCGCGGTCGGCCGGAAAACCTGTTCTCCGTCACGGAATCAGGTGTTCAGTTTTTAAAAGAACACGGGCGGCTGGATGCATGTGTGAAACCTTCCTCGGTCACTGACTCGGGCATCGGCACTCTGATAGACCATCAGGTTATGCTTAACTCGGTACGGTGTGCCCTCGAGCAGACCGTCAGGCTAAAGCCGGAACTGACTCTACGCTTCATCTCCTCAACATCTCCTTCACATGTAAAGAAAACCGGGGCACCGATTATATCGGATCATGTTGAAAGTGCAGATGGTGAGTCTTTTTCCTTCACTCCTGACGCGGTGTTTTGTCTCACTGACACGACGCAAGACAAAGGGCTCCTCTTCTTTATGGAGATTGACATGGGCACGGAAAGGGTCGCGGCACGAAAATCAAAAGCTATAAGCGATGTGCGGCGCAAGGTGCTTGTCTACCGTACATACCTCGGTCGAAATGGCTACAAACGATACGAAGACCCAAACTGGTTTAATCGAAAACTCCTTGGGTTCAGGGTGCTGCTGGTGACATCAAGCACACCTCGTCTGGAGTCGCTTTGCACATTGACGCGCGAAATGGCCCCGAGCGACTTCGTGTGGCTCACCTGCGACGCGTTACTGATAGATTCGGGCCTCGATGCTCCAGTGTGGCATGGTGGTGGCGAGGAATCTCCGTATTCGATCATGGGAGCAAATCGGGAAGTCGAATCTTGGAAATCTGTATAACCTTGCTCGTCTCGGCATCTTACTGGCCCTGTTTCGATTCGTTTTTTGATTCCGTGTTATCTTATCATCCCGTATAGTTCATTTGTATCACGGAAAACGGGTTATGAAAGGTTTAGGATCCATTTCAGCATCCAAGGCGCTCGAGTTTCTCGACTCGGAAGAGGTGCAGTGCGCCCTTGCCTCGGCTTTCCCCGGCACGCAGACCAGAGAAGGCAAGAAGGCTATTCTAAATCGGGGGTTTTGGGTGTTTGCATCGGGGGCTGTAAAAGAGGCCAAACCGCCCTCTACGCAAGTAAAACTTCTACATTCATTGTACAGCAAGTTAAAGGAGCATTTGCTGACAAATGAAGAGTATGGCGATGTGCTATGGATGGATTTGAAGAACGATCCGACACGGGAGAAAACCAGGGAACATATTCACAAGAAGCTAGCGGACGAAGCCTCGCCCTTGGGTCGGATTGTTATTGCGATTGTTTGGACAAGCAAAGACTACGGATATCGCCTCAGCGTGATGCCTTCTGCCCAAGTCGCGCAAACCATTCGATCCCAGAAGGGGCCAAGGCCGGCGGAGCAGCTTGGCATTGCTTCTGATGCAAGGGAGCGCAGGATGTTTCAGATCCAGCGATCTGCGCCGGTGGTTCTTCATCGGTCTGTCATTGACAAGAATGTCGAGACAGCCCTGTCCGGCAATCTGGCCGATATACTTATTCTACCTGGTGGCTTCCAGTCAGGAAAATCTACTTGGCTCCTTGATTTCCATCAGCGAAACCGACGTTCCTCGGTCTACTATCCATTTTGCGAAGACGATACAGAACTGCAGCGGGAATCCTGTCTTGCGGAATCTCTTGCTGTGCAACTGACTAAATTTACAGGAGTGTCCGGCGCGGCCAAGTCTGTTCGTGGAGTAGATTCCTGTGCGAAGTTAGGGGAATTCGTTGCTGCGCTGGGAGCCAAACTGGATGGGCTTGATGTTCTGGTGTTGCTTGATGGGATCGACCAATCCGGCGATGAGCTTCTTGGCCGGATACTCACAATGATCCGACAGTATCTTCAGGGAGGAAAACGACCACTCCGTTGGATACTTACGGTTCGCTCTCCAAGTCCAGCTCAACTGGCCTTGTGTAGTCTACCTTGTTCTTCGGTTGTTTTTTCGTTTGATGAAGAATCCTGTGTTTTGGAGTTCATACAATCCTATTTTGCTGTTGCATCCTACGATTGTTCCAGCCTGGAGAAAGTAGCCAATGAGGTGTATGAACTGTCAGGCTCCAACATCCTCCTCATGAGGAGAGTCGCACACGATATGCTGGAGGCAGAAGATGTCGAATAATGGTGGCCAAATCAACACAAGCAGTATCGCGACGGAGTCCCTGAACCGTACCCGGCAAGCATGCCCCGAGGAGAAATGGGAGGACTTGCTCCGGCTGCTTCAGGCTCTCGCTCTGTTGCCGGAGGATTCTCCGACGGAATTGTTGCCGTACTTAACCGGCTGGGATAGTCACAGCATTTCGCGGCTAGCTTCGTTGGCACCGGAAATTATCCAATCATCTCCTGTAGGTCACTGTATTCTGCGCCCTCCCTCCCTGCGTATGAAGGTTTTGCTGCCACCAATCACGCCATTCGAAGTGAAGAACTCGCTGCAACATAATCTGGCAAAGAGATGCTCAGAGGTCATCGCAGATGACTCCCTGGAAGGAAGCCATTGTCGATATGCGTTTACATTTTTGGTGCTGGGAATACGTGATCCGAAGATTTACCTTGATCTTGTTACAGATTCTGTGTTGCGAACTTTGCGAACCAAGCCCGAGACCACTCCCGAACAATTTCAGAACCTGTTGCATCGTCGCGTCGAAAGTTCACTGGCTTTGCACCCTGATGGGGATGCCGATAAACATATTCTGGCGGCCGCAACGCTGGCTGAATCGAACCGCCGGATGGCAGAGCGAGGGGATGTTATCCTTTCACTCTGGCAATCCGAAGCTACCCTCGAGAACATTATACCCCATCTCAGTTATTCTCTTACCGAATCAAGCGTCATAGAGTTGATTGCCACGGCGGAAGCGGCGGCTGTCAGAAACTGTCCAGCACTTACAGCCAAGCTTGTTGAAGCGTGTGCATGCCTCGAAGAGCAACTACAGGAGAATGCCGGAGATGCCATCTTAGGTATTTTGAAGCCACTTTGGGGGCATCGATATGCTGGCAGTGTGGTTGCGCGACTCGCACTGGTCGATACACAAGCAGCCTCCGCAATGCATAGGCTTTTTCTTTCGGCAGTTAAGGAACTGGGGCACGCGGGACCTGTCTTCGATTATTGTGCCCGGCTACTGAGCTCCCTAGATGGAAAGGATAAATCATTCTGCCGTGAAGCATTGAGTTCTACTGTGCGTAAGGCTGGCGCGCAACTACCTACTGTTTCAGAGCATTTGGCTCGTTGTGGCATGAAGCCCAGTTTTGATGCCAACCCCGGTGATGAAGAAAAAGTCTTACATGAAGAGATATGCCGGAACCATTACAAAGATGCAGCCGACATACTTGACACCGTTGATGGGAAGTCGCGCTCTGCCTGTGCGCCCGAATTGCGGAAACACCTGAATGCCTACTGGAAACTCAATAAACCCGATGCTTCGACGCGTGTAGGGGATATCATGACCTTTTTCCTGTCAACGGGGATCATGCCAAAACCATTCGCAACCATGCTTCGGGATTCCGTTGCCGAGGTGTTGGAGGAAGATTCCCTGTTTTGGATCAATGACTACGAAAGTTATCGAAAATTGTTGCGTGCTGCGGAGTATTTGGTGAACGAAGCAGAGAACCACCAAGTCGTGAAACTCGTAATCGATAATTTCCTTAAACGGCGGATTGATGAGATTCTACTCTTATGGGCTTCCATGGGTGACTGTGAGCTTTGCGCGGTCGCGTTGTCCGTCGCATTCAAGGTCGGAGACGATTACCTCAAAGACACCTGGGATAGAATGTGGAAGGCTGCTGGAAAACTCCGCAAAATGGAAGGAGTGCGAGTACGATTGGCCGGACTCTCACTCCTGCTGAATCATGGGAGCTCTGTGGGATGTGAGTGGCTTAATGAGCATATGATCCGTCAACTGCTTCGACTTCGGATTTCCTCCGAGAAGAAAGCGGCTTTGCGTGCATCAATGCAGTCGCCTCCCGTTGATGGAGCAGATTATGATCGTTGCCTATCCATTCTCTCCTCATTGAAGCCTATCCCGTCCCCGGTTCTTGGAACCATCCCTCATCCGGAAGCGCTCGCCCGGTTTTGCTCCAGTTGTGTCGGCCAGATCGGATTCCACACGCGAGATATGGCAGGACATCTTCTAGGATTAAGGGAACGGTTCGTTACGCAAAGCGATGAAAATAGTTTTCTTCGAATCTCTATAAAGAATATTCCCGACCCTCAGAGCCGGCGCGACATACTCCATGCGATACGAGTGATGTATACAGAGGATGAGCGTGCCCACCTGTGTCTATCGGTTGAATTGCGATGCCCCGGGACACTGCGGGCTGCGGATGTGGAAGGAGTAAACCTGAGCAAGATCGATGGAATGGATTTCCTGCTATATGCCGGTGTGATTATGGCTGAGAACAAAGAGCATCAAGCTCTGCTTCTTTCCCGGCTTCCATCTATACGCGAAGTGTCCAAACGGGCCTTGCTGATTCATCAATACGTTGAGGCTGAGAAATGTGGGCCGATGCTCGACAGTCCCCCTTCAACCCTGGAACCGCTTTCGATCGACAGGATCGCTTGTTCTGCGCTGGGAGAAGTGAAGCAGATAGATCTCGATACGCTATTGGTTCTCGAGCAACACCTAACCTTTGACCTTGAAGGTTTCAGGGTTTTGCACATGGCCAGCCAGAATGTGGAGGGCACGCTTCCCGGTGCCTTCATCAGAAGGCAAGTTGAACGCGTATTTCCCTCACTTCGGCAGACAGGTCGACGGCAGACGGATGGGACGATAGACCAACCGCAGTCACAGAACGGATTCAACTTCGAAGACAGCAAGGGGCTTGGGGAAGAGGTGCTGCGGTGTGGTGACGAGGAAATGCGAATAGATCTCTTCGCCATGGTCGCCCAGGAAATATCCGCCTGTGGAACCTGGATTAGCGTAGGATTCCTTGACACGGCGAATGCGGTGCTCCGTGAGCGTCCCCTTGAAGAGCCGCTCTTGATTAGCATTCGGCGTTTCCCGTTGCAGTTCGAGGAACGTTACCATTCCGCCTTCTATGGGCGGTTGGTAAGATACCTTGGAGATGCCAACCAAACGATTCGTGAGGAACTCTGGTCCCAGGCAAGTGTGCTATGGTTCGTACAGGACGACGATCCCTTGAAGCGTGTAGGCCCACTCTCGCAAGCCTTTGGCATACTCATGCCCGAAGACACACCGGGACTCTACGTAGATGTGCTTCGCCATCATCTTGACGAACTGCTGGAAGCAGCAAGAAAAGTCGGGGCGGCGTGCCTGTTCTCGGTTCTTGCAGCGCTTTTCGAGGACATAGAGATCTGGTTGGAGGTTTTTCATGCTCCAATTGCGGATGCGTTTGGGGAAATGCTGGACAATCTGCCAGAGCTCGAGCGCGATGTTTCCGAGGAAATAATGCAGGACTTCCTTTCGGGACTGAATGACGTAACCAAAAGTGAAGAGGGGGTTGGATTTGTTTCCGATGTATGTTCCGAGAAGGCCTCCCGATGGGAAGTGTTTATGAGCCGTCTAGCGGGGCGCCGAGACAGCTATGGCGATCTCGAGACATGGGCCCAGGAGCTTTCCAGGAATATCGTAGCCAACATATGGCCTGGCGATTCTGCTGCCCTGTTATGGATTGACAGTTTCAAGGCCGGAGGCGGCGAAGATGTGATGTGGCTGGTGAAAAAATTTACGCATTCAATGGTGAAAGGCCCTGGAGGTGCGAAGTGGGCCGATCTATGCGATGAACTGATCGACGGAGCCGAACCCGAAGCACCTCCCGAGGAATGGCACCTGTTTGAAGCGTATTGCAAGCATTGGAGCAGCCTTGTGCGCGAATTGCATACCCGGCAGAATACGGGGGAATCCGTCCCGTTCGTTGTTCTCGATTCCGAAGACTATGAACTTTTTTTCCTATGCATGCGAGACGGACCGGATCTTGTGGAACAAAAAGTCGGGGCTCTAAAGTTGTTTAAACAGATCTTCGTCGAGAATCCCGAGTTTATTATTGGTAGTGGCTCTTCGAGGGTGGCGATTCTCGAGATGGTAGGGGAGGTGTTTGCCGATCATCCATGGAAAGAGGCTTTTGCTGAGGCCTTTTTGGAAGTGGCGGAAGCTGAATCATCCATCTACGGTAGAGTCAAATTTATGTTACTGGCAGCCTCTTCTCTGAGAAGTGCCACTGTCCTTCGCGGAATATGTGATCTCTTGACGGACAAGAATCTTGCCGAATGCATACTGGGAGCAACGAAGGATGATCTCGCATTCGCCATTCGGGTAGGGACTGTTTTCCAGTTTAGAAGCCTCTATCCCACCATCGATTCAGAGAATATGGAAGCCAGCGAGGATCTTGCCTTGCTACAAAAGCAGGCACATGCTTATCGCATGTATGTACTCAATGAGGTGCAAATCGACGGAATTGAAGAACTCGCATGGACTTCTGCGCAAGCATTCAAAGAAGGTTCGAAGTGGGCTCAGTACTTTGCGTCTGCAGCAGAGGTGTGTTTGCAAGATGCTTCGCCGGCGAAAATACCGATTCCTTACTGGTGGCGTATCGCCAGGTGCGCAAGATTAACCGGTTCCCCGCATTTATTGCAGTTGCTTTGTCGGTTGCGAAACGCCTGTGCACCAAACACCCCCATTCCTCCCGAAGTGGAACACGAAGTCCTGTCCGTCCTTGTTGATTATGTTGAGACTCCACAGTTTCCGGAATTGTATGGCTATGTGCACTCCTTCCGTGTTGGGCCATCTGAGTCCGGTGATGACTCGCACAATCGGTTTCTTGCTGAGATCCCCTTGCGGCTTTCCCGCGCCTGCGACTCCCTGACGTAGTCTCCAGAGGTGGATCCCCGGCCTTCACCGTGAGGTTTGGGGAGTTACCTTGGGGAGTTACAACTGGCACCCACAATCGACAACTGCCGCTTCTGTCCCCTTACTCTTGCTCACGTGATCGAGCTCCGCACTGCGGTGTTCGGATTCAGCGAAACTAGCAAGCAGAAAGGGCAAGAGATGAAGACACAAAATAGTCTGGGATTATGGAAGCCATCGAACGAGGGGCTTCCGGGCAAAAAATCTACGCACGACTCCGCTCTCGTTGGTATTAAGACGCTGCAATGTGACTATGCCTGCGATGAGGTTAAACAGGAAGAGCGAATCCTAATTCACCGCTCGGAAATCGAATCCATCCGTTGCAATACATTAGAGTGGGGCGATACCGAGACCGGGGGACACCTTTACGGGGCATACACTGGGAGCGGAACGCCGATTGTTATGCTGGCTACGCCACCTGGTCCACAAGCCGTGCATTCCACTGCAACGTTCATTCAGGATATCAACTATTTTCGGCGTTGCAGCGAAAAGATCTATAAGCGGTTTGGACTTTGTTTTATCGGGCGATGGCACTCGCACCACGTCATGGGGCTTCGTCGCCCAAGTATGGGGGATATTGCGTCTGCCAGCTCAATTATGGCCAAAAACTGCATCCCTACCTTTGTCGAGCTGATCACCACAATGAGCCCTTCAAAGGGCAATGTCACCATTAACGCATACATATACAGATAGGAGGTTCATGATGAAACCTATACCAGTAGAACTTGTTCCGCTTTCGGAAATGAGCCCTATACGCGAACGATTGTTAGGGAGCATGGTGCTATCCCCTCATAAGGGCTACGGGTGCCAATATGCCGGGCATACTGACGCATCGACCCTTAATGAGGCTTCCATAGATCCTTGCCCTCAACTGAAATCGCTCGCCAAGGGAATTGCTTCGCTTCCTGACCCGGTGGCTTCCGCTGTCAAGGTTCTCCCTGGCGAAGTGGATGGTGACGCTACCATCGAAATACCTTTACCTGGAGGCGGGATTGCGTGGATTGGCTTCTTCCAAAGCTTAGGCGATGGCAAAACTGTTGTTCTCTGCCAAACCGATCTTGAGGATGAACCCATGGATGTCTCCCGGACGATCAATCCCCGCGGATTGGATCTAAGGCTAGATCAAATCTATTCGCGGTTGTGTTCGTTCGTGGGAGGTGAGTCAACCTCTCCGGCACGCAATTCATCTCCTGCTGATGACACTGGCAAGAGTAAGGCGGTGACCGCTGTATCCAGCAAAGGCTCCAGTGGAGACCGCAAACGATCCGGTAAAAGCACCCCAGCCAAAAAGAAAGTCCGGCGCACACGCCCACGCAGGGGTAAAGGAAAAACGAAACAGCGCTCCAAGGGGCGCAAGCACAAGAAAGGAAAACGGTAAGTAACATGAGTACGATCATCAACAGCATTAATATGGTAATAGCCATGCAAGTGTATTTGATGCAATTGCACTTCCCCCACTTTCAAATGGTTAGGGTGAAGGAAGACGAGGCCTACTTCGAGGGGTGGGTGGCCGGTGAGCAGGACAGCATCGATTACCAATTGCGGCTTTACTTCAACCCCCTCCTTCCCGAGGTGTGCCCCGCACTGTACGTGTGGGCCCCGCTGATTGTGCCTCGTATGCCCAGCGGCTCTATAAACGAGGTCGGTGCAACTCACGCGTACCATACATTAAGTAATGGACCCGAAGGGAGGGTTCAGATCTGCCACACAGCCTCGAGTGACTGGGATGCGAGCGTTACTTATGTTCTTCCAATTCTTAAAGGGAATTTGTGGTGCATCGCCCACTCTGCACACATGCAGGACGGGAGTTCGATTTCAGGTTACTTCATGTGATGTACACAGAAAGAAGCTAAACAGCAAACATAGGAGAGAGCAATGACTGACAAAGAGAAAATCCAGCAGATGATGTGCGCCGGTCCTGCGGTAGGCATACAGGCTGCCAGCCAGAGGCTGGTCTTCAATCCTGAAAGCAGGCGCCTGGAAATCGCATCGGTCGACGGTACCACCAAGAAGAACATGTTAAGGGTGGTGCCTAAAGACGAGCTGCTTCAGATGGATCGCGGAGAATTGCCACATCAACAACGACAGGAGAACACAATGACGAACAAAGAGAGAATCCAGCAGATGATGCGCGACATGGCCAAGGGCAAGCAGGCTTCCAACCATGTGATTTATGGCCTTAAAACCGAACGCCTGAAGGTCACATCGACCGATGATGCCGCCAAAAAAGACGTATTGAGGGTGACACCTGAAGACATGAAGCTCAGCCACTCATGTGCCGCATCTTGGCAGGAGGCTGAACAATGAAGACACAGTACTGCATGGCTGCTGACGGTGCCAATGTGGAACGCACTATCCGGAAGCGTGATAGCTTTCTTGTATGGTTCACCATGCGGGTGCCTAAAAAGGGGGCGCTTCAGATGGGAGCCTGAGAATTACCACAACAACCATAGGAGAATAAAATGACCAACAAAGAGAAAATCCAGCAGATGATGCGTGACATGGCCCAGGGCAAGGAAACTGCCAGCCAGATGATGGTTTTTAACCCTGAAACCAAACGCTTGGAGGTCGCATCGGCTGACGATGCCGCCAAAAAAGACATGCTGAGGGTGGTACCTGAAGACATGAAGGTCAGCCACTCACGTGCCGTCTCGTGGCAGGAGGCTGGAAAATGAAATCACAATTTTGCGCTACTGTCGACGGTTCCGATGCGGAACGCGCTGTTCGGAAACGGGATGCCATTCCTGTATGGTTCACCGTGCGGGATGGCATCGTTTTCACCTCGCTGGGGCCGCGTGCCCACGCGGAGGGTACCATTGAAGGAGTCATCCAGCTCGTTGACAGGGATGACTCTTTGCAGAGCCGCTTAAGAACGGCTCCAATCCAATTATGTGTGCAACTGGATACCTCTCCGGACCATTCATCAAATCAATTGGATGCGGTTATACATATTGACGGTGTAAAATATCGGGTTAGTGGAACCGTTATTGATGAACGAGGGAAGGAGCAACCGTGCCGGATTCAAGTGGTTCCGGTTAGGAAAGAACTCTATTCCCGCGCCCGTGGACTTATAGAGACGAGTGTTTTGGCGGATAAAACCGTATTCTTCAAGGGTGTCGGATCGGTGGGGTCCACGGTAATTCGTTTATTGGCACAGTCAGGGGTTCAGAAGTTTATCTTCATGGATCAGGACCGTCTCGAGGTGGCAAACGTTATCCGCCACGAAGCCGGACTCTCCGACATTGGCCGTTACAAAACGAAGGCGATGGCGGACATTGTAAGGAACAAGAATCCGTACGCTGAAATCACGACATATGAAGAAAAGGCAAGCGATAAAAATATCGATCTTGTTCGCGAGCTGGTGCGGCAGACCGACATCTGCATTGATACGGGCGACCAACGGGAGGGGAAGCTTCTCCTGAACCGGGTGTGCCGAGAGGAGGGAACACCTCTGATCATCAGTGGAGCGTTCCGTCGGGCATACGGGGGCCAGGTTCTTCGGGTGAAACCCGAGGGGTCTGCCTGCTACCAGTGCTTCGTGCAGATGCTTGCCAAGGACGCATCCGCATACACCGATCCGGAAGCCGAAACCATAGCGTATTCGGACCGACCGGTTCCTATTGAACCGGGGCTGTCGGTCGATATCGAGCCTATCGCCCAGATGACGGCCAAACTCGCCCTCCAGGAGTTGTTGAAGGACCAGGACACCACCCTTCGCTCGCTGGACGAGGATCTCGAGGCCAACTGGTACCTGTGGCTGAATCGCCGCGAGCAGGGATCGCAGTACGAATCATGGGACCCGTTGGGATACGGAATCGACGGCATGCGGGTAATGCGGTGGTACGGGATCAACTTCGAGGCCGCACCGTCGTGTCCTGTTTGCGGGGACTTCGTCCAGCACCTTGCCGAGCAGGCCAATATCGATTTGTCCGATGACGGCGTGCGCGAGCTTCTCTCCCATTGCGAAATAAATGGAGAGGATCATGCTGGCTAAAGCCAAAGCATTTTTGCTTGTAAACATTCCGGATCCGAGGCCTGCCAGACTCCGGGCCATGGCCGCAAATCCGGTTCGGGCGGCCTGGGATGCCCTGAAACAGATTCTAAGGTTTGTGTCTGATCTAAAGCCGGGATCGATAACGGCAGGGCTGCGCTATGTCTATGTCCCGGAGCAAACGGCTGGCGGCGTACGGGATCGGCTGAAGGTATACCCATATATTTCAGGCGGGGATGGTGCTGAATTGGAAGCGGTGGCCTCGATTCTACGTCGAGGCTCCGTTTCGAAATTCTTCACTCTGGTCGAGGATCAGCTTCCACCTCTGGATGACTCTCTTTCAGCCGCCTGCCGGATCGTACGTTCATATTCTTTTATCGAACCGCTCATTCCATGCGATCTGAATGCCGACATCCCAGGCCAGTATTTCGTCTGCAATCCATTTGAACCGAATGACGACAACGACTTCTCGGGCCTTGATCGTGTTCTGGACGGTTTTGCTGAAGCGGCTGTGGTGGATATTGCTGTTTGTCCAGCAGACATCCAGCAACTTCGAATCAGCAGTACGCAGTATCTTGAACATGTCACCCGAATCAACCGCCATTGGGATGCGCATGAGGAGCCTGCCTTTCGGATGGATCCATTGTCCGATGATCCCCGCGCACGGATGGATTCGCCGGTTCTCGCTCCGCATCGCTATCCCGACCCCAGCGCAGCCGAGACATATCGGATGCATCAGAAGATTCACGATGGTCTTCGAAACGCACAGCTTAACTTCCACATAGTTGTACTTGCACATGATGCGGCCACTGCCCATCTGCTGGCATCAACGGTCGCCGAAAGTGCATTCGAAGAGGGCGCCTACAAGCTGGTGTTGGGATCCGCCGGCTGCGCCGTCACGAATGTAAAAAACGGGCTTGAGTCGAATTCAGTTATCAAGGAGGAAGAGTTGCCGGACGGATTTCAGGGACTACCCCCGCAATATCAAAAACTCGCCCAACTTCTGAATACGGCATCCGTCAGCGAACTCGGCGGGATATTTCGACTGCCCATGGCTACATCCGGGCCGTTTTGCTGTGCGAATCGGGACACCGATCCTCCGTGTGAGCCGGAAGGCAATACCATTCCGATCGGAGTAGACGACCTCGGAGAGACCAGAAATGGGGATGTAGTTCGAGGTATTTCACCGAAGACGTTGACACGGCATCTTTTCATGTCGGGAATGTGCGGCAATGGAAAGACCGTGCTGTTGATGTCGCTCCTGATTTCCCTCTGGCGGAAGCGGATTCCCTTTTTGCACATCGAACCGGTCAAGACGGAGTCACGGGCACTCAAGCAGCTCGGAGAAATCGAGTATCCGGGTGCATCCGATCTGGCGCGGGATCTGCGCATATACACACCAGGCAATAACACGTTGTCCCCGTTTCAGATTAACCCATTGCAGGTTCCTGAAGGGATTTCCATTGAAGAACACATCAGCATGCTCGAGTCCTGTTTCCAGGCAATCATGCCAATGTCGGGGCCTCTTCCGGGTATTCTGAGAGAGGCTTTGGAACGCGTATACTGGAACCGTAAAGAGGAAGACGTTCCATGCATCACAGATCTCCTTGCTGAAGCGGAGGCGGCCTTGCAGGCAAAGGGCTATGCTCCATCAACCTATTCGGACCTCCGTGGAGCCATGGATACGCGTTTAAACAGTCTGACACGCGGCGCGATGGGGCGTGTGCTGCAAGGCAGGCGCGATAATCCTTCAATGACAGAACTGCTAAGATCTCCGGGCATTCTGGAACTGGAGCGCCTGTCTCAGGATCATGCCTGTTTCCTCACTCTTTTCATTCTTATGCGGCTCCGACAGGAACTACGTTCAATGCCACCGGCGGATGGAGACCTGCGCTATGTACTGATTATTGACGAAGCCCACAACATCGTAGGAACCAACACGGACGCAGCACCATCCGAAGATTTTCCGGATCCAAAGGCATACGCGGCGGAGTGCGTGTCGCGATTGCTGGCGGAATTTCGGGCGCTGGGTATTGGAATCATTATTGCCGACCAGATGCCTTCAGCCGTAGCGGCGGAAGTCGTCAAGCATCCCGGAACGAAGGTGACGTTTCAGCTTACCCATAGTGAAGACCGCGCCACTATCGGCGCCGCGATGCTCTTCGGCGATTCGGAGTACGAGGAGATTGCTCGCCTGCGCCCGGGGCATGCATATCTGTTTGCGCCCGGCTACCACTATCCTCAGCGCATCCGTACGGTGAACCTGCACGAACACCTGGATCTATTGCCGCCCACGGATTCCGCCCTTCGAGACCTGATTAAGCACGATGATTGGTTCCTGATTGCGATCGAGCGGCGCATGGAAGATCAGGCAGCTCATCTGCAGTGTGCCATGGATGATTTTGACGATATGCGTGTAGCCATTCTTCGGGAAGTGGCAGTCACCATGGCCCGGTTACCTATGTTTCAGCATCAAATACGTGCGTCCCGTATGCGCAAGGAAAAAGATGCGTTGATCCGGCAAGTCGAGGGGTTACGGCGGCGGCTCGAGTCGAGGCTTCGGTATTTTCAAAACGTTGAACTCACCAGATGGCTTCCGGATGACTGCGAGCGGGATTCGCTCAGCTCGGAATTGCGCTCGTGGATTGATCACTTGGAGCGACGGTGGCGGGAGGTTATGCAGCCGGACGTTAAGGCCGCCCTGACGCATCTGGTTTCAATGTTGGAACGTATCAAAGCGCTGACTTCAGCGCGGAAAGGAAGGCACGAAAATGAAACGAAATAAAGACACCAAAGGCCGTGGTGAAATCTCCGAGACGGTCGATCACTCCAATTCGGACATGGATGAGAAACTGGGCGATCTGGACAAGGTTCAGCAGGATGTCGCTACGGTCCGTGACACGTTGGCCAGTCTGGAATTCGGCGGGACATCCGAGGGGGCGGACGCGGTCGAGCAATCGATAACGGATGCCGAGAACATAACGGTCGATGTATTCGATCAGCAGGATGGCGAGCTGGATGACATGCAGTCGGGCAGCCAGGAGTTCCAGAGTGAGCTGGAGGATCATTCCGCCTCGGATCAATCCGACCTCGAGCGTGTCTCCGAGGCCAGTGGCAGGTTGGAAACGGATGAAACTGTCAGCGAATTGGTGAAAGCCAAGGAAGCCGCGCTGCGTGACATCGATTTCCTGATGGAGCAGATCGAACGCGCACAAACGGCTCGGGACGAAAGCGAGCGCACGCAGGAAGACTACAAACAGAGCGTACATTCGGGAGGGCAATAAGATGATCGAGTATCAATTGGGGCCGGATGAAAGGTTTGTGGACATTTATGAACCTCGTACGAAGAGTTATGACGCACTTCATTCCCATCGTTTGGTTGATCGGGTGATGTGTGAGATGGAGTCTCTGCTGAAGGATCTCGAGGACTACCATCCCATGATGCCGAAAGTGGATGACGGCGGAACATCGGAGTGTCCATTCGCCGAGGACATATATCGGGAGAAGCAGAAGCGGGAGAAAAAGGTTTCGGAGAAAGCCAACACCCTCCGTGACATGAAGGCGGAACTGGATCGCGAAGTTGAACGTTGCAAGCGGAACCTTCAACGCATTTCTGTTGATGCATCCAAAATCAGCACCGGTGCAGCGCAAGAGAAGTACGCCGAAGGACTGGGGCGTCAGGAACGCGAGTATGTGGAGGCCTCCAGGCTGAAGGATGAGGTCGTGGAGCTTCTTCATCGGGTGGATGCGACGCTTGCCGCGTCCCGCAAGAAGAGTTTTCCCCTGCCGTTAGAAGAGCAAATGCCCAGTAGCGGGATGAAAATGTCCGCGAGTTCATATCCCGATGACAACGATAACCATGAGTTGACGCAAGAGGTGAACGACCTCCTGTCGATGGGGCCGAGGGGGAGAAACTAAAGTAACTTCGCAAGGATTGGAACTAATGATCTGGAACACAAAGGAACTGATCGGCCTAGGAGTCGGAGGAGCGGAGCCGCGAGTTGATTTGTACTCGCCGGAGGATCTATCCCATGCGGTGAGCACGTATCCTTCGGCCAATGGAAGCATCTATGCCTTTGATTATTCGCCCGATGGTACAGGTATGGTGATTGGAAACCGGAACGGTGATGTCGATACCCTGCGTCTTGCCGACCCGACATCCTTGTACTCCGGTGAATGGAGCGCGCAGGCGCTGCCTCACAGGGTTGCGGGGGTAACCCAACTCATTTGGACATCAATGGACGCGGTATGCATCTTGAACGAAAGCGGGGCTGGCTGGTGTTGCAACCCCAACAGCGAAGCCTCGTTCATGTCATTTATGGAGACCGGCAGCCGAAGGCTTGCAGCCCTTTGCCGGACGGAAGGGGACGAAATCCTGGGTTTTGCGGAAGACGGCACGTTGCTTGCGTGGCGAAACGGTGAATGGGAGTCGCCAGAGTGTTTCCACGGAAATCCCCCTTGCTGGAACAACCTGCATGCACGGCCGATCCATTGGAGTGCCGCTGGCGCGATCATCTACGTTTCGCCGGGCCGGCGGCTCTCTGTGCTTGACGCGGCCAGCATGGAGCCTCATTCCAATGCTCCGGACACATGCGCTACGGACTGCATCTCCGCCGATGACAACTTCTTGCTGGCGGTTGACGCGGGAACCCGAAGCGCACGCCTTTGGGATAGCGGTTTTAAGGCCATCAGGCGCATTGGCGGCCTTCCTCGGGATCTGGTTCAGTGCGTCCTCCTTGATACTGAACAACATAGTGCCCTGGCAGTCGATAAAGCCGGTAATGCTCTGCTGCTCGATCTTTCAGCGCACAAGGCGCGTGTGGTATCGCGGCTTCCCGGTTCGGACTACCGCGTGTGCACAGCGCGGCCACGCAAGGTTCGGCAGGCAGCGCATGAGCAGCGAATTCATGCCGAAGCAACGCAGGTGGCCCAGGAGGCACTGAGTGCCATAGGGCGCGGCGAAGTTGAGGGCCGTAGTTTGGATGCCCTGGACGCAGCCGGATACGGACATGTATCATATGCGCTCCGCGCCAGCGTTGCGGAAAAAGACAACGATTTGGCTGAGGCAATCCGCCTTACCCGCATGCAAGTCGATAGCTTGCCGCCAGACAATCCCTTCTCGGCAGGTTCGCTACAGCGCTACCGCCGGCTTCTCTCCGAGGCGGGGCTTCTGCCTCTTTCCGGGCAAGACGGGCCTGGTGCGCATCCATGCGGTTCCCAAAACCGGGATGCGCCGCATCTTGAGGTCATGGCCATGCCCGGGACGATGGAAACCCTCTGCGAATGCGCAACGGCTGCCGGCATCCCTGTTACGGGTTGCTGGCACATCAAGTCCCTTTCGGCGATAAATTGTGGAGGCACTCAAGTAGCGCCGACCCGGTTTGCTGCAAAATACAACGATGTCGGGAGGGCGCCAATGGCGTGCCCGGCAACCATGCGCCTTGGCAACACGTCCCCGTCCTCCGTTCGCCAGGCGGTTTTATTCCCGATGGAGCAGGGGAGTTCCATCAGCCTGATCTTGGGCTTCGAGTCGAAGGGCGGCTTTTCGGCTGTCGAGCCTATCGTCGTATTCAGTCCGGTGCCGGTTTCTGACGGTACAAGTGTTGCCGGGCGCAACGTCCAGATGCTTGCAGATTATCATCATCTAATGGGTTCTGATGCAACCAAAGCGCGGCTGGCGGAGTTGATTCGCACGAGCACGCATGTTCTCCGCCGCATCATTACAGAGTCACGGTCCCTATGTTTCCGGAAGGGGGAAGTCAAATGAGCAAACAGAAGATGCAAGAGAAGGACGTTATGCCGAACCGAGATAATGCTGTAGTCGGATATGCATCCGATTCTCCCAGGGTGATGCTTTCGTCCGAACGAATCGATCCGGGCGAAGTCATATCCGGCCGCTATGAAATAGGGAATGCCATTGCGGGCGCGCCGCGGCATCTGGTGTGTCGGGCCCGGGAAAATGTGTCAGGACGCGAAGTGGTTCTGAAGATATGCCGCGAAGCAAAAAGTGCGGAAGGGGATTCTGCTTCCGGATTAAGAAACGAAGCTCGCATCGCCGAGCACGCAGGGCATCATCCCAATGTTCTGACATACTATAGCATAGACCACCTGCGAAGCGTTCGGGGCGACACCTTGCTGGCCCTTGTCACGGAAGCGGCTCCTGAAGGGTCACTCAGAAACCTCTACGAGCGAAATGCCGACAGTACATCCATTGAAGATATTTTTGCTGTTATCCGCCAAGTATGTGCCGGCCTTTCGCATTTGCATAACAAGGGAGTTCTTCATCTCGATCTTAAGCCGGAAAACATCCTGCTGTTTGGAAAAACGGGCAAACTTGCCGATTTCGAATCCTCGGTCATTCTCGGCTCAACGGACGCTCACCCGGGCGACGATCAAGGGGATGGATTAGAGATCCGAAAGGGGACAAAGGCCTATATGGCACCGGAGCGGTTCGTGGTTCAACGTGTCGCGGAACTCGGTCCGGCAGCGGACATTTATTCCCTGGGAATCATGCTCTATGAGCTTGTCGGCGGCTCGGGACGACCTCCCTGGACGGGATCGGCTCAGTATATTCGTGACGGCCATCTGAGAAAGGATCCTCTTCAAGGATCTACGATGGGGGCGGCGGTAACCCGGATTATTTCCAGATGCCTTCAAAAGGATCCGGGCCAGCGGTACCAGTCCATTGATGAACTGCTGCCGGATCTTGACGCAATGGAGCAGGAGATTGCCGAAACGAACGAGCCGTGCGTTTGCGATCAGGAGCCGAGCGTCGAAGCCAAGGCGGAAGCCGATGCAATATATCGCGAGCTTAATCAGTCAGCGTCGACCGGAGAAATTGAGGAGATGCTTGAACTGCTGGCCGAAGCGGAGAACATCTACCCCTCGCATCCCGAGGGACGTCTGGCCAGCCTCCGGCTTGGGCGCCGTGTCCGGGCATTCAGCAAGAGTATCAATTCATGTGCCGAAGCAATGGCGTCAGGGAATCTCTCCAGAGCGTTACAGCATGCCAAGGACGCAGCCAATATTAATCCCGAGTCGGTGCCAGCTAAAAAACTCATTGGATATTTGGAGCCAAAAGTGATTGAAGCCGACCTTCTGGGGGCTCTTGAAAAACGGGATTTCGAGCAGGCGCTCAAATGCGCCGAAGCTCTGGACGATCTGGAATTCAACGTTTGTGAATTGCCGGAACCAGGAGTGAAGTCATGAAAATATCATATCCAGTAGATTCATATTGCGACCGAAGCACGGGGCGGAAGGAGATTCCCTGCGACGAATCGTCGCTGCCGGATCTTGCCCGCAAAATATGCAGAAAACGTAAGCGCGATGCGCTGGCATGCATTCATGAGCGGCCGTTCTGCCGTTTTGCCGGATGCAGCAATGGAAGGATCATCGACTTCCTGTCCTACTTGAACGACGAAGCGGAGAACGCAGGGTATTCGTTTATCGACCGCGCATACGACATGACCATCGACAAGTTTGCCAAACTTCCTTCTGCAACGCCGGGTGAGCGCAATGGAGTGGATTGTACCCGGTACTTCGGTGCGTACCTTTCATTCATCGAGAAGAAGCAGGAAATACTCCGGACTATGCATCCTCTTGCCCAAGAGCAATTCGAGGCACGCGCCCTGCAGCGTCTGGTTCGGCATCATTACGAGTTGTCCCTGCGCGAAGCGCGGCGAAACGGTCGCTCCAGCCGGTACGTTATCCGCGCCAATGGGAAATCCATTACCGTTTTGATGCCTAAGCAAATCGCCGGCGCCGCACGCCGTAAATGGATTGCTGAAAATGCAGGAACAGTCGATCCAGGGAAACCTGGGGAACGGGAGCGCATTCAAATGCTTATCGATGATCGTCTGTCGGGTCTCCTGATCGGGGACATTCATGAGGAAACAATGATGACGGATCCGTCCTATGGAGTGCATATGCCGCCCATCCCGGGAGAAGACCATCTGGGGCTGACGGCTGCGGGGCTCGCCGAGGCTGTTGTTGAAGAGAAGACGCAGGGGATCTACAGGCTTAGGCCGGCTATTCAAAAGCTTGGAAGGAGTGAGCTGGCATCACTCATAAGGAAAATCTTCAACGGTTTGTCGGAGGGCGACTACCGTCCGTCTGAACTTGCCCGCGAATATGGCCTTTCAAAATCATCGCTATCGCGTTTCGCCGGGACAGGGTGGGGCAATCATGACGGCTCTCCGCAGGATCGGATGCCGGATCTTTGGCTCAATACGGCGAAAGTGTTGTCCAGCGACCCCGAATTCGCGGAAGCCGCTGACTGCTACCTGAAACGCCTGGACTCCAGGTCTGGAAACCAACGGAAGGAGGATGGCCATGAATAGCTATGAACAGCTTTACTTTATCCCGATTCTGGATGACGCCACCAAACAGGTTGATCGACGGGACGCCTACCGGGACGCACTCTCCAGTATAGATGCCATGGGTGCCTTGCCCGGGTACCATGCCGGTCATCGTCTGTTTCTGCAATTCATCGCGGCAGCCAGACCATCCTCGTTTCCAGGTCTGCTGCTCGAATGTGACGGGGAGTTGGTGGCTCGTATAGCAAACTACTCAATAGGCGAGGAGATACTAATCTCCGACTTGTTGCCAGGGCATTATCGTCTTTCCTTGTCAATCGGTCGGGTCATATGGATCCAAGGGCTGGAGGCCCGTGACCTACTTTGGTTCTCGGCCTTTCCCTCCGCTCCAATGCGGCTTGCGGCAACCTCCGGCGATGAAGAGCCCGTCCCATCCATTGAGGATACGGTCATGGATGGAGCTATCACGGTGCGGGTTTTCCCGGGGCTCCATTCCGGAACCATTTCAATCAGGATCGCGCCATGAAACGTAACCCTCCATCTGTAATCGGCCGTGCGAAGACCGTGCTGGTATTCGAGAACGGTAGTGCGCCCAAGGCTGTGGTCACCGCCGTGATCGCAAAGGCGCAGGAGTGTGATAAACCGGATCGACTCACCATTGCCGGCACGCTGCGGTTTGATCTGGCTACTCTCCGGCATATCGAGGAGAATGTGCTGCCAGTTGTGGATTCAATATGCGCCGGTCTTGGCATAGGCCCGTTCGGATTTGAACTGTCCGGCGTTAACCTGTCCGCGGCATCCAACGCCGATGTTGGAATAGATGTCTCCGGCTTTTCCGCTGACGCGCCCGTTTTCGCGGCCATGCTGTCGGCCGCCCTTAATATTCCCTTGGTTCAGGATGTCGTTCTGACGGGGCACATGGCATCGGTTTCCGGCGATATCCGTCTGGTGCGGCATATCCCTGCAAAGATTCAGGCCGCGATCGACGATGCCGATATCGAAGGGTTTCTCTATCCTGATGTTGATGCGGACAGCTCCAACCGTTTCCTCCCGGCTGAAGAGCGCAAAATCCTGGTTGCAGCTATCCAAAAAGCACGGCGGCACATACGTATTACGGCGGTACGTACGATTGAAGGGATTATCTCTGCGGTTTTCCTGGAAGAGGACATTGTACGATCAGCCTTAAGAACTGGATTCGGACTGCCGGATGACATCGATTCCGCAGGGGATGATCCGGTTATGCGCACAATCCAAAAACTGGGAGGCCAGATTCCTGAGCGGTTCCATGTGGTTCTTAAAAACACGGTCGCCTCGGGCGATTCCAGGGAGCTGAAACCTCTCCTATCCGAGTGGTCGGATTCATATCTGCGGCGCAGCCTTTATCCGCATGGATTCGGCACCCGCCTCCGGAAACTTCTGAGTGTAATTCCCCTGGAGACCCAGAGGGGACTTGAGTATCCCCTGGTTCCGGTCAGTACGTGCATACGCCTCAGTCAATACGCCACCGCTGACGATGGCGACGATGTCGTCGCGCTATATGATGCGGCAACACGCCGCCGGTCGACACACTACGCACATCTTCATCCGTCTGCGGACGATGGCCCGGTGTCCAGCACGCTTGCGATAGTCACGGCCGAATTGCAGCCGGAAAACCTGGCGGAAAGAATCGGCCTTCCTATCGACAGGGCACGCGCCGGTTACGCACTTTACAGTGTCACATCGGAGTCCCAGGCCGAGACACTGGGTGTGGCGGCGGCCTTTTATCTCCATATGACCCAGGCTACGGGCCGAACCGGAGAGCATGTGACTGCGGAAGAGGTCATGCCTGAGGCCCATGCATTGATGGGGGAAGCCTTTGCACGCGAAGGTGGAGGAGTTGCCGCCTATGCTGAGGCTAGGGATGCCACGCGCGGTGGGCTGAGACACGTGTTGGACCGTATGGCTGATGAGTATAAGAAGCGAAGGCAGGAGGAGTATATCCAGTTTATCCTCGCCACGGCTTTCGATCGAGAAGACTACCGGGCGAGGGTTGCATTCATGGAAGATTTTCTGAAGGCGCACCCGGAGGCGCTACCGCCGCACCTTGCCTCCGAGCCGCCGGAACGGTTCGCTGACCGGTATGATGTGATCATCCGGTCATTTGTAGATTCGATGGAACAAGTAAAACGAGTGATTGGCACTCTATAGAATAGGAGACAAAAAATGACGACAATACAGCAGATAATGGATGCTCTGGAAGAGCGGAGCATTGCTCGCAATATTGGTATTCCGCATGACGAGGCACGCATGCGGTATCCCTTGTCGAGCAACACGGTAGGTTCGTTCGAGGCGTTTGCCATGGTGACAGGCGATTACCTCAACCATCACACGGCAACCTGCGTTACGAACGGAGGGCGCATGTCGACCGGACAGGCCCAGAGCAGAGCGAAGGAAATGATTGAGCGTGAATATCGCAACAACAATGGTGGCGACATCGTCTCTGCCTACAATGATGCCCATGATGGCACGAATGGCGGTATGCGCAGGATCCTCGACATCATTGCCGATGCCTGCAAAGCGGAGGCGGTCCAGCACTACGTGCGGTCTGTATTCGACAGCTACGTCGCTCCTAATTCATGGGAGGACAAAGTGGAGATTATCCGGCAGTTCATGCAGCACTTCGATGCCAGCATTCCTTCAAGCGTACGCAGGGATCAGCCGGAGCGATATGCACAAAACTACCGCGATCTCATCGACGCCTTTGTCCAGGGACTGCGCAAGACATCATCGATGTTTCGGCGGCTTTAAATGAGGGCGGGGCTATGACAACAAGCAGACTCCAGCGCCTGTTGGCCAACATCGAGGGTATTCCCGACCGCATCGATCAAAAGGTTGATGCGGCGCTGAATGGCTTCACCGCGAAGTTCGCCATTCTCACGGACTGGGATTCGTATTGTGAATGCCTTGCCCGCTGCCTGACCCATGTGGAGGCTTCCTTGCTGGGAATCAAGCCGGGCCCCGTTGATGTCCAGTTCTGTTCCGGTCGGTGTTGGCATTTGTTGAAACGGAAATATGGGGACAGCGCGGCGCAGGCGGCTTTTGAAGAGGTAAGAACTGGAAGCGGCGGAGGGCTGCGCGGTGTATTGCGCACTCTGGCATTGGAGTATGGTGCGGAATACTCGCGCAATCTGATATCCGTCACGGTGGAATCGTATTGTTCTCATCGAAGCGTCGAGCAGTTGATCGCCGACGCGGAAGAATACATAGCGGCATACCGCCGGATCCTGCCATCAGAGATCTCGGAAGGATCCGGGGCGCGCATCCATTCCAATTTCCGCAAGGCCCTCAAGCAACATCCGGATCTAATGCGTCGGTTGCGCAGAACACCTATGCGTTAAAAAGGCCGTGCAGGTTGCAACAGCTCTCCCTGCGCTGCCGCTATCTTATAACAGATATGCAGATTGCTACGATAGATCAGGTGAGGCTTGAGCGCGCTGCCCCGAGGATGGCGGCGAAAAAGCTCATGTCCCTTTTATCAATGGAAATAGCCAAAGGCTGTTCGCCGAAGATAGAGGTGGAACCCGTGCGGTTGGAGCCGTGCTATGCACTGTTCGGTGTGGAGGATAATACTGAACAGTCAACGGCGATTCCGGAAGTTCCCATTGTTTCCGGTGAGTGGATCAGGCTGCGCATCTGGGTGTCGCCTGAGCAGAAATGTGATTGGAACAGGTCTGAGATCCTGCTGAAGTCCATGGCCAGCCTGACCCATCGTGTCGCATTTGAGATCTCTGGAAATATGCAGTCCATCACTATTGGCCTGCTTGTGCATAAAGCGGACGCCTATGTGCTTTCCACAATATTTCGCGGGCTGTTTGAATGCTCGGAAGTTACGGTTGATCGGGAGCCGTTGCTGGAATGTGTCGATAGGGGGCGGGATACGCGCATCTATCTGGCCGACTACTATCCCGATCCGCCGTACTCCCATTTGCTGACATCGTACGAGGAGCTGAACTCTCCGACGTTTATGTCCCTTATCCAGGCGTTGTCGCAAATTCCCGCCTCCGATATAGGCTTCTACCAATGTGTATTCCAGCCCGTTACGGCGACGAATGACTGGCACCGCAACGTGAAACGTTTGCTGGATTTGGAATATGAAATCAATCTCCATGGGCTCTACAGTCTGGGGCGGCGCATCATGCAGCAGGCCCCGTCGGGCGATCTCCGGAGCATGGCAAGCGATGTCGAAATGAAAGCCCACAATGATCGGCCATTCTTCAATGTGGCGGCCAGAATCGGTGTTATTACCGGAAAGCCTCATCCGCCTCCAACGCTTTTGGCCGTAATGGCCTTCATGAACCTTTATCAACATGGAGGGCGCCCGTTGCGCCATGTTGGAGACCGGGAGTATCGGAAAGCATTCACGGATTTGGACATGCTCCGGATGATCCAGCGAGGGACGGTCTATCGTCCGGGCTTTCTTGTGAATTCCCGCGAACTGGTCGGCCTGGCCCATCTGTTCCACGCCAAACTCGTCGAGCAGCGCAGGCTCCCCCTTGCCGCATTGGAGACATTGCCGGTCAGGGATCAATCCCTCCACAGCGGGACGTATATTGGCGACAGCCGGTATGCCGGTGAGAAGCAGCGTGTTTGCATCCCTGAAGATATCCGCTCCCGCAGCACCCATATTCTTTCCGCCGCCGGAATGGGAAAGAGCACGGTTTTGTTGAACATGCTCCGTCAAGACATTGAAGAGGGTGGTGGGGCCGTGTTCATCGATATTCATGGGGATGCCGTCAAACAGGCCCTGACAATCATTCCGGACGAGCTGCGTCATCGCACCATCTATTTCAATCCCGGCGATCCCGATTGGGTGCCCCTGTGGAATCCATTGACCTTGGACGCCGGAGAAAATATTTACCGGAGGGCAGACGATATCGTCGGAGCTCTACGGCGGGTGTTCTCGGACTGGGGTGATCGTTTGGAGCATGTCATACGAAACGGACTCATCGGGTTGTCATACCTGAAGCACGCATCGTTGCTTGATCTTTACTGCCTGGTTCGGCAGGGGAGTTCGGAAAGCGAAGAATTGAGGCGGATGATCGTGGAAGCGGCCCAGGACGAACCTGTCAAAAAGTTCTGGCAGCACGATTTTTTGAAGGACTATCGTAAAACCGACCTGCAGGCCCCCAAGCACAAGCTGTCGAAGCTGGTGTCCGCCGGTAATGTGTCGCTCATGCTTTCCCAGTCCGAAAACCGTATCAGTTTCCGGCGGATTATGGATGAAGGCATGATTCTTCTCGTCGATCTATCGTCCGTGGGCAATGATGCTGGGGAGATTCTCGGTGCCTTCATGCTCTCCCTGTTTCTTAACGCGGCCATGAGCCGCAGCGACACTCCGATTGAACAGCGGAAACGATTTTCGATCTTTGCGGATGAGGCACACCGGTTTGTTGCAGCGAATGCCCTGGAAAACATCATTGTCCAGGCGCGTAAGTTCGGGATCAACCTATGTCTGGCCCACCAGTATCTGTCCCAGTTCGGGACGCGCCAGGTGGACGCCTTGTCTACCGCCGGGACAACGATTCTTGGGAAAGCCGATAAGCGCGATAGCCAATTCTTTGCAAAGGATATGCAGGATCTTGTTGATCCGAAGGATATCATGAAGCTGGAAAAGTATGAGATGATCGTGCGGATTGGAAAAGAGGTCGTGCGAATGGAAACAAGGCCGCCACCTGAAGCCGAGAGCGGGGATTGGAGGGCGATTCTCGAAAACACGCACCAAAACTACTGCATGCCGGTCGATGCGGTCCGGAAAGGCCTGGCCCGGCGGTCCGAACGATGGAACTCGCCGTTCCGTGACCTGTCCGCCGATGAGATGGGATGGAGCTTTACGGAAGAGGATTTGGCCTATGAAGAATTTTAATGGAAGTCCCTCTTCAATTTTGCACCGTCTGGAAGTTGAACTGGCCGGTGCGGCTTGCGTGTGCGGGTTTGATGATGCCGCCGCCGAGTACGTGCCGGCCACGGACGCACCGGCATCATTGGCTGAATTTGAAGCAGAGATCATCCGCTTCACACGTCACCTGTTTGAGAGAGGGATGACACCTTCCCGCCGCATCTCGGATTCTGAGGCATACGTTGCCGGCGTAGAAGCTCTGGAGCGCGCCTATTCCCAGAAAACCATGGGAGGATATGCATCGGCAATCATTGAGGTTCTCGAAGACGGATCAGCCGAAATCGATACGATTCTGCAATGGCTCGCGGAGGCATTGAAGGAGCAGGAGCTAGCCCTCCATAGGTCATGTGTCCTGGACTGTTTTCTCCATGGACTTGATTGGAATTCCAGAATGCATCTCGCGAAGGAGATCCAATCCCGATACGGGTTTGGCGACGACGCCGTGTTCGGCGGGCTGGAACTGCATGCCCTCGCGAATCATCTCGCAACCTTGCTGAATAGCCATTTGATGGCTGAAGAAATGCCGAGGGCGTTGACTCTATCTGAAATGACCTGATCGCATCTGCCGCTATCCTTGTGAAGAGATTGAACTCCTCAGCAGTGTTCACATTGAAAGGATAGTTTCAGGAATGCACACTACGCAGAAACAGATTGAAATTTTTCGCAGTCGTTTCGCCGGTCGCACGGATGTGTACGGTACGTATGACTTCAAAAGCGGGCGAAGCTGGCAGGTAAAGCAACCGGTGACCGTTGATGTTGTCTGCCGTCACCTTGCCGGTGTTCAGCCGTTAGGAGTTTATCCTCTGGTCGGCGATAAAGTGTCTTTTGCTGTGGTGGATTTTGATTCCCACGACGCAGCGCTGCCGTTAGCCTTTCGTTCCCTCTCCAAGGATGCCGGCATTTGTACGTATATTGAGTGCAGCAAGTCCAAGGGATATCATTGCTGGTGGTTCGTCGAACGTGGCGGTGTGGAGGCCCGACTGGTGCGCCGCACCATGCAAGCCTTGCTGAAACAAATCGGCGCTCCATCAACGGAAGTGTTTCCCAAGCAGGATCGCCTTTTTACACGGAAACAGTACGGCAACTTCATCAACCTGCCTCTCTTTGGGCAGCATGCATCGATAGGACGCACGGTATTCCTGAATGAACAGATGAAGCCTTTCGATGACCAATGGTCGATGCTGGCGGGGATTGAGACGGTGTCACGAAATAATCTGCTCCGCGTCGCAAAGGAAGAGTCATCCAATTCCGGTCACGCCGCATCTGCCAACCACAAGGCCACGACCAATGGCAGGAAATACGGCCTGAAGCCCTGCGCGGAAAGGATGCTTGCCGAAGGAGTCTCTGACTACCAGCGCGTTGCCTGTTTCCGCCTGGCGATTCAGCTAAAACTGGCCGGTTATGCTTACAACCAGACTCTTGCGATCCTGAGCAGTTGGGCCAGCCGCAATCGTCCCAATTCGGACAAGTCTATTATCCGAGAATCTGAAATTCAAACCCAGGCACGTTGTGCGTATAAGGGAAACTATCGCGGCATGGGATGCGAAGACCCTGCCGTCATGCCGTTCTGCGATTTGTCGTGCCAGCTCAAATTAGGCCATTCCATTGAGGGGAGCACACGATGAAACCGGCAACGATTGAACTCATAAAGAATGTCCTGTCCACCGATGATACGGTATTGCCGACAGACGCACAGAAAGTGTTGAAGCAACTGGCAGCGGTCAATGGGGAACAAAAGCCGCGGCCTGGCACCATTAAAGAGGCGGCAAGAATCCTTGATGTACATCCGGTTACCGTCCGGCGTTATGCCAAGGCCGGACTTTTAAGCACAATCCGCCTTTCCGCCCGCAAAGTACGCTATAACCTGAATGAGGTGGAGCATCTGGCTCAAGCCGGGATTGATTAGCTTAAAGACGGATCAATGTTTTGGGGTAAGAATTTTTGGAAATACAGAATACGAGTTATCGTGCTGTGAGGTTAATGAAAACCGCCCTCGCCCCCGTTGCTTAGGTGGAGAGCCTGGTGTTAAACAATATCTGGAATCCAGGAGTTTAGGTAAAAGATGGTGGTGGGGGATGGATTTGGTAGCTGTACGTTTCTCTCGTTAAGTGATGATGAAGTCATTGAGCCAGTTCCTCCCGGATCTGCTCCCAGTTCTCCGCCGTCATCGCCTTTAGTTTCTCCTTTGCCCATTTTGGGATGGGAGAGGGGAGCTCTTCAAACTCAGCATCGCCGATGTCTGAAGGCATCGCGAGGGCCGCTTGCTTGGCGGCCTTTTCGCCGATGTGCGTATAGTGCGCGGTCATGGCTGGATTGCCATGGCCAACAATAGCCTGTACGACTGCCTGTGGCGTCCCTCGTTCGGCCTGCAATGACACGAAGGTATGGCGAAGCGAGTGGAAGCCGACTTCCACCACAGCGCGTTTGCCAGTCGATACCCGGATGTATTCTCCGGGTTTGTCTGGATTTGGTTCTAGTCGGTAGCCGGTGCCATCCTTGTGGGTTTGAATGCCCTGCGCCTCGAAGTGCCTTTGGGTTTCGCGGAAAATGATCGATCTGCGGATGCATTGCCCGTCCGCATTATGGTACGTATAGAGTTCTGCATATTTCGGCACGACATAGCCCTTGCGCTTACTTTTGGGCGTCCTCGAAAGTCGACTGTGTAGGACAGCTGCTATTCCGATGGTAACGGGCGCGGCCTTGTGGCTCTTGATCTTGTTTGGTACACGGCGAATAATGCCACGGTTTAGATCAACTTCACCCCATTTCAAGGTTGAGCAATCGCCTAACCTCAAGCCAGTAAATGTCCCAATGTAAAGTAGGGTTTTCAGTTCGCCAGTGGCCGCGTTGAGAACGGTCTGTAGCTCCTCTAGGCTTAGTTCGCGGCGGGCTTCGGTCTTTAGTTTTTTACTTTTTATTTTTTCGAACGGATTGGATTCGAGTAGGGCGGGGTCTTTTAATGTATTGAAAAACAACTTCAAAAAGCATGTGTGTTTATTGTAGGTATTTGGGCTAATCTTTTTCCGAGAGAGATGGCTAGCGTAGTCAAGGGCCACCTTGGCAGGAATGTCGCGCAGATATTTAACTTCAGATTTGTGCGCCTGAACCCACTTGGCGAAATTTTTCCAGTATCCGCAATAACGCCTTAGAAGATCATCTCCGCTATCGAGTCGTTCAGGGCTGGATGTGTAAGCATCCCATGCGTCGGTGATGGTCAGTGGTGGGTTTACATCCTCGACGGCTTGTGCATGTTCCCGCTCTGCTGCCTCAAGTTTTGCTTTGACGGCGTGGAGTTGGTCTGTCTTGTTGGACGTGATGAACGGTGCTGTAATCCTTGACCGTTCCTTTTCGGCTTTATCTTTGTCGGTGATGGGTTCACCGTTTTCGTCAACTAGCCGTTGGCGGGTGCGTTTCCCGTTTACACGATACTCAAGGTAGTATATCCCTGAGTGCGGATCGCCGGCGGAGTATTCCTTTCCGTCTTTACCGCGCTTGTATAGTCGCCCGGTTCCGCGTTCGCTGTAGGTGGCCTTCTTTTTTGTGGAAGCCTTTTTCATGCTGAACCTCCTCCATTGTTACGTTCTGTTTATATGTGATCCAAACAGTATGTAGAAAGACGATTCTAATCAATTGAAATACCACGGAAATACCACTATATAATTAAATAATGCTATAAATAAAGGGTTGCATGTAGTTCGGCACGGGATTCAAAATCCCGCACTTTGGGATATGTGGGTTAGAGTCCTTTCCTCGGTACCATTACCTTATATGCTGTTATCGTTGGTTTGTTTCCTGATTCGATGTTGTAAATAGATCGCTTTTGTTACTAACAGATCCAACTGTCAAACCTCCTGAAGTACATCTGAAATACATCAGAGCGGGCTCTCCAGCAAATACGGGGCGAGGGCGGATTTCTTTAATCATATGGTTCTCCCCGAAAGGGAGAGCCCACTATGACTCTCAACCTGTAATTCTCGAAATTCTTAATACCTTTAGCCCGAGTGTATCCGGATGAGAGTCTGCGTGGTTGTAAATGAGCTTGTCGGTGTCGTTGCACCTGAATCCAATTAATCCTCTAGTTGACATTTTTTATCACCACTATAGAGGGAGGACTGCCGATTTAAATGGCTGACTCCCTGTCGGTGGAATTCAGGGTTCAACGCCCGTCAGCGGCGTTTTATAGAAACCGGATAGGAGTTGTGGAGCCTATGTTCGGTATTCTGATTGGAGCAACCAGACCGTAATGCTCACCGGGTTCTACCCGAAGCAGCGTTATCCCGAAGCACTGCGCAGAATAAAATACCGCGACCCCGAAGGGCGGGTGCTGGTGTTTCTGACCAACGATTTTTCACTGCCTGCCCTGACGATAGCCGAACTCTACAAGGCTCGGTGGCAGATCGAACTATTCTTCAAATGGATAAAGCAACACCTGCGCATCAAGGCCTTCTTCGGCACGAGTGCCAACGCCGTCAAGACGCAGATTTGGATCGCCGTCTGTGTTTATCTGCTCATCGCCATTACGAAGAAGCGGCTGAAAATCGAACAGTCGCTCTACACAATTCTACAGATATTGAGCGTGTCCGTTTTCGAGAAAATGCCGCTTTTACAGGCGTTTCAGGACGGGGAATGCAAGAACAACGGGGGCGACTTTTTCAACCAGTTGCAGCTGTTCGACTAATACTGGGACACTAGTGATAAAAAGGATAGAATTATAACCACCTCTATTTTACTTTTTTCATATCCCTTTCGGGCATTTTTTTAGAGAATGGAATCTCGTTTCGCAACATTTTTCCTGCCATCCCTGTTAACCAAAGGTAGTGATCGGGTGGCACCTCGTAGGGCACAAAGCGAGTGCGCGCCTTAGACCCTTTGGGCTTGAGGGGCACGACTTGTACGCACTTAAATATCGCCGTAGCCTCATCAACCTCATCGAACATTGCCACATAAATCATCTCTGCTCCTACTTCGATGTTTACTGTCAAATTAGCCCAAAAGTACCTTCCCTTTTCTCTCGGAACTTCATTAAATTCTTTGGTGGGCTGCATGTTGTGCCAGCTAAAACCGGGATTTGCTACAGGAACAAAGTCTATACCATTTTTTTTACACCATTCCATATCGGCTGTAATGCGCTGTTTTTTTTTCGTTTCTACCTCCTCAATAGTAACATCACCTCCCATCCATGGAAAAACAATGTCCACTTTTTTAAAGACTTCATGTAAATGAGGGTCAGAAATAGAACGCTGGTCTAATGTTCGCCATGTGGGAGAGGTTCCCACTAAAACAGAAAAGTTATTTGCTTTAAAGTAATCAATGATTCTTTCTGTCTCCTCTAAAGAGTAGTGGCCACTTCTGGATTTGTTCCCTACTCCCCATAGCCCTATCAATGGTTTTCCGTTATGGTGCAGGTAGTTCTTAGTATTTCGAAAATCGTACTTTTTGTTGATTCCTTCAAAGTCAGTTATAAGTGCGTCGTACAACTCTTGTCCTTCAGATTTAAACCTACTCATGTCATACATCAAACAGATAGCTCTGTCATACTTTTTTGAGGCTTTCATGGCATGGTTAAGAACAGTGTCTATCGCATCTTCTCTTCTTCGAAGATGATCTACAAATCGTTGTATAAATACCCCATCAATGCCATACTCTTTCATCCAACGAAAGTGAGTCATGACAGTACTTTTATCATACGAACTGAAAAGATAGGCGGGTTCGCCATTGGGATAAACAAAGTTGGTTTTATACTTCTTTTTATACTCAGCGGTGTATGGCCAACTATCAATGCTTATATACCCTTCTTTAATACGTTCTTCAGTCGAATAGTGATTCCAGCTTTCGCCACTTCCGTCACCTTCGCAATTAAACCACCCCTGATAACCTGCCATAATCAACCCTTTGTATGTGGGATACATTTTGTTGCCTGCCGAATAGACATTACCACAACAGATAATGAGAACGATAATAGGTAATGCCCTTGCGTAAAATTTACTTTTAATTTTTTTATTCATGATATTTAGATAATAATTCACATACATATTCCAGTGTCATCCCATAGAGGGCGCTAGCCGAGTGCTACCGCTCGAGTTTGTTATTTCAAATACTCATCAAAAAAATTATATATCGCTTTTAATGTGTGTGGATTAGACGTTGTCTGATGTTCGTCAAACGGTTCTTGGGTATAGATAAAGGGAACGCTGTTCTCTTTGAGTTTTCGTGACAGTGCTCTTACCTGCTCTACCCGGTCAGCATCTGCCGCTCCGGTTGATAAAAAGATGGGGGGAGCTTGTGGCGTGACGTAGCTTATGGACGAAAATCTTAAATACAACGTGGGATCTTGCGTATAGTCACCGAAATTTTCTATCAGACTGTCTTTGTATTTTTTACGTGTAAGCGGATCTCTTACTGCTTGCACCAAGTCAAAGCGAGAGGCGAAAAGCAAAGCAACTTGTATACTCTCATTTTCTTCATAGTAATACCCCCCCTTGTCCGTGGCTTTTTGATGATCAAAGGCTAAAAATGAAACAGAAGAACTCCCTTTGGAAAAACCAAAGGCGCCTATCTTATCCTTGTCGATATGGTACTGGTGGGCATTATGACGCAACACTCTCACTGCGGATTTTATCTTTGCTGAGGGCATTACATCATTCTCCGGGGCGGGATGATCTATTTTTGCCGCAGCGTATCCATGGATTGCAAAACCTTCTATCAGTGCGTCATCAAATTTGGTGGATTGCTCATTGGACATCCTTATAGCTTTGCTGTGTGATGATTGCATCACCAATGGCACGGCCACCTTGCTCTTGTAGGGATACCAAATATCCATTGCGTGGCTGCCGGTCTCATTTTTATAATATTCTATATTAAAAGCAATAGTATAGCCCTCCGGTATCACAAATACTCTATCGATATTAAACACGTAGGTTTTTTGCAGTGTGTTTACAAAATGACGTAGAGCAAGAACATCTTTATTGATAGTGGGTACCTCGGCGCGCTGGTCCTCTTGGTAATCAACGACTGCAACATGACAGCCCCCCTCGGTCAGCAAGGTTATTATCTCTTTGTTGTATTCACCACTGTGATGAGGCAAGCCTTTTAAATAAAATACCAATGGCGTCTCTTTTTGTGCGGTGTCAGAAACAAATATCTCTACCGGCATTGCACCCCTTATGACACTTTTAAAAGTGGGGGTGGGAGTTGGAGTAGGTTCTGAATTTGCAGATGCGGTTACCCCACAAAAAAAGGACAGGGCAATTGAAATCAAAATCCGGGTCACCCCAAACTTTAACGCGCCAAGCCACTCCGTTGGGAATAAGGTACTAATCGATTTTATAATGCCTTGTTTGTTCATATACTTTGCCACTATTGAGACCTGAATACTTTGTGAGGTTATTTCCGGTGAATGCCTACTCTTACTTCGCTAAGTCATCCACTAAACGAATGAATGGTCCTTCGATATTTCTTATCCCTGTTTCAGCATTTACGTCTTTAAGAAAATTATCTAGTTCAGTTTCCAATTCTTTTGCAATCTCAGGATTGTCCTTTATAACATCGGTAGTTTCGCCCAAATCATCAGCAATATTGAACAGCTCTACTTTAGGTGTGTTTTTATATTTTGTTTCTTTCGACCAGTATTTAATTAATTTAAAATCTCCCTTGCGAATAGCACTTCGGGGTAATCGATGCGATGATTGGTGATAAATGAAGTACTCGCTATTTCGTTCTACTTTTTCAATACTTTCATCCAGAAGTAATGGAACCATACTACCGCCATCAATTACTTCTGTCATTTCAACCTTTCCGCCTGCCAGTTCGGTAAATGTTGGCAGGAGGTCTAACCCAGACACTGGTATTCTGCTTACTCTATTTTCTTTAATTCCTGGGCCGGCAGCCATAAACGGAACCCGCAAACCACCTTCATAAAAGGAGTGTTTTCCGTCACGCAGAGGAATGTTCCGGTTATGCTGAGTTGAATAATAAGCTTCAACCAATTTTTTATTTTCGTCGATTACTGCAATTTGGTTTAACGATAACCTTCCTCCATTGTCCCCCATTAAAAATATATAAGTATCATTTTCTATCCCCTGATCTTTTACAAAATCCATAATCATTCCAACCCCGGTATCCAAATCTTTAAGCATGGCTGCAAATTCAGGATTGGTATGTCGTTCACCCTGTTTTTTGTTTTTGAAATACTCGTAAGTTTCTTTTCGTGAAACCAAAGAAAGGTGTGCAGCGTAATGCGAAAGCTGAACGTAAAAGGGTTTCCCTTCAGCAATACTCTCTTTCATAAAATATTTTGCGCGGCTTGTAATACCAAAAATATCCTTGGCATTTTTATCGTCCCAATGCCCACTGGGCTTACTCCCTCTTTTACTCTTTGACGGATTTCCAATATGGTTCTCCTTCATGTATTCATCGGCAGCTTTCGTATACTCTCTAACATTCAAAAATCCATCACCGAAAATCTCGCCACCGCTGTTAGCTGTCATTCCATCGTCGTAATCAAAACCGGCATCTTTGGGATGCATGGCAATGTGCCATTTCCCAAAATGAGCCGTTTTATAATTGGAATCAGCTTTTTTAATGGCTCGTGGAATCGTTAACCAGTCCGCTGTTTTTTTGTGCCAATCGGAATCTTTATTGTAGATATGCCTTGCCGCATTTTGCCCGAACATTAAACTGTTTCTACTAGGCGAACAGATTGGATTCGGTGCATAACCGCTCGTAAACAATACTCCTGACTTAGCCAGTTTATCCATGTTTGGCGTTTCGAAATAATCGCTTTTCGACTCCGGGATATTGGGGTCAGCTCGGTGCGAAGTGTGTGTCCAACCCTGATCATCGGTTAGAATGAAAATAATGTTCGGTTTTTTAGCAGCACGATTGTTTAAGGCCATACAGGACGCGGTAAATAATATCGTAGTTGAAAAAATCACAGTTTTAATTAAGTGTATTTTGTTCATGTTTTTTCCGATTATTTAATAAGGTGCATTATTTCTTCTGGGTAACACTCTTCCAATATTGCTGACTCACCTTCTTGAGATGAGCAACGACTTCAGGGTATTCTCCTACCAGATTCTTTGCCTCACCCAGATCGTTAGGAATATCGTAGAGTTCAGTCTTCTTGCCTGTTACAACCAGCTTCCATTTCCCTTCGCGGACGGCCCAGGCCTTTCGTGATTTCCAGTTAAAACTCTTGTGAGCGGAGGGCGCATCCGCAGACTTGATGATTGGCATCAGACTCTTGCCATCAATTTTGTGGTCTGCAGGTGGGAGTTTGCACAGCTCCAGGATCGTCGGATACCAGTCGCAACCCGTAGCCACTTGGTTGCGAACCTGGTTTTTGGGCAGATGTCCGGGCCATGAGATGATGGCCGGAATGCGCAGTCCGCCTTCGTAAAGGCTTAATTTTTCACCGCGATGCGGACCGGAGCTTCCGCCGCCACCGTGGGCGCGAACCTCCTTAGATGCTCCGTGATCGGACTGGAATATCACAATGGTATCCTTCGTGAGTCCCAGATCATCAACTTTCTTGAGTAACGCGCCGATTCGCTCGTCGGTAGTTGAGAGAAACGCCGCATAGAGATTGCGCGGATAAGGAAGATCTTTATAGTATTCCAGCCATTCAGGTGATCCCTGGTAGGGGTAGTGGGGCGTGTTCATAGCGAAGTAGATAAAGAATGGTTTGTCCTTGTTTTTGTCGATGAACTCGCCGGCTTCTTTGACCATGAGGTCCGGGAAGAACTCTCCATTGTGAAACACTTCTTTGCCGTTGCGCCATAGATCGTGTTTGTTTGGTCCGCTCCAGTAGAAGAAGTGGGAGTAGTTGTCGATGCACCCGACCAGATGTCCGAAGGAGTAATCGAAGCCCTGGCCGTTGGGGATGGTCTGCTCCGAATGCCCGAGATGCCATTTGCCAATATGTGCCGTCGCATAGCCGGCTTTCTTGAGTTCTTCCGCGATCGTTACTTGGGATGACGGCATGCCAACGCTGTTGAGATCGACGTTGCCGTTCAGTCCGCCGTGCTGCGGTGTGCGACCGGTCAGGAGCCCGACACGCGAAGGAGAGCAGACCGGGGCTGCGGCGTAGAATTGCGTAAATCGCACGCCGCGTTTCGCCAACGAATCCATATATGGCGTAACCAGATCCTTGGCGCCGTAGATGTTCATATCAACAGAGCCCTGATCATCAGTAAAGATGATGATAACGTTTGGCTTTTCAGCAACACGATTGCTTAAGGCCCTACAGGAAGCGGCGAATAACATCGTCGTTGATAAAATCACAGTTTTAATTAAGTGTATTTTGGTCATGTTTTTTTCCTTTTTTTATCTTCTTAATTAATCATTTCAGCTTTCGCTCTTCCGCCCCATCCAACAGAGCGCACTGGCGAACCAGGCGATGGTCGCGACGAGCATCAGCGTTTTGTTCAATTCAAGCGTGATCTTTTCCGCATAGAAAAGAAGCGGCGCGACCACGAGCAGCACAAGCGCTAGGTAAGAGATAATTTCCATTATTTTTTTCATTAGGCCTCTCCCTTTTGCTGAAGCTTGCTTAGACCGATGTAGAGCGCGGTGGCGATGAACCAGCCCGGCAGCGAAACAAAGTAAATCTGGAATTGCGGTTTCCCGGTCAGAACCAACCCGACGCAGATCGCTAGCGTGGCAATCCAGGCGATGCCCGCCGCCCAGTTGATAGAGAGCTTCCGGTGCTCTGCGTAATATTGCTTGAGACCCAATTTCGGCAAAATCCAGAAATCGGCGAAAACCACCGCGCCCATCGGCATGAGAATTAGACCATAGAGCGCCACGAATCCGAGCAACCGCATGGCGATGGCCGGAAACATGCCCGCCAGCGTGGCCAGCAGCCCGGTACCGATCGTGACGGCGAAGCGCGACTTGTTCGGCATGATCGCCTGGAACGCGAGCCCCGCGCGGTAGATCGTTGGGTTGGCCGTCGTCCAGCCCGCAATAATCACGCAGATAAGCCCAGCGACGCCCGCAGCGCGATAGGCCAGCGGACCGGGCAATACGTTGGTGTTCGTTGGATCCATATGCAACTGCAGCGCATACAGGATTGACGCGGCAAGCCACGCCATGAAATGGCCGACATACATGCCCGAGGCAGAGGCGACGCCGTGCCATGATTTTTTAGCAAAGCGCAGCACCGAGAGGTCGGACATGCCGACATGCATCGCCATGTTGCAGAACCAGGCAAAGAAGGTGACGTGCCAGAACGTAAACTTAATCTGACCCGGCAGCGGATCGCCGCCCTTCCAGATCGAGGTCGTGCAGAGTTCCCAAAGGCTGGAAAGCGAGTTTACTTCCGCTCCGGTCACTTCAATGAATTGACGCAAGCCGATAAACCCAAACCCAAGGAATACCAGCACCATCCAGGGTGCGGCGATATTGGCGACCTTCGAAACCGTATCGTACCCCGCGGCAGCAACCACGGAGATGATCGTCCCAATGCCGAGCACGGCCAGCACCCAGCCCACACTATTGGGCAGCAAATCGTTCAGTCCCGGCATCGGAAAATTAAACCAGACGCCCAGAGCCGTGGCCGACACCGTGATCATCGAACCCGCGAGGAAACAGAACATAATCCCGTTGGCCAGATTATAGAGTGTGACCAAGTTGCGTCCGCAGATCTTTTCGAGTTGATAATAGAGCGTCAACCGGCAGCGCATCGCGATCGGGGCACAGAGGAACATCCAGCTCAGTACGGCCAGCAGATTGCCCAGAAATAATCCGCCCAGCACGTCGAATGCACTCACGCCCGCCGCGACGAACAACGGACCGATCATGAGTTCCGTTCCGGCGCAGTGTTCACCGGCATACATACCGACAAAGGCCTTCAGCCCCCGCGTCTTCGATTCAGGCACCGGCTCGCGCTCGAACTCACCATGTTTTTCCTGCTTTTCTTCCGTCATGGTTGACTCCTCTTTTCAGTCGCCGTGTACGCCTTGTGTCCAGTCGAATTTTTCCCGAGAATCGGGTGAAAGGTGATCGGTATCGCAGCACGATGTTGCTCCAGCACATTTTTCCTTTCCGGATTACCGGCTAGGTTATTCCATTCGTTCGGATCGGCCAGTCGATCGTAGAGTTCTTCGGATCCATCATTGTAATGAATATGGCGATACCGCTCGGAAACGATGGCTACATTGCCGGGCCCGAAACTACTGCGAGCCACATGCGGCCAGTCGGTCGCCGGGTTTTTCAGTAAAGGTTTCAGCGAATGCCCCTCAAGTTTCGGATCGGATCTCAACCCGGTCAAATCGAGCAGCGTCGGGTAGATATCAAGCAGTTGTACGGCCTTGTCGCAGATTTTAGCTTTAGCCATTCCCGGGCCGGCTATGATAAGCGGCACACCCGCGCCGTCCTGCCAAAGGGTTCGTTTGGCAAAACGCTCCTTCTCACCCAGATGAAATCCGTGATCGGTATAGAGCACGACGATGGTGTTGTCGGCATAGGGGCTGGCGTCCAGCGCATCGAGTACCCGCCCGACCTGATGATCCACAAAGCTAACGCATGCCAGATAGCTCTGTACCAGCGGTTTCCATTGGTTGTTTTCTTTCGCCCATTCCAGGGTTGGGGCAATGTGTTTCAGTCGAGTCAGGTTGATGCCATACTCAGGCACATCCTCCAGATCGTTTTCACGCACTGCGGGCAGTTGTACGGTTTCGAGCGGATAGAGATCGAACCATTTTTGCGGCGCATACTGCGGCACATGGGGACGATAAAACCCGACCCCCAGCCAAAACGGTTCATTATGTTCCTGCTTCAGCTGCGCTTCGGCCCAGTTCGCAATCTGATGGTCAGGCATCTGCTCGTCGCGCGCGGGAAAGGCACCCCAGTCCCAGAGCGGACTACCAATAAAGGGGCTGAGCTTCTTTTCCGGCAGTGGCCCGAAACCGCCGAAACCACCGCCATAGTTCGGGATGTAGGCCTCGTTCTGTCTGCCGCTGTGAAACAGCTTCCCGGCTCCCGTCACATGATAGCCCTCGTCCAGAAAACGCTGCGGCATCAATGTGCTTTTCATAATGACCGGCGATTCCGCGGGAGGCGGATTCAGAAAATAGATGCCGGAGGTTTCGGGATATAGCCCGCTCATCATGCTGGCGCGCGACGGATTGCATACCGGCGACTGGCAGTGCGCGTTGGTGAATAGCACGCCCCGCTTCGCCAGTCGGTCGATATTGGGCGTCTTCACCTGCGGATGCCCGCCCATGCAACCAATCCAATCGTTAAGATCATCGATCGCAATCAGCACTACATTGGACGGTTGCTTTGCCTGAGCTACACCGATAAGCAACAAAGCAATCAAGACAGCAATGAAGCGTTTTACCATGAATTCACCCTCCGTTCTTTGAGCGGATACCAGCCTTCAATAAGCGTGGAGAGATGGCTGACTTTTTCCGAGTTACCACGGGCTAGATTATTTTTTTCGTTTGGATCGTTCTTAAGGTTGAAGAGTTGCGGGCCAAGCATATTGGTCTTGTGATTACGGTTGTCCCGACTTTTGCCATCGTAGGTAAGCATCAGTTTCCAGTCACCTTCAATGACCCAGCGATACAGTAGCGAAGCTTCGGGGTTTTTAATATCCGCAATATCATGAGCAAAGCATTCTCCAAAGATTGCTTTACGTTTAATAGGCTTCTGTTTTTCCATTTCAGGTAGCAGGTTCAATCCTGGAACAGGAATGGCAGGCGAGTCGGCACCGGCCGCAGCGAGGATCGTGGGAAAAATATCGAGGCTGATAATCGGCTCCGGGCGATCCTGCGGCTTGAGTTTAGCTGGCCAGCTGAAAATGGTGGGTTGACGGGCACCGGCTTCGTAGGGTGTGCGTTTGGAGCGTGGCGCATAGCCATTGCTGTCCGTGCGCTGAACCCAGCCGTTGTCGCTGAGATAGACGACCAGGGTGTTTTCCAGAATGCCCTTTTGCTCAAAATAGCTGAGCAGTTCGCCGCAGGTTTCGTCGAACCATTCGCACATAGCGTAGTATTTGGCTACGGGTAACGGGTGCTCAGCTTTGTATTTCTTCAGCAGTCGTTCAGGCGGCGTGTGCGGCGAGTGCGGCATAAAGGGTGCATACCACATAAAGAAGGGCTTTTCTTCGGCCAAAGCCATATCGATAAAGTCGGTGCACTCCTGGATTCCTTCACGGCCGATCTTCAGTCCGTCGTCGCCATGACGCCCCCCTTTTTGCGGGAATCCGCGGGTCATGCCGTGGGTAAAACCGCCGCGCCTGTAATTGCCTTCCCACCACTTTCCGCTTTGATGCGTCAGGTACCCTTGGCGAACCAGCAGCTCAGGCAGCGTATCGAATTCGTCGATCTTGGATATCAGGGAAGCCTTCGCCTTTCTATAGGCTTCCGGCGATGTGTTGTAGCGCTCCTTTGAAGGATCATTCCCGGTAATCCCGTTACGGTGACCGTAGTGCCCGGTGACAAGATTCATCAAGGACGGGCGGCACAGCGGTGTCGCGACATACCCCCGACGAAAAAGCACACCGCCTTCGGCCAGTTTATCGATGTGAGGCGTCTTGATGTCCGGATGTCCCATGAATGAATAGTCGGTCCAAGACTGATCATCACTGAGGATGAGCAGGATATTCGGTCGCTCGGCGGCCGGTGCAGCACATACCCCAAACAGCAAAACAGCTGACATCGAACCCATCCATTTATTCCAACTCATAACAACCTCATTGAGTAGCCTATCGTTGCACTAAAAAACTTCCGTCAAAATATCCCGTCGAATTTCGAATGGCTACCTCTCCAACTCAAACTGATAGGATCCCGCCACTACGGTTTCTGATTTACGATCGTTCGGAAATTCGATGGTGGCTGTGGTGTTGGGCGGTACGACAACCTCCAGCACGACTTTATCGTCCACTTTTTTATTTGGGGCATCTCGGCTCTATTCACGGTGAACTCCATTTGTTAAATAGTATCTCTAGACTGAGCCGTTTATCCGACACATCTACCCGTTTACGATCTTTAGTCTTATATAGGACTGTTGACGGGTTTAGAAACCGAGGCCGCTTCTGCCTACACGCCTACTTCCGGCGCATCTACGAAAAGTTCCATGTTCATTACCGCTCCGAAGCGGTCGCCAAGTTCACAGGGTTTAAATAGCGGCTAGTCAAGCAGCCTGTTTTGGGCATGGATGGCTTTTAGGCCTGTTGCTGGAATCTTGATGACTTTGCGGTCGTAGGTTATGAGGCCATTGATTTCCCCTTCGACGTCGGTGGTCTGCGTGTAGACTCCGGCGCCAACGCCTTGTTCTTTCAGCTTGCCCAGCATGCGGATGGACTTCGCGTAGCGCTCCTTGTATTCATCGATCGTTTTCGGCAGGCCGCCATAGCCCCAGTTACGGGTCTGGATATTCCACAGGTGCCCTTCGACTGGCCAGCCGTGTCCGCCAAACTCGCCGACCACTTTAATGTAGTCATCGAATTCCGGATTATCCATCGGGAATATCGGATGGGGATACTCATGATGGTCAGCAATATCACCCACCGGGAAAAAGTTTCCGCCACTGGCAATATTGATCGTGCGGGTTGGGTCATAGGCTTCGATCCATTCACCAACTTCCATCGTACGGTGTTGTCCCCAACGTTCGTTAAACGGAACCCATACGACAATGGAGGGGTGGTTATAGAGCTGATCAATCATCCCTTTGAGCTCAGCCATCCATTGTTCATGGGCCCAGTCCGGCCACTCCTGATCAAGCTTCTTGATCGGAGAGTTGGGTTGGGTGAGTCGTTTCCATTTCGGCCATTCAGCTTTATTATTTTTGCCACCACCTTGGGCTCCACCGGAAATCTGATCCTGCCAGACCAGCATGCCCATTTTATCGCAATGATAGTAATAGCGGCGGGGTTCAACCTTGATGTGTTTGCGGATCATGTTGAATCCGGCTTCCTGGAGATATTTCATATCAAACAGCATGGCTTCTTCCGAGGGTGGCGTCAGCAATCCATCGGGCCACCAACCCTGGTCGAGCGGACCCAAGTGGAAAATTTCTTTGCCGTTCAGCGTCAGGCGCCAGTTGCCGTTTGCATCCTTCTGTTTGCCGACTTCGCGAATGCCGAAATAGGATGTAACCACATCCAAGGTCTTACCCGTGTCATCGACCAATTCAACCTTAAGGTCATAGAGTGTCGGAGATCCGGGAGACCAGAGCTGTGGAGATTTAATGTTCAGGGTTTCTGTTCCTGTGATAACTTCCTTCCCGTCTAGGTAAGCGGTGGTTTTAATGGTCCCTTTACCTGAAATAGTCGGTTTAATGGAGATGTTTCCGGATATTTTGGTGTCGATTTTTAGGGACTGTATATAACGCTGCGGAACTGTTTCAAGCCATACTGTTTGCCAGATTCCGGAGACGGGGGTGTACCAGATGCTTCGGTTCTTCTGTACCTGTTTGCCGCGTAGCTGATAGGTGCCGAGCTGATCGGTGGCATCGAGCACTTTGACGATGAGGGTGTTGTTGCCGGATGTTACCGCATCGGAAATGTCGAAACTGAAGGGCAGACTGCCGCCAATATGTTCTCCGACTTTCTCACCATTCACCCAGGCTTCAGTCTTATAATCGACCGCCTCGAAATGAAGCAGCAGTCGGCTGTTTTTAGAGACGTTGTGTGTAAACAAGCGCTTATACCAAAGAGCTTCGGACGCCTGAAGTTTGCGGCCCACTCCGGAGAGGGGCGCTTCCAGAGCAAAAGGTACAAGAATATCGCCATCCCATGCAGCAGGTTGGGATGCGTCCTTTTCTACAACGGCATAATTCCAGAAACCATTCAGGTTTTTCCAGTTAACCCGTTCCATCTGTGGGCGGGGATATTCCTGCCAGACATGGTCAGGGTCCAGTTTCTCGCCCCACGGGGTGAGCATGGTGTTTTCCGCCGGTTTCCAATCCTTGGAGCCGGCAAATGTAGTTGTGGCCAATAGTAATAAAATCGAGGCAATACGGTGCATGGTTGATATCTCCATTCATTATTTAAAAGCGTAGTTAAGCAGGTAATATCCCGCCTGTCACGTCACCTAAAGTAACTACAGCGCTTATTGTTAGTTTGGGTGACATGACATATTTTCTGTTTCGACGATAGCTTCTAAAGCATGAAGAAAAGAACATATTTGGTCGATAACCTGCATTTTGTTTACGGTTTCACTGGCTATGGAGCAGCCCTTTCTGCAGGTGCTTCCACCCACCCGAACATCATCGTCCTGCTGGCGGACGATGCAGGGATTGGCGACGACCCGCCGTATCTTCGTTTTTTCGATATTAAGCTGGAGCACATCGGTTACAGACCCCGAACATTCAGAAACTGGAGGATGAGGGGGACGCTCTTTACCAACGGTCACTGCGCTGGCGGGGTTTGTCAGCCGAGTCGTTTATTTTATGCGTTACAACGGGGTGCTCTTTGACATTGTGGGCATCAGTGGCGATTCGGTAGAGACGTTGAAATACTTCCAACAGGCCGAGCAGCTTAACTTTACCCTGCTTTCCGATCCGGACGGAGCCCTTGCCAAAGCTTTTGGAGTGCCAGTGCGTGACGGTGTAAAATCCATCACTCGTACCGTCGATGGAAAAGAAGTGATACTAACCCGAGCCAGTACAGCTTCCCGTTGGACGTTTGTGATCAACTCGCAGGGTAAGATCGTTTACCGCGATGACAAAGTTAACGCCACAGCCGATCTTGGGAATATTCTCGAATTTATAGGCGAAGCCTCCGAGTAGACTTCCTCTTGAAATAAAAAAGCGCCCGCCCGAGAAGAGGGAAACGGGCGGACGCTTAGGTGTTCAGGGGAAAAAATCTATTTAAAGGTGGCCTCGGCTTCGATGCTGATTTTTACCTCGTCCGCAATCATGGCAGGTTTGCCGTGGTCGATTCCAAGGTCGCGGCGGTTTAGCACGGTATTGCACTCGATGCCGATTAGCGTTGCGCCGCGTTTTCCTTCGACTGGGCCATTAATGATGATTGGCAGCACAACCGCGCGGTCAATGCCGAGCACATTCAAGTTCCCGGAAACATCAAATTCTCCTTCGCCAGTTTTTTTAATCGAGGTGCTTTTAAAGGTCATCTTCGGAAATTTTTCCACATCGAAATAATCTGCATTTTTAAGGTGGGCATCGCGTTTGCCGTTATTGGTATCAATGCTACCGATTTCAATTGAGCCCTCGGCCGACTTTAGGGTTTTGGTTTTGACGTCATAGTCGAGCGTTCCTTCGAAGGTATTGAAGGTTCCTTTCGTATTACTCACCATCATGTGTTTAACAGAAAAGCCGATTTCAGCATGGCCGCTATCGACCGTAAAAGTTTCCGAGTGTGCCCCAGTTGCCAAGGCGAGTCCGAGTAATCCAGTAAGTATTCTATTCATAATAACCCTTTGCTTTGTTGATGTTGGTAGGTGAGATGTTAAAGGTGAGAAAGTGTTCAATTTAATATGTGATTAATGTGTGAAGCGGCAGGCCGGGTAACTTCATGCCAGACATGGTCTGGGTCCAGTTTCTCACCCCACGGGTGAGCATGGTATTTGCCGCCGGTTTCCAATCCTTGGAACCGGCAAATGTAGTTGTGGCCAAGAGTAATAAAATCGAGGCAATACGGTGCGTGGTTGATATCTCCATTCATTATTTAAAAGCGTAGTTAAGCAGGTAATGTCCCGCCTGTCATGTCACTTAAAGTAACTACAGCGCTTGTCATTAGTTTGGGTGATATGACATTTTTTCTGTTTCGACGATAGGTTCTAAAGCATGAAGAAAAGAATATATTTGGTCGATAACCTGCATTTTTATTTCCTGTTTCACTGGCTATGGAGCAGCCCTTTCTGCAGGTGCTTCCACCCACCCGAACATCATCGTCCTGCTGGCGGACGATGCAGGGATTGGCGACGACCCGCCGTATCTTCGTTTTTTCGATATTAAGCTGGAGCACATCGGTTACAGACCCCGAACATTCAGAAACTGGAGGATGAGGGGGACGCTCTTTACCAACGGTCACTGCGCTGGCGGGGTTTGTCAGCCGAGTCGTTTATTTTATGCGTTACAACGGGGTGCTTGATCGCAAAGGCAACAAGCTGATTGCGGTTGATCAGTCTGACGGTTCCTACAAACCGCATGCCTTCTAGCGCCTCGATCGTGATCCTGGCGAAAAGAACAACCTCGTCAACTCACCCGAATTCCGGAAGGCCATTAATGCTCTGCTGCCGAGGCAGAAAACGGGGCAGGGGAGCCTCCGGACAAGGCGAGCGAAATCATCGATGTCTCCGAGCACCGCCGCGCGCCTTCCCCAAAATGGCGCGAGCTCATCAAGAAAGTGAGGGAGGCCGATCCATGCTATGCCCCAAATGTTCGTGCGAAATGCGCATCGTCGCCCTCATCGACGAACGCGAGGTCATTGAACGCATCCTGCGTTACCTGAGCCTGTGGGAAGAGGGTACCCGCCTGAATCCCGCCCGTGCCCCGCCGACGGGCGAGTGGATGATGGAGTTGTTTCCCGAAGATCCATTTCCAGACTATCTCGCGACCACTGTCGTCACGTGGCAGCATGGAACCGGTTATGGACTACGACCTTTGCGCGAACGCCTGAGGTTTCGCGGCAGGGGTGGTTTGTCTGAAACGAGACCGATTTGCTAGTCACCCGCCGCGCCGGATCTCGCGGTGGATGGTACGAGCGGGACGGCCAATACGCATTCCGACTTGAGCTGTGGAGAGCCCTACTCGCTGACGTATCTCTCTCTGAATGCGCTCTTCCCAATTCAAATGCTTGTTCTTCCGTGTCTGGTTGATGTCTTTAGTTTGCCTCATACCGATGTCCCTTTCCTTTGTTTTGGTAGATGGAGAAAAGGTTCATTTTGGCATGAGGCTCTTCATTCTCCAATTTCGGACAGTTAGATTTACAGTCTACCAGCGGTGTAATGTGTTTAGGTGACATGACAAAGACGTCGTCCTCAGTTACTGTTTCTTCAGAACATGAGGGAAGGGGTCTCATGAAGCAGGTATAGTAAACCTAAATAAGGAGAAATAAATGAAAAGATACATCATGATACTCGCGGCAGGCTTGGTGGCCGGTGCCGCTTTGGCGGATACGATCATCACTCCAACTTCCGTGGTACTTACGGATAATGGAGATGGCAATCTCATTGAAAACGCCGGCGGAGACGCTTGGTTTAATGGATCGGGTCTGTCTGACGCGACGATTGTTGAAAACGGAGATACAGTCCCCGCTGTTTTACCAACGCATGGCTATGGGGAAAACTTTACTCGTATGGCCAGGGTTCGTTTTGCGACAGGTGGCCTTGCAGAACTCACGTTTGATCTTGGTGGAACCTATGAAGTTGGCGGGGTGATTCTTTGGAACTTGGGACTGGATACCCACTCAGATCGCGGTGTTGAAAACGCAGCAATCTCCTGGTCTTCGGATGGAATTAACTTTACTTCCGCTGAAACGCTCACGTTCGCGCAAGGCCCGGGTACACAACAACCGATCGCTGGTGAAGAACAAACGCTCGGCACGAGCCTTCCCGGGGTTACTCATATCCGTATGGCGCTCGATAATTTTAATGCAGCGAAGACTCAGGTTGCATTTTCTGAAATCAGAATGGTCGCCGTTCCGGAACCGGCTACACTCGGTCTGCTTGGAGCATTTGGCGGTGCAATTTTATTCATCCGTCGCCGTTTAATGATCTAATCGTATTCTAAGAATATGATGACAACACCGGTTCATTTGAGCCGGTGTGTTTTTTTGTTTTCGGTCGGGAGATATCCCGGTTTATTTTCGCGGTGCGTGGAGGGGCCGACGCTGTCTGCCCGGTCGCGCGGAGCGCGACTCTCCAGTTGAATGGTCGGTGGTGCGTGGAGGGCCGGTCAACGGGTTGAATAAAGGCAGTATATGCTCAATCCCTTCATCGTGCTACATTAGCAGGAATTTTATTGAGCGAATAGGGTAGGCAGTGGTCTCTGGTATTGTGCTGATTCGGTGTAAATTAGGAAACAGGTATGAAAAAAAAGTATGCATATTGTTCTTCGTGGGTTTGATTGCGGCTATTGCTTCAGCGAATACGATCATCAAGCCGGTCTCGGTCGTGCTGACGCCATCAGGTTCGCAATATCTTCAAAACGATCCCGCAGTACATTGGTTCGATGGATCGGGTCTGTCTGACGCGACGATTGTGGAAAACGGGCATCCGTTCGTACTGCGTCATCGTCGGGTAGATTGCCTTGATGATCATCATTACCCGTTCGACCAGTAACGTACCAACCGCCCCACCGATCAATCATCGGTGTTTGATGCGTGACCGTTAGATTGGCGACGACCAGCCGTATCTTCGTTTTTTCGATATCCAGCTGGAGCACATCGGTTACAGACCCCGAACATTCAGAAACTGGAGGGTGAGGGGACGCTCTTTACCAACGGTCACTGCGTTGGCGGTGTTTGTCAGCCGAGTCGTTATTTTATGCGTAACAACGGGGTGCTTGATCGCGAAGGTAACAAGCTGATTGCGGTTGATCAGTCTGATGGTTCCTGCAAACCGCATGCCTTCTACCGCCTCGATCGTGATCCTGGCGAAAAGAACAACCTCGTCAACTCACCCGAAGTCCGGAAGGCCATTAATTCTCTGCTTGATCAGGTGAACAGCCGTGGTGGCTTGTACTTAGTTTGAGTGACATGATTTACACCAAATTGTATGTTACGCTCCGTTCTTTCGTTGGTGTTTCAATTCAAACAGGAATGAAGGATGACTCTCATGCGTATGTATACCAAAATTCTTTTTTCACTATGGTATGTCTCGTCGGCATTCGGAGCGGATAAGCCCAACATCGTTAATTATCTGGCAGATGATCATGGGCGGGCGGAATCTTCCGTTTATGGAAGTTCCGAGGTTCGGACGCCGATGATGGCGTCTTTGGCGAAGGACGGTTTGGTGTTCGACAACGCGTTTGTGGCATCGCCCGCCTGCGGGCCGAGCCGATCGGCCTTGCTGAGTGGTCTGATGCCAGTCTTGACAAAAAAACAAGTCTCCCACTACATCTTTCACTATAATTTTCACATGAAACCGACCTTTTCGGGGGTGTCTCCGAATCACCTAAAAAGCGATTTCCTATCAATATGATAAAACAAACGAGGTGTGTTATGTTCTTTCGATGGTCCAGTGTGTTGGTTTTGATTACAATGGCGATGCTGTCACGCGCGGAAGTGAGTTTTCAGGACGATTTCGACCGAGCGGACGACAACGATATCGACGCGCTCGTCAATGGCATGGGTGGCCTGGCTGCGCCGATGACCTATAGCGAGACGGATAGCGCGGGGAGCGACGCGATCACGCGTGTGTTTGGAAATGAACTAAAATTAGCCGATGGCACCAGCGCCAGCGTGGTAGGGCTGACCTCCTATAATTTCACGAACGCTGCGATATTGGCCGAAGGCGGCTTTAGCATCTCCATGAACATTACCGACAACGGAACCGAAACCGACACTGATCGTTGGTGTGGATTCGGTATCGGTCTTTCCTTCTCCGAAATGGAGCTTCTGGATCTCGATTTCAGCGGCAACAACGGACCGCGTGGAAAGTATTCTGGAAGCACTGCGGGCGTAGCCGATTTTTTTGTGGGCTGGTCTCCAGCAATCGGCGGAAGCATCCAGATATTTACATCCGGGACAGCAGGCGGAGTATCCCACCCGGTTACCGCTCCAGCTGGAGGTTTGCTCCAGGCTGATTTTTTCTTTGATGAATTCACCTCCGGTGCGGAGGTTTTGGCGGTGGTCTATTTTGATGGCGCTGAGATTTCCCAGACCCAACTTTCATGGAATGGCACCATGGAAAATTTCGTAGCCTTGAGCGGCCGCCAGAACGGTTCGGGCATCGCGGTCGACAATCTATCCATCGCTTCGCCGATTGGCGATCGACCGGTCATTGATAATCGACCGGTCATTGATGGTGCCGACTATTTCCAGGTGCTTGCCGGTTCCGCATCGAATTCGCTCGACATCTTGCGGAACGATGAAGGCGATGGATTAACGTTGCTCTCGATCACGATGCCGACCAACGGCTCTGCCTTTGTGGGAGGTGACAGCGTGGTCTATACCCCGAACGGGGGTTTTTCCGGTCTGGACGGATTTCGTTATACAACGGTGGACGGTACTTCGGCAACCAGCTCCTGGGAGGTTGTGGTGGATGTCCGCGAATATCCCAACTTTGTGCTGATCTACACCGATGACCAAGGCTGGACGTCGCTTTCGACCATGACCGATACCAACCGACTCTATTCGAAGAGCGATTATCACCTTACGCCAAATATCGAAAGACTGGCGGCCGAGGGCATGCGCTTTTCGCGCGCCTATTCGCCAGCCCCGAATTGCTCGCCGTCGCGCTACGCGGTGCAGACCGGAAAAACCTGCACGCATCTCGGGTTTACGGACATCACAAACCGGAACAACGATCCGACGCCGAATACAGGCTATCTGCTCATTTCCCCCGGAAAAAATGTCACGGAAATCCAATCGGAGGAAACCACCATTGCCGAGCTGCTGAAAACTATTTCCGCGGCCGGATATGCCGCTGCGCATTTCGGCAAATGGCATTTAAATGGCGGAGGGCCAGGCGCTCACGGATACGATGCCCATGACGGCGCAACGGGCAACGCGGAAGGGAGCGCGGGGCCGGACAACGTGGCGGTGGGAGATCCAAAGTTGATCTACAGCATGACCGGTCGCAGCACGGCCTGGATGGAAAGCACGGTTGGAGACCGGGTCCCGTTCCACCTGCAGGTGTCGCACTACGCGGTGCATAGCGACATCCAGTACTCGCAAGCGGCCTACGATGTCTATGAAGGAATTCCACTTGGCACACGCCACAGTTCACGTACCTATGCGGCCATGGTCACCGATATGGACAATGGTATCGGGCTGGTGCTCGAAAAGATCGACGAACTGGGCATCCGCAACAGCACCTATGTGATCTACCAAGCCGACAACGGTGCGCCTGCGAAGCTTTCCGACAATACACCTTTGCGCGGCTATAAACCGGAACAATGGGAAGGGGGAACACGCGTGCCCTCCTTCGCACGCGGTCCCGGAATTCCGGCGGAATCCCAGTGCGATGTTCCGGTGATGGGAATCGATATTCTGCCCACCATCTGGGAGTGGGCGACCGGTTCCGTTGCAGGCCTTCCGGCCAATATCGACGGCGCAAGCTGGGTGGAAACCATCAACCGGATAAACGCTGGGAATCAGCCATTCCCAATGATTGAGCGCCCAGGGGAAATGGTTATTTATGCGCCGCACTATGTTGTGCTTTCGGATCCTAAGGACCAGCGTCCGCGCGCCGTGATCCACGACGGCGACTACAAGCTGGTCGTCCAGTTCGAGACCGGTGCCATCGAGCTCTACAACCTGGAAGACCGCATCGAGGAGGATGACGATATTTCTGCCATCGACGTTGGCAAGAAGTGGGAGCTGTGGCTCCGATTGCGCGACTATATGAAAGCCAACAACGCCCTCTATGCATTGCCCGATGCCGACAATTGGCCGGGCAGCGACGGCGTTCAAGACGCTGACGTCGACAACGACGGCCTCCCCGATGAGTGGGAAGCAAGCGAGTTGCTGACCTTCGCACTGGATGGTACTGCAGACACAGATCAGGACGGTTTTACCAACGCTGAGGAGCAGGCGAACGGCACCGATCCGCTTATGCCGGAATCCATCACCATTGATCGCGATCTGCATCCCGCCAACGGCACGCTTCGGCTGTCCTGGTTTGGTGTGCCGGGGGAATCCTTCATCGTGGAGAAAACCACGAACCTGATATCCGGGGCATGGGTGGCCGACCAGATTGTCTACACGGATGATGGCTTCGATGCCGAAGTTAATCTCCCTACTTCCACGGACAAAGCCTTCTTTCGTGTAAAAAGAAGAGTACTTGATTAAAAAAAAAGGTGTCAGTGAGGACATCCGTACATTTTCTGAAGCTCGCGTTTCCACTTCCTTACCGTGACGTCTTTCGTGTCTTCAACGTTTCGAAACGCACGGCTGACATTCGCGCGACTGCCCATATCAAGCTCCCCTGCAATCCATTCAAGTCCCATTGGGGTCTTTTTCCGAAGGAACCACGCAACAACCTCCTTGCGCGGATCCTTCTTTTTCAACCGCTCTTTTTCCCCGAGATCCAGCCCAACAACCGCACTAGCCTGCCGGAGCAACCGAACGGCTTCGCTTTCATCATGCATTCGTCGCGGCTCGCCGGTCATCGATTCCCGGTTCAGTTTTTCAAGACTCGCATCCAGTTCATCGCGCAGTTCCGTTTTAAACTCATCGGTTCCGAAACACCAGCCCCGCTGCAAATGTCTATACCGTTCCGCGCGGGCCGCTCCGTCAACCGGATCGCCTTCCTCGGCTACACGCTCCTCCAGAGACCTCAAATATTACTTCCGAGCCGAATGGCCATGCATCCGCCGCGTCTGCTCCTCCACAATCCTTCCGAGTTTCAACCAGGGTGGATCGCCGCGAGCAGGCCGTCCCAGATACCAGCTGCTCGACCATTTGAAATCCTTCAAACCTGGCCAGCCGGCCCCGCCCGTTAAATGCGCCCGGGGCGGATTCAAATGCACATAATCGCAGGCGATGCGAAAATACCCGGCCTCTTCAGGATCAATCACAACCGATTTGTAGCGACCTTGAAATAAATGGCCCCACTTCTTATTTTGCGCGTTGTACCGCTTCGTGTACGTACCCTGAAACCATTTCATCCCCGCCAACCAGGTTTGCTTCCGGCGTCTCCAGCACCATATGAATATGGTTGGGCATCAAAACGTACGCGCATACCTTCCAGCCCGTCCGCTCGCATACCTCCCCAAGAGTCTTCAGAAAGATTTTCCTGTCGCCGTCGTTCTCAAAAATATCCTCCCGGCGTTCCCCCGGCACATCACATGGTATGTCGCTCCGGCATATTCAATTCGCGGTTTCCTTCCCATGAACAAGATCAAAACACCATCAACACGTTCTTGTCATCAATAAATGTACGGATGTGCTCACTGACACCTTTTTATAGGGGATATCGTCGAAGTCGGCGTGGATGGAGTGGGTAGTCAAAAATCTAAAGTGCAATAGCGTGTGATTAGATCGCCGCATGAAAAAAGGGATCGCCTTGTCGATCCCTTTTCGTTTCCAATAATGGGTAAAATTTAGAACTGGTACCGCCAGCGCCTCGGATCTACTCAATGATCAGCCGAATGAACTGTTGTGTCGCGGTGGTCGGAATGGAATTTGTGACAACATCGAATACGCTCCCGGTGACGTTGGTAGACACGACCGCGTAGCCTGCGTTGGTCCAGCCCGGCCCGTCGACCAGATCTTCTTTGGTTTCGATATAGTAAACCAGATTGGAGTCGTCTGTGCGCTGTGCATAACTATACACAAGTCCAGACCCGACGAATCCCAATACGGGAAGGTTTCCGTCGACGAATCCGTTCGTTGGGTCGCCTCCCATGCCGTATTCATAAAGGTTCGAGAGCCCGTCTTTATCGTCGTCGCCCAACGCCCCTTCAGCTAAAACATGGCTGTTGGACCAGGCAGCAAACCCGTAGTCGGGCACCGGCCTTACGATAAATCCGTGATCGCCCCATAGGAACATCTTACGCGTTTGCTGATCGCTTCCAACTGGATCAGTATTTTCATAGAAAAGCACCCAGGCGTCATCGTGATAATCTGTCGGGATCGAGCCGTTAAAGTACTCGTATTCCGCGTTATACCCTAAGATATCGGTCTTAATCTGAGTGCCTGCAACTGTGTCAATGTCCCATATAGCAACTTCCGCACCGTATCTTCCGCTGACTACGGCCTTGAATCTGGTATCTGACAGGCAAATAAAGTCCATCTCATTCTCACCGCCATTCCAGCCACCGGTGAAAAACCACTGGTCTGTCCAGCTTGAACCAGTCCAGCTCCAACACTGTGATTTGTTGCCGAACTGGGCTACCATATGCGGATTACCCGCTGGGGAAGTCCTGACAATGCCCACACTGACCTGAGTGTAATTAGGGTCACTTTCATCAAGATCATCCGGGTTAGAGTCAAAGACCAATGTATAAGCGTCTGAATCTGCTTTATTCAACGGCATCATCGAGTTCAAATTAACGCCTGCAGCATTTCTCCATTGGCCATCAGAGGTATCGAAAGACATATAGTAAAGATTCTGCTTGTCGCCACCGGATCCGCCTGGATGGTAGTTGTACTGACAGTCAATGATAGTATCGCTGTGTCTTCTCTTTGCAAAGTAGGCATACCATGTTTCGACACTCGTATGAGCCAAAATTCTAACTTCCGAGTCCCATGTAACACCGTTATTGGTAGACATCTGGTAAGTCCAGTCACTTACATGCGAACCGTGCCTGTTAAAGAAGTAGATGTCACCATTAGCAACTTTGACAGGCTGCGAATAGGTGCCATATACAGAAATGTCACCTGTATTGTCACCGCCTGGTGCCGGGTTCACCCGTGTCCAATCACTGCTGCTACCAATATCTTCAGACAGATTAGATCTGACATGGATATTCTCACCAGAGCTGTAACCGCCATAACTGTTGCTGCCGGCAAGAGCTGATGTACCACCATGACCACCAAACATTACATGGATATGACCGTCGTCACTAACGACCAGTACAGGTCTGCCATGGTTGTCATTGTCAGACAGCGGATTTGTACCGACCTTTACGGGGCCTTTCCACTGTTTTGTAGAATGGTTGTAACTGCAGATAACCGGATCCATACTATTCATGCCCTGGTAAACAATATAGGTCTTACCATTGAAATAGTGGGCCGGCGGATGCTGAGGAGTTAATGTCAGCGGCCTGTTAAAACCAGACGTGTCAAAATAATCATCTCCGACGTCTTGTACATAGAATGAGAATACGTCAGACGTGATATACGGAACTGTTGTGCTAATACTGCTGTCGTAAACCTTGATGTACCAATTGTAATCTGTATCAGTTGATGGAGATATCGATACGGAGGTAACGCTCTGCTTGTTGACAACCTGGGTGGTTGGTGTAGCGCCAGTACCAAAGAATACATCACAGGTTACTGTTGCGCCACCTTCGAGCGGAGACGGTAATGACCATTGAAGCTGGCTGGTAGTATAGGCAGCACTTGACCCATCTGCAGGAGTTGGAGTAAATGCATATGGTCCTACTTCCAATATGGTTTTGAGTAATATTCTGCTATACGAAACGAAAACCATTTCATCAAGACCAGTAGTAATCCATCCATCGTCAATGTATCCCTGCATCTTGTCTTCTATATTACCGTTGAATATTACTGTGCCGTCCAGGAACGCCCAATTAGCTGTAGAGCCGCCCTGTCTCATCGTTATACCGCCACTGTCGATCGTACCGCCGGTCATATTGAAATCAACATCTCCGCCAGCAGTCATACCAATCCAAAGGCCTCTACCCGTCAGCGTTCCGCCTGTCATGTTAAATGTCACGTCGTTGGTGGCGAGATTACCTATGTAATACTTTACATCAACAACATCCAGCGTTCCGCCATTGAGGTTAATAGTAACTGTACCGCCCCCAGCTGCGTTTCCTGCAAACAGCGCTTCCTGAACTGTCACAGTACCGTCATCAATAGTAAGGGTTGCATTTGCAGCGCCTGAGGTACCCTCAGCCAGAGAAATATACTCGGTAGTGTATAGAGTGCCGCTGACAACTGTCACAGCACCGGTTGAGTCACCTGAGCCAACAATTACCCGCTTGGCTGTAGCGCCTGCTGCGGTGATAACAGGACCTGGTGTCATGTTGATATAAGCAGTATGGGCAGTAGTAGGAACTTCGCCAAGGCTCCAGTTCGAATCTGTATGCCAGTTCTGATCTCCACTGGTATTGTTCCAGTAGTTATATGTGCCTGTTATGTCTGTAAGAACAACCGTTGTATAGCTGGGATTTGTGACATTGAAATCCACTACCAGTTGATTAGATGCATCGGTTGTGATCCATTCATCTCTAATGTAATCCTGGATCTTGACTTTATGATTATTACGGAACTTTGCAATACCACCAGTGTAGGACCAATCGGCGTCAGCGCCATTCTTCCTCATTATGATACCACCACAATCAATGGTGCCGCCGGTCAAGTTGAGGTTACCGCTTCCATTAGCAGCATTTCCAAGCCAGATCGCTCTACCATTTATAGTACCACCGGTCATATTAATCGTTGCGTCGTTGTTGGCGAGATAACCGATGTAATACTTACCATCGACAATATCCAGCGTTCCGCCATTGAGGTTAATAGTAGATGTACCGCCCCCAGCTGCGTTTCCTGCAAACAGCGATCCCTGGACTGTCACGGTACCGTTTTCAATAGTAAGGGTTGCATTTGCAGCACCTGTAGTACCCTCAGCCAGAGAAATGTCCTCGGTAGTGTATAGAATGCCGCCGTCAACTGTCAGAGCACCGGTTGAATCGTCTGAGCCAACAATTACCTGCTTGGCTGTAGCACCTGCTGCGGTGATGACAGGACCTGGTATCATGTTGATATAAGCAGTATGGTTAGTAGTAGGAAATACGCCAAGGCTCCAGTTAGCTGGATTAAACCAGTTCTTATCTCCACTGGTATTGTTCCAGGAAATATCAACAGCCTGGACAGTGCCGCCGGTAAAAAGCACCAGCATAAACAAAAACAATAAAAACTTTTTACACATAATACCTCTCCTTAATTAGAAGCTTTGGATTCATTCCAAAGCATCTGTGTTCACTTGTTTAAAAAAACTAACAGAGGACGACGCCTAGGTCATGTCACCTAAATACACGACGCCGCGAACCTTAAGGTCTTTTGTTTTAGTGGGGTATCGGTGTGGAGTCCATTCAGGATTCTGGGGAGGAGGGCGGCATACAGCGAGGTCCCGAGCAGTGCACCCTGCGGTCATACCTCCTTGCCGGCATGATGAATGCGCATAGTGATAATGAGATGTCGGCAAAGCAGAAACGTGCTGTCCGCAGAATTCTCGAAGAGCTCGTCATACCGGCCAGTCATTCCATCATCTACCGCTCTGGCATGAACCCCAAGATCCGACGCAACTTTGAGATCTTTACCCCCTGCGACTTTGCCGTTCGCTACGCTCTCTCCTGCACATTCGTGCAGGCTGTCTCCCTTCGGTCGGCTTCTCGCCGCCATCACCCAGCACATTCCCGACATGATTGCACCAGCAGACCGCAATCTCTTCCAGCTCGTGCGCTACTACGGGTGGTACTCCACCAAAATGCGCGGCAAACGCAGCAAGCAGGCAGGTGAACAGCCGTGGTGGCTTGTCGTTAGTTTATGTGACAAGATTTACACCAAATTGTATGTTACGCTCTGTTCTTTTAGTTGGTGTTTCAATTCAAAAAGGAATGAAGGATGACTCTCATGCGTATGTATACCAAAATTCTTTTTGCACTAGTGTATGTCTCGTCGGCATTCGGAGCGGATAAGCCCAACATTGTTATTTATCTGGCGGATGATCATGGGCGGGCGGAATCTTCCGTTTATGGAAGTTCCGATGTTCGGACGCCGATGATGGCGTCTTTGGCGAAGGACGGTTTGGTGTTCGACAACGCGTTTGTGGCATCGCCCGCCTGCGGGCCGAGCCGATCGGCCCTGCTGAGTGGCCTGATGCCAGCCCGCAACGGAGCCGAGGAAAACCACCAAAAGCCACGGCCGGAAACACAGATTATGGTCAAGCAGCTGAAAGCTGCAGGGTATGAAGTAGCGGCCTTCGGAAAGGTGGCCCACAACGACTATGCATCGATGGTGGGCTTCGACGCTAACATTTCAAAAAAGATCGGGCTGGCTGAAAACGTTGATAAATTCCTCCACCAACGGAAATCCGACAAGCCGCTTTGTCTGATGGTGGGTGATCGACGACCGCATGTGCCGTGGACCAGGCAGATGGACTATGATCCAGCTAAACTTACTTTACCTTCCTGGTTTATAGATACGCCGGAAACTCGCGAGCATTGGGCGCGCTATTTGACCGATATCACCGGAATGGACGCTGAAATGGAAAAGGTCGATGCGGTGGTGCGCAATCATTTTGGCAATAATGACTGCCTGTTTATCTACACCGCAGACCACGGAGGGCAATGGCCGTTCGGGAAATGGAACCTCTACGACCACGGCACCCAGGTTCCACTGATTATCCGTTGGCCAGGGCATGTGTCTGCAGGAGCACGAACGGAGGCCATGGTTAGCTGGATCGATATTTTCCCGACGCTCCTCGATCTGGTCGGCGGAACGGCGCCCGACGGCATCGATGGCAAATCGTTCGCCGATGTGCTGCTGGGCAAGTCGGACCACCATCGTGATCTGATCTACACCACGACGACCGCCGATGGGGCCATGAACGTCTATCCGATCCGCAGCGTGCGCACGGAGCGGTTCAAATACATCCGCAACATCAATGCGGATTGTTACCACTCCAACCATTCTGATATTCTCCGTAAGGACAGGGCGGGGGGCTACTGGGACTCGTGGGACGCAGCCGCAAAGAAAGATCCTAAGGCCAAGGCCATCATCGCCAAATATTACCAGCGTCCGGCTATTGAATTCTTTGATCTTGAAAAAGATCCTAATGAACAGGTGAATCTGGCGGGCAATCCGGAGTATAAAAAACAGATCGAAAAAATGGCGGGTAGGGTGGATGAATGGATGAAGAAACAGGGCGATACCGTACAAATGCAGCGCGATCCTTATCCCCTGAGCGGCCCGACTCCGCATGAGGTTCAGCAAAAAACTCAAAATAGGAAATAAGCGATGAAGGTTTTAATACTCATTATCGGTTTTTGTGCCGTACTCGCACAAGCCGCTCAAAAGCCGAATCTGGTCTTTATGATTGCCGACGACTGCACGCACCGTGACATCGGTTGCTATGGGGGACAGGCTTACACCCCCCATATTGATGCGGTGGCACAAGAGGGTATGCGGTTTACCCACTGCTTCCAGACGGCGCCGATGTGTTCGCCGACGCGCCATACTATTTATACGGGGCAGTATCCCGTTAAAAGCGGCGCCTATCCGAATCACACGTATGTGGATGCCGGAACCCCGAGCATCGTCCAATATCTGAGAGACTTAGGTTACCGGGTAGCGCAGAGCGGCAAGACCCATGTGGCACCCAACTCCGTTTTTGCCTGGGAAAAAATACCGGGTGGCAAAAATCCGGAGTTCGATAAAGTCGATGCATTCATGGCCGACTGCAAATCTAAGTCAGAACCGTTCTGTCTGCTCCTTTGTTCGAATGAGCCGCATACTCCTTGGAATAAGGGCGATGCCTCTCGCTATCCGCCTGAGAAGATCAAGCTGCCGCCGTATTTCGTGGATACGCCGGAAACGCGTGAAGGAATGTCGCGCTATCTGGCCGAAGTCACCTACTACGATTCGCAAGTGGGTGAAGCGGTCCAACTATTGGAAAAGAATGGACTCGCAAATAACACTCTGCTGATTGTGGTCAGTGAGCAGGGCAGTTCGATGCCGTTTGCCAAATGGACCTGCTACGACAACGGGTTGCAGTCGGCTTTTATCGCCCGCTGGCCGGGTAAGATTAAGCCCGGCTCTGTGAATCCGGCCATGATCGAATATGTTGATATCCTGCCGACCTTTATCGAAGTTGCGGGCGGTGAGCCCGCTCCGGTGCTGGATGGCGAAAGCCTGCTGCCGGTCTTCGAGGGGAAGCAGGAGCATAAGAAGTATGTCTATGGCGAAATGACCACCCGCGGCATCAATAGGGGCTCCAAATACTTTGGCATCCGCTCGGTGCGGTCGGAGCGCTTTAAATATATCTGGAACTTTACGCCAGAGGCCGAATTCAAAAACGTATGCACCGTATCGAAGGAATTCCGGAGTTGGGAAGCCAGAGCCGACGCAGGTGATGAGCGGGCGAAGAAGTTGGTTCAGGCCTATACGTTCCGTCCGGAGGTCGAACTGTATGACATCGGCAACGATCCGCTCGAAATGAACAATTTGGCCGGCAATCCCGAACACAAAACGGTTATGGCCGAACTGCGCGCGGAACTGGAGCGGTGGATGGCGCATTGTGGCGATGAAGGACAGGAGACTGAAATGAAAGCGCTTGAACGCATGGAAAAAAAGGTAAATCAGAAAACCTCCAAGAAAAATAAATAAGGACTATTTTAATGGTTGGAAAAATAATAATGCTGGGAGGTTTTGTTGCGTTATTGGGAATCTCATCGATCGCTGATAAACCGAATATTGTTCTGATCATGGTCGATGATATGGGCTATTCCGACATCGGCTGTTATGGCAGTGAAATCCATACGCCGAATATTGATGCGTTGGCCAAAAGCGGCGTCCGCTTCTCGCGGTTCTACAACGGTTCCCGCTGTTGCCCGACCCGCGCCAGCTTGATGACCGGTCTGCACTCGCACTTGACGGGCATCGGCCATATGACCGAGTCGCCGAATGTGATAAAAAACAACGCGGGTGAGGAGGTTCCGAATTACCAAGGTTTTATGAATCGTGAATGTGTGACGATTGCGGAAGCGTTGAAACCCGCGGGCTATGCGACGCTGATGGCTGGTAAATGGCATCTTGGACAAAATAATCAGGACCGCTGGCCGCTGCAACGTGGCTTCGAAAAGTTTTATGGCTGCATCGCCGGTGCAACGCGCTTCTTTCATCCGGAAGAACCGCGTCAAATGACTTCGGGCAATGAAACCGATACCGAGATGAAGAGCACCACGGATCGTCCATTCTACACCACGGACGCGTTCACGGATCATGCGATCCGCTTCATCCAGGAAGAACAGCAGGGACAAGACCGCCCGTTCTTTCTCTATCTCGCCTACACCGCGCCGCACTGGCCGCATCAGGCACACGAGCAGGATATCGATAAATACCGCGGCAAATACATGATCGGCTGGGATAAACTCCGGGAACAACGCTATCAACGCCAGATTGAATTGGGCCTGATTGATCCCAAGTGGGCACTTTCGCCACGCGCGGAAAAGGTTCCGGCCTGGGATACGCTCACTGCGGCGAAGCAGAAGGAAATGGACCTGCGCATGGCGGTTTATGCGGCCATGATCGATCGGGTGGACCAGAATGTCGGCAAACTGATGAAGGCGTTGGACGGGCAGGGTAAAGCCGAAAACACGCTGGTGCTGTTTCTTTCGGATAACGGGGCCTGTGCTGAAGGCGCGGTACTCGGACGCGGCAAGATCATGAATCCCGAAAAGCGGAATCAGGAACATGCAAATAATTATGGCGAAGCCTGGGCGAATGCATCCAGCACACCCTTTCGACTTTATAAACACTACACGCACGAGGGCGGGGCGGCCACGCCCTTTTTAATGCATTGGCCAGCGCGCATCCAACCCGTGGAACAATGGTATGAAGCGCCCACACAGTTGATCGATATCATGCCGACGTTACTTGAACTGGCCGATGCGGACTATCCAAATAATTTCCATGGGAATACCATTCATCCCTTGCGCGGCGTTTCGCTTGCACCTGCATTCGATGGTGTGCCAATTTCCCGTTCCGCCCCGATGTTTTCCGAGCATGAAAATAATGCGTTTATCATGGATGGAAAATGGAAGCTGGTCGGCCGGGGTGTGGCCGAGCCTGCGGGACCGAATAAGGAGCGTTGGGAACTTTACGATCTCGAGGCCGACCGCACCGAACTCAACAACCTCGCAGGCTCACAACCCGGGCGCGTTGCGAACATGGCAAAGGCCTGGAAGGCGTGGGCCGACGAAGACAAGGTTTATCCCAAACCCGCTTCGAAAAAGAAAAAGAAGAAGTAATGCATAGCGGGTACTGCGTAATTTCCGGTAGTGGAGTTGCGAATCACGAATTAAGAAGTATGAAAAGGATGCCATGAAAACAGCCCTAACTCTCTGCCTGCCGGCCGTCTTGAACTCAGCCAGCGCAACTATTCCACCCCATATCATAGTGCTCCTTGCGGATAATATGGGCATGGGGGAAAAGCTGCTGCCGCTGACGGTTATACCGGACGGAAAGAAAGCAAATAAAATCCGGGCAAGGCCGTAAATCTGGGCGAACCGGTCACATGGATGCAACCTTCTGAAATTACCGGCGGTTTTGTAATGCCGCCGATCCCGGGTTTTTTCAATATAAGATCTGGTTTGCGCGCGTTGAAAACAGGAGCGTCAAAAATAGGTATTGAACTGGGTAAAGGGAACTTATTTTGCTACGACTAATTATCATGATTTTTTTACGTTTCAGTAGATTTTGCCTGATCGGTCTGTTGTTCATCTGCGCGGCCATAACGTCTGATGCGGTGGAATCGGAAATCGTGTCGTTGGGCGATCAAATGTTCCAGATCCGCACCTGGCAGGTGGGTGAGGGCCTGCCGTCCAACCAGGTGCGCGATGTGCTACAGACCCGCGACGGTTTTATCTGGGTGGCGACTTTGAACGGTGCCGCCCGGTTTGACGGTATCGAATTTGTTCATTATTCGGTCCGCTCCGCACCCGAATTGGCGAACAATCGGATTACCAAGTTGTTCGAGGATGCTTCAGGAAACCTATTTATGGGCCATGAGACCGGGCATATCTCCGTTTTTTCTGAATCCGGAATCATCGGATTGGATGGTCCGAAGGACTGGCTGGGCGCGGAAGTGGTCGATTTTCATGAAAAACCGGATGGCTCGGTCTGGGCGGAGAACGTTAACGGTACTTTCCTCCCACTTTCCGATCCCCTCGCCTCTAATGAAGGTGTGGGATCTTTCGAGAAAACGTTGAGCGGATGGCGCGTGGATAATAATCGGGTCATTAAACTGAATGTCGATGGGGTGGAAGAAAATATAGTTCCGAGGCCATGGCTGATTAAGGAGCAGGAAATTGAACTGCTGGAGCGCAGAAATGGGGATCTGGTAGCCGGCTCCACGTACGGCGGCATTTTTATCATGCATGGCGGATCGAGCAACGTGACCCAAATCACCGTGAATGATGGGTTGGCTTCAATCGAAGTGCTTTGCCTTGCCGAAGATGCCGAACAAACCTTGTGGGTCGGTACAGCAGCCGGACTCCAATCCATCCGGGCCATGGGCTACACCTCGGTGCCGGACGCGCTCTTTCGTTCTGTAGGGTGGCAGTTTCGGGCATTTCGTTCGATTACTCCCAGGCTCGCAGGCGGAGTCTGGCTGGGAACAAGTAAAGGCTATTTGTACTCCTCTGATGGAAAGGGATTGAAAAGAGTTCCGAATTTAGAAAAATCCGAAACGAGTCGCAGGGCCGTTCTGGAAACACCGGAAGGAACCGTTTGGGCCAACAACAACGGTGGATTCCTTCTGCGTAAGGACGGAAATGAGTTTCATGAGGTAAAAACGGAAAGACGAGGCGTGGATAAAATATGGACCTTGCACCAAGCCGCTGACGGAGGGCTCTGGGCCGGTGGGCGGGAAGGAATATGGAGTAATCCCGATAATAAGGGTTGGAATCTGAAGGTGGGGCGAAGGGAAGGGATTACCGATGTACAGTGCCTGACTTCGGGGCCTGACGGAACGCTCTGGGTCGGCATGGAGTCCGGTGGCCTTGCCTCGTGGAAGAACGATCAATTGGTTCGCGGGATCCTTGCTGAAGATCTGCCCAACGCGCATGTGACGGCTCTCTGTGTTGATAAAGATGATGATTCCTTGTGGATCGGTTTCTACGGAAGCGGCCTGGCACTCTTCCGGGATGGGGTGTTTCTGCCCGTGCCGTTTGCTCAGGAAATGATTTCGCATATCACGGACGATGGCGAGGGACGCCTTTGGGTGGTCGGAGAACACGGCATTGCGATTATAGAAAAAAGTGAAGTGGAACGGTCATTCTCCACCGGTCAGCCGATTGAAACCTATGCGCTTTATGACAAGGAAGATGGCTTGAATCCGGCCATCGACATCAGCGCGGGGCTCTCGACCGCCTGCCGTACCCCGGACGGGCGTTTCTGGTACGCATCCGATCGGCAGTTATCCGTTTTTCAGCCATCGGAAATTCAGTTGTGGACCAACCCGGTTCCGCTCGTGCTCAACACGGTACGGGTCAATGACAGGGTCATACCTCTCCAGAACACGGATTCGATGATTCTTGATCCGGGCGTGCATCGGTTGGATATCCGCTTTTCCGCGCTCAGTTTTGTTTCGCCCAATCGGATGCGTTTTCGCTGTCGTATGGTGGGACTTGGAGAGGAGTGGACCGAACTGGATACGCGTCGTGTTGCGAGCTATCAACGCATTCCGCCGGGAAACTATCGGTTCGAACTTACTGCAGCCAACCGGGATGGAATCTGGAACCATTCGCCGATTGTTTTGAATGTGGTTGTGAATCCGTATATCAGGGAAACGTGGTGGTTCAAGACGGTGCTGTATCTTTTGATTGTCGTACTTGCCACGTTCATATCGCTGGCCATCGCCGACCGGGTCAACCGAAAGAAACTCATCCGCTCGGAGCAACGCCGCGCGGTGGAAGAAGAACGCACGCGTATTTCCATGGACATCCATGATGAAATCGGCGGCGAGCTGACCCGCCTTCAACTCCTGTGTCACCGTGTCTCCATGCTATTCAATAAATCAGGAAACGAAGCGGGGCAGGACACGGTGGTGGAGATTAATCACGTCACCGATAAACTCGTCCAGGCATTCGATGAAACAGTATGGGTGGTCAGTCCCAGCAACGATAATATGGATAACCTAGTGGGCTATCTGTCGAAATATGTGGCGCAATATCTCCGTGCAACAAACATTTCATGCGATCTCAATGTGCCGCTGAATCTGCCCAACCTGCCGGTACCGAGCCCGGTTCGCCACAACCTGTTTCTTGCCCTCAAAGAAGCGCTCAACAATGCGGTCAAACATGCCGAGGCAACCCAGATCAGCTTTACTGTTTTCGCTGAGGGTCAGGTGCTTAAACTAGCCCTTCATGATAACGGAAAAGGGGTCCAATCCCAAGAGGCCGAGCGGTTCCATCGCGGGCTGCGCAGTATGCGTCGACGCATGAAGCTGGTCGGCGGAACATTTGATATACACAACAATGAAGAGGGCGGGGCCACCGTGGAGTTTATGGTACCCATAAAAGAGGATGCTGAGTGATGAGTGAAGCTGTAACGATTGCCATTGTGGACGACCATAAAAGCACGCGGGAACTGATCGCAGACCTGGTCCGTGATGAATCGCGGTTTGAATGTGTTGGTTTATTTCCCGATTTCGATGCTGCCATCAAGGGACTGCCGAACCTCAAGCCTTCCATTGTGCTGATGGATATCAACTTGCCCGGAAAGAACGGGATCGAATGCGTGCAGGAGCTTAAACCGCTTATGCCGGATACCGATTTTGTGATTCTGACTGCATACGACCAGACCGACTATATCTTTAAGGCGCTGTCCTCCGGCGCGGTGGGTTATCTGCTCAAACGATCGATTGTCTCTGAGCTCATTCCATCCCTGGAAGAAGTTGCCGCCGGGGGCTCCCCGATGGATAGCGACATCGCCCGGAAAGTGGTGCAGTCCTTCACACGTGGGGGAAATGAAACCTCCCAAAGCGATGAGTTCAGTACGCTGTCTGGTCGGGAAATGGAAGTTCTGTCACGTCTGGCGCGCGGTCGTTTATGTAAAGAAATCGCCGATGAACTGGATATTTCAGTGAACACGGTAAACACCTACCTTCGCCGTATCTATGAAAAACTCCAGGTTCACTCCCGCGCCGAGGCCGTCGCCAAATTTACCGGCATTGAGTAGGTGCTTTCGGCCAAAAAGCCGAAATTACTTAGGGGTGCGCGGTGTAATGCATTTAGGTGGCATGACAAAAAGAAATCCGACCGTTATCTTATCCATTTACTAAGGACTTGGGTGATATACGCATTTCGTTCTCAAGAAGGACGAATGATGTGCTGGTTATTCAGGTTAGAGAACAAGCATCGGACGGATTTATTAGGAGTGCCGCTCATGGGTGAGCGGCACTGGTGTGAGAGAAAAAACGGTGAGGGGTAGGGGCGACAAAATGAAAAAACTGATTTTAGCCATGGCGATCGTCGTATTGGCGGCGGGAGTTCAGGCCAAAAAAAATGTGCTCATGATTCTGGTAGACGACCTGAAGCCGGAATTGGGCACCTATGGATCAGATTTTGTACATTCCCCAAACTTGGACCAGTTGGCTTCCAGGGGTATGCGGTTTGATCGGGCCTATTGCAACCAGGCTGTTTGTGCGCCATCGCGCAATAACCTGATGGTCGGACTACGGTCGACCTCAACCGGCCTGTATGGCCTCGGTCAGGGCTTCCGCAAAGTGGTGCCGGATGCCGTCACGCTGACGCAATATTTCATGCAGAACGGATACACCGCTGAGGGAGTGGGCAAGGTTTTTCACATTGGCCACGGCAATTATGGCGATGCCGCGTCGTGGAGCAGTCCCTTCCATCCCGATAAAGTTGTTGATTATGTCCTCGAAGAAAGTACGGATGGGCAGCTTACCCGCGAGGAAGCTCTTTTCGCGAACGAGCAACTAGGAAACATCGGGAACCTGCAGCGCGGAGCCGCCTGGGAAAAGGCGGATGTGAAGGACGATGCCTATGCCGACGGACGCATTGCGCTGGAAGGCATCAGGCGGTTGAAAAAATTCAAGGAAAGCGGAGAGCCGTTCTTCTTGGCGCTGGGCTTCACCAAACCGCATCTTCCGTTTTGCGCGCCGACGAAATATTGGGATCTTTACCAAAGCGAGCAGTTTTCCCTGACCGAACGCGATACGCCTCCGGATGGAGCGCCTTCGTATGCGGGAAAACCGAAGGCGCATGAGATGACCGCCTATAAGCCGGTGCCGAAGGATGGGGGACATATTCCGAACGACATGCAGCGTACGCTGATCCATGGCTACTTTGCCTCGCTCAGCTATATGGATGCGCAGGTTGGACGAGTACTTGCAGAGTTGGATCGTCTGGACATGGCAGACGATACCATTGTCATGCTGTGGGGCGATCATGGTTGGCACTTTGGAGATCATGGGTCGTGGACTAAGCATACAAACTATGAGCAGGACAACCGCATCCCACTGATGTTCGTGGCCCCTGGGGTTGCGACGCCGGGATCAAGCACCATGGCTTATGCGGAAACGGTGGATATCTATCCGACGCTGGCTGAGCTGGCCGGCTTGCCGACGCCGAAGGTTTCGCAGGGGCTGGACGGCATGAGTCTGGTTCCGGTGCTTAAGAATCCGAATGCTTCGGTGAGGAATCATGCCTATCATGCCTTCAATCGCGGGCCGCGTATCGGCCGCGCCATCCGCACCGATCGCTACCGCATGGTGGAATGGAAGCGCCCCGGCGCTCCGGAAACCGAGGCCGAGTATGAACTGTATGATTATAAAATGGATACGCTTGAAAAGAAAAATATTGCGCAATCAAGCCCTGAAGTACTTTTTGACATGAAGGCCATTCTGGCAACACACCCGGAAGCCAAGGCTTCGGACAATGGAAAGAAGTCGAAGAATAAAAAATAAGCAGGAGAGAATGAAATGAAGAGAAATCTATGGGTTGGAATGCTCGGGTTGGTCGGAATCCTGGCCGGATGCGCCTCGGTCAAGACGGCCGACTTTGATGACATCAAACTCTACACCCTCAAGAACAAAGCAGGTACCACGGTCAAAATCACGAACTATGGCGCAACAGTGACTTCCATCGTCACGACCGACCGCGAGGGGCAAATGGCCGACATCGCCTTGGGTTACAATGATGTCTCCGGTTATATGAACGCCGTGGACAAGCCCTACTTTGGATCCATTGTCGGCCGCTATGGCAACCGCATCGCGCTGGGTAGATTCAGCATCGATGGCGAAGAGTACGAACTGGCCACCAACAATAACGCCAATCACCTGCACGGCGGGGTCATCGGTTTTGATAAGGTGGTGTGGGATGCGGAAGTGATCGGAGCCCATGCGCTCAAACTTTCTTATCTGGCGAAAGACGGGGAAGAAGGGTATCCTGGAAACCTTCAGATCGCGGTCACGTACACGCTGACCGAAGACAACGAGCTGAAGATCGACTATGTAGCAACGACCGATAAAAAGACGCCGGTGAACCTGACCAATCACACCTACTTTAACCTCAAGGGCGAAGGGGAAGGAACCATTCTGGATCACGAACTGATGATCAATGCCAAGGCGACCACGCCCGTCGATAGCGGTTTGATTCCCACCGGTAAGATTCTTCCGGTAGCTGGAACTCCGTTCGACTTCACTACGGCCAAGGCCATAGGTCGCGATATTGGAAAAAAAGATCAGCAATTGGAATACGGCCTAGGCTACGACCATAACTGGGTGCTGGATAAAGGCGATAAGGATGGAAAGATGACCTTGGCCGCAACCGTCTACGAACCAACCACCGGCCGCTTTATGGAAGTCTTTACCCAAGAGCCGGGCATACAATTCTATTGCGGAAACTTCCTTGCGGGCAATCTGAAGGGCAAGGCGGGTAAAACCTATGTGAATCGCGGCGGCTTCTGCCTCGAAACCCAGCACTATCCCGACAGCCCCAATCAGAAAAACTTCCCAAGCACCATTCTGAATCCAGGCGAAGAATACAAAACCATGACTATTTACAGGTTCAGCGCAAAGTGATGTAACGTCGCTTTTCGCATATTGCGGTGTGCCAGAGATACCGCTCTTTATGTGCCACGGGCTGCTTCAGGCTTTATCCTGCTTGGTTTTTCGGGCTCTTCACGGATGTGCGTTTTTGGGATGACAAACCTCTGCGAGTTCTCTTCGGCAGGACACGCGCCCACCGCTTTGCGGAGAGGCACGTTCTACAGCATTTTGAAGCAAAGTCGAGACTCAGACATTTGCTATAGAGCTTCCGCGTCGGCTGGCCTCTGTATATTCCGATCCGCGTTCCGTACGGCGGGAAATAAAGGGGAGCGGAACAGGACATAAGGTGTTTTCTGTCGCTGTATGTATCTACTCAAAAAACGCACATCCGAGAAGAGCCGGTTATTCGGTCAAAAAGCCGAAATTACATATGGGTGCGCGGTGTAATCTGTTTAGGTGACATGACATAGACGGCGTCCGCTGTTACTGTCTCTTCAGAACGTGGGGAAAGGATTCCCACTGAAGCACGCATAGTAAACCATAACAGGAGGAGTACAGAATGAGTAAAGTGACAAGAATCATCAAACAGTGTTTGGCCATGTTGACGGTCATCACCTTCCCGCTTGCTGGGCAGGCCACGGTATTGTGGCACGACACGTTCGAACGCGCAGCCAACGGCACCGGCAACGGCACCGAAGCGTTTAGTCTGGATGAATCGAGCGGCGGCATGTCCGGTACGTTGTTCGGCACCATCTACCAAAGCTCGAACACCTACTTAGAGGCAACGGGGGGCAAACCGGTGATCACCACCAACGGCACCTTCGCCTGCGAGCAAGGCTGGGTGGCCACGGGGCTCAACTATGACTTTACCGAGGCCGATCTTGAGACGGTTGCTTCCGGCGAATTCGCGGGGCAATACCACATGCGGGTTTCATACGACAAGTTTCATTATACGACCGGCCTCGCTGCGAACGATGTCTTCGATCGAGCTATCGGCTTCGGTATTTGTTATCAATCTAACTCGATCGCTGCAGGAAGCATGGTGAACTGGGGTGTTACTGGCGCTGCTAATAACCTCAAGGGACTGCGTCCGGGCTATGATACCACTACAGCCGCCCGTAACTCCACGGGTGCTCCCGGGGCAATGTACTTCGACATTAGACCGGCGTTCGGGGGGAATAATAGTGTTGGCGCCAGGAACTCCCCCCACCTCGCGGCCTATTTCAACGGAGTAGGCAAAGTTGAGACTCCGTATATGGGAATAGTCAATGGCGAATCCACGCTGACGGTTGACTTTTTCTTCGATGGTCCCGTCGCTAACGGTACAGTGTGCACCTACTTCGTTTACATCGATGGATCGTATGCCGCTGAAATCAGTAATACTCGCGTGTTGAATCACGACGAGTGCTACCTCGCCTTCGGCACCCGCGGTGCCGTCGACCCAAATGGCGCTGGCTTCGATAACTTAAAGATCGAGACCTTCGACTTCAACCCCCGTCCTCCGATGCTGACCTCCGTCGCGCCCAGCATACAGCCGTTGACCGACACCTGGACGTTGATCAACCCATCTCTTACTAATATAGCTGTCCTCTCGAACCAGTCAGAATCGGGGTTCACCGCGTTCCTCCCAGACATCAACCCCAGCGAGGCTGCGGGCCATCCCATTGTTCTGCAAGCGTTCGCCGATAGTGACATTTCTCAGATTGGGCAGTCGTTCAGTTTTGATTTTGATATGATTGTGGATGACATCTCCGAGCAATCCAACAACTCGTGGAATATGTACGTCTACGATACCAACACCAACTACGAAATCGGCTTTCGGTCTACCTGGGGACCTGCCGATACAAGCAAGAGTTTTCAAATCAGGATCGGCCAAATAATGGCCAGCGATTCACAACTCTCCAACGCCAATGTCCACGCCACGGATTATCTCGGCTCGGGAAACGTATATACCAACTTCCTACAGGGCGACTTCTTTGGTAGAGCTATTCCTAAAGTAACTTCTTCAGGTAATGCCGAATCACTCTATGCTGGCTTGAGCGGCGACAATGCTGCTGACTTTTTCGGCATCTCGGATAGCACTGTTGTCGTCCATTATTCGGCAAGCATCAGCAGAATCGAGACGAATAAGCTCGTTTTGGAGATCGCATGGGGAGACAGCGCATCGAACACGGTGTCGGGGGGCGCTTCATTTACACTCCGCGAGGATTGGTGGGCAAACGTTAACTCAAAGGATGCCATGGGGGGTATAGATGCGTTTAGGCCCACGGGAGGATTCACGAGCTTGAATGGCATCGGCTTTGAGGCGTCAGCCGGGGACTCGCCATTCTTTCCACAGACTTCGGGCAGTTACACGATCAGCAATCTGGTGCTGTCAACCACGAGTGTCCTACCCGACGGATATGCTTTCGCCGTAGCGGATGTTGCGGTCGATGGCTCCGATGACAATCTGTTGACGCTCAGTAGCGGCACGGGCGTGGTTGACGCGTTGTATACGGTTATCGCAACAACGGATTTGGTTAACGAGGACTGGACCACAAATGGCGTGTACTTAGCTGAGTCTGGGGTCATCACCATTCCTGCCGCGGACGTCCCGGCAGGCGATCAGGTCTTCTATGGTGTGTCATTGCAGACTGGAGTTGTTGGGGAGTAGATCGGCCTGATTGAGCCGAAGAGGCGCCTCCCTCAAGAGGCGCTTCTCCCTTAACACACGAATACGCGATAGGCATGAAAAGTTGAAAGGGGATCCTCGGATCCCCTTTTTTATAATGATGGCGCGAGAGCACCAACGGCAAAATACCGAAAATCATTGCTGTTATTTTTTTATTAGATACATGGGGTTATAAATATGGTCAGGAAACAGAGATTTGTACGTTTTAATATTTTTTCAGTAATTGCAGTAGGCCTATTTATCACACAGCCCGGTTCTAGTCTGGCTGCAGAGTCTGACGTGGAGTACTTCACGGATAACGGCTATGGCAATCCAACTGCCACCATGCAGCACCCCAGCGGTGAATATTTTGAGGGAACTACTTATGTAGCCTACCAGGGTCCTCACGAGGACCCTTATGTGTGTTCCTATGAGCATTCAGCGAAGAAATGGGCAGGGCCCTACCAAGCCGGTGTAAATCTTATGGGGCAGGAATATGATGCGATTACCCGCGAAGGCAAGGTCGATAATCACGGCAGACCGTCGATGATTATTGATGCAAAGGGCTATATCCATCTTGCTTTTGGCGGTCATGGAGGTGTTCCTTCTTTAGGTGAAAATTCACAGGGTGCTCAGGGCCGAGGCAAACAGACCCACGTGGTCTCTAAGCGTCCCCGCGATATCACCGAGTGGGAGGAACTCGAGAATATCTCGCCTTTTGGTACCTACAGCCAATGGGTAAAAATGCCGAATGGCGATTTGTATTTATTTTTCCGTCACGGTTCTCACCAAAGCGACTGGGTTTACCAGAAGTCTACGGATGCAGGCAGAACATTCACCTCCCCGAAATCCGTTCTAAAGTCAAAACCCCACACCGGCTATGAGGGCCCGCATGATGCATGGTATGTATGGTTCGCCCCCGGCAAGGATAATACAATAACGGCCTCTTATGTTTATCACTTGTGTGACAAGTCGGGTGCGGGCCGTCATACAAATGCCCGTTACAATTATTATTACATGATGATGAATACGGACGATGGTTCATGGCAGAATATCCAGGGCCAGAAATTGGATATTCCCGTAACAAAGGAGGTCGCTGATAAAAGCACCATGATCGTCGATACCAATAAAGAGCGGGCGAACCATGGCACATGCCGCGTAGACGAAAATGGTAATCCTCACCTTTTCTTCAGGCACGATGACGGTCACGTTCGTTACATCAGGTGGCTTGGCGATTCCTGGCAAAAACCGGTTAGGGTCGTTCCCGGCAATAGAATTCAAGACGGCGACATCCTGGTCGACTCACCGTTGAATGTCCGCTTGTTACTGAGTCATAAAGTTGCCGGTGCAGGTACGGTCGGTTATTGGCGAACGACCGATGGCGGGTTGACCTGGAAGAAGGATAAACCCCTGATCACCTCGAAAAAAGCTAACTTTAAATACGTCAGCTCCCTGATGCACAACGCCAATCCTGAGGCCCTGTTGCTATTGAGCGAACACATATACGGTCAGGAGCACCAGTATCGCAAGATGATTTTACTCGGCGATAATGGCCCCGTCACAAGACCTGAAAAGCAAGCCAGCAACCTTGGTGATCGTCTCCAGGAACTCCAAAAGCTTAAAGCTGAAGGCAAACTCGATGATCAACCCAAGGGAAGAAGGGGCAGAACAACACCGCGTGAATAATCGGGTTAAAACGAACCGAAGATCAATGAACTCGCCTGGCGTGAACCGCGCGAGGGCAGGGGATCATTGGAGCGCATGGTCTAGGCAGGGGGAGGGGTAGAAAATTCCCGGCCGAGGCCGTCGCCAAATATACCGGCATTGCGTTGGGTCATTCGGCCAAAAAACCGAAATTATTTATGGGTGCGCGGTGTAATGGATTTCGGTGACATGACACGACCATCGTTCTCTGGCATTCTGTTTTCTCTGCAGTGGGAACATGTCTTCTCATGATGAAAACAGATGAGTGGGGAGTATGTATGAATGGAAAACACGAAGGAGCCGCCCCAAAGTCTAAAACATCACCAAGCCCATATATGATAATGAACAATTAGCAAAAGGCAGCACATGAACAAGTTAAATCAAACACGCAAGGATGTAATTTCCATTCTGTTGACGGTCATGACTGGAGTCTTGATTCATACCGGCATGTACCAGACAGCCCACGCAGATCCCGCCAGTTATGTCGATCCGCGCATCGGCAACATTGCCCCCTTCCTGGTGCCGACCTACCCGACCTATCAGCAGCCCAATCAGATGCTCCGCATGTATCCCATTCGCAAAGACTATACCTTTGATCAAGTGCAGTATTTTCCACTTCAGGTTATGTGGCATCGCGGCAAAGGCATTTTGAAGATGCGTGTAGCACGCGGCCCGGTCACAGCGGCCAGTTGGAACCGGAAAATGGCCTATGATCACGATCTGGAAGTCGTCCATCCCTGGCGTTTCGAGACTTATTTAATTGAAGATGACATCACCCTCGGTTTTGCACCCGGCAAGAAAACGGCCATCTATCGTTATAACTTCCCTAGGGCAACGCAAAGTCATATATTGATTGAGGGAACGGGCAAAATGACCGCCAAGCTGGTCGAACCACATGCCGTGAACATCACGGAACGCATTACGAAAAAAAGCCGTAATCCGGAATTGGCCCCGGTAACGATGTCAGTCTGGTGTTATGCCGAAGTGACCGATGGGCAAGGTCGGCCTGCCCAAGGCATGAACATCATCATTGATAAGAATACGCTGCGCATCGAATGTGGTAAAAAGGCCCCGAAAACCATCTTGCTGAAATATGCAATTTCGTATGTCAGTCAGCAGCAGGCTAGGAAAAACTTTGACGCAGAACTATCTCACCAGAACTTTGAAGAACTCAGTGTCAGCGGCAAAGCAGCCTGGGATGGTGAACTCAACAAAATCAGGGTTAAAGGTGGGACGGATGCGCAGAAACGCTCCTTTTACACAGCCCTTTACCGCACACACGAACGCATGATCGACATTGCCGAAGACGGTCAATACTACAGCGGTTACGATCAGTCGATCCACAAAACAACCCGCCCCTTCTACGTAGACGACTGGGTATGGGACACCTACCGGGCTCAGCATCCCCTGCGCACCATCCTGGCCCCCCAACAGGCCCAGGACATGTTGCATTCGTATGTGGAAATGTACAAACAAAGCGGGTGGATGCCGACCTTCCCCCAGGTATTCAGAAATCATGCCTGCATGAACAGTTATCACTCGTCCGTTCTTTTTCTGGATGCCTACCGCAAAGGACTCACCGACTTTGATATAGAAGCCGCCTACGAAGGCGTGCGCAAAAATGTCACCCAGGGCAGCTGGATTCCCTGGCGTCAGGGATCCAAAGCCACGGCCCTCGACCAGCGCATGAAAGACCTCGGTTTTATGCCAGCCCTGCATCCGGGTGAAGAAGAAACTGAGCCACTGGTGGATGGATTTGAACGCCGGCAATCGGTTGCTATTTCGCTGGGGCGCAGTTTTGATACCTGGGTGCTGTCTGAATGGGCCAAAGAATTGGGCAAAAAAGAAGATTACGTCAGGTTTGCTGCCATTTCTGACCAGTACAAACGCCTCTGGAGCGAGGAGTATAAAATGTTCATGCCCAAGGACGATAAGGGCGAATGGATCGATATCAATCCCAAGTCCGCGGGCGGCAGGGGCTACCGCGACTATTACGACGAGAACAACGGCTGGACCTATGCCTGGCACGTCCCTCACGCGATCGACGGACTCATCGAATTGCTGGGCGGAAAAGAGCAGGCCCGTAAACGGCTCGACCAGCTCTTCCGTGAACCACTGGGCATGTCACGCATGGCATTCCATGTGAACGGTGCCAATTCAACCGGTATGGTAGGTCAGTTTTCCATGGGCAACGAACCGTCCTTTCACATTCCCTATCTCTACAACTATTGCGGCGCGCCCTGGAAAACCCAGCAACGCACCCGGTTCCTGCTCGATGTCTGGTTCAAAGACAACCTATTTGGCATTCCCGGCGACGAAGATGGCGGCGGCATGTCCGCCTGGGTGGTTTTCACGGCCATGGGCTTTTATCCGGTCACGGCGGGTGAACCCGTTTATGCCCTCACAAGTCCTGTGTTTACGGAAGTCGCCATGGATGTGCCCGGTGGGCAATTCAAAGTGCTCGCACCAGCATCAAGTAAGGTCAATAAATATATCCAGAAGGCAGAGCTAAATGGCAAACCGCTCAATATGCCGTTCATCACGCACGATCAAATCATGGCAGGCGGTATACTGACACTGGATCTGGGTGACAAGCCGAATCGCAGTTGGGGAGTGAAATAGAAATCATGGAAACTGAAAACAATCCGACAAACTATAAAAAACCGTTCATCACCATCACGCTACTCTTCTTTTTATGGGGCTTCATCACCGTCATGAACGACGTACTGATTCCCTACCTCAAGGAGGGGTTTGATCTGACCTATTTTCAGGCGGGACTGGTTCAGTTCGCTTTCTTTGGCGCATTTTTCTTCGTGTCACTGATCTATTACCTGGTGTCGCTTTCCAAAGGCGATCCGATCAACCGCGTTGGCTACAAGACCGGCATCATCGTGGCACTGCTCGTTTGCGGCGCGGGTTGTGCCCTATTTTATCCGGCGGCGGAGTTTCAGAAATATGGATTCTTTCTCGGTGCGCTGTTTCTGCTCGCAACCGGCGTAACGCTGCTGCAGATCGCAGCCAATCCCTACGCGGCCATTCTAGGAAAACCCGAGACGGCTTCCAGTCGCCTCAACCTGGCGCAAGGCGTCAATTCGCTGGGCACCACCATCGCCCCCATCATCGGCGGCCTCCTGCTCTACAAGGTTTTTGCCCATGGTGGAGAAGTCACGATCGATTCCATCAAACTGCCGTACCTGATCTATGGATCGTTGTTCGTTGTGCTGGCCGTCATTGTCTGGCGCAGCCATTTGCCGAAATTCGCCAGCGATGAAAAGGTGGAGAAGGGACTCGGCGCATTGCGATACCCGCACCTGCGTTTCGGTATGATTGCCATTTTCATGTATGTCGGCGGCGAAGTGGCTATCGGCAGTTATCTCATCAACTACATGATGGATGGCGCGATCATGGGGCTACCGGAATCGACAGCAAGCCTCTATCTGGCCTACTACTGGGGTGGGGCGATGATTGGACGCTTGTGCGGCGCGATATCGCTGAGCGACATCGCCAGCCAGTCGCGTAAATACGCCTACATGGCCGTCACCGCCATCGTGGTGTTCCTCGTGGTTTATCTGGTCACCGCGATTCGCATCGAAGACGGCGAATTCTTAATGGCGTTCATGACACCCGCTCAGGTCGGTCCGTTCCTCGTGATGATCGTTTTAAACTTCATTGCCTTCATTTTCGGCAAGGGTCATCCGGCCCGCGCGCTGGGTGTGTTTTCCATCTGCCTGGTCGTGCTGCTGTCCATCGCGGCCTTCACTGGTGGATCGCTGGCATTCTGGGCAGCGCTGGGTACCGGGCTGTTCAACTCCATCATGTGGTCGAATATTTTTACGCTGGCGATCAAGGATCTGAAACAATATACCTCGCAAGGTTCATCCCTGCTCGTGATGATGATCGCGGGCGGTGCGATTGTGCCGCTGATTATGGGCGCGGCGGCCGACCGGGTGGGCATCCAACTGGCCTTCGCCGTGCCGATTATCAACTATATCTACATCGCGTTCTATGGATTTGCGGGCCATAAGGTGAAAGAGGTTAGCGGGGCATGAGCTATTCAAACGATAAACGTATTGTCCTGACTCTCGACGCGGGGGGCACCAACTTTATTTTTTCCGCTATCCGGGGAAATAAAGAAATTATCGAACCCGTCGGCCTGCCGGCCGAAACAATGGTGTTGGAAAAAAGCCTCGCCACCATCGAAGCCGGATTCCGGCAGGTGATGGACAAACTGGACACTGCACCGGTGGCAATCAGCTTTGCTTTTCCGGGGCCAGCCGACTATCCCAACGGGATCATCGATAATGTGGGCAACCTTCCGGCTTTCGCGGGTGGTGTGGCGCTTGGCCCCTATCTCGAAGCTCAGTTCGACCTGCCTGTATTCATTAATAACGATGGCGACTTGTTCGTATATGGCGAAGCCATTGCCGGCCTGTTGCCGCGCGTTAATAAAATGCTGGAAGCGGCCGGCAGCCCAAAACGCTACCAGACGCTCTTTGGCGTTACGCTTGGAACCGGCTTTGGTGGAGGCCTGGTTCACAAGGGCGAGCTGTTTATCGGCGACAACTCCAATGCCACGGAAATCTGGCTGATGCGCAACAAAGTGAAACCGGACTGTATTGCCGAGATTGGTGCCTGTGCTCGTGCCGTGATTTTCCGCTATGCAGAATTGACGGGTATTCCACTGGATGAGGCTACCGCGCCCGGAACAAAAGAGATTGAAGATATTGCTTTGGGAATTTCAGAAGGGGATCAGGCCGCGGCGGTTGAGGCCTACCGGCAGTTGGGTGAAGTGTTGGGCGATGCGCTCTCAAATGCGATGACCCTCATGGATGGTCTGGTTGTGATGGGCGGTGGAGTCTCTAAAGGACATCGTCTTTTCATGCCGGAATTGATCCGTGAAATGAACGGAATAATTAAGGGCTATAACGACGACGAATTTGATCGAATCGTTCAGAAGGTATTCAATCTCGAGTCCGATTCGGAAATCAAACAGTTCCTCTCCGGTGAACCGAAAGAGATTACGGTGCCAGAGAGCTCCCGGACTATTTCATATGATCCGCTGAAGCGGATCGGAATAGGCACCTCCATGCTGGGAACCAGTCGGGCCGTATCTATCGGCGCCTATGCCTTCGCCCTGCATGAAATTGATAAAGCGGAAGCCGCCGTGGTTGAATAGACGTCGGAGTTGGTTCTATAAGATAAGAACCGGGCATCTGTAAACGCAGTTATTTGTGTGCTAACAACCGTTTTCGTATTTCATCAAAATTTTCTTCAACCAGGAGCAAGGATATAAATGAATAATAAACCAGTAAGGATAGTAATAGCAGGTTCCATATTTTTTGCCTTAGTTGGACTTTCAAATGCAAAAGAAATGGTCGATTATGTTGACCCGATGATCGGTGCGGTCACACTCGGCGCTAATGGTGAGCACGGCAAGTATTTTGGAAGGACATTTCCTGGTGCAGCTACTCCGTTTGGCCTTGTTCAGCTAAGCCCGGATACGATCACAGGCTCCGGGGATCATACTTCAGGGTACAGTTACAATCACGATGTCATCGAGGGGTTCAGCTTTACGCACATGAGTGGAGTGGGCTGGTATGGCGATCTCGGTAATTTTCAGGTAATGCCAACTACCGGCAAGCGACTATTTAATCGCAGGTACATCGTTACCAAAAGGATCAAGGAGACTGATCTCTTTGAAGATTTTCCTGATGCGATGGACAATGCAGCCTCTAAGTATTCCCATGATCAGGAACATGCGAGTATCGGCTACTACAGTGTAGACTTGCTGAGATATGATATTAAGACAGAAGTGACCGCTGCACCGAAGGCAGGGATTATACGATTTACGTTTCCTGAAAATAAAACAAGCAGGCTGCAGATTGATCTGGCAAGGCGAATCGGGCAGACTCAGCGTTGGCATGAACACAGCACCCAGAAGGTCGAAGTTCTGGACGACCAGACTATTCAAGGCTATATGAAGTGCTCAAGCGAGGACGGAGGATGGGGGCATGGCAAGGGCAATGTGAATTACACGTTGCATTATTACGCGAAGTTCAGCAAGCCATTTAAAAGATTTGGTGTATGGGATAAAGACCAGGTAATGGAAGGCAAAAAGAATTACATCGGTACCAATACAGGTTTTTTTGCTGAATATGAAACGGCTAAGGATGAGCAGGTCATGCTGAAAGTCGGGATATCCTTTGTGAGTATTGAGGGAGCGAAGGCAAATTTAAGACATGACATTGCTGACTGGGACTTTGACGGAGTACGAAATAAAACAAAATCGCTGTGGTCAGATGCGTTTAAGACGATTGATTTTCAGGGCGGCAGTGAAAAACAAAAAACTATTCTGGCAACTTCCCTTTACCATTGCTTTATAGACCCGAGAGTAGCTTCTGATGTTGATGGCTGGTATGTCGGTGCTGATAACAAAAAACATAAAACCAAAGGTTTTTCATACCGCACAGTGTTTAGCGGATGGGACGTTTTTCGCAGTCACTTTCCATTTCTGACGATTGTCAGGCCGGATATTGTAAATGATGAGATCAATTCACTGCTTGATATGTCAAAAAGGAGTGGGAATGATTATTTGCCCCGCTGGGAAATGCTGAACTCTTATTCGGGTTGCATGTTAGGAAATCCCGCCGTATCAGTGATCGTTGACGCCTACGAAAAAGGCATAAGAAATTATGATATTGCCGAAGCTTATAAACAATGCAAAAACTCAGTCGATAAATTTGGAAACCAGGAGCACGGGTTTACACCGGGTAGTATGTCAAAAACACTTGAGTATGCTTATACCGACTGGTGCGTTGGCCGCTTTGCTGAATCACTGGGAAAAGATCAGGATTCAAAAGAATATTACCAACGCTCTATGGCGTATAAGAATCTTTGGGATCCAGACGTCAATTGGATGCGTACAAGAAATATTAACGACAAATGGAGAAAGTGGGACGGAAGAACCGGTTTTGAACAGGGGACAACTGAGAGCAATCCATACCAGCAGGGCTGGTTTGTCCCTCATGACGTTGCCGGCTTTGCTGAATTGATGGGTGAAGATTATTTCGTTCAGGAACTTAAATCTTTTTTCAAAAAGTCACCAGATGACTTTTTCTGGAACTCCTATTACAATCACTCAAATGAGCCGGTGCATCATGTTCCATATATGTTCAATTATGTAGGCCTTCCGTGGCAAACTCAAAAATGGACACGCGAAATATGCGAAAATGCCTACGGACTCGGACCTCTGGGCCTGAGGGGTAATGAAGATGTTGGTCAGATGTCGGCTTGGTATGTTCTATCTGCAATGGGTTTGCATCCGGTCTGTCCCGGCGATAATGTTTACCTGTTGACAAGTCCCGTCTTTGACAAAGTGACAATAACATTGGATCCTGATTATTATAAGGGCGGTAAATTCACGGTGGTCGCAGAAAATAACTCGCCGGAAAATATTTATATACAGTCAGCCAAACTAAACGGTAAGCCATTAGAGCGAGCTTGGATCACGCATCAGGAGATTGTTGCTGGTGGAACCATTGAATATAAGATGGGGCCCAAACCTAATAAGAAATGGGGCAGCGATCCGCAAAACAAGCCTCCATCGCTGTCAAACTGAGTGATTTGGAGGCGGTAGATAGGATGAGAAGGCAGTTGAGAGAGGTGTCCGGCCTCCATACGAGCTGTGATAAAATCACGCTCAACAAATAATCGCACTCAAGGTGCAAGGAGACCGAACATGAAGAAACGTAATACAATCGGAATGGATATGGGAGATCGGAGCCATAGTATTTGCATACTCGACCCGGCGGGTGAGGTCGTTTTACGCAACACGGTTGGCAACACAGCGGTGGCGCTTCGCAAATGCTTCAAGAAACAGAAGCCGGCATTGTTTGCCATCGAAGCGGGAACCCATTCTGCTTGGGTAAGTCGCATGCTTGAGGATATGGGGCACGAGGTTCTCGTCGGGAACCCACGCAAGCTGCGGGCCATCTGGGATAGTAATGAAAAAAGTGATGTGCGCGATGCCGAGATGCTTGCCCGTATTGCACGCGTTGATCCCAAATTGTTATATCCGATCCAGCACCGTAGCCGGGAGTCCCACTTCGACCTGCTCAACATCAAAGCACGGGACTTGCTGGTCAAGACCCGAAAAATGCAGATTGCCCATGTGCGGTGTGTGGCCAAGAGTTTTGGTGAGCGCGTATCGAAATGCAGCACCAAATGCTTTCATCGCCGCTCGAATGAGGAACTGTCTGCGGAGTTACTTGAAGTTCTTTCCCCCGTGCTCGAGAGCATTGAGGAACTGAGTTTTAAAATCACGGAGTATGATAAACGGATCAAGAAACTCAGCGAGGAAAAGTATCCCGAAACAGCGGTGCTGAGAGCGGTGTCGGGCGTGGGCCCGATCACTGCACTGGCCTACATCCTCACACTCGAAGATCCGAAGCGTTTCAAAAAGAGCCGAGATGTCGGGCCATTCCTGGGGCTCGTTCCTCGCCGGGATCAATCGGGGGATATGGATAAGCAGCTCTCCATTACCAAGGCAGGCGATGTTGCCTTACGGCGACTTCTCGTCGGGTGCGCCCAGTATATATTGGGTGCGTTCGGGCCGGAATGTGAACTGCGGGAGTTCGGGCTCAAATTGGCTGACCGAGGCGGGAAAAACGCAAAACGCCGCGCCGTGGTGGCCGTGGCCCGCAAGCTGGCCGTGCTCTTGCACCGGTTATGGGGAGACAAAGCGGCCTATGATCCCTGCCACCAGCAAACTCGCAAGGAGCTGACCCAAGCCGCATAGTTTTCATTCACCGACCTTTTACAAAGCAAAAATAATTTAGAGGAGACCGCTGAAGGATTTTCGAAATCAACCCACCATTTAAAGTCCCGTCCGGGTGACTGCGGTTACAGTCTTGAGCTAGAGCCACATGCTTGGGTTCATCAAAAAGCTCGCCCCGTAGATAGCAGCGCCCCATGACGGATCCTACAATGCACCGGATCAAAAGCGGATCCACAAAGAGTGCGGATAAGAGCAAGACGGAAATGGGAAGTTGAGTATCGGAATCCGTCGCGCCGGATTATTGAATTTGACATGCCTTCTCATAAGAGACTGTAAATTAAAATGCCCAACTTTTCTCGATTGCGAGTGCTTCATGCCGCCAGCTCCTGAATGAACATCTCTTCTGCGGTTTTAAAATTCAGGATCTTGCGGGGTCTTGCGCGCGGCCGTTTATGTAAAGAAATCGCCGATGAACTGGATATTTCAGTGAACACGGTAAACACCGACCTTCGCCGTATCTATGAAAAACTCCAGGTTCACTCCCGCGCCGAGGCCGTCGCCAAATATACCGGCATTGCGTTGGGTCATTCGGCCAAAAAACCGAAATTATTTATGGGTGCGCGGTGTAATGGATTTCGGTGACATGACACGACCATCGTTCTCTGGCATTCTGTTTTCTCTGCAGTGGGAACATGTCTTCCCATAAGGAAATTTAGAATCGAAATCAAACAAGGATCATTACATGAAATTCGATCGACACCATTTTATCAAAGCGGGGGCTGCGGCGACCGTTGGCTTCCCGTCGATTGTCCGCGCTCAAGGGCTGAATGAAAAACTACAGGTCGCGTTCGTGGCGGTTGGCGGAAAAGCCAAAATTCATACTCGGGAATGCCATGAGGCGGGGCTGCAGTGCGTAGCGTTCGCCGATGTGGATAAACAGACGTGGGACGGTGTTCTTGGCAAAGAGGGATGGCAAGGCGCGTCGGGCTACACGGACTGGCGGGAGATGTTCACGCGGCACGGCAAGGAGATTGACGTTGTGTTTGTGTCTACGCCGGACCATTCCCATTTCGCGCCCACCATGACCGCGATCTCCATGGGCATCCATTGCTATACGGAAAAGCCGCTGACGTGGTCGGTACGCGAGGCGCAGCTGTTGACCGCGGCCTATGAAAAACAGAAGAATGTGGTGACCCAGATGGGTAACCAGGGCCATTCGATGCAGGGCTGGCGTGTTGCGTATGAGCTGATCAAGGGCGGCGCCATCGGCGACGTGAAGGAATTCCACACCTGGACCAACCGACCCGTCTGGCCACAGGGCGGCGACAAACCGAACTATACGGATGCGGTGCCGGATTATTTGAACTGGGACGCGTGGATCGGCCCCGCCGCGATGCGCCCCTTCGCGGGGCCAAACGCAGAAGCTAAACCAAAGAAAAATGGGAAACTGCGCGGGACGTACCATCCGGGTACGTGGCGTGGATTCGTGGACTTCGGTTCCGGCGCGCTGGGAGACATGGCCTGCCATACCACCGACGGCATCTATAGCATCATGAATCCAGGCTACGCAGCGACGGCCGAGCCGCTCGAAATGACTGGTCCCGTAACCGATCAGTATCCCGCCGGCATGGTGGTTAAGAGCACCTACCGGGCTTCCAACGGCCGCCCCGGCTTCGCGACCTATTGGTACGAGGGTAAGAATAAAAAGGGTAAACCCTACATGCCCGAGACTCCTGAGGAACTGAAGGTGGATGGCGCGAAGCTTCCACAGACCGGCAATCTGATTGTCGGTACCGAGGGCAAGATGCTGGTGCAGGGCGACTACTGGGAGAGCCCGCGCGTCATTCCGGAAGCGAAACGCCGCGCGTTCGGGCGACCCGAGCAGCTGCTAGAACGTTCGCCGGGCCACCACGCGGAGTTCTTGATGGCCTGCCGCGGCGAAACGCCGCGCGAGTTCAGCCAGTCCAACTTTTCCTATTCTGGCCCCATGACCGCCAATATCCAGCTGGGCAACCTCTGCGCTCGCGCCGGGAAAAAGCTCGTTCTCAACGAAGCCGGCGAGATCGTCAATGACCCGAAGATCAATGAACTCGCCTGGCGTGAACCGCGCGAGGGCTGGGGACCATTGGAAAGCATTGTCTAGATAAAGTCTATGATATGAAACGAGCTATGTTAGGTACTGTCCTGTCGGCCATGATGCTGGCGACGCTGGCTATTGAAACCATCGCGGTTGCAGCAAAACCCAACGTGTTGTTCATCATGGCCGATGACCTTAACACCGCGTTGAGCGGATATGGGCATCCGCAGTGCAAGACCCCGAATCTAGATAAATTGGCGAAGACCGGTGTTTCATTCACCCGCGCCTATTGCCAGTATCCGATTTGCGGTCCATCGCGTGCGTCGATCATGACTGGGCAATATCCCGATAAAAACGGTGTATTGGATAACGGCGGCAAGGTGAAGAAGGATCGAATAACCTTACCACGGCTGTTTCGGGACAATGGATATTGGGTAGGCCGTGCCGGCAAGATCTACCATCTGGGCGTCCCTGGTGAAGTGATGGGCGGCTTGTCGGCCTCGGATCATGCGCCGTCCTGGGATTATGTGTACAACCTGCATGCCATGGAATCGCTTACCCCGGGGAAGGCGGAGGATTTGACGGGGGAGGACTCGACCTCCAAATACCCGGAGCTACGCGAGGAGTGGAAGCGGCGCAAGCCCGGTATAAAAAAGCTGATGATCCCCGGCAACCACCAAGGGAGTGACCAAGTCGTTGTGGAAACCGCCGACGACAACCGCTTGCTCGCCGATGGCATGAGTGCCGATCGGGCAATCGAACTCCTGCGTGCCCGCGCCGTGGATAAAAAACCATTCTTTCTAGGTGTTGGTTTCCTCCGTCCACACGCTCCCTATGTAGCCCCTGAGAAGGATTTCGCGCAGTATGACTATCGCGAGATGAAAGCGCCAAGCGTTGCTGAGTACGCCAAGGCGGATATCCCCGCGCAAGCGAATGGCAACGACATGCAGCCGGATCGAACCAAGCGCCGAAAAATTCGACGCGGTTATTACGGGTCGGTCAGCTACATGGATCGCATGGTCGGCCGTGTGTTGGACGAACTGGATCGATTGGGGCTACGGGAAAATACGATCATTGTTTTTGTATCCGACCATGGATATCTCCTCGGTGAACATAACGCGTGGGCAAAGAGTAAGTTGTGGGAGGAATCGACGCGTGTGCCCTTAATCATCTCAGCCCCGGGGCAATCGGCCTCCGCCGTTGAATGCGACCACTTTGTGGAACTGGTTGATTTGTATCCTACGGTTGTAGAGCTGGCGGGGCTGCCTGCCGATACGGGCACGCAGGGTTTGAGCCTCGCGGAATTACTGAATACGCCTCAAGCGGTTTTCGGGCGACAGGACGCGTTCATTCAGGTCGAGGGCGGCTATGGTCTGCGGAGCGGCAAGTGGGCATACATGTGGTATTCTGCCACGAAGAAATACGAGGAAGGTTTCATGCTCTTTGATATGGATAAGGATCCGAAACAAATCCGTAATCTGGCCGCCAACCCGGAATATGCCGAAACCAGGGAGCGGCTCCACCAGCGCCTGGTAGAGCGAAAAGAGTCGGCAAAGAACGGATAAAAAAACCAAAGGAGTACATCATGTTAAAAAAGGTCATTTTGAGAACAATCGTATTGTGGGGAGCAGGTGCCGCGATGGCGCTTCAAGCTGCACCTGAAAACCGTCCGAACATTGTATGGATCTTTTCGGACGATCACTCCATTCAAACCATCGGCGCTTACGGCGGCCGATTACAGAAATTGAACCCGACGCCGAATCTTGATCGCATTGCAAAGGAAGGCATGCTGTTCGACCGTTGCTATGTCGGGAATTCCATCTGCGCGCCGAGTCGCGCCACGCTGTTGACCGGGAAGCACAGCCATCTCCACGGCAAGATCGATAATCAAGGAGGCTTCAACCACAACCAGCAGCAGTTTCAGAAAATCCTGCAGAAAAACGGCTACCAGACAGCGATGATCGGAAAGATCCATCTGAACGGAAAGATGCAGGGCTTCGACCATTGGGAGGTGCTGCCAGGGCAGGGCGATTATTACCAGCCCAGCTTCATCAGTGACAAGGGCAGGTATACGGAAGAGGGCTACGTAACCGACATCATCACCGATAAGGCGCTCAAGTGGCTGGATAGCGGGAGGGACAAGGATAAGCCGTTCATGGTGATGATACACCACAAAGCCGCGCACCGCAGTTGGATGCCTGCGTCGCGCCATGTGGGCATGTACGAGAATCTCTTCATCCCCGAGCCGGATAGCCTGTTCGACGACTATGCCACCCGCGGCGTCGCGGCCCACAGCGCGACCATGACGATCCGCGATGAAATGAGATTGGAATCAGACCTCAAGCTCTACACGCCGAAGTCGTGGGAAAAATACGAAGCGGAAAAGAAAAAGATGATTGCTGCGGGAAAACCCTTCCCGCCGGCCGGCGGCTGGGAATTCGGGGCCTATTTCCGCATGACCCCCGAACAGCGCAAAGTTTGGGATGATGCCCGCGAGGCGAGCAACCAGAAAATCCTTGCGAAGGGAGAGGCCTGGCTGAAAACCCCCGAAGGAGTGAAATGGCGCTATCAGCGCTACATGAAAGACTACCTCGGCTGCATCGCAAGCCTTGATGAAAACATCGGGCGTGTTCTCGACTATCTCGCCGAATCCGGTTTGGATAAAAACACGATCGTGATGTATTCATCGGATCAGGGATTCTATATGGGCGAACACGGCTGGTTCGACAAGCGCTTTATGTACGAGGAATCGTTCCGCACGCCGCTGATCGCCTATTGGCCGGGGCATATCAAACCGGGTTCGGTGAACACCGATCTGGTGCAGAACATCGACTTTGCCGAAACCTTCCTTGATCTGGCCGGTGCGCCCGTTCCGGACGACATGCAAGGAAGGAGCCTGGTTCCCTTGCTTGAGGGAAAGACGCCTAAGGACTGGCGGGAATCGCTCTACTATCACTACTACGAATATCCGGCCATACATAACGTACGACGCCATGAAGGCGTGTTTAACGGTCGCTTCAAGCTCATCCGGTTCTACGGAAAGGGTGTTCCCAATGGCGAGGAGTGGGAGCTGTTCGACATCGAAAAAGATCCGGAGGAAATGAACAGTGTCTACGGAAATCCGGAATATGCCGCCAAGATCGCCGAGCTGAAAAAGGAATTGCTGAGATTGCGTGAGGTTTACGAAGTTCCTGAGTGAGGCCGACACCGCGGGGGAATGACCCGTCGCGGTCTCGGCAGGACAGCCATCGGTAATGCAGAAATTCTGCGCCCATCCGGAAAAGGCGGTCGGCGAGCTCTCTGCCCTCCAGATGCAGGTGCTCCAGCTGCTTGCCCGCGACCGGCCGCCAACTTTGCGCTACCCGCCGATACCGGGAAAGCCTGGAGCAAGGCGCGCCTCGTCGATCTCGAAACCGAAGAGCTTGCGCTGGATGCCAACGGTGCGGTGAATCTAGACATCACCAAGAAGAAGATCATCACGATCGAATTCTTGCCCTAAACCAGGAGTACGAATATGAAAAAACGACTGCTTACGTGGACATGCATTGGGTTGGTTTCTTTCGCGGTTGCCGCGAAGAAGCCCAACGTTGTTTTCATCCTGACCGACGATCAGAGCTGGGACTCGATTGGCTTCATGGGTGGCAAGGTGCATACGCCGCGCCTCGACCTGATGGCCAAGGACGGACTCTTCCTCTCCGACTTCAACGTCACCTCCACCGTCTGTTCGCCCTCGCGCTACAGCTTCCTGACGGGACGCTATGCCGGGCGCTGCACGGGCGAACGTTTCATGCACGAGCATCCGCTGGGCGATCAGACGCAGGTGGAGAATATTGGCGAGCTGGAGCCGGATCGCTGGAACCTGCCGAAGGTGTTGCAAAAAAGTGGATACAAAACCGGGTTTGTCGGCAAAAGCCACTTGATCAACCATGAGTGGATCAACGGCAACTGGGATAAAACCGGCTTCGAGCGCTATGCGCAAGACGCCGATCCCGCTGACCCGGAAGTCAGCGCCAAGATGCGCAGTAACCATCAAAAGTGGTGCGAGGCCATGAAACCCTATGGCTTCGATTATGTCGATGGGTACTATTGCGCCAACCTAAAGGAGTTGCGAAACGACGCGCTGAACGTGCACAATCTCGACTGGAGCGTAAGCAAAGCATTCCAATTTCTGGAGGAGAGCAAGGACGAGCCGTTCTTCCTCTATTTCTCCACCACGCTGCACCACGGACCCGCGCCCTGGAAGAACAAGGTTTCGCTCGAAGCCGATCCGCGCATAACCGGCGAAGGCTTCGTGAAGGAGGGCTTCGATGTCATGCCGTTGCGCAAAGACGTGCTCAAGCGTAATCGCGAGGCGGGCTTTAAGGATAAGCAGGCCTATGCCCTCTGGCTCGACGACGGTGTTGGCGCCATCATCGACAAGATCAAGAAGCTCGGCCTTGAAAAGGATACGCTGATTGTCTTCGTGTCCGACCACGGTTCCTATCGCCACGGCAAAGCCACGTTGCACGACTATGGCATGCGCGTCCCGATGGTGCTTCAATGGAAAGGGAAGATTAAGCCCAACACAAATTACGACGGCATCGTCGGCAACATCGACTTTGCCCCGACGATTCTGGATCTCTGCGGGATCAAGCCGCCGGCCGACTATCAGATGGACGGCCTCAGCATCAAGCCCGTCCTGTTCGGCAGCCAGAAGCCGGTGCGCAATGTCCTTTTCGGCGAAATGGGGCATTCGCGCGGCGTGAAAACCAAGGACTGGAAATATATCGCCGTGCGCTATCCGGAAGAACTCCAGAAAAAAATCGACCGCGGCGTAAAGTTCAAGGGCTTCGAAGGCGCTAAGCTGGATCGTCCCTACCTGACGCGTAACGGGCACCTCGGTCACTATGCCTCGAGCCACAATCCGCACTATTTCGACCCCGACCAGCTCTACAACCTCAAGACCGATCCGGAAGAAAACGACAACATCTACGAACAGAATCCGGAAGTGGCCCAGCGCATGATGAAGGAACTTTCAAAAGCATTGCTTCAGTTTGAAGAGCGCCCGTTTGGAGAATTTACGAAATAAGGCTTAAAGGGTTGTCCCAATGTGGAACCACGACCGGTTCCACGCTATGGATCGTTGTGAATTAAGAAGAGGATAGGAGAGTTGGACTACGCGTTCATGATTTTCTACGTACTGGTTCTAATCGGCATGGGCTTTTACCTGAAGCGGCCGACTACCAGATCGACGGTGTCAGCATGAAGCCCGTCCTGTTCGGCAGCCAGAAGCCGGGGCGCAATATTCTCTCCGGCGAATTCACTGATGGAAAAGAAATCAAGGTAAAAAAATAGAGGGTGGAAAGATGAAGGGCGGTGGAGCAGGTTTTTCCACCCCCGATGTTTCTATCTTGAATTAAAAAAGATGTGTTGTTTGTAAAGGTAATGGGAGCGGACTAATGGGTTGTTTTGGAGCGATTGACTATATTCTCATGGGGCTTTACTTGGCGGTGCTGATCGGTCTTGGCATCTACTTGAAAGGCAAGGCGTCGGAGAGCATCGAAGACTATTTCATCGGAGGGCGGAAGATGCCCTGGTGGCTTTTGGGCATCTCGGGGACGGCGCAGTTTGTTGATATTGCCGGAACCGCGTTAATCATTTCGCTTCTTTTCATCATGGGACCCAAGGCGCTGTTCATCGAAATAAGGGGCGGGATTTGTATCCATATGGCCGTTGTGATGTTGTGGACGGGGAAATGGCACCGGCGCAGCGGTTGCATTACCGGGGCGGAGTGGTCGATCTTTCGGTTTGGCTCCGGACCGTCTGGGCAGGCTTCACGGATCGTGACCGCCATTGCGGTGCCGATCTTCATCATCGGAATGGTTACCTACCTTTCGGTTGCGGTTGGAATATTCTTTTCTATGTTCCTGCCCCTGTCTCCCGTGTGGTGCTCGCTCATCATTATCGGGATAGCGTGTGCCTATACCGCCATGAGCGGATTCTACGGGGTGGTCTTCACCGACCTTATCCAGTCGGGCATCATCATCGTCGCATCGATCGTTATCACGGTCATGGCGCTCGGTAAAACCTGGGGTGGCGAAGGGTTCCCAGCCTTGGCCGAACAGGTGTCGGGAATGAGCAATTGGATGAGTGCCGTTCCGGCATGGAAATCCGAAATGCCCGCCGGATACGAGAACTATAGGTTTATCTATATTCTGGCCATGTTCTATCTTTTCAAGGCGGTTGTGATTGACGGGTTTGGCAGTGGCGGAGATCCAAAATTTTTCGGTGCCCGTAATGACCGCGAATGCGGAATCCTCACCCTCATGTGGACCAGCCTGATGACGGTGCGCTGGCCGCTCATGATCGGTTGCGCTATCCTCGGCATCTACTTCATCAGCCAGAAGATTCCCGACCAGAGCGTGCTGAACGAAGCCGCTGTTGCGATTAAGGCGGAATATGGCGGTGTTGAAGCGGCCCAATGGAAAGAGAAGGTTTTCGATATCCAGAAGAATCCCGAAAAGCATTCCAAAGAGCTGATTGGAACGCTGAAGGGCAGCCTTGGGGATGACTGGCAAGGAAAGTTGATGCTGACTAATTATGACGGCGGTGTGAACGGGGAACGGCTGCTTCCTGTGGTTATTATCAATATGATACCCAACGGGCTGAAAGGGCTGATCCTTATCGCGCTCCTTGCCGCCTGCATGTCGACCTTCGATTCCAATGTAAACTTTGCAGTTGGGTTTTTGACCCGGGACCTCTATCAGGCCTACGCGCGGCCTAAGGCAACCCAAAAGGAACTGATCCGCGCCAGCTGGTTCTTCACCTTCCTAATCGGCATCATTGGATTTATATTTTCCCTGAATGTGCAGCGGATCGAAGGGATCTGGGGATTCCTCATGATGGGGCTGGGTCTCGGCTTCATGGTTCCCGGATTTATTAAGTTCTATTGGGCTCGCTACAACGGATGGGGATTTTCCGGCGGCATGATTGCCGGCATGCTCTGCGCGATTTCCATGAAGATTTCCGATTTCAATCTCGGTAGCATTATCATCGATCGCTTCGGCATTGACTGCGGCGACCTTGAAGGATTTATCCGGGGCGATATCGGATCATTTATTACGGTTGCCCTGTTCGGCATCATCGGCGTACTCGTCGGCACCTTGACAACCAAGCCGACGGATCACGAAGTCTCTAAGAACTTCTTCCTCAAGACGAAGCCGTTCGGTTCGTGGGGTAAGTTCCACAAATACCTTGATGAAGAAACGCTCAAGACCATGAAGAAAGAGCATCGGGACGATTTGATCAGCCTTCCCTTTGCCGTCGTTTGGTATTTCCTGCTGATGCTTCTCCCCATTCAACTGGTGCTAGGAAACCTCGGTGCGGAATTTGCATGGAGCATAAGCATTTTCTTGGTCTGCTCGGTGGCGCTGTATTTCTTTTGGTTCAGGAATTTGCCAACGGCAAACAAATATGAAGATTAGGCGGTAGATGAGGCTTCCTGCCTCGTTGCCGGAACCCGTGAAAAGTGAATGCAGCTCGAACGGGAAAAAGAAGGGCTGCAACAACTCGTAGAACGGCAATCGCTATCTCGCGTGGGCGTTCATCGAGACGGCTACCTTATTGGCAATCGGTCCCTATTTTTTTCTGCGCGCCGGCCGTTCGATTACATGGTTAGGTTCCAGTAGAGCGCCCGATGTCTCGAACGGTCCCACGGTAATGACACCGGTCAGTTCGGCCTTGCCGTCCATGGTGTGGAAGTGGTTGCCTTGCTTGCTGAAGGTGAGGTTGGCGGCGTACACGTTTCCGCCCTTGAGCAGGAGGCCTTTCCCATGCCGATAGGCGCGCATGTTTTGCAGGGTGAGCGTGCCGTTTTCGATTTCGGCCAGCAGGTCGGTGCGGCCCCATACCATGCTGTTGATCAGCGTGGCTTCGGAGTTAAAACCAGCTCCGAGTTTGATGGCGGTTTTGTTCTGCGAGGACATGGCGACGAGTTCGGAATTAATCATATAAATTTCGCCGTGACCATATTCAAAATAGCAACCGATTTTAGAGCCGTCGGTTCCGTGGCCGTGGCTAATACAGTTGATCGCGCCTTTACCGCCCTGCTCGACAAAATGGATACCGTAGAGCGAGCCGAATACAAAGTTCTGGTAGAGGAACTGGTTTGCGGTATCGCCAACCACAAGTGCGTCCATATTTTCTTTCTGATACGTCCAAAACAGGCCGCCGGTTCCGCTTTTGATGTCAGCTTTCGTCCTGTTGGCATAGAGCGGGTTGCGATTCGGGACCCGGGACCAGTAGTGCGGGTTGAACTGCATGTTTTGCACCACGCCGTTTCGGCTGCCGCCGCCAACGGCAACGCCGATCATGAAAGGTGCGCCGGAGGGATAGTCGATAAAATGGTTATCGCAGCGGTGCGTCATGAAATCGATAAATTTAAAGGGGTTGGACGCATTGACGTTAATGATGCAGATATCGCTGCCACGCCCTTGAATCAGAAAGGGGTATTCCTTTACATCATTAATGCTCTGCTCCGGATAGTTAAAGGAGAGTCCACGCATGCAACTGGCCGATTCCATTGTGATAGTGGGAGCGTCATCCTGGGGATAGATGTGCAGCACACTACCCGCACCCATGGTGTGATGGGGAACATCATGAATGCCACGCAGTTCAACGCAGCCTGCTATGTTCAGGTGACCTTTAATCCGATAGTCACCGCCGGGAAGAAAGACGATGCCCCCGCCTTTTCGGGCTTGTTCATTGATTGCGGTTTGGATGGTCTGCGTGTCGTCACTTCCAGAGGTTGGAACCACCACCATATCCACCCGTGGCGGGACAAAGGGTTGCACAAAATCGACGGGGTAATCAGGGATCGGGTTGAGCGGTAGTTTTTCGTCTGAATTTTGAAGGACAGAATCTTTCGCATTGTTTCGGATAGCGGGTAGGGAGCTGGGATAGGTGTTGCCCGCGAGAATCACACCGATTACTTGTTTTTCAATCTGAATCTGACTGCTTCGATTTTCCAGTGCCGAACCCAAAATGGAATGAGCCCCATTTTTCAGTTGAATGTTTCCGCGCAGTATACGGCACTGGTCCAGCAGGATACTGCCGTCTCCATTACATAAGATCGCGTCTATGCCACTAAAAATACAAGAAGAGAACATGACGGCGGATTTAAATTTCTCATCCAGCAGGACGCCGTGATCGATTCCGTCAAAAGAGCACTCCGTGAACACCATGCCGAAGGGGTTGGTTTTTTCCACTTCCAAGGCCGTCCCGCAGTTTCGAATGCTCAGATTATAAAACTGGGCGTTGGCCGCACCACGTACGCCTTCCGAGATAAAATAGCCACGGCTGTAACCGTCGATTTCAACATGGGCGACATATTCCCAGTCGGAGCGGAGCATATGGATGGCCGTACCATTCTTTTTGATCCAGTCGATTTTACGCGGTGCTTCGGGGAGTTTGCTCTGGCACCACCAACGCGGCGAAAAATTGATTTTTTCCAGTCGGCCGATATCCGTGGTGGAATCGTATTGGATGCCGGTTTTAAGCGGGGTGCCGTAGACATTGCGGACGAGGTGGAGTTCGTTTGCGCCGGGGCCGATGCGGATGCCCTGATAGGGATTCACCAGCGTCAGGTTTTCGAAGGTGGCGTTATTTCCGCCTTTTTGGATCAATGTCCACGGGTAAGGATCCGGCTTCAGCGGAGATTGTGCCGGGTACCAGATGTTCAGATCCATAATACCCCCGCAGTAGTCCACAGAGATGAAGGGCGTACCGTCGGGATCGCCTTTTCCGCCCAGCGGCATCAGAAGCGTTCCGCGTACACCGGGCTCCTCTTTGGTCGGCTCTTTCCAATCCCCGCGAAGCGTGACCGACGGGGGAATTTCCAGGCTCCCTTTAAACGTATATTTTCCTTCCGGCACAAAGACCGTTCCGCCGCCGGCTTCCTTCATCGCATTCAGCGCATTCTGGAAGGCCTTGGTGCAGTCTTCATTCCCGTCACCTTTCGCGCCGAAATCTTCCACATTGTATCCGGCAATAACCACATCTTTGGTCGGATACTTGGTTTTTATGATCTGCCACTCCGGTTCTGAAGAGGCAGCGTGTAGCGTAGTGGATAATGAGAACAGTGCAATGGCCATGCAACTGAGCTTAAGGTAAAATGACCGCGACGACGCGAAGGCGCGAAGTAATTTGGATCTATAACCTTTGTTTCTTTGCGGCTTTGCGGGCACTAATTGTTTCGGTTTCTCTGGAGTATTCATATCTATTTCAGGGTGCGGACCTTGATGTCCTGGTAGTAGGTGATACTTTTCGGGTCGTGGCCCTGAAGCGCAAAGGTGCCGGAGCTGAGTCTGCGATCTTTAAATTTTTCCAAGGGTTGGACGTCGGCCGGTTCAGTGAATTCGTTAACGACTTTTCCATCAACTGAAATGGTAATAGTTTTGCCCTTAACGCGGATTAGAAAATCGAACCATTCGCCGTCTTTGGACGGCGCATCGTTCAGGACGTCTTGGACCGCATAGATGCTGCCGGTCTTGCGCTTGTCCTTGTGGGTTGAATTCACCTGGGCTTCATAGCCGTGGGTTGGCCAGCCTGTTTCCTGGTATTCCGTGTGGAAGAATACGCCTCCATTGGCGCCGGGCGTGGTTTTGACCTTCGCACTGAACTCGAAATCGGTGAATTCGCCGGGGATGGAATCGGTTCCTATCCAGAAAAGGTGGGAGCGACCGCCTTTAACCTGCAGGGTATTGCCATCGACGATGCTGAAGCACCCCGGAGTTTCGCTAGCTTTCCAACCGTTCAGGGATGAACCGTCAAAAAGGGGGTTCCAGTCTCCGGCATATGTTAGTGAAGCGCTCAGCAACAGTATTCCTAGTACACATTTCATAATTATTCTCCGGTTGGTATGACCCCAATAAATTCATTTGGATAAAAAAGTTTATTTCGTCCTTCCATTGGACCGTTGCATCGTTCATCTGCGCATACGTTTCAGCGGACTGTAGTCTTCGTAGAGATGGTTATCGTGGTTCCCAGATGATCTGACCACCAGACCTGTTGAATACCACATCTCTATGTAGTTGCGCAAAATCAGTCATACTTGTTTTATCCTTAAGTCGATCGGTCTGGATGAGGCTTTTTGCAAATTAATTCGCCTTAAAATTGGGCGTTGTCAAAATAGCCTCGATCCTATTGTTGTGTGCCGGGCTTTGCCCGACTGCTTGTTGATGCGTTGATTGTGGCGCATCCTTAAAAAATAAGAGTAACAAGAGGACGGCGTCTATGTCATGTCACCTAAATCCATGACGCCGCGCACCCCAGGATCTTTTGTTTTAGTGGGGTAGGAGCACGTCATTCTTGTTTCAGAAAGCGGTTTGCAAACTTTATGTATTGGCGCCAGTCATAGGCGGTCATGTCGTGCTTTCCAGTTCTGAGGTGATAGCCAATCGTGCTGTGAATCGGTTGGTCGGGCTTGGGCATCTCGTGCCCTGACAGGCTAGACGTATCAAAAAGATCATAGACCGGACTAGCATGTTTCGCAGCAAGAAACTCGCCCTTGGGATCAGCCCAACGATCGGCCGTGGCACTGGCAACGTAAAGTGGCCGAGGCGCAATAAGTGCCAACAACATGTGCTGATCCACCGGCAGTTCGTGTTCTTTCTTTTGGTACTGTCGATGATTGGTACAAAACCAATAGCCAAGCGGTTTGAACATGTGGTGAATTCGTTCACCGTAACAACGCCGGTAGAGAGCCGCTCCGCCACAGCCTGAATTGTTGCTGATCACCATGGCGAATCGGGGGTCCTGCGCTCCAGCCCAAAGCGCCGTTTTTCCGAGTCGTGAATGTCCGATCACCGCCACGTGTGATGCATTAACCTGTTTGTTTGTTTCCAAATAGTCGAGAACGCGTGACAAGCTCCAGGCCCAAGCTCCGATTGAACCCCACTCATCCGGTTTGGGTTTCTTTTGACCGTTGGCATAGAACAGAGGATGAATGCCGTCAGTAAAACCATTTCGATAGTTGTCGGGATCGACCTGATCCCTATGGATAGTCGCAAGTGCGTATCCGTGATCGATAATCAACTCGGCCTGCCAGCGTTTTGAAAACGAACCTCGGGCCTTTTTCTTCCCTCGCTGGATTATCTTTGGGTCGGAATGGATAGTATGGTTGCCGTAGAAATTCATGCCGAGGAAGGCGGGAACCGGGCCCTTTGTCTTGTTGGGAATGTATAACAGAATGTCGATTCGATACTGTTTTTCACCAAAGAATGCAGCAATCTGTTGACGTGTTGCGCGGCCATTGAAGGCATTGGCGTCCGAATCAATCACTTCGTACCGTACGCTCAGTTGTCGCTTGGGCGTCTTGCCATATACCGATTCCTCAAAGAGATGAAGGATCTCCGCTCGTCGATGCGAATCCCATTCGCTTCGTCCGACTGACTGACCCGCTTTGTCAATCAGGAGTTTGGGGAGTTCGTACGGTGGAACCTTCTTTTCATCATAGTTGGTATCCGCTGGTTCGGCCGCAGCAATCGTAGAAGCCACCACCAACAGAATCGCCGTCGTTACAAAAGTAAATTTCAAGTAGTGCATCATTTACATCTCCAGGCTAGACCTTATGGCTGAAGTTGGTTCCGCCTCGGTCGTTTGCCCTGTTGCCAGTACTTCAGCCATATGAACGCTTGCAATGAGGGTTTTGCGCGTTAGTGCAAATACCCTCGATTGCCTTGTTCTGCAACTTTATTGAAGTTGTCTGCACAAAAACTCATAGCTACCTGCGCCAACCTTTATGACGGCTCTATTTCTTTCCATTCTCCTGAATGTCACATGTTCAGCTTTCTTGATAGCCAGCCCGTTCACGGTGACATCGTCGACTGAACCGGCAGGTACGTAGACGGTCGCCGTCGAGTTGGCGGGAATCTTCACCGTCATGATAATGGCATCGCCCTGGCGCTTCCAGTTGCTCTCAATCCGACCATAGACCGAGTCGTGACTGCCATTGACATATCTGAGTTGTTTAATGAAAGCAGGCTTGATGATGGCGTTTTGAAATCCTGGCTTTTTAGGGTCGGGACGGATGCCTGCGAGCCCTTCGATAAACCAGGATCCAATGTTATTGTAACAGTTGTGAATCCGGGATAATTTACCATCCCAATACTCCCAGGTTGCAGTCGCACCATTTTCGATCATATAGCCCCAGGACGGGTAGGTTCTCTTTGAGGAAAAACTATAGATAAGATCATCCCGGTCTATGCTCTGCAGATACTGAATCATCATGTAAGTACCCGAAAGTCCAGTGGAGAGATGCCCTTTATTCTTCTCGATCAGGGTTTCTTCAAAACCGTCAAAAACTTCATCGTGCAACTCATCTGGAACAACTCCCGCCATCAGGGGTATGACATAGGTCACCTGATCACCACTGCCGTATTTCCTGCCCTTTGGATCAAAAAACTTGCTGTGTGTCGCAACATTCCGGGCAGCGGCCCTCTCTCGAAACATCCTGGCATCAGCGATCTCTCCCAGGGCATCAGCCAACTTGGCCGCCTGCTCCAGGGCGTAGGACATATAGGCATGGATGAAGACCTCGGCGTTTCCTTTGTCATCGACTCCCTTTGGCGAGGCCCAGTCGCCAAGATACCAGCCGCCGCAGAACTTTTGTTGCAGGTCATTGACCGTTTTGCTCTGTGCCAGTTCGAACCATTTTTTGATCGCTGGATAATTGCGTCTTACCAGAGAAATGTCACCGTAGTGATGGTAGTGCTTCAGGGTCGCTGCCGTGAGGAACCCGCACCAGAAGGGTCCGCCACCATGTCCGGAAGCAGGCGATGTATAGGTGAACCCGCCGTCGTTGCGTTGGCCATCAAGCCAGTCTCTGGTCCACTTACGGTAAAATGCATCAGATCGAAGAAAACAGAGGGTAGTGTCCAAAGAAGACTGACCATCGCCACCGTAGCCATTACGTTCACGGGAGTGGCAATCCACCTGATAGCCACCAAGCATAAGACATCGCAGGGTATGATCCACCATCGTATAGATCCCATTGAGAGTCTCATCGGAACAGTTGAAGGTGCTTGCCTTAGGTAAATCCGTTGTAATGAAGTATCCTTTAATGTCCTCAGTAGTGAGTCTTCCCTCGGGGGCGTTTCGGATCAGGATGTATCGACAACTGGCATAATTGAAACGGTTCTTAAACATTTCGACACCGTTACCCCTACAGATGTACTCGCTTGCCTGTCTGAAACTATTGAGCTTGGAGATACCTCCATTCTTGTCCGGGGTGTATGAATCGCCAAACTGCATCGACACCTTGTGCCCCTTGGCAGCCTTGGGAAAGGTGATCTCAAAAGTGCCGGTCATAGCTTTGCCCATATCGACAAGCCACGTTGTGTTTGTCAGATTTGTCACCTTCACGGGAGTGATCGTTTCAATAACACGATTGCGCTGGAGCATCTCCGAGGAAACCGGGGTATCAGCAACCTTGGCCAGTTTGGCCCTGGGCCAGGCGCTATCATCAAAATCGGAATTAGCCCAGTCGGGTTGGTCCTGGGAGGCGGTATGTACTTCGCCGCCGTAATTATTCGTTTTCCACTTGCCCCGATAGGCCAGGGAGCTGGCTTTTGCTCGCCAGGTCTCATCGGTAATGAGTGTCGTTATTTCCCTGTTCGCATCTGCCATCTCAAGCTGCGCCCGTACAGAAGGGGCTGTTTTCAGGCCCGCACCACCCTGGTTCCAGCCGCTCCCCATCCAGAAACCGATGGCGTTGCCGCCCTGCTTTAGATATTTTGTCACGTCATAAGTAATGCAAAAAGTGCGCTTGTTATATTGGCCCACATGCGGCGCAAACTCATCGTTTCCCACTCTTTTGCCATTGATGAAAAGTTGGAAGTACCCGAGGGCATTGACATAGATATACGCCCTCTCCGGAGGGACCGTAAGTTCTGCCGAATGACGCAACCAGGGAGAACTACTTCCATCAGTGATCCACTTAGCCTGCCAATCCTTATTGGATGTCATATTGAAGAGTGTCCAGACGGCGGAGTTGCCCCATGAAGAAACATCTCCCTTTTCGTTCCATATGCGCACCGTCCAGTAATGCGGAATTCCGCGTGAAAGGTTTTTGCCGGCATACATGATGTGTTGGCTCTGGTTGGTGTTCACTTTTCCCGAATCCCAGAGATCTGCAGAACCCTCCTTGAGAAGCCCGGGGGAAGTCGCAACAAGCACATGGTACGCTGACTGCGTTGCGCCGTTCTCTCCGGACAGCATCCGCCATGAGAGTCGCGGCTTAAGGATATCAATTCCTATCGGATCTACGAGGTCCTCGCAGCGAAGGTCTGAGACAGCGAAACCGCCCAAATCAGTGAGATCCACTGCCATCGCGGGGAATGTTATTACAAGCGAGAGCATGAACGCCATAAGAACACCTGTAGAGATGCCGGTCTGGCCGCTTTTTCGAGAGCTGTTGTGGAGTTGTCTCATACTTCTGGTAACCCTAAATGTCATAGTCTTCCTTCAATGCCGAACGTCAGTGGTCACGCGCGCGGTTTACCGCCGCACATACAACTAGGCTTCTCAAAATAATTTCGTTTTCCTTTCTTGGTTTGTTCTGCAATCACTTCGGGTTCTATCATGACGGCGAACGATTAGAATCTTACTGGTTTCTCAACTTCTGAGGCAGGATATATTCCTGAGAAGCACGTATGTAAATCGGCCCCAGCAGCCCTGATGGATGCAGTGGGGACGTTGCCTTGTACCACGTTGGGTCGGTAGGAACTATTTGGCCGATCCGTTCGTCTTTCGGAACGTTTTTGTCGCCTATCAGTCGGTTGACCCATGTATTGACTACTTTGATGGAGAGATCGTTCTTTCCTGCCTGAACAAGCATTGTGATATCGATGACAAAAGGCGAGCGCCAGAGCGTCCCGGCAGATTCCCCATTTACCAGCACCTCGGCCAAGCCTTTAACATCTCCGAGATCAAGTGAGATACGTGTGTTCTTTAGAAAATCATTTTGCAAGGTGAAGGCCTTTCTGTAGGTTCCCTCGCCACTGAAATACCTGACGCCACTATCCGTATGCTCGGACCACGATGCCAGTTTATCTAATGTTATCTCAGCTGGTGCACCACGCCCTTCTTCAAACCGAACGTTCCATGGTCCGGAAAGAGTTAGCGATTTCGGAAGGCGCGCCTGCGGGAGTTTCCCTTTCCTGCCGGCAGCCGTTTTCCATTCCAACGCACCGCAGTCAGACTGTTGAATTACGGCGATGGAGCCGTCGGATGTAAGCTTGAATGTGGCCGGCAGGGAAGCAAAGTCTTTACTTAACCGTTTGTCTGGCGCAAACACGATGACACCGTCATGCTTGATCTCTACGACAGAGTCCTTGGCGTTTTTCCTGAAGACAATTATTTTGGAACCCTGGGCTTCAAGCTGAATCGGGATGCGAATGCGTCCGTCCTGGTCGTCATATACGGCAATGTCGCTGACCTCTCCGGTCAGTGGGTCAAACAATTCCGGCTGTTTTCCCGTTACGCGAAATGAACAATCCACCATGCAGCCCTTGCCGGCTGTCGCAATAAAGTAGATCTCTGCATCCGGTAGTGTGCGATGAATAAAGTTGATCCTCTTATTTGACTTTGTCGTATAGGAAAAATCCGCTTGCAGCTTCATTTCTTTTAATAACTCAGGAAGTGGCTTGCCCCAGACAACGCGGCCCTTGCCGAACCTGGATTCCGTAATCGTCTTGCCATCACATGGGCCCCAAAGCCTGTCCGCCAACTTACGCACCGTCTCATCACATTGCGGATAGTCCGTTAACCCTGGCGCGGTTTCCGGTTTGGGCCCGATTACGGTCGCCCCTTTCTCTACCAACCGGGTTAACCTTTGAAGAACTTCCGGAGACATGGTCTTTTTGTCGGCCAACAGTAGAACGGCATAGGACATTCCATCCGGCAACACAATCCGACCATCCTTTACATCCATCCGCTCCAACAGCACGGTATTATCGCAATGGTCGGCCCGGTAGCCTTCCGGCAGGTTTTCAAGGGACATTTCTCCGAACATTTTGCTGAATGTATCTTCGTGTCCCACATAGCGGCAGACATCGGCCACAAATAAGCCCTGCTGAAGCATATAGGAAGTCCGGCCAAGATAATTTACAAATCCGTCGGCATAAGGCCACCAGGTATTGCCGCGATGAAAGTTTACGCCGTTCCATCCATGGGTCCATCCTGGCTTCTCGTCATAGGGTTGATGCGTCGAGGTATGAAGCACAAATTTAGTTGTTCCTCTGCACAGAAGAAAATCAGCTGTGCTTTTTAAATCTTCCGGCACATAGGAAAAGTCTCCCATTGCTCCCCCCACCGTGAAGGACTCGTCTTTGATAATGGATTTTCCATACACGTGTCCGGCAGTTGCGGCATAGCCAGTAAATGCGCGTTCGCGCAAAATATTTCGTCTCATCCAGATCTCATTCATGGGCACGTCGCATATGCCGTATTGGCGAATCGAGTTTCCGAACATCTGGTCCCAACCGTAGAGAACTTCCGCATGCAATTGCATACCTTTTTCATGCAAACGATCACGAACATGACCATAATATTCTTCTGCCAGCAGGTCATCCAGAGTCATCCGGAAATCGCAAAGGAAACGGTTCGATTCCTCCACACTGTTCACCGGAATTTTAGCCAATGCAGGTAGATAAGGAGCCGGATCATAGCCCCTGCGCTTTTTAAATTCTTCTGCAAACTCCTTTGACCACGATTGATACTTACATTCCCAACTGTCGATCAGAACATGTTTCAGGGTCTTCCCTGCCAAATCACCGGCATCTTCAATCAACGGCCCGACAACTTTGTCATAAACCAGATCGACGGCATCGCTATTCAGCTTGCTACACTCCAACCCACGCCCCTCTGGTGAAGCGGGGTGATTGACTGCCGGGTTAAGCACATGATGGAAAACCAATACAACCCAATCCCCTTTTGGTGTATCCCATGTCAAGGTCCCGTCTGCTTGCAGCTGAGCCATCAAATTGATGAACTTATTGCTTTCAATCGCCGTCCCAGCCTCTCCTTCATTTTTCTTGAGGTACGGATTTCTGGGCTTGATCATGGGACTGTTAACCGCTTCTTCACCTTGGGGAGTTTCAATCGTTCCCGGATAAGCAAGAATCAACACCGTGTTATCGGGTACTGTATAGCTTAGTGTCTTTCCACCTTTTACAGGAAGTTTCTTGCATCGAAGCTCCCTCATGCCCGTATTCGGGGTGATCCATGGACCTCCGGTCTGGCTGAATCCATCACAGATTTGAAGCCCCATGGTCATATCCAGGCGCTCGCATTCTTTGAGCGCATAGCTTACCAATTCCCGGTATTCCGGACTCATAAAACGGACCGGACCGCGCGGAGTTGCACGTGTTCCCTTTCCGCCTTCGGTCCACGCATTATGGAATTGAGTTACGCCACCGATGCCAATATCCTGCATCTGCTCCAGGTCCTTAGTGATCCCTTCTTTGGTCACATTTCCGTACATCCAATGCCACCATACCTGCGGTTTGGCAATCTGAGGTGGGTTGATAAACATCTCGTCCAGCGAATCCGCAGCGCCCAATGAAGAGGGTGTAAAAGCACTTAATATCACGGACAAAAGTATGTAGATCAGCGACCGAGTACTTGTTTGGGTTCTATGTATCATTTCCTTATTCCTTGTTGAACGTCCTGGATGAGGCTTTTTGCAAATTATTTCGCCTTAAAATTGGGCGTTGTCAAATCGCCTCGATCCTATTGTTGTGTGCCGGGCTTTGCCCGACTGCTTGTTGATGCGTTGCTTGTAGCGCATTTGAAAAATAGCATAATAGAGGACGACGTCTATGTCATGTCACCTAAACCCATGACACCGCGCACCCCAGGATCTTTTGTTTCAGTGGGGTAACTTCCTGGTTATGAAGTTGAATGGGAGAGAACGTCATGGGCAATCCGGGGCTGCGGAAGATCCGCCGACACGGTAAAATATGCCGTTTCATTTCCACAGCGGCTTCGCAGCAGAAACAAGGGCAACGAATCTGATACGCCGCGGGCTGATTTAGGTCGGCCGTGATCCTTACGTTTTAAATCGTCACGCCTCGTTATCTCGCTCATCCCGCGCGAAAAGCCAGTTGAGGAAGCGTTTCACGCCCTTTCCGCAGTCTTCGAGGATCAGGATAAGCGAGGGGATGAGCAGGAGGGTGATGCCGGTCGCGAAGAGAATGCCGAATCCGAGCGAGATCGCCATGGGAATCAGGAACTTGGCCTGACGCGAGGTTTCCAGAATCATCGGCATCAGGCCGCAGAAGGTGGTGAGCGTCGTCAGGACGATGGGCCGGAAGCGCTGCACGCCCGCGGCGATGACCGCGTCGTGCATGTCCGCGCCCTCGCGGCGTTTTTGGTTTGCGAAATCGATGAAGACCAGCGAGTCGTTCACCACCACGCCCGAAAGCGCGACGATGCCGAACAGGCTCATCAGGCTAAGGCTGTATCCGAGAATCATATGGCCGATGACCGCGCCAATGACGCCGAACGGGATCGAGACCATGATGATCAGCGGTTGCCAGTAGCTCTTGAAAGGGATCGCGAGCAAAACGTAAATCAGAACCAACGCGAGCTTCAGGCCGGCGAAGAGTCCGCCAAGGCTTTCGCGTTGGTCGGCCTGACGCCCCTCGAACGAAAAGGAGAGCCCCGCGTGTTTACGCATGACGTCGGGCAGGATCTCCTCGGTGAGCACGGTCAGCATCCGCGGAACCTGGTCGCGCGGTTTGACGTCCGCGGTCACGGTGATGACGCGTCGGCCATCGCGCCGGGCGATAGAGGTGTAGGCGCGCCCGCGATCAACGTTGACCACTTCACGCAAGGATACTTCGGTGCCCGCGGGCGTTCGGACGATCATTTCCTCCAGGCTGAATTCGGTGTCGCGTTCAGCTTCCGGGAGGCGCACGCGCACGCGGATTTCGTTGCGGCCGCGTTGCTGCCGGATCGCCTCGGAACCGTAGTAGGAGTTGCGGACCTGCCGCGCGATTTCACGCGAGGTGAGTCCAAGGCTGCGGCCCTCCGGTTTGATGGAGAAATCGATCTGCGGTTTGCCGGGTGTGAAGCCGTCGTCGATGTCGCGCGTCATGGGGTATTCGCTTAGCCGGGCCGCGACGTCTTTGCTGGCTTGCTCGAGCACGTTCATATCGCGGTGGGAGAGATCGACGGTGAGGGATTCGCCGCGGCCGCCGGGACCGCCGTAGGAGGAGCGAAACCGCAGAGTCTTCAAGCCACCGATTTTCCCACTGGCGACGCGCCAACGATCGACGAACTGCTGCGTGGAGACGGGACGCGTATCGGGAGCGAGCAGTTCGAACTCAATGCTCGCGGTATGTCCGCCGGAGGCGCCGCGGCCAATGCCGATGGTGGAAAAGACGCCTTTGACGAGTTTTTTACCCGTTTCGTTTTCAATATCCCGGGCGATTTTATTCCCAGCCGCGATGACGCGGTCGTGCACGGCTTTGGTCTTTTCCACGGGCGCGCCATAGGGGAGCTGGTAACTGCAGAGGCCGATATCGGACTCGACGCTGGGGAACATCTCGAAGCCCATGCGGCCGCTTTTCACGTAGCCCAACGTCACGATCAGAATCACGAGGCCGATGCTGAAGGTGAAGTAGCGGTAGTGGAGAACCGTGTCGAGAAATGGGCCGTATTTGGTTTGGATGAAGCGCGTGAAGGTGTTGCTGAAGCGTTGCTGCAGTCGATGGAGCCGCCCCGGTTTTTTCTTATCATTCTGATGCGCGAGATGGGCGGGAAGAATATAGAGCGCCTCGATCAGCGAGATCGCGAAGGTCGCGCACACCACTAACGGAATATTCATGAAGAATTTCCCCAGGGAGCCGGGTACGAAATAGAGCGGCATGAACGCCACGATATTGGTTAGGATGCTGAACGTGACGGGAATCGCGATTTGCCGCGCGCCCTTGATCGCCGCGTCCAGAAACGGCATGCCGTCTTGGTGATAATGATACACGTTCTCGCCCACCACGATCGCGTCGTCCACCACGATGCCCAGCGCGATCAGGAACGCGAACATGGTGATCATGTTCAGGCTCACGTCCATCGCGGACATGCACAGGAACGTGCCAAGGAAGGAGATGGGAATACCGAGCATCACCCAAAATGCGAGGCGCATCTCGAGGAACACGCTCAGCAGAACGAACACCAGCAGGAGCCCGAGCGCTCCGTTTTTGAGCAACAACGACATCCGACCGCGGAAGCTGTCGGCCCGGTTATCCCAGATGGTGAACTCCACACCATCCGGCATGGTGTCCCGCAGTTCCTCGAGGACTTCTATTACCGCCGCTTCCACGGTCAACGGCGTCTCCTTGCCCACGCGGTAAATGGTGAGGGACATCGCGGGCTTACCGTTGAAGAAGGTGAATTTGTCCGATTCGTCGAAGCGGTCTTTGATTTCCGCGATATCTTCGAGCAGCAATTGGGTGCCGTCCGCGGAGGTAACGATTGGGATGTTCGCGAACTCGCGGCCGAGATCGCGCCGGTCTTTAACGCGGACGAGAATCTCGCCACTGGTGGTTTTCATGCCTCCGCCCGGCAATTCGACTGAATTACGCGCGACGATGTCGGAAACATCCTGTAGCGAAAGATTGAGCTCGCGCAGTTTATCCTGTTTGACCTCGATCGCGACCTCCAGACTTCGGACGTTGGTGAGCTCCAGTTGCGTAATACCTTTGGACTGCAGCAAGCGGTCGCGCGTTCGTTCCGCGAGCTCGCGCAGCACGGATTCGGACACCTCCGCTGCGACGATTACTTTGAGTACGGTGATCCTGGTGGGTGCGGATTGGTGTGGCGTACCGAAGATAGGTGAAACTGGCTGCGGAATGAGCGTGATTGAGCTGATAATTCAGGAAACGGAACAGGGAAATTGATAGAAAAATACGATGGAACTCCTGGAAACAGGTAAATCCACGCAATCAAGGCGCAAGGAAGCTTCCGTTTTACATGAACGGGGAGGTGAACTTTGATGTTGGAAATGGCAGGACTATGCGGGTTAACCATTCGCTCCGCTCATTATTTCCGGTGGAAATTATGCGGCGCAAGCTTGCGCTCGATAGTACCACGAAATGACTCCGCCGAGTCGTTGCTCGCGTTTGATCTCGCCCTTGTCCGTGGGCTTGAAATCCGGTCGAAGAATCTTGTTTCCAATATCTTTTCCCTGATGCGGTCGGTGGTTGTGATAGTATTTCAACCATTCGCGACTGATATAGTCCAGCTGATCCATACTGAAGCAGATAAAAGAATTAAGGCACTCGCTTTTAATTTTTCCGATATAGCACTCACAAAATCCGTTTGGAAGTGCAATCAACTGCACCTCATGGGGAATTTGAAGCACAAACTTTTTGTGTAACCCATCCGTTCCATCCATTGGCAGGGAGGCTATTCCCTGTTGTGGAGGTGCGGCGCAACTGGAGCGAGGAGTGCGTGTATTTTCGCAACGGCCCGGGCCGTCTGGCCTCGATTCCCCTTGCATGGACGTCGTTGTCCGTTCTGGATCCTTTTTTCGAGTTGAGTGAAGGTCTCGCTTTGTTCCGATGCGAGGACCTGCTGGCTCTCGTTCGCTATCTGGATTCGCAGAGGGAGGTGGGCGATGATAACACGTAAATATCCCTACGAAGTGTGTAAGGCGAAATATGTCACTAATGTAAAGCGTATTATGCCTTTGTATTCTCATGTTAATGCTGTTTCTGGCCTGTATTTATGCGATGTATCCCCTTTGTTGTCAGGGTATACGCGGCAAAATAGTCTTGTCTTTTTGCTTTTGTACGGCGTAATGTTCTTTACAGATAGGGTGCATGAACGAAAAGGAGCATGTTATGGGAAGCGAAGAGCGGAAGAAGGAAGAGGTGTTGCGGGAGAGCGGAACGTTCAATGCGCGGGCGTCGCGGATCTCGGACGGGTTGTTCGGATCGTGCGAGTTTTTCGACGCGCGGGACGTGGTGCAGGTGAAGTACGAGATGCTTCGCCGCGTGCACGAAGACGGGGTGAGCGTTGCGCAGGCCTCGGCGGACTTCGGCTTTTCGCGGGTGGCGTTCTACGACATTCAGCGGGCATGGACGCGCGAGGGAATGAACGGGTTGTTGCCTCGCCCGCGCGGCCCCAGACACGGGCACAAGTTGACGGACGAGGTGCTGGGTTTCATGCGGTCCGCCTTAGTGAAGGAGCCGGCCTTGCGTACGCCGGAGTTGGCCGAGCGGGTGCTGGGCCGCTTCGGCCTGACGGTGCATCCGCGCAGCATCGAGCGTGCGTTGGCGAAGGGTGCAAAAAAAGGGCTCTTGATGTAGGGCGTGCGGCAACCGGCGTAGACTCGTGCGCGGGGTATGAGCGGTTGCGGAGGCTCGCTCTGGAATCGCCCCTCTATGCGCAGGGACGCTGGGGAATGGCTTTGTTCGTCAGCTGCGGTTTCGCTGCCTGGCTGAAGGCTTGGGAGCAGGTTCTTCCTGCGCAGGGAAAACGTGTTGAATCCGGGGAGCCGGTTTCGCTACCCGCATCCGTGCAGGGCTCCATGGTCATGGCGCTGGCGGGAATGGTACTGGGCGTTCTGGGCGGGGAGGTGGTCTGATGGAAAGCACTCGGCAGAAAGTAACCGGTGATCACCTTCGGCGCGATGCATATCTCTATATCCGCCAGTCTTCATTGCAACAGGTTCTTCATAATACGGAAAGTACGCGTCGCCAATATGATCTGCGCCGCCGGGCGGTGGCGCTGGGCTGGCCGGACGACCGCGTCGTCGTCATCGATACCGATCTCGGTAAGTCCGGCGCGTCCACCGACCGCGAAGGGTTTCAGCGTCTGGTAGGTGATGTGGGGATGGGCAAGGCGGGAATTGTACTGGGGCTTGAGGTGTCGCGTCTGGCGCGTAACTCCAGCGATTGGCACCGCCTGCTGGAAATCTGCGCGCTCACCGATACGCTGATCCTTGACGAAGACGGCCTGTACAACCCCGCCGATTTCAACGACCGCCTGCTGTTGGGCATGAAGGGCACGATGAGCGAGGCGGAGCTGCATGTGCTGCGTGCGCGTTTGCAGGGAGGGCTTATGAACAAAGCGCGACGCGGAGAGCTGCGCATGCCCCTGCCTGTCGGTTTTTGTTACGACGCGCGCGACCAGGTCGTCCTGCATCCGGATCGGCAGGTACAGGAGGTGATTGGCGTGTTCTTCAAAACCTATCGGCGCACCGGATCAGCCATGGGGGTGGTGAAATGGTTTCGCGAACAAAAGATTCTGTTTCCCCGAGCCCTTAAAAACGGGCCGAACCGCGGCCAGATCGATTGGACGCCCCTTTCGCATTCACGGGCGGTGCATACCCTGCGCAATCCGCGTTATGCTGGAGTCTATGTGTTTGGCCGTACCAAAACACGAAAGCAGATAAACGGCCCTGCGCAAACCAAACCCAAGCCGATGGAGGAATGGGATGTGGTCATCCCCGATGCCCATGCCGGTTATATCACTTGGCAGGAATACAACGACAACCTTAAAACCCTGCAGGCCTGCGCCAAGGCCCACGGCAGCGACCGGCGCGACCATCCGCCGGGAGAAGGTCCTGCGCTTCTGCAGGGAATGGTCGGTTGCGGAGTATGTGGAAAACGGATGACTGTCAAGTACCACTCAGGGCACGGGAAAACCGTCCCGGACTACCTTTGCCAGAGCAAATCCACCCAATACGGAGCCGATAAATGCCAGGCCATGAACGGGGGCGGGATCGACCGCGCCGTCGGCGAACTCCTGCTCGAACTTGTCGAGCCTATGACGCTCGATCTCTCCATGCACGTACAGCATGAAGTGCAGGCCAGGCTTGAGGAGGCCGACTCCATTCGCCGCCAAGGTGTCGATCGAGCCCGTTACCAGGCCGACCTGGCCCGCGAACGCTTCATGAATGTCGATCCGCGCAACCGCCTGGTTGCCGACCAGCTCGAAGCGGACTGGAACGAGAAGCTCCGTGAGGCAACCCGCATGCAACAGGATTACGAAGAGCAACGGGAAAAGGACCGTCTGAACCTGGATGAGGCAGCCCGTCGGAAGATACGCGCGCTTGCCAAGGACTTCCCACGCATATGGAACGATCCATCAACCTCCGACAAGCAGCGCAAGCGCATGGCCCGCCTGCTCATCGAAGACGTAACACTTACGCGTTTTCCCGAATATGCCCGTGTTCAGATACGGTTCAGGGGAGGGCAGACCCGGTCATTGGACGTCCCGCACCCGCCGACCGCATGGCAGATGCGCAAGACCCCGCCAGAGATGATCACTGAAATCGACCGCCTACTGGATCATTACACCGAGTCCGAAATCGTTCAAATCTTCGTCCAGCGCGGCCGGAAATCCGCTGCGGGATGCGAGTTTAACCGCAGAATCATATTCAAGATATGCAACACCCACGGACTTGCCAACCGCAAAGACCGGCTCCTCGCCAAGGGGTGGAAAACCGCCAAAGAGCTTGCAATAGAGCACCGGGTCGCTCAAACAACAATTAGAAAATGTTCAGACCAATTTGAGAGACGCGCGTGCGGAGGAGAGAGGTATTTATACAAACTAAAGGAAGACCACCATCCAGAAAAATGAAAGGTTGAAGCAATGCGAAACAATGCCGCCAAACAAAACCGTAGATTCCAATGTTCCAATGAGGTGCAGTATGAAGCATAATCGTTCGCTTGAGGGGTGCGTGGCGGAGTTTTCACAATTTCTGTACCCGAACACTCCCAGAAGCCATCGAAACTGTCCGGGAATTTTCCATCACGGTCACGGATCAAATGGCTTGCCTTGACTCCAATGTCATCGAGCCACATAGCTGCATTTCTTGCCTGCTGAAGCACCCATTTTTCATCGGGATGAAACGTAGCCGGACTCATAAAAACACGGCGACTTCCAAGGTGGATAAATACCAGCACGTGCGCGTCGAATTTTCCCTTGAGCGTATAAATGGGCTTTGTAAAAAAGTCGATAGCGACCAAGGTTTCGATGTGCGAGCTAATGAACCTCGACCATGTACTGTCTGGATTCTTCAGCGATTTATCCGGTACAGGGTGAAAGTTGTTTCGCTTCATGATGTCACGGATGGTCGTCAGACCAATTGTGACTCCCAGTTTTCTCAGTTCCCCAAAGATTCGCTTATATCCCCATCCCAGATTTTCGGATGCGAGTCTGATAATCAATTTGATGGTTCCCGCATCCGTTTCTGGGCGACCACCCTTGCGCGTCGGCTTTTTGCCCGCTTTCTTTCGAAGCCATCCTCTATAGGTGTCCGGTTTGGCAACGAGCATGATATCGGAGATTTCATGGCCGATCAACGCACCCAGTCGCATCAACTCTGCCCGTTCTTCCGGAGTTGTGATTACTCGCGGATCATCAATTCGATCACGAAGCATTTTGATCTGATACTTCAGCATCTGAATTCGTGCATCATATCGCGGCATGAAAAATCGCGATATGAGAATGAAAACCACCTGCAGAAACCAAGAATTCTCTTTCAAATTGTTCAAATCGTAAATCCCCTAAACCCTCTATCAGTCAATTATTTGCGGGAGGTGATACCTTTCCGCACCCCTAAGAAATCAACTATGCGTATGAAGGTACTGAATCGGAGTGCATTCAGCCTGATGGGTGCGGTTGGGTGTTGCAGCTCAAATCAGCGAAAAACAAAGGGTTCAACGGGCGAGCTTGAGATGAAAAAGTTGAAGGCGGAGTCATGGAGTTGATAGAAAGAAGCAATGAAAAGTCGAAAAACAACTGAGTTTCCGCGATCAGGGCGCGCGAGAGTAGCCGTTCTATATGAACGGGGAGATGCGTTATGATGTTGGAAGCAGCAGGACTATGCAGCGTCGCGGTAGTACCACGAAATGACTCCGCCGAGGCGTTCTTCGCGTTTGATCAACAAATAGAATTGGGCGCAAATTTCGAGCCGCCAATCTTCGGAACACCGTTCCAAAACTAGTGCCGAGCAATATCCCCGCTACCGAAATCAATGGTGGTGGGCAAAGTCCCCGAACCGATTCTGGATTCCTGATCTTTGGAACACCGTTCCAAAACCGGTGAGTTGATAGCGAGGGGGTATGCGGATGTTGCACACGTTGCTCGGGTACGTCCCGCATATCGCATAGGTAAAAATAATCAATACCGCCCCGGCGGTTACGCCAGGGCGGGAGGAAGATCCTAGATGAACATAGTTTACTACTTATAACCCTTCCCGCAGCAGAAGATGCAGACGATGTTGGTGCCGGCGTGGAAGCCGGTGCCTTTGCAGTGGGTGCAACGCAGTTTGAACATCGTGCCGGTGCTACAGGTGAGTGCGGTGATCAGCAGCAGGCGGGTGACAGTTTTTCGATTCATGGTCATTCTCCTTATGGGTTTTAATAATAGTTTCGATTAGCAGATATTTTGACCGAAGCTGGGCATAGAGTTTCCCCCGAAGCGCGCCATACCAACCCGGCCCGATGGCCGGGTGGTCAGTTTTTGAGCTGGCGGGATATACCGATCAATTCGGAGATGCTCTTTTCGCGCATCTGCTTCTCTATCTTTCGCCGCAAGACCTCCTCCACGGTTGCCTTGGTGGCCACCCCGGTCCCGCCGACCACCGCCACAATGCCGGCGGTGGTCAACGCGAATCCAACGAGGACGATACCGGCTCCGGCGACGAGAGTCAGCAGACCGGCAGAGATCAACTTTTCTGCCTCAGCTTTCTCGATGTACACCACCGACAACATGCCGGCCGCGACCAGTATTCCGCCGATCACCATCACGCCCTGGCCCAATGTCACGAGACCAGGCCCGAGCATAATGCCGCCGACCCCGGCGGCCACCATCCCCGCCGAAAACCAGAACGGATGTTTCTTCGCGCATTCGCCTAGCTGGTCGAGCAGACCGTTTATTTCAATGTTCAGCTTGGGCGGCGGAGCTTGATCACGGTAAGGATGAATATCGAGCGGTTCGTCACGTTGCATGCCGCTTTTCAAAGGCTCTCCGCAGCTTCCGCAGAACGACTCTCTTTGGTATGCCTTTTGGTCGAATGCCCGCCCGCATCCGGTGCAGTGTCGGTATGGCATGATGGGCCTCCTTTCAGTATTCTGAGGGCAGGAGCACGCAACTGGAGCTACGGTCGGCCTCGGTGATGATCCAGATGCGAGTCCCGTCTTCCAGTCTGTATGCAGATAAGATCCGGTCACCGCTCTCCAGTGCCTCCTGATTAGCCTGCTTATCTTCTTCGCAGAGATCGCCCCAGTCACCACTCTGATGGCGATGGATAAACTCCGATGCGCTTTGTCCATTATTTTCCAAGGCTGCCAGCGCCCCGGGTGTTGCGACTACCTGCCCGAGTTCAAACAACTTCTTATTTGCCGTTAACATGGCTCTACCTCCTTTTTCTTTACGGTTTCCCGTGGGCACTCCGAGCATGCCGCGTCATTTGCCTCCTGTTCATTCAGGCAGGCACTGCACGGCAGCAGGATCTCCCCGCACACCGGACACGGGAAGGGCTTGGGTTCCTTGTATGATACTTCCGACGAGCAGGCCGGGCACCACTCGGTATGGGCTGGTGCATCCGGCTCAATACCATCATTGAGCTCAAGCCAACCAGGGGCGTTCCCTTCCGGGTCAGCGAGCACAAATACAGTTCGCTCGACGGCCTTTCCTTTCTGCTGTCCCTTGGCGGTGAAGCCCCAGTATTCACCGGAGTCGTCTACGACGCCCCCCGTAATCGTTAATCCGACCAGCTGAGGAATCAGCCGGTCGAGACACGCCTTTACATATTCATTCTGTTTCATGGTTCTCTCCTTGGTTACAAAGAAGGGGAGCCGTCATGGCTCCCCGTTAACTGTTCGTTTGTTGGCGAGTGCATTACCCGCTTCGGTCTCGGTTCATGCCTGCACCTCCTTTTCCTCAGACCAGACCACATCGGTGTCATACCGGGCGAATACACCGCCATCCGATGGCACGCACTCATTCACCAGAAACCCGCAGGTCCATCCGAGCTCATCCCCGGGGTAGTCTGGTCCGGAGACCATGCCGCGTACACCGCCGAAGTGTGTGCAGATCAGTTCGCTCAGATCTTTCAGGAAGTGGGCATACGCATCCGAGCAGCAGATCACGTCGTCGTCATGTACCGCACGGTGTATTACTTCAGCCATCTCGGAGTCCTTCAGTATCTTCGCCATTGCTCCTCCTATGATTTCATGAATAGTTCGCCGGGAGCCCAGTGTCCCTGTTTGAATGGTTGTGAGAGCGGGGTGACCGGGATCATTGCTCCGGTTCGAAGCCCGTTGGCGTAATACGCCGCGTACTCGTCGTCTGATTTATCCAAGTAGGCCGCCATCTCCTCTGCGATTCCCGGGTGCTTTTCCACGCCCGTCATGGGCTGGCTGGTCAGCGCCAGCCGTATGTGCTGCAGTTCGGCCGGCAGCAGCTGCCGGTAGTATCCTGTCGGTGGTTTCTTAATCTCCATTCCATTACTCCATTGTTATGATGAGCAGTTGGCTCCCATGTAATAGTTTCCATCCGTGGTTACGACCAATAGAGCCGGGCCCCACTTTTGGGCGTGACCGCTCAGCCATTCTTCAGCCGCCTCCCGGTTATTCAGGGGAGGATGTTTGGCGACTTCACAGCCTTGTGCCTCCGCAAACGTTCCGGTGTAGCCACCGTGCCCATGTTCGTAGCATTCCTGCTCTATGATGCTATTCGCCTCGACTATCGCCGCATTCCGCTTTTGCGCATTGAGCTCTATAAAATTAAATGAACAACCCATGCCTATCTCCTTTCTGAGTGTTGATTAAAGAGTGGGGGAGCACCGTTTTCAGATGCTCCCCCGGTTGCGTTACGCCGCCTCTGCCTGCACTGCAGGTTGCTCAACTGCCTTGGTATTCATGATGTAATCGAATGCCTTCTGAGCCTCGCTGCCAGCTTTGATCAGGAGCGAAGGATCTGCCTTTAATTTATCTAACCAACCTCTGAGGTATGCGGCAGAATTACGTTCTGTGCACAATAATATTCCAGCGTATCCACAAAGGAATGCCGAGGTCATCTCAGCAACCAATTCTTCCTGACTATAAGCATGGCTGCCGAATCCTCCATTCGGAGTCATGATTGCCTTGCGCCCGACGCGGGATTCGTGGCCGGTACTGTGCGAGTTATGCCGATATCGGCATAAGGCGCATTATGCCGACACTGGGATTATGCCGAATTGAGTTTCAATGGAATTGATTGCCGGGTGAATTCGAGAAACTGATTCGGCATAACATTGCAAGAATCGATCTTGCAAGATGTTGTGTTTTGTTTCCGATTTGCTCCTTAACAACGATAAGGAGCAACAAATGAATACGCATCAACAAACAACGAATGAAGCCCATGTAACCGCCCGCGAACTGTTCGGGGAGCACGTGTCCTCCTTCCGGCAATATCTTGTCGGCCACAACTATGTGACCAATACTGTCCAGCAATACATGCGGTGCGTGGGGGCTCTTGCGGCGACCATGAAAGCAGACGGAATCGCCGTCGGGGAGTTGAACGAGGCATTGGTTCTGGATCTTGTGGACAGGCAGGGATGGCCCGAAGGACGTCACTACTACGCCGTCACGATCGCAAAGCGCTTTGTTCGCTTCCTGCATGACCGGGGAGTGGGACAGCTTCCACCTCCCCCGACGGAGAAGGAAATCGCAAGAAAGGAACTGCGTAAGGAATACGAATCCTACCTGCGCCGACAACGCGGATTGAGTGAAAGTACGATCTTTGGTTGCTGGCACCAGGCAAACCGTTTTCTTGAATACCGCTTCGGTGAAGAGCCTGGAGACCTTTCAAAAATCACGGCGACCGACATCATTGACTTCCTCCAGCATGTAACCGGCAGAAAACCGCCGGTACGGAATAAGACGGTTTCCACTCACCTGAGGAGCTTCTTTCGCTTCCTGTTCCAGACCAAGCGAAACGGGGCCAACCTCGCCAAGGGCATTCCAAGCGTGGCCCAGTGCTACGGGAAACGGTTGCCCGTGCATCTGACTTCCGAACAAACCGAAGTCCTGGTCGATGCGGTTCGTGGCAATAAACCTACGAGTCGACGGAACCATGCGATGGTGCTGCTGCTCGCCCGGCTCGGGTTGCGTCCACAGGAGGTGATCCGTATTCAAGTCGATGATATCGACTGGAGGGCCGGTGAGATCGTCATCAGGGGCAAGGGCGGTCGGCATGACCGGCTTCCCCTTCCGACCGACGTGGGCGAAGCCATTGTGGAGTACATCCGGAACGACCGGGTCACGGAGTCGAGAACGCTCTTCGTGTCGAACCACGCGCCGCACAAGCCATTCAAAAACGCCGAGGTACTGAATACGGTTCTTGTGAAAGCGTTCGCGAAAAGCGGACTGACGCCGCCAATACCGTATACCTGTACGCACATACTGCGGCATAGCCTGGCGACCAACCTCGTGCGGCAGGGCGCATCACTCGACGAGGTCAGCAACCTGCTTCGCCACCGGAGCCAGACAACAACCATGCTCTATGCGCGGATGGATGTGGACGGCCTGCGATCAATCGCCTTGCCTTGGCCCGGAGAAGGAGGTGCCCAATGAAAACCTTGAATAGAGAGCTTGAGCGCTACCTGTCCATCCGGCGAGGCCTTGGGTATAAACTGAATACGGATGAACGAATCCTTCGCAGGTTCATCGAGTTCATGGAGCAGGAAGAAGCGGCGCACATCAGCACCGGCTGTTTCCTTCGCTGGAAGGAGGCATTCGGGCATGCAAACACGCAAACCTGGTCGAGACGACTGACAGTGGTCAGAATCTTCGCCCAGTGGATGCACGGCATCGACCCCCGCCACGAAGTGCCGCCGCAATCACTGATACCCGGCCATGTCCGCCGCTCCCGGCCTTACATCTACAGCGAAGAGGAAATCAAGATGATCGTTGAAGCCGCAGCGGAGCTTCCTTCCCGCAACGGCATCCGTCCGCTGACCTACTCGACGTTCTTCGGACTCATCGCCGTTACCGGCATGAGAATCAGCGAAGCCGTTTCGCTCAATGTTGCCGATGTCGATCTCGAGAATGGAGTCGTTGCCGTACGAAAAGGAAAGCTGGGCAAGGAACGCTTGCTGCCGGTCTCTACGGATACAGCGGAACGGCTGGTTGCCTATGCCGTCGAAAGGGATCGGCTAAACGAATCGACACCCTCGGCATTCTTTATCTCGGATCATGGGGAACGGCTGGACGCCTGCGCCGCCCGCTACAACTTCGCCATCGTATGTCAGCGTGTCGGGCTGCGACCGGTTCAGAAGTTTTTCCGGCACGGGCGCGGGCCGCGCATCCATGACCTGCGGCATACTTTCGCCGTCCGCACGATGCTCAACTGGTACCGGGATGGAAAGGATCCGGCCCAGGAAATGATCAAGCTCGTCACCTACCTCGGGCATGAAAAGCCCGCACACACCTACTGGTACATCGAGGCGGCTCCTGAACTGCTAGAACTGGCGTCCCGCCGTGCGGAAGAATCCGCAGCAAGGGAGGTGGAATCATGAACGCGCTGACACTACCCGCTCTGGTTCAACTGTTCTTCACCGACCGGCTCACCATCCAGATAAACGCAAGTCCCAATACGATCGCCAGCTACCGGGATACCTTCCGCCTGCTGTTGCGCTTTGCCGGGGAACAACACGGCAAGGTGCCGACGAAACTCCGGGTCGAAGATCTGGATACCGAACTGGTGGGCGACTTCCTCGCCTATGTTGAGAACAAGCGCCGCAACTGCGCCCGCAGCCGCAATGCCCGGTTGGCCGCCATCCGGTCCTTCTTCAAATTCGTGGCCATGACCGAACCGGCATACCTGCTCCAATGCCAGCGAATACTGTCCATGCCCAGCAAGCGCCATGAGCAACGTACAGTGGAGTTTTTGGACCGCCGGGAAATGGATGCGCTGCTGTCTGCGCCGGACCGGTCCACATGGATCGGGCAACGCGATCATGCCATCCTGACACTGGCACTGCAAACCGGACTTCGAGCATCGGAGCTAATCAACCTATGCCAATGCGATCTCATTGCCGGAACTGGTGCGCATGTCCAGTGTATGGGTAAAGGTCGAAAACAGCGCCTCACGCCTCTCAGGAAAGAAACCCTTTTGGTCATGAAGAACTGGCTTCGGCGGTATGGCGGAACTGAAGACGGGCCGCTCTTTCCAACCATCAGGGGAGGGAAACTCAGTCGAGACGCCCTGGAACATCTTGTGCGAAAGCATACGCTCACGGCTTCGAAAACCTGCCCCTCGCTGGCGACCAAGCGGGTGAGTCCGCATGTGCTTCGGCACAGCACCGCCATGGAGTTGCTGCACCACGGGGTGGATCAAACCGTTATCTCGCTATGGCTTGGCCATGAATCCGTTGAAACAACGAGAATCTACCTGCACGCCGATCTGCACCTTAAGGAAAAGGCGTTGGAAAAAGTGATGGCAACGGCCTCGAAACCAGGGCGGTATCTCCCCGCTGACAAGCTACTCGCCTTCCTCGAAGGCCTATAATTATGCCTAATGGCCGTACCGAACACCCTTTGACTGCAAGGGTGAAATCATTCGGTACGGCATAATCCCAGTGTCGGCATAATGCGCCAGTTCATGGAACAGCGCGCCGTAATACTCTTCGCCACTGGTGAACCACTCTGGACAGGGCATCGACACTAGATCCATCGATGGACTGTATGAGGCCAATGTGCGGGCATTGTTGATCCGCGGCGGGTTGGGCATTGAAGCGACTAGACTCTCCGCTACCTTCAAGGGTTCATGCTCCCTTGTGGGGATCTCAATCGCCGGGACCTTACTTGCTGGCAGTCCCTCGCATTGCTCTACGTTAAATACTCGGTAATACCTGAGCATCGCATAGCCTTTTTGATCAGGAGTGTTTTCCTTGGCTTCAATGAATCTCCAAAAAATTACAGGGCAACTCTTCTCGCCTTTACGGACTTTGCCTCCCATCGCATTGACTTGCTTCATCGATAGGAAGCAGGGGTTGGCGTAACCGAGCATGTGCAGCAAAAACACATTCACACCGCGGTAGTTTTTTCCCGTAACCAGGTTCTTCGGCATTAGCGATACCGATGTCCACGGCTTCTTCCAGGGCAGCTCTCCCGTTGCTTCTATGCGTTCGATCAATCGGGCGGTAATCATTTCATTAATCTTCTGATAAGCACTCATTGGTTGTCTCCTTTGGTTTGGTGTGGGCATAAAAAAGACCGCCCGGGGTGGGTGGCCTTGTCGTCTTCCTGTTTTCTGCTATGCCGCGATCCTTTCTTCCTTCTCCTTCATCGCCTGAAGCATCCGCTCCTGCTGAATGGCTTCAAGCTGCTGAATCCAGTAGTGGTCAAGCATCATCGGCATGACCACCAGGGTGGTCGTCTCATTCGTCACGAGCACCGGAGACCGCTTGGGATCGATCTTCTGGATATGGAGCGTAACGGCCTCATCGTCACCCAGCTGCACCAGTTTAGGATCAACCCAGCATCCCAGTCCGGCGCAGGCACGCAGCACAAACTGTTTACCGTTGCCATTGAGGGTGTAGGCGGCATCGTCAGTGTGGTTGGGAATAACCTGCCGATAGCTCGGGAAGGTCAGCTCCTCCTGGCACCGGGTAAGAAAGATCGCCTTTGCGGAATTAACCTTTATATCGTAAAGGCCCGGTTCGGCCTCCAGATTGAACCGGTCACTGCGCATGCGTCTGCCATCCGTTGCGGTGATGGTGATGCCGTCATCACCGTCCGTCTCTATAAGCACTTTGGAGAGAACATGCCGGGTAGGGTCTTTGGAGGTGCAGGCGAGTACGGACTTCAGCCCGGTAAAGTCCGGCTTGGTATGCTTGTTATTATTGAGTTCTATCATGCTGTTCATCGTGGTTCTCCTTCGGGTTTGTAAATACAGCAGGCCGCCTCCCGGATTGGAGGCGGCCACTTTATCGCGCTTCCTATGAGCGCTTGGCGGTGCGTATAGCTGATGTGTTCGTAACTGTCATAACTGCCGCGGTTTCGTGTTCGCTGTCTGTCGAGAGTTGGAACAGTTCAGATCATGTCCGCAACTGAGCCAACTGCCGGAAGACGGGCATGCCGATCATTCAACAGTTGGAACAGTTGATGTATATCAGGGACCTGCACCGGCCAGCTGCCGGTCATACTCTTGCTCCGCATCGACCTTTTTCCACTGCCAGCCATGTACGGCGTTCACGATGCTGATCTCGGAATCAACCTCCGGTCCGTCCTCATAGAGGTAGGCCCGGGTGATACGATCCACGAGTTCAGTCTCTCTGCTGCCGCCACCGACATACTTGCCATCAGGCGTTTTGATTACGACTTTCGCCATGTCCTACCTCCTGTTCCAGATGACCCCGGATGCCGTTCATCGGTTCGTAGTAGAACCAGCTAACATCGATATCCAGCGCGTGGGCGGTGATGTATTCCTTGAGCTTGCGGCAGATGCCTTCCGGGGGGCACCATGCCGTAAGAAAGCAATAGTTCAGCCTTCCGTTGCGGATGTTTGAATCATCCAGCGTACAGTCATAGGAATTCCACTTGGTACCCCAGTTTGCTACGCGCCAGTCATACCAGCCGTCATGACCGTATTGGGCTATGCGCCGGGCATTAACCTCGGGATCATCCGTCGACTCCAGCAGCTCCTCCGGGGTAGGGAGGAGCGACGTGAAATCAAACAGTGATTCCTTGCCGGCCAGATGCGCTTTAATGCGCAATGCAATCTCCTCCGTCCGGCAGTGCAGGGTTACTTCGTTGTTGCAGTGATTAGGCATATGCACTCCTTTCTACTTTGATTGTTTTCTCAGCACCTCTACGGCTTTCTCCATCTCCCACCGGTCCTCGGGCTTCATTGCTCCGAGGTCGATGTAGTGGCGCAGGTTCATCGCCAGCAGATCCGCCTTAGCCCGGCGCATCTTCCGGTTATGCACGGCACTGTCGTGATGCCTGACAGGCAGCTCTATCGCTATCAACTTCTCCGGCGTCAGGTAGGCTCCATATTCTTTCATGGTTCGCTCCTTCCTACCCGAAGTGACACAGCCCGGTTTCCCGCAACGATACGGCCCGGTCGCCGATGACGATATGGTCGAGCACTTTGATGCCCATGATCTCGCCAGCTGCGATGAGCTGTCTCGTAATTTTCAGATCTTCGCAAGAGGGAGAAGGACTTCCACTGGGGTGGTTGTGCGCCAAAATGGTGTACGATGCTCCGCTTTGAATGAGCGGCCGGAACACCTCACGAGGATGGACCAGCGCCGATGATACGGTGCCCAATGAAACCAGATGTTTCTCGATCACCCGGTTCTTAGCATTCAACGCAATAACCACAAACGCTTCTTGAGCAGCCGACTTCAGCTCACTCAAATACGCTTCAACATGTTCCGGTGACGTCAGCAAAGTTCCGTCATAAGCAGCCTCTTTGACCGCCAATTCTGTCTGTAATTGAAGTACCATTTTCATTTCTCCATTTTGTGTGTTTAAACTAAAAACCCGCCGTGCCGGGATGGCGCGACGGGGTGGTTGGGGTTGATGCGGGGTGGTGGATTAGGCGGCCTGTGCGATGGAATATTCTCCGTGGCACCATGATTCACATGCCCCGGCAAAGGGGCAGTCGTTACAGGCGAACGAATCCAGACTCGGATAAAATAACTCCTGTTCCACGATGGTCTCCGCCTTCGCCGCCAGCATGCCCAGCAGTGCCCAGTCTTCGGGGGCACGACTTGTTACATGCTTTTCATGCACCGGGGTCTTATTTTTCACCGCTACATCAAAACGTACATCCGGATTAATCCCATGCTTCTGCCAGTACGCCAACGAATACGCTGTTGCCTGTAATGACTTTTCGGCCTTAGTTTTCGCCCACCTAGTCGCAGAAGTTTTCCAATCGATCACCAACGGCTGACCGTCTTTCTCTACGATTAAATCCCATTCACCCACCATAGGCTTACTCATAAACCGACCATCATAAATAATCGGCACACAGAACACTTCGCTGACCTGCAATACCGTCTCCGTTGGATCTATGTTATCCCATGCAACCTGGATCAAACCACGGCCCTGTTCCTCTACGCCATCTGCATCAAGCTTACCGTATTTGATCGGCTCCTCTTGTGATGACCGTCTCCAGTCTTCGGTATAGAGTTCCAGTGCTTCATCTATGGTCATAGGCATACCAAGCTTTCTCGCCAAGTAGACCTGGTCGAGTGTACGATGGTGGCAACTTCCTGCGACCAAGTTGACCGATGTATGCGTGGGCTTGAGTTTATCGATCTTCTGAAATCGCCACTGCAAGCTGCAGATGTTCAGCAATGAGTTCAGACTACTGAACGACCAGTGCGGTCGTTTTCTTAATTCCATCAATGTCATTTGATTCTCCTGTTGTAGATACAAAGAAGCCCCGCCGCTCACGATGGAACGACGGGGCCGAGTGTTAGGGTGGGGTGGTACTTAGGCCGCCCGCTGATACTCATCAATCAGGCGGCTACAGGTCTTACGGTCCAGATCAAATATGGAGTCTACGCCGTACTGCTTCTTGACGTCGGCATTGAGTTGCATCAACGTAATGTTACGAGCCTTGGCTAAGTCGAGTAAATAGCCGACCTGCTTGTTGCTCGCCTTGCTATCCATCTGGGCACTGTGCTGTTGCGGCTCCGGCAGCGCACCAGGCGTCGAGCCCTTCGCTAACTCTGACTCAACCGAGTCACGGACCAGGCGGAAGGTGTTGGCTATTTTTTCCTTCAGCTCTGACTCGGTTAACCCTGCGGGTAATTCCGTGGATACAGATGCCAGATAGGACTGACTTGAGTATTCATGACCTTCAATTGGCACCGTCTTTTTGTAGCTTGAATTTAGCGTGATCATATGGGGAAGCCTCCTTGGTTATTGGTTAAAAGAAACGCCCCGGCGGATTCCGGGGCATTAGGCGGGAGGGCATAGCTACACCTTTCCCTTCAATTATATATAACCCCCCAAACGCTCTTTTTCACTGTATAGGGCATGTCACAAGGTTGGTTCTTTGCTTCTTTTTTATAGACAGGGTTTTAGCACATGCAAAACCGGTATTTTTCTCAAAGATGGTTTTTCATATGAGTATTATGCGAGAAAACCGAGAGAATTTGCGATTTGAAGATCCGCTGAAAGCCTGTTTCTTCCGATTTAGGTGCGCTAGTTGATAAATTTTCTTTGTATTTGACTATTTTATGGTTATAAGTGTATAATATTACGATAGTTATATATGCAACGCGTATTCTGTGCTTGTGTACCTGTATTCTGCCTTCTCTCAGCCCCATATTTCTCCTGCATGGTACCTACTGCGGGTGGCGCCTGCCCAGATACTTGACGAAGGTGATGAGTGCATCGCGCATGACCCTGCCGGTAAATTGCAGGGATCGCGGGAGTTCCTTCTCGTGGACTTCAACCCACCTAACGAAGCATTCGGATAGCTGCAGGCGATCCAAATTGCCCAGTACCCGATAGAAGGTATGGTATTTTGGGATAATGGCGCATCCATTTAAGTCGACTTTGAATCCGAGCATTTGGGCATTTGCCACCGACAGGCGCCTAGAGAATTTCACTATGCCGTTGACAGAATGGAATCCGCACAGCAGGGCCAGAAATATCGTTGCCAAAATGCTGTGCTGAGGGTGTTTCTTGTTCGTTGCGCGATCGTCGTCTATGGCTTTGAAAGCATCCCTCAGCGATGGAAGAAGATGCTCGCTGATGGGTAGCAGTCCGGTGAGTTTGCGGGAGGTGCCAGCCGTGTATGCTTTGTCCAGGTTTTTGGCCGTCATGATTTCCGAGGCCCGGGGAACCAACTCATTGATCCAGTAGCTTGAAAGTTTTTCAGGGTTCCCTTCCGTTGCAAGGATCCAGCCGGCACCGCGGAAATAGTCCGGCATCCGGCCGTCCGGATCCATATGGCAGTCCGCCAGTAAAGGTTTATAGCCGTAATGCAGTTCGAACATTTCCGCCATCCGTGAGATGGCTGCCTGCAAGGCACGCACGCCGTAATCTGGACGGTAGCATGCTTCCCAGCGGGGCAGGTATTCAAGGACTTCCAGAACCAGGGGGCTTCGTTCCACTTGATGGTACGTGCTCCAGCCAAGCCAGTGATCTCGCTCAAGGGATTGGGTTTCCGCCCGTCGCACTAAGAGTGCCCCAAACCAGTCGTTGTTGGTCAAAACCAGAAGCCCCATCTCATATGCGACCTCGTGTTCAAATAAGAGGTCATCCCATCCATCCATGTGTTCCTTTGCGAGTTCTTTGAACCTCTGCGGTGGGGCTGCCACCACGTAGATATTGTCATAATCCGGTATGAATTTTCTTTCTGGTTTCATGGCGGCCTTTTGTGTTGGGGAGGCAGGGCGGGCGATTGCGCCCGCCCCGATTAAGCCTGTATTCATGCTTCCGGTGGTCCGAAGAGCCCATGCACTTATTCGTAGGGGGCCCCGGCGTAGTTATCCCGGTGTGCGGCTATGACATCGATGTTGTTCTCGTTCATTTCGTTGCCTTTGGTTGGTTGTGTGAATCCTGCTTCGGCTGCGTACCGCCACGGAGCTTTGCCTTGCCGGCAGAGGCTCTGTCCCGCCGGAACATGTGCGTCAGGGACTTGAACGTTTCATCCATGAACGGCGTTGCGGGGGCCATCTGGCCGGGCAGTTCGTACCGATGATCTTTCAGCCATTGCCTGAGTATCCGGTTAACCGATTTCATATCGATAACCCCGTGAAGTCGGCTGTAAGCTGAAGAGGGAGGCATAGCTCGTTCCAGAGTGCGGTGATGAGGGGGAGGCAGTCCGAGCCAATGGGACTGTTTCACGGTCAGGCTCAGAGATGGTATGAAGTCATTTATTTGAGATGTTTCTTTTGCTCCGCGCAACGCCGCTATGAACGCCAGGCTCAAGATGGTGGATGGTTGGAACCGGGGAGTGCTTTTTCTCGGGTCCTGAACATCCATCAATGCTTCTTTCAATGAGCTAAGCAGAAGATCGGGAATAGTCCGCTCATAGCTGAGTGGTTCTCTGTGGATAACCTCGGGGGCAGGTCTGATCGGTTCATGCCAATATGGCCCGTCGGCAGATTGCAAGTCGATGTGAGATGGGGCTTCATCACGCATGCCTGCATTATGCGCAATACGCTCTAAATTCGGTAGGTATGGAGCATTTCCATCGATGTGTAAAACGGTTCCGGTCTGCTCAATGATCGCGAACTGGCCGGTGAGCTGCGTGTTTGTTCCGAACTTTATGCTGCCTAAGAGTCGGATATCACCTGAGACGGATGCATGGTTCATTATGCAGACACAGCCCAGCACTTGAGTGAACCCGCTGACCTTCGCATAGTCAGTCACTACGGCGTCATCCACGACGCAGGCATTTCCATAAATCTTAGCATTACCGAAAACCTTAGCGCGCGCACCAATTGAGGCTCGTTCGTATACTTCGGCGTTCCCTCCGATCCAGGCATCTCCTCCGACCCTTGCCTCTCCGTACACGGCGGCTTCGTCGGCGATCCATGCCCGCCTTCTCTTGGACAGGTTTTTAGAATTCTCGACCCATCCGCCCAGGTCGCCTTCCTTTACGTCACCGAAAGAGGATGTCGCCTCGATGCGGTATAACGTGATGCCGTTAATCTCTCTAGTTTCTTCTGTCAGTTTATATTTCATTTTAGTTCCTTTCGTTTGTGGTTCTTTGTTGTGAGTGTGACCGCCTCGTTGTTTGTTACATTGGGGAGGGCTATATCGTCCCCAAGCCCTTTCTCGGCCATCGCGAGGACCGTGTCCGTCGTGTCGTCGACTTTACATTCTGGGGTCTGGCTCTCGCTGGGCAGGGTTTCGCTGGAATCGAGAATTTGCTTCAGGGCGGGGTGCCCTGATTCTGCCTGCGAGAATAGATCCCGGACGAACCTGTACTCGCTTGCCTTCCGGCAAGCGTCTTCGACTCGTTGATCGTTGATGGCTGCTTCTGGCTGAATAAGATCCAGCTTGAACAGTGCAGCGAGTTTGATGGCGTCCCATGATTGGTAAGCCGTGGCGTCGGCATGTTCCCAAAGATGATTCAAGGTGCATCCTAAGCCTTGATATACATTAAGGTTGCTGCATATCGAATTCCAGTACTCGGTCTGCTTAGTCATAACGCGATCGCACTTGTCTTTGAGTTTCTGAGCCGCGCCGCGATCGTATCCGAAGTCGATGATCACAGAGCCGTATGTTTCTCTCAGAGATTCAAGGGCTTCTTCTAGATCTGCATCAGGATATTCGCGGTGAAATATCTCTTGCTCAAGCGCAAGACTTTCCGTGATATCATCCCGGCACCTAGCAAGATATTGATCGTCGTCTTTTTCCTTCAATGCACGGACGAGATCCGGGATGTTGGAGAAATTAACGCACTGGGACAAGAGGGAGTAAGCCGCGGCAAACAGCAGGTTGTTTGCGGAAATGGTGCCGGTTCGCAAGGGGGACAGCATGGGGATCATTTCTTCAGGGGCAACGTTGCGATAAAAGATGGCGCATATCAACGGGTATAATCTGGTTTGCATGAGCCTCTCTGCCTGCTGTTCCCGGAGACGCCTTTTGAGCGCGGTAATTTTCACCCTTTCAGCATCCAGTTCTTCCGGGGAGCAGTTGCTTATCCACTGCAGGTCAAAGGGAGGATCCCAGCCCTCCTCCTCATCTTCGTCTGGCACAGGTTCCGGGGAAAGGGTCTCTCCGGGAGATTGGGGCTCAGTAGTTGGAGCACCTCCCGTCGGAACTGCTTCCGTAGATGCCGCGTTCTCCGGGATCGACGGGTATGGTATTTCAGAAGAAAAAAAAGAAGGAGAAGTTCCCTTGCCCCCGGCAAGGGAATATAAGGGATTTTTCTCTGTTGTAACCTCCGTTGTAATCTCCGTTGTAGTCTCTTGTATACGTCCCCCAAAAGTTTTGGGGGAGGGGGCTATCGATTTATCAGGGGAGGGGGGTGCTTTGGTTTCCGGAGAGGGGGCCACCTTGTTTTTTTTCGATACGTTGTAGCTTTTTGCTGGCTTCCTTGGCCGCTTGTCGACTCTGGGGAAGCTGATTTCCCGGATCTTGTCCGGTACGGGAGCCAGGAACATGACGTTGTTTAGCGGGGAGCCCATCTCCGGAGTTATGTTCCTGAATTCACGCTCGATGAGACCCTGATCAATCAACAGGTCAATAGATTGCTTGACCCGTGCTTTCGACATGCTGAACAGTTCCGCCAGCTGCGCATAGCTTCGCTGCAGCTTGTCTGCTGTGAACCTTTTTTTGACGTGGATTACGAGCCCGGTTTCTTCGTCCTTCTTGACCGAGGCACGATACCAATAGACGGTGTCGCTCAGGATGTGCATAGCGAGGAAGTCGGGCTCCTTCTTCTTGCCATGAACAATGAATTTTGTCCATGTGTTAGGGATCATGTTCCCGGTAATCCTTAACTCGGTGATTTGCCGAACCAAAACCGGCAGCTGTTCATGTCCCGGATTCATAGTGCGCCTCCAGAATGCCGCATCAGAAGCCCCGTTGCCGTATCGAACGCTTGCAGGGTAGTATTGTTCATGATATGTTCTTCTTTGTGTTGAGTATTGGATTCCGCGCCTGCCAGCGCGGTTTTTTTTGTGGTCATTTTGCGGCTCCAGTTTGGTTGTTGTGAATTAGTTTCAGGGAAGCTGTTTGTTCGCCCAATAGGGCCTTGAGGTGTACGCCTCGCTGGATGTTGGTAACTAAATCTGTCCATTTTTCCTTGCTGGTGACCGGCATGATGACTGCCGTCGTATTCCTGTTCTTCAGGACGACTCCAAGGTAATCCTTCTTATGAATGTGGAGTTTAAAGGGTTCATTCTCGCCAATATGGATCAATGTCGGGGAGATATATGTGCCTAGGGCCGCTGCGGCCCAGACAACAAAATTAAGACCGTGGCCTTCCAGAACGTGGGAATTTGATGAGTTGAGCCTTGGGATCGCATGGCGATAATTGGGGTATGCAGCAGTTTCATAGACCCGAATTAGGCCGATCTGGTCGACCGTGTTACTCGCAACGCAATAAACCCCCGGCTCGGCGCGTATGTTGAAGTTGTCCGAGCGCAGGAATTGTCCATTTGTTGCCGTGATCGAGATACCCCGCGCCCGCCGTTCAACGCATAGCAGATTAAGAATGGCTCTGTTTGGGTCGCAAGACCTAGTTTCCATCAGGAATCTCGCTCGGGTGAAATGCACGCTGTTGTGATCGATGCAGATTGTAGTTGGCGGCGCGTTCATTTTTCCACCCCCCGGTCGATTTCCACTCCTTGGTCGCGAAGACGGGTGACATCTTCGAGAAACCAGCGGATACGCCGTTTGCTAAGCCGTACCGCTGAAATGGCACCTCTCTTTTCAAGTCTTCTCAGGCTAATGGGGTGTATGCCAAGGATGGCAGCCGCCTCCTTGGTGCCGATTTGTTTGCCGGCTCTTTGCTTGCCGGCCAAGGCTTGTGCCAGTTGTTTTCGCGATGTGCTGTCGATGGTTTCGTCGGCCGCTAATGCAACGGTGATCATCTGCTTGGTGCTGCTTTTCATTGTGTCCTCCAGGGTTAATCTGACTGGAGGAAAAGTAGCGAAGGAGTCCGCCGAAATTATACGCGAACTGGTGTTTCTGGAAGGGGTTTTTAGTTATTATTTGCTGTGCAGAACCTTATGCATGGGAATTCGAAGGAATTATTTTTCACATTCAAGGTGGACATCATTTCTTCCGTGCTCAATTTCGAGCTGAGCGATGCGGTAAGCTCCCTTGAGATCATTTTCAAAGGTTTCTTTGTGTAGCCCGATAGAGTGCCTTAGGAAGTCAGATGCTGCTATGTAGACGTCGGTTCCCCGCGATAGCGCAGGTTTATTGCCTGCAAGGAGCTTGTTGATGTAGCATATGCGGCAGAATTCCCGGAGCGCCTCAAGGCGAGAAGGATATTTCTTGGTCGCTGTGATGCTACGAATTTTACTCGTTACGCTTGAGAGCTCGTTCCAAAACGTTGGGTGCGAAAATATACCTTCGATATGTGCGAGGTGTGCCAGAAAATTCTGGTCTTCATCATAGTGTTCATCGACGTTGGCCTCATATCTGGCTACATAGGCTTCCTTTACGCACCATCCAAATATTTGCAATGCACTTTTATTTTCCGTGCCTATTTCCACCGCAAGTTTTTTTAGATGATCAAGGTTCTTTTTAATGTCCGAAGTGGTAGCTAGCTGTACTAGTAGCGAAGGTGGATATGCATTTTTTAGATGTTTTGCGACCGGAATATTATGTGACTTCAATCTGTGTGCGGCAGAGTTCAACTGCCAAAAAAACGCCTCACACTCATACATCTCAAGGGAATTGTTTATGGCAAATCGCACAATGTTTCTTATAGCAATTTCGGGCAAGCCAGATGCCGAATTTTGTTCAATGATGCTGAAAGCTAAATCTTTCTTTTTTATAGCATGTTCAATAAGGCATTGCCGTGCAAAATCATAAACACCGTCGTGTGTGAGGCCTTGTGAAAATACGGATTGCAGGACATCGGAGAGGGCAAGTTTCCCAGCTTCGTCTATATTGTCTATATCTCGCAAGAAGTTAAACGGTTCGATCTGGACCTGCTTGCCCTCCCCCTTATTACAATCGAGCTTGTTAACTAATGAGAGGATCAACTCAGTCGGGTTGTCGGCCCTGAGTCTTTTAAGAAGCAGGGTCTTGTATTCATCATTCAGTAGCGCACGAATGTCATCTTTGAAAAACCAGTGTGCTATTTTGACTATAATTTGGTAGTTGGGATGGCAGTTAGCCGCGATGTACTTTATGAACTGTGTCTCATCTTTTCTGCTCGCATCTTTATGCAGCATGATTAGTTCTTCACTCACAACCCATCCTCCCGGTCCGCCAGTAATTGTTGTTTGATATCCTGCCAGTTATCAGCGGTTAGGATTTCGAGTTTTTCACGTGCCCAGTCCAGCAAGGGTGAAGTCGGCCATATCCGGAAACCTCGAACGTGCTGTTCCCGATCTTAATTTGTTTTGGCGGGTACTCGTGCGTCATAACATCGGTCTCCTTTGTTGCACCAAACTGTAGAGAAAAATGTATACCTGCGTCAACTGTGCAATATTTGTTTATTGCGAGAGGCTTGACAGAATGCGCAGTATGACTATATTGCGAACTGTTATGAGTATTTGCGATATAGCTGAAATACGAGCAGGTTATGCCTTTAGGTCTAAAATCATCCATGATCCTGATGGTAACGTATGCGTCATACAACCGCGTGATCTGTCGGATGACGGTCGTATTCTGGATGCCCGAATTTTACGGGTTGTCGTTTCCGGCCTCAAGAAAGAGCACCTTCTAAAAGCAGGCGATGTGCTGGTTTCCACGCGCGGTCGTTTTGCGTCGGCGGTGTTTTCCGGGCAATGCGAAGGCGGGTGTGTCGCTTCCGGCTCGTTGCTGGTGGTCAGGGTTAAGCCCGGTAAGGCGGTTTTGCCGGCCTATCTGTCACTCTACTTCAACTCCGCGCAGGGCAGGCTGGGCTTTAACCGTCTGATCGAGCAATCCTCCATTCCCTATGTCAGCCGCAATACGATGGAGCATTTCATTCTCCCGGTTCCAGACCTTGGAACGCAGCAGGAGCTGATCGACCTCGAACAGAGCCGCCGGGACTATGCCCGGCTCACCGCCCGCAAGCTGGAGCTGCTGGACGGACTCATTAACCACCACTTGACTGCCGAAGCTTCAGCCAAGGCGAGACTTTCAACCATTCAATAGTTTAAACGGAGAGCCAACCATGACAGGCGCAAAAAAATACACCCAGGACGAGCTGAACAAAACGCTGTGGAACGCGGCCGACTCCTCGCGCGGCAACGTCGATGGCGGGGTCTACAAGGACTATGTCCTGCTCTTCCTCTTCTTCAAATATATCTCCGACCTGCATCAGCACACGCTGGAAAAACTCAAGGCGCGCTATGGCGACGACAAAGACCGTATTGCCCTGCGCCTGAAAAGCGAACGCTTCATCATTCCCGAGGGCGCCAGCTTCCACGAGCTCTACCTCAAGCGCGAGGAAGACAACCTCGGCGAACTGCTCAACAAGGCGCTGCATCGGATCGAAGACGAAAACAGTGAGCGGCTCGGCGGCATCATCACCGTCGACTTCAACTCCGAGGCCGTGCTCGGCAATACCGAGCAGCGCAACAAAATGCTGCGCGACCTCATGGACGACTTTTCAAGGATCGACCTCACCGAGGCGGGCGACGACGTGATCGGCAATGCCTATATGTATATGGTCGAGCGCTTCGGTTCCGATGCCGGAAAAAAAGCTGGCGAATTCTTCACCGTCCATTCCGTCGCCGAGCTGCTGGCGCGGCTGGCCAGGCCGCAACCCGGCTGGCGCATCTGCGATCCTGCCTGCGGGGCGGGCGGTCTGCTGCTGCTGGCAGGGGCTGAGATCGAGAAGCAGGGCTCGAACGACTACGCCCTCTACGGCCAGGAAAGCAATATGGGCACCTACAACCTCGCCCGCATGAACATGTTCCTGCACGGCAAGGATTCCGCCACCATCAAACAGGGCGACACCCTCAACAATCCGCTGCTCAAGGAAGACGACGCCCTCATGAAGTTCGACCTCGTCGTCGCCAACCCGCCGTTCTCCCTTAAAAAATGGATGGGCGAAAACATCGAGAACGATCCCTACAACCGCTTCTGGCGCGGCCTGCCGCCCAAGACCAAGGGCGACTATGCCTTCGTCACCCACATGGTCGAAACCGCCAAGGCCGGGGAAGGGCGCGTCGCCGTCATTGTCCCGCACGGCGTACTGTTCCGCGGCGCGGCCGAAGGCCGGATTCGCAAAAGCCTGCTGGAGCAAAATATCGTCGATACCGTCATTGGCCTGCCTGCCGGGCTGTTCCAAACCACGGGCATCCCCGTCGCCATCCTTATCCTCGACCGATCCCGCGAAGAAGGCGGTGCCAACGCCGACCGCAAGGACGTCTTTTTTGTTGAGGCCTCCAAAGAGTTCAAGCCCGGCAAGGCCATGAACTTTATGGAAGAGAAGCATATCCAGAAAATCATCGACGCCGTCGAAAAGCGCAAGCCGATCGAAAAGTTCTGCCGTCCCGTCCTGCCCGGCGAGATCGCCGAAAACGACCACAATCTCAATATCACCCGCTATGTCGACACCTTCGAGGAAGAGGAGGAGATCGACATCGAGGCCAACCTCAAGGAATTGAAGGAAATCGATACTGAACTCGTGAAGGTCGAAGCCGAAATGGCCGAGCACCTGAAGGCGCTGGGGATCGGGGAATAACCAACAAGATAAGGAGCAACACCATGGCACGCGGCAAAAACCAACACGTAGTAAAGCACTCGGATGGATGGGCGGTTAAGGGTGCTGGAAACAGCAAAGCAACCGCCGTGACTAAAACGCAGGCACAGGCGATCAACATCGCTCAAGATATTGCCCGCAACCAGCATTCCGATACCAAGATTCACGGAACCGATGGACGCATCCGAGCTGGAAACAGTTATGGAAATGATCCGTGCCCGCCGAAGGATCGGAAATAGAGACGATGCTAAAGGAAATCATCGCCGAGCTGACGGAGCCGGATAAAGAGATGCAGACACACCTCAAAGCACTGGGTATTAACGAATATACTTAAGGAGGTAACAATGGATATCCAAAGAATCCTCACCCAAATTGAACGCGAAAATGCCGCGAAAAAACAGATGATGTTCACGCTATGGGATGTTGGCCATGGTCTTTCAATCTGGATACAAACACCCAATGGCCACAATCACTGGATTGATGCAGGGTGGTACCCAGAAACGGGCTTTTGTCCCGCCCATCACGTAAGGCACCACTATGGGGAAACTGAACTAGACTATCTTGTCATTAGTCATCCCGATTTGGATCATCTCCACAACCTACCGAAAATCATCGAACACCTGGGTAAACCGAGAGTCCTTCGGAGAAACAAATCACTCCCAGACAGGGAAAAGTTTGGTGACGAACAGCATGAATATCAAAAGAAATATAAGGAGCTAGACGGTTCATATGGTGGAGGAATTGAATGGTCAGAGAATCCACGCAATCCAGATTACAATGGTGGAGTAACAATTGAAGCAAGTTGCCTTTCATATAGAGAGGGTATGAATAAAAACAATACATCCATCGTCATGTTCTATTCCTATAAGGGGTGGTTGTTTTGTTTTCCGGGCGATATCGAAGAGGCCGGGTGGCTAGAATTCTGGAGCAAGTATGCTTCTGATTTTCAACCTCTTATAGATGGCGCAACATATCGAATCCTTGTCGCTCCACACCACGGAAGGCAATCGGTATACTGCCAAGACATGATGGATACAATCGATCCTGCTATGGTTCTGATAAGCGATAAATACGGGATGGAACCAACTCATGATAGTTTTCGCACAAAGCCGAATGGCATTGCGTGGACTACAGGAGAGAAGAAATTTCTTTCAACGAAAACGGGGGGTCGCATACAGTTTACAGTTAAAGGTGATGGGCAGTGCAACTATAGCCAAGCACCGACAGCATCATGAAAACAGGACTTTCATTATCTGGAGGTGGTGTGCGGGCTTCGGTGTTTCATCTGGGCGTGCTTGCACGTTTGGCGGAAACGGAGTTTTGGTCATCATTTGAACACATTTCCACCGTTTCGGGCGGAAGCCTATGCGTAGCGCTGATTTTCGAAAAAGCAGGAAAACGGTGGCCGACTGCTGACGATTACCTGAATAAATGTTTGCCTGAAATCTCCCGGTTTCTTACCAGCTATGACCTTCAAAGAGCTTATTTATTGAGAGCATGGCCCCAGGTGCTGGAAGGCCGCGCACAAATTATCGGGAAGCTAATCAAAGATCGCTGGGGTATTACCTCCTGCATCTCTGAGATCCCCGAAACCAATCCGCGCTGGACGATCAACGCCACATGTTATGAGACTGGAAAAAACTGGCGGTTTCATAAGAGGCGTATGGGAGATTATATTGCGAACTATGTAGTAGATCCAAAATTCCCATTATCGGATGCCGTAGCTGCTTCGGCAGCCGTACCGGGATTGATTGGTCCCTTGAAAATTAAAACTGCTGAATTTGCATGGAAGAAGTATGCAGGCTGGGATCAAAGTTCAGCTCCAGACATAGATGTAAATCCAATCGCAAAATCCCTGACCCTATGGGATGGCGGGGTGTATGATAATCTTGGAGTGGAGGCTATCTATAAAACGAAAAAGGGCCTTCGGTATGATTTAGATTTTGCACTTGTTTGTGATGCATCAAAACCTTTGGATTTCGTTTATCGAAAATGGCTTAAAAACATTGTCCTACCTCGCCAGCCCATGCGGCTGGTTAATATCCCAATGGATCAGGTGCGCAGCCTGCGGGCTCGTGAACTATTCGGATTTTTCCGTAACAATAACAACGGTGGATATCTTCGCATGGGAGAGTCAGTCGAGCAGATCTGCAAAAACCTGAATGCAGAAATACCAAAAGCCCGTTACATGACGCCAACTGAAATAAAAACTGTGTCAGAATTCGCCACTACGCTCCGCAAGCTCAAGCCGACGGAGTTTCGATCGGTGTTCCAGCATGGTTACGAGGTTTGCAGTGCCGTACTATACGGGATCAATCGGAGCCCATTTATTGAATACAATCAGAACAGCTACTCTTGGATGCCGTCATGAAACAGAAAGATGATTTCTCCATATGGCCGCCATACCAGTTTTTCTATATCGAGAGCATGCTTGCTCGAACAGAAGCAGCACTGATCTCAGCGGGATGGATTGATGATTTCCACAATCGGATGGAAAGCGGAATGTGGAAGATCGACCAATATGAGGTTCTGAATCATGTTCAAAACATCGTGCATCAAGCTGGTGCGCTTTCCAGATACTTTTGGCCGTCAAAAAAATATGAAGGCCGTGGCGTGGAGTTGAGAAGGGTTTTTAGCGTTGATGAAACAAGCCCTTTAAAATCACGAGATGTAAGAAACCAAGCCGAGCACTTTGATGAAAAAATTGATGAGTATATAAAAGGGCACATTGCAGGGAACTTCTTCCCTAGCTATGTCGGCCCGAAACCGCCGAATCATGGTGCCCCCATGCTCTTTTTCCGTGCCTACTACGTGGACAAAAGAGCCCTTGAGATTCTGGGCAAGCAAATCGAACTTCCAGCTCTTGTAAAAGAAATCATGCGGATTCATCTGCTGCTTGCGAAAAGCATGGATAGCGGATGCGTCTTCCCGTCTGAAGCAGGCAACACCGATTTTGAAGAGGAAGAGTCCTAATGCAGAAAAACGAAAACAGGCCGGGGTATAAAAAAACCAAAGTCGGGTGGATTCCTCTGGAGTGGGAAACAAATAGGGTTGAGAACATTGCTTCTCGAGTTTCTGTAGGGATTGCTTCAGCAGCAACTCATGCTTATCGTGACGAAGGTATTAGGATGTACCGCAACCTTAATGTGGCCGAGGGCTACCTCGATGACAGACGTATGTTGTTTATTGATCCTGATTATGAGTATCAGCATAGAAGGAAGAGACTCAAATCAGGAGATATTGTCACAGTGCGGACTGGTTACCCGGGGCTGTCGGCTGTAGTGAAGTCTAGCCAAGCTGGTAGTCAAGTGTTCACATCTCTAATAACATCGCCGAATCCAGAGATAGTTTTTAGCCATTTTTTATGCACCTATATCAATTCGCCCCATGGAAAAATACAGTTTGGCCAAATGGAAATAGGTGGAGCCCAGAAAAATGTAAACGCTGGTGCATTGGCAAAAATGTTTGTACCTCTCCCATCTCTCCCTGAGCAGGAGGCGATTGCGGGGGTGCTGGAGTGCTGGGATCGGGGCATTCGGAAGCTGGAATTAAAAATAGGGAATAAGCGGCGGATCAAAAAGGGGCTGATGCAGCAGCTCCTCTCCGGCCAGCAGCGACTTCCTGGGTTTTTCAAGGGTTGGAAAACCGTAAGGCTGGAACAGATAGGTGAGTTCTACAAGGGGGCGGGGATTGCGAAAAGTGAACTTTCGGAAACTGGCGTTCCTTGCATAAGATACGGTGAAATCTACACCAATGATGATTTCGTCATTAAAACTTTCCGTTCATTCATATCCAAAGAGCTAGCGGCCCAGTCACAACGCATTAATCAAAATGATCTGCTGTTTGCCGGGTCAGGAGAAACCGCAGAGGAAATCGGGAAGTCAATTGCCTACATGAAGACTGAGGAAGCCTACGCGGGTGGCGATATAGTAATAGTAGCGGCAGATATTAAGTGCGCACGCGCCGATTATCTTTCCGCTTACTTCAATACGGCGGGCCGTCGACAGTTGAATCGATTAGGACAAGGGCAATCCGTGGTTCATATTTATCCGAAGAACCTAAAGAAAGTGGAACTACCTCTCCCTCCCTTGGAAGAACAACAGGCGATAGCAAAAGTGCTGAGGGCGGCGGATCGGGAAATTGAGACGCTGGAACGGAAGCTCGACAAATGGCGCGACCAAAAGAAATACCTGCTCAACAACCTTGTGACAGGAAGCATTAGGCTTCCTGAATTCATTAAGGGTTAACCACGGAATACACAGAATACACGGAACCTATTTTCACCATCCGCCGTCGCTAAAGCTATGGCGTGACAAGCAGAGGGCACAGAGACACAGAGGAATAAAAAATCATGCACATCCTGATATCCTGTCAAAACAAACTCCGCGCCTCCGTGCCTCTAGCGAAGCGGGTGGTAAATCATCTTCGTGCATTTTGCGCCTCTTTGTGGCCATCCAATCTAAACGTGTTTTCGCGTCCTTTGCGCTCTCTTGTGGCTAATCCTTCTGGAGAATCAGTATGAGTGACTTATTCGATATGCCGGATTTTGACGAGGCGTCGGTGTCGCAGATACCCGCGCTGCTGCAGTTGGTAAATATGGGATATACGTATTTGTCGCGCGAAAAAGTCAGGCAGCTCAGAGAAAGTCAGGGGCAGTACATCCTGCGCGACGTGGCGTTCGATGCGCTGCGGGCGATCAACAGCCCGAAGATTTCGGGCAAGAGCATCCGCGACGCGGTGTTTGATCTGGAGCAGGCCGTTGATATGGGGATGGGCGTTTTCCGGGCATCGGAAGAGATCTATGCGCTGCTGCTGGCCGGGCGTGCGGTAAGCGAGCTGATCGACGGGCGGCGGGTGTCGCCCCAGATGAAGTTTATCGACTGGAAGGTGCCGGCCAATAATACCTTCCATGTTTGCGCCGAATTCGAGCTGTCGGAAAACCACGAGCGCCGCCCGGACATTGTGCTTTTTGTGAACGGCATCCCGTTCGCGGTGATCGAATGCAAGCGGGAGTCGGTGCAGGTGGCCGAGGCGGTCACCCAGATGATCCGCAACCAAGGGCGCAACGAAACGCCGCGCTTTTTCCTGTTTCCCCAGTTATTGATTGCTTCCAATGTTCGGAAGCTGAAATACGGCACCATGCTCACCCCGGCCAAGTTTTACACCCATTGGAAAGAAAAGGACGCCGACCCCGCGGTGTTCGAGGCCGAGGTTTCGGCCGTCATCAACAAGTCGGTCGATCCGTCGATAGTGTCCCAAATCACCGCCGACCTCTGTAGGGGCGACATTGATGTCGCCCGAACGTCTCCGCGCGCAGCGACGGAGCAGGATAAGGGGTTGTATTCCTTATTGATGCCGGGGCGGATGCTGGATCTGGTGCGGAACTTTGTTTTGTACGACGGCGGGATCAAGAAGGTGGCGCGCTACCAGCAATATTTCGCGATCCGCAAGACGATTGACCGGCTGAAGACGTTCGATGAGCACGGTCGGCGCCGGGGCGGGCTGATCTGGCATACGCAGGGGTCGGGCAAGAGCCTGACGATGGTGATGCTGGTAAAGTGCCTGATCGACGACCCGGACATTGTGCTGCCGCGCGTGCTGGTGGTGACCGACCGCAAAGACCTGGACAAGCAGATTGCCGACACCTTCGCGGCGTGCAGTATTAAGAAGGATGTAAAGAAGACGACGAGCAGCCGGGAGTTGATGCAGCTTCTCCGGGAGAAGGATCAGCGGGTGATCACCGCGCTGATCCATAAGTTCGAAGCGGCGAAAACCGCGCGGGACTTTGTGGACGACGATCCGAACGTATTTGTTTTGATCGACGAAGCGCATCGGTCGCAGGCGGGCAAGGCGAATACGGAGCTGAACCTGGTGCTGCCCAGGGCGTGCCAGATTGCTTTTACGGGCACGCCGCTGATGAAGAAGGAAAAGTCGAGTGCGGTGAAGTATGGTGGGGTGATCGACGCCTACACGATTTCGGAGGCGGAGGCGGACGGTGTGGTGCTGCCGCTGATTTACCAGCCGCGGTTTGCGGAGCTGGAGGTGAAGCGCGGCCTGCTGGACAAGTTCTACGACCAGCTGACGCAGGGGCTGTCGGAAGGCCAGAAGAAGGATTTCCAGCAAAAGTTTAATTCGCCGCAGCTGCTGGAGGAAACCTCGCAGCGGATCGAGACGATTGCGCTGGATATTATGGAGCACTATCAGTCGTTTATTGACACCGGGTTGAAGGCGCAGGTGGTGGCGCCGTCGAAATATGCGGCCGTCCTGTTCCAGAAGGCGTTCGAGCTCTGCGCGGGTGAAACAGGTGTTGCCCGGTCGGAGGTGATTGTTTCCGATACGAACGACAGCGAGGCCGACGACCAGCTGCCGGAGCACAAGAAGGTGGTGGCGGAGTTTCTGGCCGACGAGAAGCATCGGCACGGCACATCGCTCGATACCCGGGAAAAGCGGTTGGTGGCGGATTTTAAGGATAACCCGGAGGGCGTGCGCATCCTGATTGTGGTGGACAAGCTGCTGACGGGGTTCGACGCACCGCGCAATACGTTCCTCTATCTGGCGAAGCAGCTGAAGGATCACAACCTGCTGCAGGCCATCGCCCGCGTCAACCGCCTGTTCGACGGCGACGAGGGCCGGGAGGCCAAGGTGAACGGCTTTGTGATCGATTATTCCCGCAATGGCAAGAACCTGCGCGACGCCATGCAGCTGTTCACCCATTATGACCCGGACGACGTCGACCGCGCCCTGCTGAATACCGACGAAAAGATCCAGGAGTTGGAAAAGGTCTATCAGGAGCTGCGCGGGATTTTTAACGGTGTGCGCAACCCGAAGGATACCGAAGAGTATCTGCGGGTGCTGGAGGGCGACCTGGTGACGCGCGAGCGGTTCTATGAGCTGGTGAACGAGTTCATCAAGCAGTTTGCAGCCTGCTGCATGCTCTATGACTTTACCAAGAAGTTTGATCCGGAAAAGCTGCGCCGCTACCAGACCGACCTTAAAAAGTTCCTGGAGCTGAAAAAGACCGCCAAGGCCGTTAATGCGGAGTCGGTAGACTTTTCGAAATACATAGACCAGATCCGGCGCATTCTGGACAAGTATGTTTCGGCGGACTATGTGCAGGCGCTGGCGGAGCCGATCTGCCTGTCGGAGTCGTTGGAGTTCAATGCCTATATCGAAAATACGGACAGGGGGCTTTCCGATAAGTCGAAGGCCGAGGCCATCGCCGCCCATACCGAGCGCACCATCAAGGAGAACTACCATAAAGATCCGGAGTTTTACCGCCGCTTCAGCGACAAGATTGCCCGTCTGATCGAGGAGCTCCGCACCGCCAAGGCAGAGGACGCCAGGGCACTGCTGGAGGATGCCCGGGAAATCCAGGGGCATGTTGTCGACTACGAGGACAACGATATCCCCGCACCGCTGAAAAAGCGGAAGCCGCTGCATACCTATTACCGCAACCTCCGCGCGGCGCTGGGAGATGCCGGTATTTCCGAGCAACAGCTGGCCACCGCCACGGAGGCGATGGTGGGGATTGTCGAAAGCCATAAGATTATCGACTGGCACAAAAACGTCGAGGTTGAGCGTCGGGTGCGCGTTGAGCTGGAGGACTATCTGTTCGACGTGGTGCAGGAGCAATTTGGCGCCGCCATGGCCATTGAAGAGATCGACCGCATCATTTCCATGGTGTGGGAGCTGGCGGTGGAGAACCGGGAATAGGGGATGCATAACTCGGAATTCAATCTTCACTATTCATCATTGCGAACCAATGCAATGCATACGTTTGTTTTTGAAAACGTGGAGTTCGACTACCACCTGATCAAGGAAGAGCGTAAAACCATGGCCGCCACGGTCTATCCTAACCAGTCCGTGGTGGTGAAGGTGCCATTGGAGGCGAAGGCCAGACGCATCAATGATTTCCTGAAACGCAAATGCACCTGGGTTCATAAGCAGCAGCGCTATTTTGCCCGGTTCAAACCGCCCTCTGAGAAGCAGTATGTTTCCGGTGAAACCTTCCGCTATTTGGGGCGCACCTACAAACTGCTGGTGCGGAAAGCCAAGGGCGATCCCCGCGTCTCCCTCCAGCACGGCACGCTCACCGTCTACAGCGCCTTCCCGAAAAACCGTCTGATTACCCGCAAACTGCTGGACGCGTGGTATGCCGAAAAGACCGAGCGCGTGTTCCGCGAGCGGCTTGCGGTCTGCTTCGGGCTGTTCGACTATGCCGAACTTCCAAGCCTTGGAATCCGCAAGCTGAAAAAGCGGTGGGGCAGCTACCTCGAAAAACCGCACCGCATCATCCTCAACCAGGACCTGATCCAGGCCTCCAAGGCGCAGATCGACTACGTGATCGTCCACGAGCTATGCCACGTGCGCCACAAACAGCACAATCAGGCCTTCCGCACCCTCTTAGAATCAAAGCTCCCGAACTGGGAAAAACTAAAAACCGAACTCGAGCTCAAACTATTGGCGTAGGGGGTTGGGCATGAGTAATCGAACAGATACTGAAATAATACTTAGAGAATGGGCTCGAGAGTCTGATATTTATCCAGATATTGAAGCGTCCTTGAAAAAAAGTCTCAGGAAATACCATGATCCAGAGTTTATGAAAGACACTGCTCTATGGGACGAGTTTATTGGTGAAATCGCCACAGATGCCGCGAATGCAAAGTTGGCTCTCGACTATATTTTAAACAAAGATGGCGAAGTAGCAGTAATGCGAGGACAGAGAAAACTGATTACTACAATCAAGCGGAATTTGAAAAAAGTAAAACCGGAAACCGCCGAGTATTTATGGGTGCCCGTTTGTAAGTATTTGGAGTCTATGGAGCCGAAGGTTGACAAATATTCAAGTAGTGAACTTCCGTCGTTTGACCCAGAAAAGCTGAACAATAGAGAGGAGTTGCATGCGCAACTGGTTGCAAGCTGTGACTGGTGGTTACGAGTCTTCCCTATTAAAACGTCGGACGAAAAAGAAATTCTGCTGACATTTATAAAAGGGCTCGCTCCTTCAATACACCAGTATACCAATCTGAGACCTTCAAAATCCAAGAAAAGCACTACAGATGAAGTTAGTCGGTACTCAAGATTTTGTAACGATGTGGTGCAGTGCGCTTTTGCTGGTGAAAAGTACACATTGCCCCAGGTGGTTGAGTGGGTTGTGGCAGCGCAGAAAAATTGAATTTAGTTCAGCGATTTTATCACCCTTTTGGGGGGATGAAAAAATATAAAAATTCCCCCGTTTGCAGGTGTATTGTACGTGTGCTCTCATGCGCACATGAAGAGTGAAAAACATACTGCGATTACAACTGATATACGCAGTTGCCAGCAGAAGAAAACCGGGGAGCATATGGTCGTCTCCGCGGCTGACTCGGGCGCCAATATAGAGGGTGCCCCCGAGTCAACAGCAGCTCATGCAATAGGCTCCGGGCCGCAGAGCGCTGATAATGCTCCGGCAGAAATATCTGCGGAGTTTGTGGATGGCACCGTGTCCTCCGCGAAGAACACCGACGCTGAATATAGGGACGGCGAGTTCGGTAAGATTGATCTGGCAATGTCTTCGCCTGAGCATGGCTCACGGCGAGGACGCACACCATCCCGGAGGGATTTCCTTTCTCAGCGTAAGGCGCTCTTACCGCGGAGGTCGGCATCGACCAGAGAAAGTTTCGCACCGGAGATAGGGGGGAGTAAGGGTCAGGTGGTGGCAAAGCATACCGCGCTTGTTTCTGTCAACGCCGATGCCTGGATGGCCAGTGATCCCGATCCGGTGGATGCCGTTGTTTCCAACTTATTCGATGCCGGAGATAAGGTCTGCATCATTGGACCTTCAAAATCGTTCAAGACATTCTTCACTCTGCAGTTGACCATGTCTATAGCTGCTGGGCGGGAGTTTCTTACATGGGATATCCCTAAGCCCAGGCGCGTACTGATGGTTCAACTGGAGGTCAAAGGAACGCATTTTCATGGGCGGGTGCGCAAAGTGTGGTCTGCAATGGATATCTCCACATTACACTCGCGCTTAGAGGTCGTGAACGGACGCGGTATGGACGTGGTGGTTTCAAAAATTGCTGCGAAGTCAAAAGAGATGGATGCTGAGGTTGTAGTCATCGACCCCATCTACAAACTTTTGAAAGGCGACGAAAACTCCGCACGAGATTGGAAGCCGCTTCTGGCTGGGTTTGACCAGTTGGCGGAAACCGGGGTTGCCGTTGTCTATGTCCATCACGATGCAAAGGGGGCCGCAGGTGATCGCCAGGCGCAAGATCGGGGAGCTGGCAGTGGTATTCTCGCCCGCGACTACGATTGTGCTCTGACCATCACTCCGCACGCCACTGGGGGTGCCCTGAAGGTGATCGAGGCCATCAAGCGGAACTATCCATCGGAACCTGCATTCACAGCAGTATGGGAGGACGGAATTTTCGAACTCTCAGACAAGGCTCCGCTTGCGATGACCAGTAGGTCGTCCAACAAGAACCCGACAACCGATCAACCATTGGAGGACTTTCTGGAGCACGTGTCGGATTGCCTGGGGGAGGCTGAGTCTGGTGTGCTCAATAAAGGCAGTTTGACGGAAGCGGTCAGGGTCTCTGCCGGCTTAACTAAACCCCGTTCAAAACAGCTAATTGAGCTGGCAGTGGAGCAAGACGTGATCGTCACGAACCATGGGCTGGGGCTTAGCCGCAAGCAGATGCTTTACGCCATTGATCAGGTTCATCTTGATACGGAAATCGAACGGCTGAACGCCAAAACGGCGGGAAAACAATAATGACCTGTTTCACGATACATCAAACAGGAATCAGCAAGCAGGAGGATACCAGTGAAAACATTGGGGTTTCCCTGTTTGTCGATAGCAACAAACAGAAACAGGCAGGAGCTTGCTGTTCCCCTGTTTGCTTGTTTGTCGCTCTATTTATAGAGCGTCAAACAGAACAGGGAACAAAGGTGCAGGGAGGGATCGGGCACGGGCATAAAGTGCCAGGAGTGGGAAATAACGCGCAGTGTAACGTTAAGGAACTAAGGAGAAAGAAATGAATACTAAATCAACAGGGCAGAACGGCCCGAAGTATAAGGAGATTAATATGAATGAAGTGATCGTGGCACAAAATATGAGCGAGTCGTTGCTCGCATTCGCGGCGCATCCCATCTGGAAGCTGGATACGAACGCATCAAAGATAAAGTTCGCGGCGATGATGGAAGAGAGTCCGTTGGTCGGTAAATTATCGACGACAGCTACCGGGCATGGCGGGCTTTTGTACAATACCTATATTCCCGAGGAACGAACCCCGTTAGGGTATGTTCACTGCTTTGGCGATAGCAATGAGAACGAAGCGATGTTTGTTGATCTGAGCTGTATGGCGCATTTTCCCGTGGTTGATGACTTCCCGCAGCCCGAGACGTTGATCCCATTATTGGAGCGGTCTCTGGGGTGTCCGGTGGTATTCGGATTTCAACGATTGAATATTACTTCTCGGGATACGTTCTTATATAGCACGTTTAATTCTGAGCGTGGTGGATTCGTTGCGTCGGTAATGACCGATAAAGTGCAAAGGAAGATGCATGCGGTTACGTCCTTGCTGTTCGTGCCCGGCATTAAGAACGAGATCAGTGCGGAGGAGCTTCTCAGGGCTAAGGTCATTAATTCACCGGCTATCGAGAGAAACAATAGGAGATAGAAATGGAAACCGAACATAAGCAGATCAATATACAATATGGTGAAATGGCAGCGGAGGTTGATGAGGGAATTGCCCCGCTGATCCTAGAGATGTGGAAGGCCGACATCATGACCTTCATGTCGTGCGAGAACAATGGTGATGAATACAACAACCTTGGAGACGTCATGTGGGTATTAATCGATGAGTTTGACGTGTCCCCCTTCTTGAACTGTATCTTTGGGAAAAGAGAGCGAGATGGGCTGTACTATCGAGCAAAAATGGAAACGGAATCAGAGGACGATTGGATGTATGACATCATGATTGATGACCTGTCACTGGTCATCCGGGATGATGAAGTTGATTACGACGGCCCGCCTGATATGGGTTTTCGCGTCAGCATACGCTTCCCGGTCTCCGACTATCCCGAGGTGCTGCGCCGCATGTCGGAATTCAATGCTGGAGCAGGCTCCCGGGAAAATCTGTGCACAACTGTGGAGGAAGCTTAAGCGCGGGAAAATGAGAATCCTGATCCGGGGGATGATGAGCGGAATATTTATGTCCATGTCTATCCCCGCAAGGAGTGGTACATGGCGGCATGATGAATCTCTGCCGTTGGCGCCGTATTTGGTGGAGAGCCTTGGTTTCTCCAGAAAACCGCCCTCGACGCCGCATTTGGTGGAGAACCTAACTTTGAGTTTTTTTGGTGGAGAGCCCAGCATGGGTGTGATTTGGGTGTGATTAACTCGGGTCTTACAGTTAGATCTGAAGCAATCTTATACGAGCAGTTGTGTATAAGTGATTGTTGCCGATAAATAAAAAACCCCAGTAAAAACGCTGTTTTACTGGGGTTTTTAAGATGGTGGTGGGAGATGGATTCGAACCATCGAACTCTAAGAGGGCAGATTTACAGTCTGCTGCGTTTGACCGCTTCGCTACCCCACCGTTTCCGTTGAAGGAGCGAATAACATACCCGAAAAATTTGGTTTGTCTACTGTCATTTTTTAAAAAAATGACGTATTCCTGTTTTGCATATGAAGACATCTACGAAACCCATTATCTGTTGCGGCTTTACGCCTTGTGTCCAGCGAATCCTTGAGTTCCCGAAAATCGAAAAAGGCGTGGTGAATCGAGCCGTGAAGGTTACGGTTGGCATTGGTGGAAAGGGCGCAAACACGGCGCGGATGGTCAAACAGCAGGGTGGCCACCCGGTTTTGGTTGGGTTTGTGGGGGGGGCTAACGGGCGGCTGCTGGAGGAAATGCTGGATCGGGAGGATGTCGGTTACCGGCATGTGGTGGTGGATGGAGAGACGCGGGTCTGCCAGACGTTGGTGGAGGAGGGGAATCCGGAAACGACGGAGCTAGTGGAGGAGATGCCTCCGCTCAGCCTGGATAATTGGCGGCACATGATGAAGCTGTTTGAGTCGTTGGATCTTCACGGGGCAATCGTTCCCATTGCGGGAAAGCTCCCGGCCGGTGCGCCGGCGGATGCGTATGCCCAAATCTGCAAGCTGGCCCATGACCAGGGTGGACGTGTGATTCTGGATGCGCCGGGGGAACCGCTGCTGCTGGCGCTTGAGCATGAACCGGCCATCGTGAAAATCAATGATGTGGAGCTGCTGGCAACGGTTGGTGGAAATGACCTGATGGTTGCATGTCGGGAACTCATGAAGTTCGGAGCCCGGTCGGTGCTCATTACCCGCGGTGGCAAGACGGCCTTTTTCGTGGACGAACAGCAGGCCTTGGAAATTGTTCCGCCGAAGATTCGGGCCATCAACCCGGTGGGTAGCGGCGATGCGGTGACGGCGGGGTTGGCGGTTGCGCTGAATGAGGGCGTGTCGATGGTTGATGCGCTGGTGGTTGGAATGGCCTGCGGTGCGGCAAATGCACTGAATTTGCTATCGGGGTATTTAAAGCCGGACGATGTTGAACAGCTGCTCGGCGATGTCCGGATCGAATCCATTTAGGGCATCCGAAATCCTACCTCGGATTTCATCTAAAATTAAAACTACCTAATATAAACATTTGTAAATGTTCGGCGTTGTGGCACCTTTGTTCGACTCTAAAAACATGGAGGTGGGTCATGAAGTGGTGGATCGGTGTCTTGGCGCTCGGATTAGGAATGAACGGAGCTGCAATTGCGGCGGAGCCGATCATCTCAACGGATTTTACGGCGGCCTATGTGCCGCTATCCGAGCTTGAATCAAAACTAAATGAAGCCGGACTGGAAGTGGTCGGCAAGCATGCCGTCAACGGGAACTCCAGCTATACCTCGGTCATCTATACCTCGGATGATCTGAAAAAACTGGGTTCTGCATCTGGGCGCGGGTTTATCTCTGTGTTGCGGGTTCTGCATAATGCCGAAAGGCAGGAGCTGGTTGCATCGAACCCGGAATATTTCATCCGTGCGTTCTATCAGAAGGACTACGAGGACACCATGGCAACGCCATCGGTCAACGCCCTGAAGGCCGCTCTTGGAGAACTCAAGCCGACGGAGGATCACCTGAAGGCGAAGGAGTTGGCCAAATATAATTTCATGATGGGCATGCCGAAGTATGACGGCTTTGTGCGGGTCGCCAAGGGGGCGACTTCGGAGCTGCTTAAAAAGCTAGCGTCGAGTGCTGCGGACCGACTCGTGTTTTCGCTGGATATTAAGGGGGATGGTTCGTCCATGCTTTGCGGCGTTGCTCTCCCGGATGGTCTGGAGAAGTTTAATGAAAAGCTGGGGACGATGGGGCAGTCGCAGTTGTTGCCCTACACGGTTCTGATTGAAAATGGAGAGGCAAACATTCTTCATGCGAAGTTTTACCTCGCCCTTAGCTTCCCGCAGCTCACGATGACGGAGTTCATGAAAATCATGTCGGTGCCGGGAGATATTGAAGATGCGTTTAAAGCGGACTTCAAGTAGTTCATTAAAGCCCGTCGGGGAATAGGTCGCCGAGTTTGGGTTCCTGGCCGGGGCGGGGTTGCTTCTGCACGGTCTTGCGCGAGTCGGCTTCGCACTGGGCCATGAATTCCTGCGATGACATCACCTGGGCACCGTCGCTTAGAACCACGTTTGCTTCAGCTCGGTCGGACGTGACCACCAGGATTTTGCCTGGGTTTGGAAAGCGGGCAACGAGCCGTTCAATGATGGTATCGGCGGTATGCCTGCCTGGTGAGAAATAGATTTCCAGATGGTTGGACGTGAGGGCATCGTCCTGCCCGGCTTCTCGGCCATCGAACACGATGGTGGTTTTCGGTGCCATGCGGTGCGCAGTGCCTTCGACCATTCTAACCAAGCGGTGCCGGGCAAGTTGTGTGTCGGTGCGGAGCAGGCTGGCCAGTTCGTCCATGGTGTGGAGCAGGTTGTAGCCGTCGATCAGGATCCAGTCCGGTTGCATTATTTTCTCCGGAGCCAATCGAGCTCTGGTGCTTTGCTTTCGAGCTGGTGTTCGAGTTTGCGCTTGAAGTCGTCCTTGGCGGCGAGTCCTTGTTGATAGATGGTTTCGGCTTTATGGAAGTCGAGCATTTCAATATCCATGATTGGGGGTTGCAGATAGATGTCGACGGGATGGTTCTTGAGTTTTTCCCGAGCCATGGCATCCATCATCACATCATAGGTGTTGAACATGGCATCCAGCGGGGACGGGATCTTGGTTTTTGGTTTTGAGTTGTTTCCCGTGATGTCGACCGCAACTTGAATGTCGCACTGGGGGTTGAGAAGGTCGTGCGGCACATTGTTGACCAGCCCGCCGTCAACCAGGATTCGGTCATCCATGATGATGGGGGTGAAGACATAGGGAATGGCCATGCTGGCCCGAACCGCAGGTAGTAGATCGCCTTGGTTGAAGACCACCTGTTCCTTGCGCCAGAAATCGGTGGCCACCACGCTGAGTGGAATCTTCAGCTCCTCGAAGGAGTCAACCTGCATTTGCTCGTACAGGAAGGCCAGTAGTTTGTCCCCCTTGATCAGGCCTTTGGGTTTTAGGCTTAGCTGCGGATCCATCAGCTGAAGAAACTTGAAGAGATCCTTGTTACGGAAAAAATCCTTCAGCGACGATTTCTGGGGTTTCACGATCAGATGATCGATCATGTCCGCGATGTCCTTCCCCGTGTGCCCGGAGGCATAGAGCGCGCCCATGATAGCGCCGATGCTGGTGCCAGTGATGCAAGCGGGCTTGATGCCGAGTTCGTCGAACACTTCCAGAATCGGGATGTGTGCAAATCCCTTGGCCCCGCCGCCGCCTAGCGCTAATCCGATTTTTTTCATGGGCTCATTGCAGAAGAGTTTGGCGAACGAAGCAATTTAAATCTGCTCTTTTCAGGCGTTCCAATCCGCCTCGGCCAGGAATTCGGCAACGATATTCTTGTAGGTGGCGAGGTGCTGGGTCTTCTTGAGCTTCTTGAACATGTTCCGCCCATTGGAAAGGTGCATTGCCTGGTATGTCCAGAATTCCTTCATTTTTCCAAGAACGGGGTGGTCTCCATGCAAGACGCCTTCGTACTGCGACACCAGGTCGTTGTGGAAGTCCTGAATGCGCCCGATGGGATTATCATACTTGCATAAGTGTGATGTTCCCCCCTTGATTTGTTCGCATAGAAAGGGGTTGGCGAGCAGGCCGCGCCCCAGCATGAAGCGGTTAATTTGCGGGAAACGATCCTTTAGGGCTTGGTGGAAACCAGGGGTGTTGATGTCGCCGTTGTAGCAGACGGGGAGTTCGAGGGCCGCGTAGGCTTCCTCGAACGCATCGAGGTCAACGGTGCCGTCATACATTTGTTCCGCCGTGCGCGGATGCACAATCACTTCACTAAGCGGATAGTTGTTCAGCACGGGAATCAGCTTGAGCAGCTCCGATTTGTCGGAAACGCCAAGCCGCACCTTGACTGAAATCCTGAGCGGGCTCCGGGCACAAACCTGGTCGAGGATGGCATCGACCGTGTCCGGATAGGGCAGTAGCCCCGATCCGCGCCTTTTTTTGCGGATGGGTTTATGCGGGCAACCCATGTTCCAGTTGACCTCGTCGTACCCGAGGTCGTGAAGGGCCATGCTCATCTGCACAAAGTCGTCGGCCTTGTTGCCGATGACCTGGGGAATGAGCGGCAGGCCGGAATTGTTTTCCGGCAGCACGTCCTTCAGGAGCTTCGGATTGATCCGCTCCGCACTGACGGTGGGGATGAATGGCGCCATCTCGATGTCCAAACCCCGGAAATGGCGGACGAAGGCCTGGCGGTAATGCATCGTGGTAATGCCGCGCATTGGCGCCAAAACCAAAACTGGGGTTGGGGTATTCATGGCCACGGATCAACACCGATGAACTCGGGGGATCCCCGTGTTCATCGGTGGCTGGGTTTTAGGCCCGGGAGAGAAACTTGCGTTCACGCGTATCGACGCGGATGGTTTCGCCGGGAGCAATATATTCGGGAACCTGGACAATCAGGCCTGTGCTGAGCGTGGCCGGTTTCGTGCGAGAAGTGGCCGATGCCCCTTTCATGGCCGGTGGGCATTCGACAATTTCAAGGTCGATGGTGTCGGGTACGCGCAGGGTCAGGATTCGTCCTTCCGAGATCAGGGCGGTAATGCCTTCCATGCCTTCGGTCAGGAAGGGGAGAATGTCTTCGATGTCCTCTTCGGTTAGCTCAAAGGGTTCGTAGGATTCCAGATCCATGAAGGAGTAGCGGTCTCCGTTTTTATAATCGTACGAAACCTCTTTGGTGTCGACGGAGGTTTCCTGCAAGGCATCGTCGCTACGGTAGGTTTTGTCGACCTTCGCTTTGGTCGACACATTGCGGAACCGGACTTTATAGAGCGTTCCGCCACCCCGCGCGGTCGGGGACTGTTGCGTAATGTTTTCAATGCAGTGTGGGGCGCCGTCGATATCGATGACGTGCTGTTTCTTCAGATCGCATGCCTTAACCATAAAATACTCCTTGTTTGCAAAGGGCGGAATATCGCGGAAACCTATGCCCGTATGCAAGTATTTAGGAGCGTGAAGAGTGATGGTTGAGTCGTGGGATTCACGCCTCACGGATCACATTTCACTCCATTGTTGATCATGGCGGCCGAGAAGCCCCCTCCAAAGCCATTGTCGATGTTGACGACGGTTATGTTCGGTGCGCAGGAGTTGAGCATGGTGAACAACGGGGCGAGGCCGTTCAGGTGCGAACCATATCCGACCGAGGTCGGGACGGCGATCACCGGGCAGGGGGCGAGACCACCGACGACCGAGGGCAGGGCGCCTTCCATGCCGGCCACGGCCACGATGCACCGCGCCTGCTGGATTTTGTCGGTTTGCGCCAGCAACCGGTGGATGCCGGCAACGCCGCAGTCGTAAAGGCGTTCGACGTTTGCGCCGGAAATGGATGCGGTAACGGCGGCTTCTTCGGCAACGGGGATATCGGCGGTTCCCGCGGAAATCACCAAAACACTGCCGCTCTTTTGCCGGCCTTCGTTTTCGAGCGAGATGGTGCGCCCCAGCTCGTTGTAGACCAACCGCCCGTCCACCTTGGCCAGCCGTTCGAAGAGCGCCGGTTCGGCACGGGTCATGAGAATATTGTCGTTATGCTTTTCGAGTGCCTGGAAAATTTTTTCCACCTGCTCGTGGGTCTTGCCCTGGCAGAAGACGACTTCCGGGTATCCGGTGCGCAAGGCTCGATGATGATCCACCTTGGCAAAACCCATGTCCTCGAAAGGAAGTTGCTTGAGGGTGGACAATGTTTCAGGCAGATCGACCTCTCCCTGTTTAAACTGGGTCAGCAGCTTAACTAGCTTGTCAATTTCCATTACAGCCTCCGGCTAAAAATTCTAAGCACTAATATCGAAATCCGAAACAAATCCCAAACCCAAAGGCTTCAATGTATAAAACGGGGAAGGGACTCCTCTTTGTTTTGTCATTGTTCATTTGGATGTGTTTCGTTCTTGGGTAATTCGGGTTTAGGAATTCCGTTTCCACGGCGGTGTCCCCGGCAGCAAGGCCTTGAATTCACGAATCAATGTTTTTTGGTATTCCTCCGAGAACCCCCCGGCGAGAAATGCATCGTAGCCTTCATCCATGAAGCGCTGCCAGCTTTCTATTTCCTTGCCGGGGTTGATCGGGAAAAAATTGCAGCCAATGGCTTGGGCCGTGGCCATGTCGCCGGGGGCATCGCCCATCATGAGAATCGCGTTGGCCGGGTAGCGATCAACCGCGGACATGGTGAAATGGTCGATCTTGCTGCCCAATTCCGGGCCGGCTATCACGGAAACATATTTCGCCAAATCATCCCGATACCAATCTTTCAGCAAGGCCACCGCCTGGGTTTGGGAGATGACAATGGCATCTGAGGTTTTCTGGATGCGTGCCAGTGCCTTTTCAACCCCGTGGAATGGAGGTGGATCGGGCATGTTTTGGTCGATGTCTGCGTTGAGCTCGACGCTCCAGGCGTGCGCTTCCGCCAGTAATTGACTGCCCGTGCGCTCGGCTTCGGCTTTAAGGGTGGCGTTGCTGAGGGGCAAGCCGGAGTCGCAATATACATGCAGGTCGGTTGGGTCGGGCAGCTTCGCATGGTCACGCGCTTCCGGCCAGTCATTGAGTAGCTCGAAGGTTTTGCAGAGGCCGAGGAAGCGGTTGAGGCCCCGGTAGGTGGAATAGAGATAGGTGAATTCCGCCGCCGCACGCACCTGCGGTTCAATCGCCTCCAGCCCCCAGTGCCGTATGATCGCCGGGTGGAAATGGTCCTTTTGCTTGGCTTCCATCGTGTCGAACACGCAGCCATCGGAGTCGATGCCGACAAAGGTTTCGAAGCGGGGCAGGAAATTGATCAGGTCGTCTTTTGTGAATTCTTTCATGAATGTAGTCCAAATTGGACGCAAACAGTAGGTTGGTGCGGTGCGGCGGGTCAAGCTTTCTGGTCGCGCAGGAGAATCCCTCGGCATACGGTGCCACGGAAATAGCCACGGCCGTGGCCGTTTCCGTGGCCTCTAATGATGTGTTTTGCAATTTTTTTTATGGAATCCGTTCAATCCGTCCGCTACATTCCGCATCTATATTCACTAATCCGAATAAACGAATAGAGGTATCTTATGAGCAAAATCCGAGTAGACCACGTTTTTACATCCGAATCCGTTTCCGAAGGGCATCCCGATAAGGTATGCGACCAGATTTCCGACGCCATTCTTGACGCTTGCCTTGCGGAGGATTCCAAGAGCCGTGTGGCGTGCGAAACGCTGACCACCACCAACCTCGTGGTCAACGCCGGCGAAATCACCTGTGCCGGTTGGGATAACATTGATCCCGAAGCAATTGCGCGCGATGTTTGCCGCGATATCGGCTACGACCGCGAAGAGCTGGAGTTCTGTTCCGAGACCTTCGAATACATCAACCGCCTGCACGGGCAGTCGCCCGATATCTCCCAGGGTGTGACCGAAGGCGAGGGCCTTTTTGCCGAGCAGGGCGCCGGCGACCAGGGCATGATGTTCGGCTATGCGTCCAACGCCACCGAAGAGCTGATGCCGGCGCCGTTGGCCTTTAGCCATCGCCTCCTCGACGAGCTCCAGAAGATCCGCAAGGCAGGAACCATCCCGTATCTTCGCCCCGACTCCAAGTCGCAGGTTTCCATTAAGCACGTCGATGGCAAACCGGTTTCGATTGAAACCATTGTAATCTCGCATCAGACCGACGATGTGTCGCTGGAGCAGATTCGCGAAGACCTGATCAAGGTGTGCAAGGATGTGCTCGCCCCGACCGGGCTGCTGAAGGACGATACCGAATATTTCATCAATCCGACCGGCAAGTTCGTGATTGGCGGCCCCCACGGGGACGCCGGGCTGACCGGGCGCAAGATCATCGTCGATACCTACGGCGGCGTTGGCAGCCATGGCGGCGGGGCTTTCTCGGGCAAGGATCCGTCCAAGGTGGACCGTTCGGCAGCCTACTATTCCCGCTATGCGGCGAAAAACATCGTTGCCGCCGGCCTGGCCGATAAATGTGAAATCCAGGTGGCCTATGCCATCGGTGTTCCGAAGCCGTTGAGCATCAACGTCGATACCTACGGCAGCGGCACAGTGGACGATCATTTGATCGAGGAAGTGCTCAAATCCGGCGAAATCTTCGATTTCCGCCCGAGCGCGTTGATTGCCGATCTTGGCCTGATGACCCCGAGCGGATGGAGCTATCGCGACTCCGCGGCCTATGGCCACTTCGGCCGTCCGCAATTCCCATGGGAAAAGACCGACAAGATCGAGGCCCTCCGCAAGGCCCTAAACCTTTAAGCGTAGGCTTATTGGTTTGGAGAATGCGCGCTTCCTGCCGCCGGCGGGAGGCGCGCTTTTTTATGTGTACGAGTCCTTCCTTGAAGAATTTAAGGTTTTGGGTATAGTGCGCACACATTTTTTTAGCACTGCACCAATCTATGTCGAATAAACGCAAAATCGAGAACCTGGAAACCTATATGCTGTCCGTGTTGGATGGCACGGAAAAGGGCAAGTGGCCAACCACGCTACGGATCCTTCTAAAGGGATTATCGCTCCTGTTCTCCGTGATCGTCCAAGTGCGCCTGATGCTCTACAAGCACCGCATCATCCGCCCGAATACGCTGGGTTGCCAGGTGATCAGCGTGGGCAACCTGACGGTTGGCGGAACCGGCAAGACCCCGGTGGTGGAGGTGTTCGCCCGCAACCTTCAGCAGCAGGGGCGCAAGGTGGCCATTCTTAGCCGGGGATACAAGAGCAAGGAAATGTCGTTCCGCGAAAAGATGATCCAGCGCATCACCACCGGAAAGATCGAAACCCCGCCGCGCGTGGTTTCCGATGGCAAGCGGTTGCTGCTCGATTCCTGGACGGCGGGCGACGAACCCTACATGCTCGCCTCCAACCTGCCCAACGTGGCGGTCGTGGTCGACAAGGACCGCGTCAAGGCCGGGAAATACGCCATCAAGGAGCTCGGTTGCGACACGCTGATTCTCGACGATGGTTTCCAGTATCTCAAACTCGGGCATCGTCTCGATATCGCCCTTGTGGACCGCACCAATCCCTTTGGCGGCGGGCATCTCTTGCCACGGGGGTTGCTGCGCGAACCGATGCGCAACATCAAGCGCGCCGGCTTCATCTTCATTACCAAGTGCGGGGAAGAGGGCGAGCCGGAACTAAAGGAACAGCTGCGCCGCATGAACCCGGTGGCCGAAATCTCCGAATGCCGCCATGCGGCCAAGTATTTGAAGGATGTCTTCGGCGAGCAAACCTACCCGCTGGATAAGCTCAAGGGCATGAAGATTGCCGCCGTCTCCGCCATCGCCGTTCCGGAAAGCTTTGAGCGCGCGCTCGAGGCATTCGGCGCGGAAATCGTTTATAAGCGCCGGTTTGCCGACCACCATCGCTTTTCGCAGCAGGAAATCATCAACACCATCAATAGAAGCATCCAACGTGGTGCCGACGCCATCCTGACCACGGAAAAGGATGCCGTCCGATTTCCCTTTGTGGATCGCCGAGACATTCCGGTCATCTATATGCGCGTCGAAATCGAGATGCTGAGTGGCGAAGAGGAGTTCATGGACTGGATTTCACGCATTTGTTTCAAATCACCCCGGGCGGCATGACGCAGGAACGCATACTCATTATCGGCCTCAACTGGATCGGCGATGCCATCATGAGCATGCCCGCCATCCAGGCTTGCCGCGCCGAAAACCCGCAGGCGCACATTACGGTGCTGGTGAAGCCCTATCTCAAGCCGCTCTGGGAAATGCACCCGGTTCCCGACGATATACTCTGCCTGGAAAAGAAAACGGCAGCCAACATTGCGAAGCTGCGGGCGCTGGACTTCGACAAGGCCTGCATTCTGCCCAACTCCTTCCGTTCCGCCTTTCTGCCCACCATGGCCGGCATACGCCACCGCATTGGCCTCAAAGGCGAGTTGCGCAGCCTGATGCTGACCCAGGTGGTGCCCTTGGCCGGGGGGCATCAGTCGAATGAATATTTCCCGATCCTCGCTCCGGCGTCGGTCGAGCTGGTGCGGGAGCAGCCCGAACTCAATGTGCCTGATGCCGCATTCCCCGGGTTGGAAAACTATGCCGTCCTGATGCCCGGCGCCGCAAGGGGCGCTTCCAAGATGTGGCCCCTGTCCCATTTCGAGGAACTGGCAAAACGGATTCTTGCTGAAACGGACCTTGCCCTTGTTTTCGCCGGAGGAGCGGCGGATGCCTCCGCCTGTGAAGAGCTGTCGGAAAGATTGGGCCGCCGCTCAACAAGTGTTGCCGGGAAAACCAACCTGAAAGAGTGGACGGGATTGCTGAAAAACAGTCGGGTTGCCATTGCGAACGACAGTGGGGGCATGCACCTCGCCGCCGCGGTCGGAACTCCGGTTGTCGGCATCTATGGCATCACCGATCCCGACAAAACGGGCCCCTTGGCAAGACGGTTCCGGGTGGTTCAGAACAGTACGGTCAAGGCGCGCGAGATCTCGCGAAACTCGGAATTGGCGACCCAAGCCTTGGCTTCGATTTCCCCGGAGCAGGTCTTCCGCGCGGTTCAGGAGCTGTTGGCATAAAAAAAGGCGGCCGTGGTTAGCGACCGCCCCGGTTCAACAGAGGGAAAAGGAGAAAGAAAAACCCTCTATTTTCATTCAATTACGACTGTATTGACGCAAACCACCCCTTGGCGTTCAAAAAAAAGCGCCCGAATCTCTTCGGGCGCTTTTCCTGATCAATGAACCGGGCCTATGCGTGGTATTCCTGGATGGGCTTCACGTCCCAATCATTTTCCGAGATGTATTTGATGGCCTTGACCGATGCTTCGGCGCCGGATTGCGTGGTGACGATCGGTAGGCCGCGCAGGATGGCTTCCGAGCGAATCTTGATTTCGTCCACGCGGGCAACGGGGCCGCTGGGCGTGTTGACCAGCAGGTGGACGCCATTGCTCTTCATCAGGTCGATGACATTCTTTCCATCCTCGGAAAGCTTGTGCGTCAGGGTCACTTCCAGTCCGGCGTTGTGCAGCGCCTGGGCCGTACCTTCGGTGGCAACTAGCTTGAAGCCCAGTGCAACGAATTCCCTTCCAACCTCCACAATCCAGTCCTTGTCGCGGTCTTTTGCACTCAGGAAGACGGTTCCTTCGGTCGGCAGTACTTGGCCTGCGGCAACTTCCGCTTTCCAGAACGCCAGCTCAAAGCATTTGTCGATGCCCATCACTTCTCCAGTGGATTTCATTTCCGGCCCGAGGATCGGGTCGACGCCCGCAAAGCGGTTGAACGGGAAGACGGCTTCCTTGACGGCATACCACTCAATCTTGGGTTCGAACCCAACCAGCCCGAGTTCCTTGATGGTCTTGCCCATTGCAATCTGCGTGGCAATGTTGGCCAAAGGAACATTGGTGGCCTTGCTGACGTAGGGAACCGTGCGCGAGGCGCGCGGGTTGACCTCGATGATGTAGAACTCGTCGTCCTTGACGGCGATCTGCGCGTTCATCAGGCCTTTCACACCAATCTCCATCGCCATGGCGGTGCAGGCGGTCTTGATGCGTGCAACCATGTCGTCGGAGAGGGTGTAGGGCGGGATCGAGCAGGCGGAGTCGCCGGAGTGGATGCCGGCTTCCTCGACGTGCTCCATTACGCCGCCAACATAGACATCGGTGCCGTCGCAGACGAGATCGACGTCCACTTCGATGGCGTGTTCCAGGAAGCGGTCGATCAACACCGGGAAGTCCGGGCTGGCGGCAAAGGCCGCGTTGACGAACGGTTCGAGCTCCTCTTCCTCGTAGGCGACCATCATCGCGCGGCCACCGAGGACGAACGACGGGCGGATCATGACCGGGAAGCCAATGCGATGGGCGATGGCTTCCGCCTCTACCAGTGTTTTGGCGGTTGCCGATTCGGGCTGCTTGAGTTCCAGCTTGTCGAGCAGTTGTCGGAACAGTTCGCGGTCTTCGGCTGCGGCGATGCTCTTTGGCGAGGTGCCGAGAATCGGGACGCCGGCCTCCAGCAGGCGGTCGGCCAGGTTGAGCGGGGTCTGGCCGCCCATCTGGACAATCATGCCGAGCGGCTTTTCGGCCTCGTAGATGTTCATGACATCTTCGAAGGTGAGCGGCTCGAAGTAGAGCTTGTCGGAGGTGTCGTAGTCGGTCGAAACGGTTTCCGGGTTGGAGTTGACCATGATGGCCTCGTAGCCCATTTCGCGCAGTGCCTTGACGGTGTGTACGCAGGAATAGTCGAACTCAATGCCCTGGCCGATCCGGTTCGGGCCGGAGCCGAGCACGATGACGCTCTGTTTTCCGGTCTGGCGCGTTTCGTCGAGTTGGCCACCATAGGTGGAGTAGAAGTAGGGCGTGGAGGCCGCGAACTCGCCGGCGCAGGTGTCGACCAGGCTGTAGACCGGGATGATGCCGAGTTTTTTGCGGAGTGCGCGGATTGCATTTCCGGTGCAGTTGCGGAGTACGCCGATCTGCTCGTCGGAGAAGCCGTTCTTCTTGGCGAATTTCAGCAGGTCGTGATCCAGCTCGGGGGCATCGGCAATCTGTTTTTCGATCTCGACGATCTGCAGGATCTGGTCGATGAACCAGGGGTCGAGCTTGGTCATTTCCTGAATCTTCTCGATGGAATATCCCTTCTTCAGGGCCATCTTGATGGCGATGGTGCGCTCGGTGCAGGTCGTGAGCAGGTAGTTGTCGAGTTTCGCTTTCTCAACCTTGGCTTCGGCTTTCAGATCGAGACCGTCCACGCCGATCTCCAGGGAGCGGAACGCCTTCTGGAGCGATTCCTTGAAGTTGCGGCCAATCGCCATGGTTTCGCCGACCGACTTCATGCTGACGCCGAGCTTCGGATTCGCAGCCGGGAATTTTTCGAACGTGAAGCGCGGTAGCTTGGTTACGACATAGTCGATGGAGGGTTCGAAGCAGGCCGGGGTTTCCTTGGTGATGTCGTTGGGCAGCTCGTCGAGCGTGTAGCCGGCGGCCAGCTTGGCGGCCAGCTTGGCGATCGGGAAACCGGTCGCCTTGGAGGCCAGCGCGGAGGAGCGCGATACGCGTGGGTTCATCTCGATGATCGCCAGGCGGCCCGTATCGGGATGGATGCAGAACTGGACATTCGATCCGCCGGTTTCGACGCCGATCACGCGCAGCACCTTCAACGAGGCATCGCGCATGATCTGGTATTCGCGGTCGGTGAGGGTTTGCGCCGGGGCAACCGTGATGGAGTCGCCGGTATGGATGCCCATCGGATCCATGTTTTCGATGGCGCAGATGATGACGGCGTTGTCCTTCTTGTCGCGCATCACTTCCATCTCGTATTCCTTCCAGCCGAACACGGACTCTTCGAGCAGGACTTCGGTCGTCAGGCTGGCCTTCAGGCCGCCCTCGGCGATCCCCATGAGCTCTTCCATGTTGTCGGCAATGCCGCCGCCGGTTCCGCCGAGCGTGAAGGAGGGGCGGACGATGATCGGGAAATCGAGTTCTTCTTCGGCGACCCGCTTGGCTTCCACGAGGTCGTGCACCTCGTAGCTGCGCAGGGTTTCGATGCCGGCTTCGGCCATGGCCTGTTTGAAGAGGTCGCGCTCTTCGCCGCGCATGATGGCGTCGTAGTTGGCGCCGATCATTTCCACCCCGTATTTTTCGAGGATGCCTAGCTCAACCAACTTCATGGCCGTGTTGAGCGCGGTCTGTCCGCCGAGGGTCGGCAGGATCGCATCCGGCTTTTCCTTGATGATGATCTTCTCGACCGCCTCGGGGGTGATCGGCTCGATGTAGGTGCGGTCGGCGGTTGCCGGGTCGGTCATGATCGTCGCCGGGTTGGAGTTGATCAGCGAGATCGTATACCCCTCCTCGCGCAACGCCTTGCAGGCCTGCGTTCCGGAATAGTCGAATTCGCACGCCTGGCCGATCACGATCGGTCCGGAGCCAATAATTAGAATGTGGTGAATGTCGTCTCTCTTGGGCATTTTGTTTTCCTCTGAATTATTCCCATTCAATCGTGGACGGCGGCTTGGAGCTAATGTCGTAGCAGACGCGGTTAACGCCGGGGACTTCGTTGATGATTCGGTTCGAAATCGAGTCCATCACTTCGTAGGGCAGCTTGTACCAATCGGCCGTCATGCCATCGCGGCTTTCAACGGCGCGGACCGCCACGACGCTTTCGTAGGTGCGGTCGTCGCCCATGACGCCGACGGTCTGGATCGGCAGGAGGACGGCGAAGTATTGCCACACGTCGAGGTGGTTCGTCATCTTCATGATTTCCTCGCGGACGCGCAGGTCGGCCTGCTGGAGCACTTCGATGCGCTCGGGGGTGATGTCGCCGATAATCCGGACGGCCAGTCCGGGGCCCGGGAAGGGCTGGCGATCAACCACATAACTCGGCAACCCGAGCTCGCGGCCCACTTCGCGGACTTCATCCTTGAAGAGTTCGCGGAGCGGTTCGACCAGGTCGAACTGGAGATCGTCCGGCAACCCGCCGACATTGTGGTGGCTCTTGATGGTGGCGGAAGGGCCGCCAATCGGGGAGACGGATTCGATGACATCCGGATACAGCGTGCCCTGGCCCAGGAATTTCACTTTGTCGCTGAGTCCGCGCGCTTTTTCGGCAAAGACATCAATGAAGGTGCTGCCGATGATCTTGCGCTTTTGCTCCGGATCGGAAACGCCTTTGAGCTTGCCCAGGAAAAGGTCGCCGGCGTGCGCCACGTGGAGGTCGATCCCGAATGCGCGGCCAAACAGATCTTCGATCTCCTCGGTTTCGCGGTAGCGCATCAGGCCGTTGTCCACATAGACGCAGTGGAGCTGGGTGCCGATCGCCTTATGGAGCAGGGCGGCGACGACGGAGGAGTCGACTCCTCCGGAGAGGCCGAGCAGCACATGGTTTTCACCCACCTGCTTGCGGATTTGCCGAATGGTATCTTCGACGAACTTGGACATTTCCCAGTCGCCGGAGCATTTGCACACCTTGAAGGCGAAGTTCCAGAGCATTTCCTTGCCCTGGGGGGTGTGCACCACTTCCGGATGGAACTGGACGCCGAAAATGTTGCGGTCGAGGTTCTGCATGGTGGCGTAGGGGCAGTTGTCGGATTCGGCAACGGCCTCGAACCCTTCGGGCATGGTTTCCACCTTGTCGCCATGGCTCATCCAAACCTGGAGGTCGGGCGCCAGCCCCTTGAAGAGCGGCGAGTCCTTGGTGATGGTCATCATGGCCTTGCCATATTCGCGCTTGAGCCCCGGCTTGACCGACCCGCCCAGGGTGTGGGCGGTCAGCTGCATGCCGTAGCAGATGCCGAGGATCGGAATGCCGAGGTCGAAGAGGGCGGGATCGCACTTCGGCGAATCCTCGTCCGGAACGCTGCACGGGCCGCCGGAAAGGATGATGCCCTTCGGCGCACGTTTCTTGAGCTCTTCGGCGGAGGTATCGAAGCGGATGATTTCGCAGTAGACCTTCTGTTCGCGGATGCGGCGGGCGATCAGCTGCGTGACCTGGGAGCCGTAATCTAAAATGGCGATCCATTCGGGATGATTCATTTTTGGTTTTCCTTCATTAAGTCGATGAACTCCTCGAAGAGGTAGAACGGGTCGTGGGGGCCGGGGGCGGCCTCCGGGTGGTACTGCACGCAGAAGAGCGGTTGCAGCTTATGCTGGAGGCCGGCGACCGTGTTGTCGTTGAGGTTGATGTGGGTGACTTCGGCCACGTCCGGGTTCACGGTGTCGGCATCGATGCAGAAGCCATGGTTGTGGGAGGCAATCTCCACCTTGGTGGTGCGCAAGTCCTGGATCGGCTGGTTGCCGCCGCGATGGCCGAACTTGAGCTTGAACGTATTGGCGCCAAGCGCGCGGCCCAGCATCTGGTGGCCGAAGCAGATGCCGAACATCGGAATCTTGGATTCGATCAGCTGGCCAACCAGTTTGGTGGTTTCCGGTGCGCCGGCCGGGTCGCCGGGACCGTTGGAGACAAAGATGCCATCGGGCTGGGTGGCGATGATTTCGTCGGCGTTGGAGTTGTTCGGGTAGACGGTGCATTCGCAGCCCAGATCGGCGAGGATGCGCAACTGGTTGAGTTTGATGCCGCAGTCGATCACCGCAACCTTATAGACGGCATCGGGCTTGCCCCCTTCCGGCCAGACATAGGTTGAGGCGGTTGTGACTTCGGAGGCGAGGTCGCGGCCGACGAGGCCTTCGGACGCCTTGGCCTTGGCGACCAGGCTCTCCTTGTCGAGATCCTCGGTGGAAACCACGCACTTCATGGCCCCCTTGTCGCGGATGTGCAGGGTGATGGCGCGGGTGTCGACATCATCCACGCCGATCTTGCCGTTTTCCTCCAGGTATTCGGGGAGCGATTTGGTTGCTCGCCAGTTGCTGTGGATGCGGGAACATTCGCTCACCACCAGGCCCTGGGCGAAAATTCCGCGCGATTCCACATCTTCGTCGTTGATGCCGTAGTTTCCTATGAGCGGATAGGTCATGGTGACGATTTGGCCATGGTAGGAGGGGTCGGTAAGAATCTCCTGATAGCCGGTCATCGAGGTGTTGAAGACCAGTTCGCCGTAGAATTCGCCGGAACCCGCAAAGGCGCGGCCTTCGAAGCAGGTGCCGTCTTCAAGTGCAATAATCGCTTTTTTCATAGTGTTTTCCGTAAATTCCCGTCGTTACAGAGCCTTGTTTTTTCAAAATTCGGCATATCATCCATGTCGTGCCGTCCCCATGCAACCCTTTATATGAGGGAATTGTTTTCCGGCCCCGTCCCGACCTTCGATTCACTTCAAAAATAGGGTGTTGACCTTGGGGAACAAGCTACATACACTACGCCCTCATTTTTTAAAAAACAGCCGTATATTAAGGAGAAAGCATTTCATGAGCGCTGCAGAAAAAGCAACCCGCACGACCCACGCCCTGATCTTTGAACTGGAGTATGTTGCCGCCAAGACTCGCGCGGTCGAGTTCGAGTCGGTCAAAAGCGCGGTCGGCACCAAGGGCGTTGAGCTTTCGCCTATCATGTTTTCCCGTTCCGGCATGTCGCCACTGCACCGCAGTGCCGTTACCGATGTCCTCACGCAGGCCGGTAAAAAAGCCGATGCCATCGAAAAGGCCGTCGCCGAAGTCGATAAGACCGTTGCCAACTATTGCGAAAACGAAGCCGAACTCGATAGCGGTCTCGCCAAACTGATCAAGGCCACGCAAGAGCGCGGAATTCCGGTGGTCACCTTCACGGCGTTGCCCGTGGCCACGGCCAAAAAGCTGATGGCCAGGCTCGGCCTCGACGCCCTTGGCGTGGAGCTGATCATTCCGGAAGAGGTGAAGGAATCCTTCCCGCGCGCCGACGACTGGCTGAAAATGCTCAAGCAGTGCGACAAGGAACACTCCACCCTCGTGGCCGTCGTGTCGTCGCAGGTGGCCTGCAAGGGCGCTTTGACCGCCGGTGCGGCCTGCATCGTTGTTCCGGACGAATATACGGCCTTCCAAGACTTCAGCGGCGCAAAAATGGTGCTCGACTCCCTCGAGGACGAAAAGCCCAACGCCATCCTGGATCTCACCTTGCGGATGTAGTTCCAGCAAGCCGATTCAAGGAAACGCCGATCCGGTTTGCCGGGTCGGCGTTTTGTTTTGGGCTACGGAATGCGGGTGGTGATCTTGCGGGCGATGCGGCGAAGATGCTCTTTCTGTTTTTCCTGCGGCATGGAGCGGTTTAGCTTGGTTTGCAGGGTTCCGCTCCATGCTTTTTCGTTGTTCCGGGTGTCGTAGACCAGTAGGGAAAGGGTGCCGATTTCCACCGTGTAGACATTGAGATCCGGGCTTTGGTCGCTATAGCCCCATTTGCCGGAATCGTTGTTGAACGTGAACCCCCCGCCGGTCAACCGCGGTTCCCCTTCGCTCGGCGGGGTGGTGTATTCCTCGTGTTCCGCGAGCTTGATGTAGTAGACCACCTGGATGTCGGCCTGGTCGGAATCGAGCACCTGCTTCCAGCCCCGGGCAGAGAGCTCGTTATTCAGGGCCATCTGCATGTTTCCGTTCAGGATGGTGTCCTCTTCGTCAAGGATTTTGGCGGGGGGCTGGACCCACTCGTAGGTTTCGACCCCGGAAAAGTCGAAGTCGGGGTTTTGTTCGGAGTCCACCTTCATGCTGGTGCATGCGGTCAACGTGGTAAGGGTGGCAACGAACAACAGGCCGGTCGTGATTTTCATGGAGTCTCCTAGTTGGAAAAGAATATAGGTTCTGCCAACATGGGTGTCTATGAGTAAAACAGATCTCGTAATTATTGGAGGAGGGGCGGCCGGCCTGATGGCCGGTGCCGCGGCCGGCGAGCTGGGCTTGAAGACGCTTGTGCTGGAACGCAAGCACAAGCCCGGGCGCAAACTGCTGATGTGCGGCAACGCGCGCTGCAACCTGACCACGAATATTTCGGAAGAGCGGATGCTGCAAATGTTCGGTGATCCGGTCGGTCCGTTTCTTGAGCCATCCATCCGGGCCTTCACCCCATCCATGCTTCAGCGCTGGTTCGCGTTGAGCGGGTTGAAGACGGTGGTGAAAGCGGGCAACAAGGTCTACCCCCATACGGAACGGGCGTCCGATGTGCTGAACCTCTTCACCGACCTGCTGCGCGATGGCAATGTTTCGCTGGCCTGCTCGGCGGTGGTGCAGGCGTTGGAAAAAACGAAGAACGGTTTCCGGATCAGCACCGACAACTTTGTGGTGGAGGGGAACTATGTGCTGGTGGCAACCGGCGGCGTCAGCTATCCCAAAACCGGTTCGGTGGGCGATGGGCAGGAATGGGCGAAAAAGCTCGGGCATTCGCTCGAGCCATTCCGTCCGGGACTGGTCGGCTTCGAGGTGGAACCCTCCGTCATCAAGGGGCGGGTCGGCAAGGTTTATGAGAAAGTCCTGGTGGATGTCGTCGTCGACGGACGCAAGGTGGCCGAAACGCGCGGCGTCTACGAAATCGAAAAATGGGGCATCGGCGGAACCGCGCTAACCGATGCCAGTCGCCATGTGGCCCGTGGCAACTTTGGAAGCTATTCATTGGTTGTGCACATCCAAGATGGAAAAGCGGAGGAGATCCGGCCATTGGGAACGCGCTCGATCAAGGAAGCCATGGTGACGGTGGGTGGCGTTGCGTTGAACGAGATCGATCCGCAAACGATGGAGTCGGGAAAGTGCCCCGGGCTCTATTTTTCCGGCGAAGTGCTGGATGTGGACGGGCCGACGGGCGGCTACAACCTGCAAGCCGCTTTTTCGACCGCCCGGCTGGCGGTCTCCGCCATTGGAAAACGGTGCGGAAAAGGGGCTTTGCCTCAACCCCGCGCCGCTGAATCTCGCCCGCATAATCCCCGGCGCGATGCCCGTGCGCATCCCCATGGAAAGCCATCCCGGCCGCGCCGGCGCAAATAAATCTGCCGGGTTATGGGGTTGCCATCAGAAACCATGCCTGTAAGGTGCCCGTTTAATTCATCTCCAAAAGAAAGGCAATTTGATGATTGAAAACGGAAAAAAGGTAACCATCCACTACACCGGAACCCTCGACGACGGTAGTCAGTTCGACTCGTCCGCCGGGCGCGACCCGCTGGAATTCGAAATGGGCGCCGGCATGGTGATCCCGGGCTTTGAAAAAGGCGTGGCCGATATGGAAGTCGGCGACAAGAAAACCATTAATATCCCTGCGGCGGAAGCCTATGGCGAAAAGCGCGACGAAATGGTGATGGAGTTCGACCGTTCCCAGCTTCCGGAAGATCTCGAACCCGAAGTGGGCATGGGGTTGCAGATGCAGGGCCCGCAGGGACAGCCGGTTCCAGTTCAGATCACGGAAGTGGCCGAAGCCACCATCACGATCGATGCCAACCATCCGTTGGCCGGCCAGAACCTCAACTTCGAGCTTGAGCTGGTGTCGGTGAACTAGCCCAACTTCCGCGGGCTAAAAAAGTTTTCCAGGCATGGTTTCTTGCAACCCGTTTGTCTTATGCATGATGCGCCAATTTGCTTGAAATCGGAAGCCGAGACTCGGTTTTTGTAATGCCTTGATTATCAAGGTTCTGGTTTTTTTCAATGCCCGCTGTAGTGACTGCAATGCGGATTTGTCCTGTTTTTTCCTGCGAATGCCGAAGTAGTCTTTCTGCGTTGATCAACGGAGGACGGCCATGTTTTTCAGGGAAAAGAAAACGCGCAAGACCCGAGTAGCGCAACTGGTGGAAAACCGCCGTGACTCCGAAGGGAAGGTCCGCCAGCGCGTGGTGGTTTCGCTGGGGGGATGCCCGGTTCCCGACGAGCACCGCAAGCGGGTGGCGGCGGAGCTTTCCCGGCGCATGGCCGGATATGAACAGCTGCTTTCGGAGGAGCCGATCATTGAATACTGGGTGGGCCGGGTGATCGAACACATGGAGGAAGCCGGAAGCCTTCCGCCGGCAGCCCGGCGGGAGGTTCCGACGTGGCCCACCTGCGCCGCAAGGAGCGCGATCTGTTCAACCTCGACCAAACCATCCTGCTTTACGATCTGAACAACGGCTATTTCGAGGGCAGCGGCGCACTCAACTCCCTGGCCCGCCGGAGCGTCGCCTCCTAAGGAAAAGCGATCCGACTGCCCGCTCATCTCGGTCGGGATCGTGCTCGATGCGGAAGGGTTCATTATCCGGCACAAGGTCTTCGCCGGGAATATCAGCGACCGCAAAACCCTGCTTGACGCCGTCGCCGACCTCGAGCAAATCCCCGGCGGCGAAGCCAGGCCGGTGGTCATCGTCGATGGAGGCATGGCGAGCCTGGCCAACCTCGATGCACTGCGCGACCGCGGCTACGACTACATCGTCAACGGCAAGCGCCGCTCCCGCGCGGAGTTCGCCGACGGCTTCCTCGACATCGACCGCTTCCGGCTCGTCGAGGGCCGCGGCAAGTCCGGCGAAAAACAACCCGTATTCGTCCGCCGGATCACCTCCGGCGACGAAACCGTCGTGCTCTGCCGCAGCGCCGGACGAAAGCAGGAAGAAGATGCCATCCAGGACAACGCCGAACGCAAACTCATCGAAGGACTCGAAACCCTGCGCGCGCCGATCATGCGTAATGACAAACGGCTCAAGCTCGAAGAAGGCCCCGCGCTCGTCAACCGCATCATCGGGCGGCTGTCCGGCCGGACCACCCGCGCCTCACGGCTCAACGAAATCAACTACGAGCCCGAAACCCGACACCTCAACTGGTGCCGCAAAGAAACCCAATGGGACACCACGCGCGATCTGCACGGATGCTACCACCTGCGCAGCACCCTCGAACTCGAAGACCAGCAGCTATGGCGGCTCTACATCACCCTCGTCCCCGTCGAAGACGCCTTCCGCAGTATGAAAAAAGCGACCTCGGCCTCCACCCCTTCCACCACCAGCTCGCCGACCGCTGCCGCACCCTCATCATCCCTGAGGCCGACGGCCCCGAACACCACATCCGCAAACCCGGTCGCCCCAACCCCGTCCAGAAACTCATCCATACGATGCTCGGCATCGGCTGGACCTCGCTTCCGGTCCATCGGCATACCTACCCAAAAGAGGCCTGCGCGAAAATGTAGTGCCTGCATCCGCGCAACCCCATGCGGCAGAGTCTTCTGTTTTTTATGCCGCGGAAGTTGGGTTAAACTTTAGATTTGCTCTGGCGGGGTTGCGCAAAATCTAAAAAAATAAGCGTGAGAATGGGTGGACGTTTGGGAGGAATCGGTCTTCAATAAATCAAATATTTGGAGAAAAAAGTCATGGTGAGCATTGATAGATCAACAGGTGTGGAAACGATTCGGAATGGACAAGGAACGGTTGGAATTGAAATGGGGTCGACCCGCATCAAGGCCGTTCTGGTTGATGCGGGCAACCGGCCCATTGCATCGGGGGGGCATGCCTGGGAAAATACGCTGGACGACGGGGTCTGGACGTATCCGCTGGGCGAAGTGTGGAGTGGGATTCAAGCCAGCTTCGCCGATCTTCAGAAAAACGTCCAAAACGACTACGGCATCACCCTGAAGAAAATCAAAGCCATCGGTTTTAGTGGTATGATGCATGGCTACATGGTTTTCGATGCCGACGGTAATCAGCTGGTGCCGTTCCGCACCTGGCGCAACAACTTTACCGCGCAAGCCTCGGAAGAGCTGACCCAGCTCTTCGACTATCCGATCCCGCAGCGCTGGAGTATTGCCCACCTTTACCAGGCGATCCTGAACGGCGAAGAGCACGTGGGGCGGATTGCCCACATGACGACCCTGGCTGGATATGTGCATTGGAAACTGACCGGGCAAAAGGTGATGGGCATCGGCGAGGCTTCCGGTATGTTCCCGATAGACATTGAATCGCAAAACTTCAATGCCGCGCTGGCCGAGGTGTTTAATGCGCGGGTCGGCAACAAAGGATATGCCTGGAAGCTTGGGGCTTTGCTTCCAAAGGTGCTGCCGGCCGGAGAACCGGCCGGGGAGCTGACGGAAGAAGGGGCGAAGCTGCTCGATCCCGCCGGAAACCTGGAAGCCGGAATTCCGCTATGCCCCCCGGAGGGCGATGCCGGAACAGGCATGGTGGCCACCAACAGCGTTGAGGTTCGCACGGGCAATGTTTCTGCCGGCACCTCGGTCTTTGCCATGCTGGTATTGGAGAAGGAGCTTGCACGGGCGCATCATGAGATTGATCTGGTTACCACCCCCGACGGCAAGCTGGTTGGCATGGCGCATTCGAACAACTGCTCATCGGACTACGACGCCTGGATCAACCTGTTCGCCCAGGCGGTACATGCCTTGGGAGCGGAGGTTTCCACTCCGGTTCTTTACGATACGCTGCTGGGGTTGGCGCTGGAGGGCGATCCCGACTGCGGCGGACTGCTGGCCTACGGCTATGTGTCCGGCGAGCATATGACCGGCTTCAGCGAAGGCCGCCCGTTGTTTGCACGTTCATCGGACAGCAACTTCACGTTGGCCAACTTTATCCGCACCCACTTGTTCACCGCCCTCTGCGCACTTCGCACCGGCTTGAATGTCCTGTTCGATGAAGAGGGGGTTGAAGTGGATGAAATCCGTGGGCATGGCGGTTTCTTTAAAACGCCGCTCGTCGGGGAGCGTATTATGGCGGCGGCGACCGGTTCGCCGGTTTCAACGTTGGCCACGGCCGGGGAGGGCGGTGCCTGGGGCATTGCCCTGCTGGCAAACTACATGACCCGCGAAGACCAGGCGGAAACCCTGACGGAATTTCTCGGGAAGGTGTTTGAAGGCTGCATGAGTGAAGCGGTTCAGCCCGACCCCACCGATGTAGAAGGCTTCAATGCCTTCTTTAAACGCTACCATGCCGGCCTGGCGATCGAACGCGCGGCCGTGGGCTCACTGGCATAAGGAGAGTGCGATGGATTACGATGCTTTGAAGGAACGGGTCTGCGCGGCGAACAAGGAGATCAACCGGGTTCAGCTGGCGATTCTCACATGGGGCAATGCCTCGGAAGTGGATCGCGAAGCCGGCGTTTTTGCGATCAAACCAAGCGGCGTGGATTACGATGAAATGACGCCGGATGACATTCCGATCATTTCGCTGGAAACCGGTGAAAAGTTGGAAGGGGCAATGAACCCGTCATCCGATACGGCCACGCATTGGCACCTCTATAAAGCGTTTCCAGACATTGGAGGAATCGTGCATACGCATTCGCCCTATGCCACGGCCTGGGCGCAGGCGCACCGCGGAATTCCATGCCTTGGAACCACGCACGCCGACACCTTCTATGGTGCGGTTCCGTGCACCCGCCCGCTGACGCAGGCGGAGATCGAAGGCGAATACGAACTCAACACCGGCAAGGTGATCGAAGAGCATTTTGTGAACAACGGGCTGAAGGCGGTTGAGCTTCCCGGTGTGCTGGTTTCCAGTCACGCACCCTTTACCTGGGGTGCCGATGCCTTGAAGGCGGTAGTCAACGGTCGTGTGTTGGAAGAGGTGGCCAAAATGGCCGCCACCACGTTTGCGCTGAATCCGAACCTGGGTAGTGTTGATCAGTTCCTGCTGGATAAGCACTACCTCCGCAAGCATGGAGCAAATGCCTACTATGGACAAAAATAATTTCAATCAGGAGAATTCATAATGAGCAAGAAAACAGAACTATGGTTTGTAACCGGCAGTCAGCACCTCTATGGGCAGAAAACGCTCGACCAGGTGGCCGCCGATGCCAGGGAAATTTCCGCCGCACTGAATGCGGATTCGATTGTCCCGGTGGAGGTCGTGTGGAAGCCAACCGTCAAAACGGCGGACGAAGTCTATGCCCTTTGCCGCGATGCCAATGCGGACGACGCCTGCATCGGTTTGATCACCTGGATGCACACCTTCAGCCCGGCCAAGATGTGGATTTCCGGATTGACCGCACTGAAAAAACCGTTCGCGCATCTGCACACCCAGTTCGGGCGCGACATCCCGTGGTCGGAAATCGATATGGATTTCATGAACCTCAACCAGTCCGCGCATGGCGGCCGCGAGTTCGGCTTCATCTGTTCCAGGCTTCGGAAAAACCGTACCGTCATCGTCGGCCACTGGGAAGATCCGGCCGTCCGCGAAGAGCTCGGTGTCTGGGCGCGCGTTGCCAAAGGGTGGAACGAGTCGCAAAACCTCAAGGTGGCGCGGTTTGGCGACAACATGCGCAACGTGGCCGTCACCGAGGGCGACAAGGTCGAGGCGCAGATCAAGTTCGGCTACCAGGTAAACGGCTACGGCATGGGCGATCTGAAAGCCTACGTCGATAAAGTCACCGACGCGCAGATCAAGGAACTCGTGGCGGAATACGGCACGCTCTATTCCATCGCCGGCGATGCGCTGATGGACAATGTGGCGGAGCAGGCGCGTATTGAAATCGGCATGCGCACCTTCCTCGAAGAGGGCGGGTTCGGCGCCTTCACCACCACCTTCGAAGACCTGCACGGCTTCAGGCAATTGCCCGGCCTCGCCGTTCAGCGCCTGATGGCCGACGGCTACGGCTTCGGCGCCGAGGGCGACTGGAAGACCTCCGCCATGATGCGCATCATGAAGGTGATGGGCGAGGGGCTCGAAGGGGGCACTTCGTTCATGGAGGACTACACCTACCACTTCGATCCCGCCGGCAACAAGGTGCTTGGTTCGCACATGCTCGAAGTCTGCCCGTCCATCGCTTCGGGCCAGCCTTCGCTGGAAACGCATCCTCTGGGGATCGGCGGCAAGGATGATCCCGCGCGCCTGGTCTTCAATTCACCGGCCGGCCCGGCGATCAACGTTTCGCCGATCGACATGGGCAACCGCTTCCGCATCATCGTTAATGAAGTTGAAGCCGTGGTTCCGGAACACGACCTGCCGAAACTGCCGGTCGCCCGCGTGCTGTGGGTACCGCAGCCGAGCCTCAAGGTCGGCGCAGCCGCGTGGATCCTCGCCGGCGGCGCCCACCACACCGTCTATTCGCAGCAACTCGATACCCGCCATATCGAAATCTTTGCCGAGATGGCAGACATGGAGCTGGTGGTGATCGACGAAGAAACGAAGCTGCGTTCCTTCAAGCAGGAGCTGCGCTGGAACGAAGCCGCCTACCGCTAGGGTCGCACCATGAAAAGCCATCTGAAGTTTGCATGGGCGTTGGTGCTGTCGGCCTGCTGCCTTGCCGCGGCGGCCAAACCGGCGGCGGAAAATGTGTTGTTCATCATCTTCGACGACATGAACGATTGGGTGGGCTATCTCAGCCGGGAGGGGCGCGATAATCCGCTGGTGCCGCTGATCCCGGACGAGGCCAGGCGCAAGGCGGTCATCGATTGGATCACGCCGAACATGGATAAGCTTGCCTCCGAGGGGGTGGCGTTCACGCAGGCGCATGCCAACTTTCCGCTTTGCGGGCCGTCGCGGGCTTCGTTCCTGTCCGGCAAGCTGCCGACGTCCACCGCCTTCTTCAGCAACGAGCAGAATTTTCGCGAAGTGGCCGAGGGCGGATCGGAGATCGTGACCTTGCCGGAATATCTGAAGCAACAGGGTTTCCTGAGCGTGGAGGCGGGGAAGGTGTTCCACAAGCAGCGGGGCGGGCAGCCCGGCCCATCGCACCCGCAGTCCGACCCGCAGAGCTGGTCGGTTCAGAACGTGGAGTGGTGCGGCATGTGGTGGAACTTTCCGCCGGTGCAAGAAAACGGGAAGCACTATTCCGGCAACCCGTGGCGCTATGCGCCCGAGACGACCTTCGGGGAATATCAGGCCAAGGGCGAAGCGGCGGCGGTCTTGCCGCTGAAGGATCGGTGGCACAACGGCTATTTTACGATCGACTATTTCGCCGATAATTTTTGCTTCGGTCACCTGCCGGGCCTGGACGATGAACGATACGCACGGAAGAACCGCCTCTCGGAACAGCAGACCTTCGACTATAAACATGCGGCGTTTGTTTCGGCCTTCCTCAACCAGAAGGTCGGGAAAAAGCAGAAGTTCAAGTATGATGCCGCGCCGCTCACGACCGACCTGCGCGAGGGGGTTCCCTCGCTCGGGAAAGGCCAACGCTTCTTCATGGCGGCGGGTATGTTCCTGCCGCACGATCCCTATATTACACCGAAGTCGTACCATGATGAGCTGTCAGAGTTTCTCAGCCTCGATGATATTGCCACGGGCAACATCGATGCGCTCAATGCCATGATGTATGAGGATGAAGAGTGGGCGCTGGGGCGCGGGGCGAAATCGGTGGCCCATGTTTCGCAGCTGCACCAGGGGTTTGTGAAAGCCTCGAAGGAAAACACCGGCGATGCTTCCCGATACTGGCGGGAATGCGTCTTCAGCTATCTGGCCTGTCTGAAGTTTGCGGATGACCGACTGGGGCAGTTGATGGAAGGGCTGGAGAAGTCGGCGTTTGCAGACAACACCGCCATTGTGCTGTGCGGGGACAACGGGTTGCATCTGGGTTCGCATGAGCACTGGTCGAAGATTTCTCTTTGGAGCGAGGCCACGCATGTGCCGCTGATTATTAAGGCGCCGGGGGTGAACCCGGGGATCTGCCGCGAGACTGTGAGTCTGGTGGATCTGTATCCGACCATGCTGGATCTGCTGGGGCTGGATGCTCCGGCGAATGCGCAGAAGCTGGATGGTACGAGTCTGATGCCGCAGCTGGCGGATGCATCGGCAGGGCGGCATGAGCCGGTGGTGATCGGCTACAGTACCTACGGGCTTCCATTCTGCTATGCGGTGGATGATGGCGAGTGGCGTTTGCAGGATTATCGAAACGTGGATGGAAAGACGTTTGTGCTCTACGATCTGGAAAATGATCCGATGGAGTCCATCGATCTGATGCCCGATCTGGAAAAGAATCCCCAGGCGCGCGCGGCGTACGAGCGTTTAAGGCGCTACCTTGACCGGCATCTGGTCGGGAAGGCCTCGCAGAAAAAACAATGAGCCGCCTTTTAATATTCTGTTTGTTTTGTTCGATGAGTGCCTGCGCCAAGGTCTGGGTTTATCCTGGCGCGGCGGAGGAGCTGCGGTCACCGGTTTATAAAGTGACGGTTAAGCAGGGGCGGGAAAGGTATGAGTCGTTTGTCTATGCCGATGCCAATAAATTTGAGAAGCACGCAAAGCATCTGACCGACTGGAACCACTGGACAACGTTTTCCTTTGATGCCCCGATTCAGGTGGTGGTCGAGGTGCTTAAAGGCGATCCGGGAAATTGCGTTATCCAACCTCTGGAAAAAAAGATCCGGCACCATGAGCAAGGAAACCGGATCGGTTTTCAGCTGGATCAACCGGCCAAGCTGTTCATCCATTTCGAGGGCATGCCGGAGGATCCGCTTTTCATTTTTGCCGATGCGCCGGAGGAGGTGCCGGACAGGAACGATCCGAACGTGGTGTGGTTCGAGCCGGGTATTCATGAGATCGGCAGGCAATATGCCTTGGAGAGCGGCAAGACCTACTATCTGGAAGGCGGTTCCTATCTGAAAGGTTCCATGTATGGCCGGGATTTGAGCAACGTCACCATTCGCGGGCGGGGCATTCTTTCGGGGGAGGACATTCCGCACATGGGCTACAAGGAGCATAAGTTTGCGGGTGTTGGCATCCGTATGCAGGACAATGGCCGGAACCAGTTGATCGAAGGCATCACGTTCATCAATCCATCGATGTATTGCATCCAGGCTTATTCCAGTCCGCTCGTCACCCGCAACATCAAGTGCTTCGGCTGGTGGTATGAAACGGACGGGTGGGTCGGCGGCGATGGCTCACTGTTGGAGGACTCCTTCTTCAAGGTGAACGACGACGTGGTGAAGCTGTATCATAGCAATGTGGTCGTCCGCGATCTCGTGATCTACCACCAGTTCAACGGAGCGCCGTTTCAGCTGGGGTGGAGCAGCGAGAGCGCAGAAGATGTGAAGGTTGAACATATTGATATTGTTAAGAGCGAACCGTTCAACAGCCGGGTGTTCAACAGTAATAGAACCATGATCAATCGCCGCCGCGGCACGCCAGGTTCGGTCTCGAAAAATTTTCTCTTCACTGATATCCGGATTGATCAGGATATCTCCGCCGTCATTGGCATCAGCACCGAAGGACGGATAGAAAACTTCACACTCCGGAATGTCACCATCAGCGGAAAACAGAATTTTGAAAGCTTCCTGCAGGGCGGGGATATAAAGAACATCAGTTTCCAGTCATTGGAAATAGGAAATAAACGCATCCGCAAAGCCGCGGATATCGACCTCCAAACCCAGGGAAGTGTTTCAGGAGTAACCTTCAAATGATGAAAAAATGGTTGTTGGGAATTCTTATGGCATCGGTATCTGTTTTTGCAGATGACCGCCCGAATATTCTCTGGATCTATGCCGAGGACATCAACGCCGGATTCTTTTCGTGCTATGGCTCGAAGAATTCAACGCCGCATATCGACAAGCTGGCGGGAAACGGGGTGCGGTTTGAAAAGTGTTTTGTTCCGTCACCGGTCTGTTCGGCTTCACGGTCGGCTTTGATTACGGGTATGATGCCGACAACGATCGGGGTGCACAACCACCACAGTTCGCGCACGGTGCATTCGACGCACTATCTGCCTGAGTATATCGAAACCCTGCCGGAGCTGTTCCGCGAGGCGGGCTACCACGTCTTCAACCACGGCAAGGACGACTATAACTTTATGTATCGTCGGCAGGATTTCTACACCGGTACCGATATCCCAAGCTACTGGTATACCTGGGAGGGCACCGGTTCATGGAAAGATCGTAAAGAAGGCCAGCCGTTCTTCGGGCAGATTAACGTCGAGGGCGGCAAGGCTTCGATGAGCTGGGGCGTCTACGATGCCTTCAAAGACCGGTCTGATCCGGCAAAGGTTGATGTGCCGCCATACTATCCCGATCATCCCGTCATCCGGAAAATGATTGCCGAGACCTGGGACTGCGCGCGTATTACGGACAATGATGTGGCGGGTATCCTGGCGGAACTGGAGAAGGACGGCCTGCTGGATAACACGATCGTATTCTTCTTTGCCGACCATGGCTTCAAAGGGCCGCGCCACAAGCAGTTTTGCTACGATGGCGGACTGCACGTTCCTCTGATCATTTCCAATCCCCGGAAAGAAGGCGGGGAGGTGAGGAAGGACATGGTGAGCAGTCTGGACGTATCGGCGACCTGTCTGGCGCTGGCCGGAATTCCGATCCCGGAACACATGGAGAGCCGGGATTTGTTTGCTGAAGGCTACAAACGCGACTATGTCATCTCCACGCGTGACCGATGCGACTTCACAATCGACCGCATCCGTTCGGTACGGACGGAACAGTTTAAGTATATCCGCAACTGCAAGACCGACCGTCCGCTCATGCAGGCGAACTACCGCGAGTCGCGCGTCGAGTTAAAGCTGATGCGCCAGCTGCATGCCGAGGGCAGGTTAACCCCGGAACAGGATCAGTTCTGGCAGGAGGAGCGCATGCCGGAAGAACTCTATGATCTGGAAAACGATCCGCACGAAATCCATAACCTCGTGAACGATCCGGAATACAAGGCCGATCTGGAAACGCTGCGCGCGATTTTGGATGACTGGATCAAGGAAACGGACGACCAGGGGCAGTATCCGGAGAATCCCGAAGACCTGCGTTATATGATGCAGCGATGGGGCGATCAATGCACCGCGCCCGAATACGAGGCCGCACGTTCGACCCCGCTGCCCGGCTCACCGGAAAAGCGGGTGCTCGACAACGCAAAGCGTGATGCCGCCCGGAGGGTGGGGACGTGATGGTTGTTAAGTTGATGGTTGCCGGGGGGCTGTTGGGCATCTGTTCCGCAAGTGCCGATCAACTATCAATTACCAACGCATCAACCCGAGTCGTTCTCGACTCGACCGGCGGACGGTTGACGGAATATTCGCTGAACGGAAATAACATTCTCTATGTCGATCCGGCCATCGGTGACTGGGCATGGGATGGCAAGGGCTACAAGGAATTGGACGGTGGACGTTGTGATATCAGCGGTGGAGGGAGCACACCGAAGCATTTTGATCTGTGGCTGGGGGAATGGAAACTGGAGCACACGGGCGATTTTTCGATGCGTGCAACCAGCGTGGTGAATGAGGAACTGGGTGTGCAGCTGGTTCGGGATTTCCAGCTGTCGGAAAACAGCTCGGAGCTGAAGTTTACCCAGACCATCAAAAATAGTTCCAATGTACGGAAGCGCTATGCCCATTTTTCCCGGACGTTTGTGACGGGCGACGGCACCTGCATAGTGCCGCTGAATCCAAACAGCCGATTTCCGAAAGGCTATGTGCAGTTTGGCGGAAGCTATACTAACCAATCGGTGCTGCTGCATCCGCCGGACGATCCGGCCATTGAAGTGGTGGAGGCAACGCCTCCTCATGGAGGGGCGCTCGCTGAGCGCCCGGGCAGACAGCGTCTGCCCCTCCAGCAGGGTAATGTCCTCCTCATAAATGCTCCGCCGGAACTTCCAAAGCTTGGAATTGATTCCGAGGCGGGGTGGATGGCGTTCCACAGTAAACGCGGTTTGCTGTTCACGAAGCGGTTCCCGTTTTATCCGGATCGGGCGTATGCCGAACCGACGGCGCATGCGGTGACGGTTTGGTATAAAGGGGGTCGTTGCGAAATGGAACCCATGGGGCCTTGGGACTGGATTGAACCAGGAGCCTCGTCTTCGTTCACGGAAACGTGGACGCTGGAGCAGCGCCCGTCCGAATAGCCTAAAGGGAGCCGGCCTCGAAGTTGTCCGCATAGCCGGAGCCGGCATAGTTGTAGCCGAAGCCAACCTGCCCGCCGCTGAAGGTAGTGTTAGTGTGAGAGCCGGAGAACAACGGGGTTGCTGTTCCGGAGGGAGACCCATCCCGTTCATTGAGTTCAATGTCATAAACCTTGTTTGAAGCCGTGTATTCCACGCGGATCGTATACCATTTCTGGTTCACCAAATCGGTGCTGACCGTTCCGACAACGGAATTGCTCTCCACCCCTCCGGTGATCTCGGTGAAGTTGATCGTGTCATCTGTGGTACTGAAGTGAATGAACGCATGGTTGTCGATATCCGTGTAGTGCACGATCAGGCCATATTCATTGACCGATGTTCGGAAGGTGATTTCCGCATAGTGGTTGCCCGAGCCGATGTAGGCTGCGCTGTTCAATATATGCCGGTTTTTGCCCGCACTGAAGTCGACCACCTGGCTGCCGGATTGCGCGCCGATTGCTGCATCGTTGCCGAGGGGGGTTGACCACACGCCGGTATCATTGAGCAGTGTGCCGATGCTGTAATTTTCAAAGGTGTCGATGAATTCGGAAACAACAGGTGTGTCGATCAGGGTGGCGATGCGGTAGAAGCCGGAAGTTCCAGCCGCTGGAAGTTCCAGTGCCTGGAACTTTTTGGTCGGGGAGAAGGGCAGGCCGACCGGGCTCCAGGTTCCGTTGGTGAGGTGGTCGGTGGATTCGAGCTGATAAGCGAGGTCGGGGAAGACTTCCCATTCGGTCTGGATGGTGCTGTTGGTAACGAGTCCCATTTCATAGAGCCGGGCTTCGCGCATTTCCGGATAGAAGAGCAGGCGGCCGGTTTTGGGTTCCATGGAAATCTGGGTGATGAGATTGCTGGTCATGGGGTCGAACCACTGCCCGTCGAGGCTGACGGTGTGGGTGGTGCTGTCGCTCGGGTTGGCGAGCACAATGCCGTTTTCAAACTCGCGTCTGAAGACTTCGGTGCTGCCAACTTGGTAGTTCATCAGGTTGTGGGCGGCTTCTGTTTCCGTTGGACGCCCGATGTCCCACTGGAAGAAACGGGGGAGGTAAACATATTTCGCTCCGTCGGGCCCCACAAGGGGCGTGAAGCCGATCTGGGTGAAGATGCGGTCATCCGGCTCGACGATCACGGCCATGAGGTAGGTGGCATAGCCATACAGCAGCACCTGGTTTCGGAAGGCATCAGACTCCGCCGAAAAGTTGCGGTTGTCGACACCCCCGTCGAGCATCAGCGGGCGGGCACTGTACTGCTGTTCGCCCATGAACATCATCGATTCCACATGTTCGAGCCAGTTGTTGTTGCTTGTCCAGTTGAACTCCTTGCCCGAATCACCGCCGGAGCCATAGCCGCCGACGGTATTTTCCTGGGCGAAGCCATCGATCGGCCGTGGCTTTTCGGTCGTGGCGCGAAGTAGGTTGAGCCTGGCGCTGAAGTTGTCGGTGGGATGCAGGACATTGTTGCCCCAGATGACGGGGTAGTCGCCGCGCCGTGCATAAAACTCGTTCTGGATAAAATCGATGCCCTCGTTGGTTCCAACGGATTCCTCGGTTTCCGTCTGAACGGTATTGTCGAAAATGTTCCACTCGCGGCCGCTCAATCCTCCGCCATCCATGCGGTTGCGGGAAAGGCCGCCTTCGATAATGTCGATCCATACCCCGCCGCCGCGGTTGTCGTATTCCATAAGAATACGGTTGAGGATATCATAGTAGCGCATTTCGTTATTCGGGTTGGTGCGGTAGTCGAAACGCGAACTACCGGAAGGGTCGGGATCGGTTCCATAGACGGGAGCCGCAACAGCCGATCCCGAAGCGTGGGCGGAAGCAGTCGTGCCGTCCCATCCGCGGGTTACCGTCAGGGTATTGCCGGACACGTTTTCGATACGCATGAATTCGCCTTCAACCACGAGCCAGGTCACATATTCCCAAGCCGATCCGTTGTGGGTGGCATAGGTTGCGCCCGGCGCCGCCGTGCTGGCGAATACGGAGCCCAACGCATCGTTGACGGTGATGGTGGTCTGGGCATCATCGATGGCCGAAGCGAGGTTGGCAAAGCGGTAGTAGAGGAACTGATCCTTGAAGTCGCGCTCGATATCTTCCTGGCTGTATTCCGTATCGGGATTTGTTTCGTCGATATATTTGATGTTGTTCACCCGCCAGTTGCCGACATAGGGCACCAGCTCGAAGTCGGGGTTGAGGTTGGTGATCGTGTTCCAATCATTGGAATCCCAGTTGGGGTTGCCATAGCAGGCGTTGAAGTTGCGCGCGACAATATCGATTTCATCCGCCGTCCAGACCGGGTCGGGGCCCTGCTCGCCCATGTAGAGCGGGTAGGGGGATTCGTTTTCGTTATAGGTCGCAACAAACTGATCCGGCAGCGGCTGTGCGGTCAGGTTGAGTGCGGCGGTCAAGCTCAGCACGATGGCGGTGGTGTCTCTAAAATACATTACAGTTGCCCCGATTAACGGATTCAATGTAAGGCCCTTGCCGTTGGTTGTATATCCGGGATAGCGCAGGTTTTTGCAGGTTTTGCGTAATGGCTGGAATTCTTTGTGTTTCAATGGCTGGAAAAACGCATTGCTTTGTGGAATGTTCATACCACCAACATAGGGAGGTTGTTATGGAACGATGGGGGATTTCACAAGAGTGTCGCTGCGCTTGTCTCCAAGCGGGGCGGCGTCTGTCTGGAGGGCTGACGATGAGAAGCTTGTTCCTGATTCTCGCTATTGCGGTCGCGGCTTCATCCATCGCCTATGCGGAGGAGCGGATCAACGCCCGAAAACACCGGCTGATCATTTTGGCCGACATGGGCAATGAGCCGGACGAAGAGCAGCAGATGATGCATATGCTCATGTACAACAACGAGTTCGATCTCGAAGGGCTGATTGCGGTGTCCGGCAAGTTCCTGCGGCCGGAGGCGAAGCAGGAATACAGGCGCAACCTCCACCCCGAGCTGTTCCTCCGGCTGATCGACGGTTACGAAAAGGTGCTGCCCAACCTGAAGCTCCATGCCGACGGATGGCACGAGCCGGACGGTTTGCGCCGCATCGTGGCCACGGGGCAGAAGGGCTATGGCATCGGCGACATCGGGAAAGGCCGGGCATCGCCCGGCTCGCGGCTGATCACAACCTCCGTGCTGAAGGACGACCCCCGTCCGATCTACGTGGTGGTCAATGCCGGCGCCAACACGCTGGCGCAGGCGTTGCTCGACTATCGCGCCAGCCATACGCCGGAGGAGACCGAGGCGTTCGTCAATAAACTCATGGTCTATGAAAACGGGTCGCAGGACGATGCGGGGGCGTGGATCAACCATGAGTTTCCTTCCATCCATTGGATCCGCAGCAACTGGCAAACCTATGGCTACATGGGCGACTACCGGCGCACGATCGGGCCGTATGTCTGGAAGCCGTATCCATTTTCGGCCGAAGGCCAGCATCAATGGGCGAAGGAAAACATCCAGACCGGGCACGGTGCGCTGGGCGAACTCTATCCCGATCGTTTCCATGGTAAAGGCACGCTCGAAGGCGGCGGCACCACGCCCTGGCTGGGGCTGATCACACGCGGGCTCCATGATCCGTGGCACCCGCATTGGGGCGGCTGGAGCGGGCGCTACACGAAGGAAAAGCAGAAGAACATACTTTCCCGCCACAAGGACATTGCACCGACCGATCAAAAGCATACGCCGTTTCATGTGTTTGCCGATGCGGTCGATACGTGGACGTTTGACGGTGAAACATTCAACGACGATCTCACGCCGATCCATCGCTGGCGGCAGCATATTCTTGGGGACTTCAAGGGGCGTATGGACTGGTGCGTCGAACCGTTCGGAAAGGCCAACCATAACCCGGTGGCGGTGGTCGATGGCAACTCGAGCCGCACCATCCGGGTGGTGCATGCCAGGCCGGGAGAGACGTTGTCATTCGATGCGTCGGCCTCCTCCGACCCCGACAACGGGCAAACGCTTTCCTTCAAGTGGTGGATTTATCCAGAAGCCGGAACCTGCACCAAAACACCTGCTTTGGAAGGGGCGGATCGTCCGCATTGCAAGCTGATGGTTCCGGCCGATGCCGGCGGATCCGAGATCCACCTGATCCTCGACGTAGCCGACAACTGCCCAATCGCGGTGATGCGGGATTATCGGCGGTTTGTGGTTCGCGTGGCCGACTGAGCTGTCACTAGTTTATGCTACACCGCGCCATTTGACGCGCCCGTTTGTGCAACGTACATTCCAGGTTGTTGCGTAATAACAGGAAAAGATTGCGCCTTCCGGGATGGTTGAATCGGCGTCGGTTTGAAACCATCAGGCGTTTTGCTGGAGCATTGCATGAACATAAAATGGATACTGTTGTTCGTTGGCCTGAGTGCGGCTGCGTTTGCTGCGAAGCCCAACGTGGTCATGATCTTCATCGACGACATGGGCTATGGCGATATCGGCGTATATGGCAACACCGAGGTGCCGACGCCGAACATGGATCGGCTGGCCCGGGAAGGGCGGAGATTCACCAACTTCTATGTCAATTCCCCGATCTGCTCGCCGTCGCGCGTGGCGCTGAATACGGGAATCTATCCGCAGCGCGAACGGATTCACTCCTTCTTCAACAACCGCGCGAGCCACAAGCAACGGAAGATGCCCGACTACCTGAACCCCGACCGCTTTACCTATGCCAGGATGCTGAAGGCCAACGGCTATGCCACGGCCCATTTCGGCAAGTGGCACATGGGCGGCGGGCGCGATGTCGGCGATGCGCCGTTGCCCCGGGCCTATGGCTATGAAGAGTCGCTGGTGTCCTTCGAAGGACTGGGCGACCGCATCATCTGGTCGCGAAAAGGGCTGCAGGGAAAAAGCATGAAGTTGGGGCGGGGCGAGTTGATTGAGTTGCCAAAACACAAGACCACCGAAACCTATGTCGACCGCGCCATCGACTTTATGGGTCGCAACAAGGATCGGCCGTTTCTTGTGAACGTGTTTCCGAACGATGTCCACGATGGACATGAGCCCTCTCAACAGCAGCTCGCGAAATGGAAGGGCAGGGGGCGCGGCGAATATGACGAAAGGTTCTTTGCGGTGCTCGACGAAATGGATCGGCAGATCGGGCGTCTGCTGAAGGCGATCGACGAGACCGGCTTGGCGGAAAACACCATCGTGATTCTGACCAGCGACAATGGCCCGACCGATTGGAAACGCTACTACGATGCCAAGGTCGAACCACCGGGATACACGGGGCCGTTCTTCGGCCGGAAATGGAGTTTGTATGAGGGCGGAATCCGGATGCCTTTCATGATCCGTTGGCCGGCAAAAATCAAAGCCGGAACGGTTGACGAAAGCACCGTCATGTGTGCCGTCGATCTGCTTCCAAGCCTGGGAACCCTGACTGGATCCGGAATCCCCGCCGGAACCGAACTGGATGGTTCCGACATGTCGGCGGCCTTGCTCGGAAAACCAATGGCAAGAAAGCCGGTCTTCTGGGAATACGGCACCTACGGCAGTATTGATCCGGGCAGGCCGGAACACATCAGCCCGAAGCTGGCCATGCGCGACGGCGACTGGAAACTGCTGATGAACCAGGATGGTTCGGAGCTGAAGCTGTTTAATTTGAAGGAAGATAAAGGCGAAACCACCAACATGGCGAAGCAGCATCCCGAAAAGGTGCAGGCCATGAAGCCGCAGCTCGCCGGCTGGTGGAAGGAAATGGATAACTATTACGAAGGGTATTAAGGAGGTTCCAATGATTGGAAAAAAACGTTTGATGGCTGTAGCACTATGGTCAGCAATAGCATCGGTGGCTGAAGTGACCGTCGAGACGGTGCCGGGGCGCTGGTCGGTCGAAAAGGCGAAGGCCTGGTATGCAGAACAACCGTGGCTGGTGGGCTGCAACTATATTCCGGCGAATGCGATCAACCAGCTGGAGATGTGGCAGGCGGAAAGTTTTGATCCGGCGATCATCAAAAAGGAGCTGGATCTGGCGCAGTCGATCGGCTTCAACACACTGCGCGTCTATCTGCACGATGTGGTCTGGGGCGCGGACGAGCAGGGGCTCTATACGCGAATGGATCAGTTTTTAGAGATGTGTTCCAAGCGCGGTATAAAACCGTTGTTGGTGTTTTTCGACGACTGCCATCACCCATTTCCAGTGCTTGGAAAGCAGCCGTTGCCGGTGCCTGAATACCACAACTCCGGCTGGTTGAACTCGCCGGCGCGCGATGTGGCCACCGCCTATTCGCAGGGCAAGGCCTCCGAAGCCGACAAAGCGCGGCTGGAGGGCTATGTGAAGAAAACCATGGAGCGTTTCAAAAACGATGACCGGGTATTGGCCTGGGAACTCTATAACGAGCCGGGGCGCGGACGCGGCCTGGGCGGCGACATGGGTTCCAAGAAAGCAAAGGGGGCATTCGGCGATGCCAGCGCCAAGCTGCTGATGGATGCCTGGCGCTGGGCGCGTTCGGTGAATCCGAGCCAGCCGGTGATGTCCTGCGCGGAAGGCAGTGTGGGGGAAAAGAACATTGAAATCGGCAAGATTAATTCGGATGTCATTTCGTGGCATTCCTACAACAACGGGGTGATCGAAAAACTGTGCAAGGAATACGCGGAGCTTGGCCGTCCATCCCTTTGCACCGAATACATGGCGCGGCCGAGCAGCACCTTCCAGGAGGCGTTGCCGACGCTGAAGAAATACAATGTGGGCGCCTTCAACTGGGGCTTTGTGGCGGGCAAGACCGGCTGCGTCTATCCCTGGGCAAGCCGCAAGGGCAAGAACGTCGACGAGCTGCGCGAGCAGGGCGTGGTGTGTGAAACGATTGAGGATATGCCGTATCCAAAGGTCTGGTTCCACGAAATCTTCTATCCAGACCACACCCCTTTCGATCCGGCCGAAATCGAGTGCATCAAAACACACACCGGAGCGAAGTGAATTTATGACCACGAAATACACCAAATACACGAAGCAGAGCATGCACGGGCTTTTCGTGTGTTTAGTGTGTTTCGTGGTTTCTTTATCTGTCTCCGCTGATAGACCGAATTTTCTGTTGTTCCTGGCGGACGATTGCTCGTGGCATGATTTCGGGTGCTATGGGAACCGCGATGTAAAGACGCCGAACATCGATGCGTTGGCGCAGCGGGGCATGCGGTTCATGCATTGCTACAATTCCGCGCCGATGTGCGCGCCGACCCGGATGAGTTTGTTTACGGGCTTGCATCCGGTGCGCAACGGCGGGCATCCCAACCACAGCCGGGTTTATGACCACGTTAAAAGTGTGCCGCACTATCTTCGCCCGCTCGGCTACGACGTCGCGCTCATCGGGAAAACGCACCATGCCCCGCCCGAAAACTTTCCGTTCGATTTTCTGGGCGGGGTTCATCATGACACCGGTAAAGGTGTTGATCTGGAGCTGGGGAAGATTGATGAATACCTGGGGGCGAGAGGTGATAAACCGTTCTGTTTGATGGTGCAGTCGAACCAGCCCCACGCGCCGTGGACGCGGGGCGATGCCTCTGTTTACCATGCAAAGAAGCTGGCGCTTCCGCCTTACATGGTCGATACGCCGGAGACGCGTGAGGCGATGACGAAATATTATGCCGAGATCACCTACATGGACAGCCAGCTCGGCTACTGCCTCCAATCATTGGAAAAACATGGACTGGAAAAAAACACGCTGGTGGTTTTCCTGTCGGAGCAGGGCTCCAACTTCCCGCATTGCAAATGGACGTGCTATGATTCGGGGCTGCGGTCGGCTGGAATTTTCCAATGGTTGGAACAGGTTGAACCGTCCGTTTCAGAAGCCATGATCCAGTATGTGGATATTCTACCGACATTCATCGAACTCGCTGGAGGGAATGTCGAATCAAATGATTTTGATGGAAAGAGCCTTGTTCCGGTGCTGGCTGGAACATCGGATAAACTCCATGATTATGTTTTCGGCATGCAGACCACGCGCGGTATCCATGCCGGATCGGATGCCTATGGAATCCGCACGGTGCGGGACAAGCGGTTCCGTCTGATCTGGAACCTCAACCCTGAAGGCGAGTTCCGGAATTCGGTAACCAAGGGCTTCAAGCCGTTTAAGTCGTGGGAGAAAAAGGCGCAATCGGGCGATGCCTTTGCGAAGGAGCAGGTTTCCAGATATCGGAAACGCCCGGAATTCGAACTCTACGACATGGAAAAAGACCCGTTTGAAATGCACAACCTGGCCGGAAACCCGGAATACAACATGGACATTGCCCGGCTGAAGAAGCACCTCGATAACTGGATGGAACAACAGGGCGACCGAGGCCGCGAAACGGAGATGGCGGCGCTGGAGCGGAAGCATTCGGATAGGCACTGAGCGTGGTTGCTCGAAAACAGGCTGCGCAAAAACGGGAAAATATTGCGGCATGCCGACTGGTCGTCCTGTCCGTCCTGCTTCACCATATTCGTTGATTCATATGGAAACTCATTCGGAGAGATTAGATGCAAAACCTTTTTTTCTATGCCGGGCTGATGTTGTTGGCAACGTTGACGAATGCATCGGAACGCCCGAATGTGTTGTTTATTTTTGCGGACGATATGAATTCCTATGCGGTGCGCGATTTGGGCGTTGAGGTCAAAACGCCGTATCTCGACAAGCTGAAGGATCAGTCGATCACGTTCGAGCATGCCCACTGCGCTGCGCCGGTATGCACGCCTTCGCGCGCGGCGATGTTTTCCGGCCTCTTTCCGCATACGACCGGTGTTTATCTCAACGGCAACGGCTTCTGGGAAAAGTCGGAGCTGATCAAAAACTGCGAGCCGTTCCCGGAGCTGTTCAAGCGCAGCGGCTATACCACATTCGGGCGCGGCAAGCTCACGCACGACAGTTCCAGCAAGGCCCATGATAAACGGATGTGGAGTACGCCTGAGACAGGGAACGGGGGCTTCGGCCCCTTCCCGGAAGAAGAGTTCCAGCTGTCTGGAAAATTTTTCAGTGTGAAGGAATGGGATGGCCCCGATACCGACTTCCCGGACGTGAAGTCGGCCGCTCAGGCCATTGGATTTCTGGAAAAGCACAAGGGCGATAAACCATTCATGATGATGGTCGGCCTGTGGCGGCCGCACACCCCCTTCACGGCGCCGAAACGCTTTTTCGACCTCTATGATCCGGCATCCCTGACGCTGCCCCCCGGTTATGTGGAGGGCGATATGGACGATGTGCCGCCGCGCGGCATCCACTATTCCCGCGTCTACGGTTCGCGCTGGGATAAGCATGGAGTTGCGAACGAAGCCGACTGGCGCCGGGTGCTGCACGGCTACCTCGCTTGCACGTCGTTTGCGGACGATACAACCGGGCGCATAATCGAGGCACTCGATGCCGCCGGGCTGGGGGAGAACACCATTGTCATCTTTTCCTCCGACAACGGATTCCATATGGGCGAGAAGCATCATTTTGGAAAATACACCCTTTGGGAAAACTCGGCTCAGGTTCCGTTTTTGGTGCGCATGCCGCAGAACAAAAATGCCGGGGCGACCTGTTCGGCCACCATTTCGCTGGTCGATCTGTATCCCACGCTCAAGGAACTCTGCTTGCTGGACGAACCGAAACACAAGCTCGATGGCGACAGCTTCGCCGCGCAGCTGCACGATCCTTCCAAGGGTTGGAACCGTCCGGCCATCACGAGCTATGCCGAGCACGAGGCAACCTTGCGCGACGAAACCTGGCGCTACATCCACTATGCCGACGGCACCGAGGAACTCTACAATTTGAAAAAAGATCCCTTTGAATTGACCAATCTGGCGACCAACCCCGAGACCAAAGCTGTTCGGGAAAAGTTAAAAGCCGAGTTGCCAAAAACCTTTGCCCCTAGTCAGGGCGGGCGCGACGGATAGGAGAATAAAGTGAAAAAAATAGTGGTTATGGCAGTCTGTTTGGCTACCGGTTCGTTTGCTGCTGATACACCGGAAAATATCGCTGCAAAATTTAAGAGTCGGGATGCGGCGATCCATTTGATGGACGACTGGATGCGCGATCCGTTCATCACCCGGGGGGCGGATGGATTTTTTTACCTGAGCTGCACGCGGCTGGATCATATTCCGGGGAAAATCCAGGGATTGGAAATCTGGCGTAGCAGGGATTTGAAAAGCTGGGAAAATTTTGGTGTGCCGTGGAGTGTTGAGGATTCGGCCTGGCTTCCGGAGGTTATTGCCAAAACAGATGTTAAACACGCGGCAAAAAAGTATCTCCTCTGGGCACCGGAAGTCTGGTTTGTGGATGGCCGCTGGATTGGTATGCATACATCCAACATCGGGATGGCCAATCTGTTTCAGAATGATTCCAAGGAGTTGAAGGGGCCATTCGTTGAACCGATGGGTATTGAACTGGGCCGTCGTCACGACCCTTCGCTGTTCGAGGATGACGATGGATCGCTCTGGCTGGTTTGGGGATGCGCACAGATTCAGCAGCTCAAGCCCGATATGAGCGGCTTCGTTGCGCAGCAACATAGCATTGGCCCCTCGAACCGCAAGCTGGGGCATGAGGGGTGTCAGATTATCAAAGTGGGCGATAAGTATGTGCTGTTCGGTACGGCCTGGAGCACGGATCAGATGCGACACGGCACCTACAACCTTTACTATTGCACAGCGGATCATATTACCGGCCCGTATGACGAACGGAAGTGGGTGGGCCGCTGCCTCGGACACGGCACGGTTTTCCAGGGGTTGGAAGGCGAGTGGTGGTGCACGGCATTCATCAATGGAAAATATGTAAAGCCCGGCGACAAGGTCTATGACCATGCCACCCCGGGAACGGCCTATACCTATAACCCGGCCGGACTGACGATTGTTCCGCTGGATATCAAAACGGTGAATGGCGAGGTGGTGATAGAAACCCGCGACCCACACTATGCCGCGCCGGGGCCCGACGAAGTACAGAAGTTTTAATTGCGAGGAGAAGAAGGAAATGAAGAAAGCGTTGTTGTTGATGGTTATTGGTTGTGCCGCGTTTCAGGCGCAGGCGAAGAATCCGATGTTCTGGGGCGCCGATCCGTCGGGGGTCGTGGCGCGGGACGGGCGTGTGTTTGTTTTTCCGACGTATGACCTCAAGGACTGGAGCGACCAGAAGTTCTGGGAATGCTGGTCATCTTCCGACCTGGTGAACTGGACGAACCACGGGAAGATTTTCGATACGGAAATGTCGGGGTGGGGCATCAACAACGCCTGGGCTCCGGACATCACCTTCAAAAATGGAAAGTATTATTTCTACTACTATTTCAACAACGGGAAGGAACACCCCGGCGGGGTCGGCGTGGCGATTGCGGACAAGCCGGAAGGGCCCTACAAGGAAGCGCTTGGCAAGATGCTGATCCGCTGGCACGACCCGTGTATCTTCAACGACGACGATGGCCGTTCCTATCTCTATGCCCAGAACAAGGTGCGTGAGCTGAACCCGGACATGGTCAGTTTCAAAGACCAGCAGGATATCAGACTCGAGATTGGCGAGGTGCCGGATAAATATGAGGCGACCTATGTCTTCAAGCGCAACGGGGTCTACTATTTTACCTATGCGAAAAAGTGGAACCATCTGATCTACTACACCGGCGATAATCCCAAGGGGCCGTTCACCTACCGCGGCGAGATCATGAAGCCTTATGGTGCCAACAACCACCATTCCATCATTGAGCATAACGGCAAGTGGATCATCTTCTACCACGAGTGGGCGCCGAAGGAGAGCGAGACCAGCCGCCGCCGGATCCGTGCCGAATGGCTGGAGTTTAATGACGATGGCACCATCAAGCTCGTGGAAGTCACCGAAGAGGGATTGTCACGGAAGATCGATTAAGCTTTGGCGGGATACCGGTATGAACAGGATTTCAATCTTTGCGGTTTGTGCGCTCTTTTGTGGCTTCCATATGGCTGATGCAGGCGTGCTGACCTCGGAACAAAAGCTGGAAAAGGTCAAGGCGCACAACGAAGCATTCCAGGCGTTGAACGAAAAGGTGCGCGATCCGTTTGTGCTGAAGGGGCCGGACGGTTTCTTCTACATGACGGGCACCACCGCCGGAACCTCGTGGGGCGAAACCGCCGGGATAAAAATCTGGAAGAGCAGGGATCTCGCAGAGTGGAAAGACCTGGGCTTTGTCTGGGAGCTGGAGCGCGACGGAAAAGACGATTGGTTTTTTGACGTTCCGCTGAAGCGCACGGGGCCGATGCGTGAGCGCACCATCTGGGCACCGGAGATCCATTGCATGAACGGAACGTGGTGGGTTCCGCTCAGCGCAAATACAGGCGGACACTCGCTCCTCAAAAGTACGACGGGCAGGATCGAGGGGCCCTATGATGCGTTGCCGCTGATGGATGGGCCGCACAACATTGATTCGCATCTTTACGAAGAAAACGGCGAGGTCTACTACTGCTACCAGGCGGACTTCATTGCAAAGATGAAACCGGACATGAGCGGGCTGGCCGAGGAAAAGACCAAGCTGAAGCACAAGGGGAACCACCCGCTCGGATACGAGGGAATCCTGATGCTGAAGATCGGCGATAAATATCTGCATATCGCTTCCGGCCGCTACGGCTATGAACCAACCGATACGTACGATCTCTACTATACGGTTTCCAAAAATCTCTACGGCCCCTATGGCAAGCGCCGCATGGCGCTGAAGAATGCGGGGCATGGCAACCTGTTCCAGGATCATGAAGGCCGCTGGTGGAGCACCGCCTTCGACCACGAATTCTTCACCGAGGGCATGCAGAACTGGAGCCTCTGGCTGGTGCCGGTCGAAATTGAGGAGACGGAAGACGATTTGATCATCCGCTCCAAAGATCCGCGATTCCAACCTTCGGAAGACGACCAACGGGTGGTTGAGGAACTTTCAAAAACAGGCCCGCCCGCAGCTTGGAAGGGCAAGGCCAGGTGGTGGAGGCCGGAGGGGAAATGAAGCGATTGAACGCTATTTTATGCGGTGGACTCATCGCGGCCTTTGCATGTGCTGAACAACGGCCGAACATCGTTTTAATCATGGTCGACGACATGGGTTTTTCGGACATCGGCTGCTATGGCGGCGAGATCGATACGCCGAACATCGATGCGCTGGCGAAAAACGGCGTGAAATTTTCTCGGTTCTATAACAACTCCCGCTGCTGCCCGACGCGTGCCACATTGATGACCGGGCTTCCCGCCGCCGCAACCGGCATCGGCCGCATGACCAATTCGCCGAACCAGCACAATCAGGATTATGGCGAAGATTCCCCGGGCTATCGGGGCTATCTGAACCGCGAATGTGTAACCATTGCCGAGGCACTGAAGCCCGCAGGCTATGCCACGCTCATGACCGGTAAGTGGCATCTGGGTTATAACGAGCCTGAGCGCTGGCCCCTGCAGCGCGGCTTCGAAAAATATTATGGCTGCATCTCGGGGGCGACCCGCTTTTTCCATCCGCAGGGCGAGCGCGGCATCACCTTCATGAACGAACCGGATCCGGAGTTGAAGAGCACGACCGATCGGCCCTACTACACCACCGATGCCTTCACCGACCATGCGATTCGTTTCATCCAGGAAGAGCAGGCGGGAGCGGGACGCCCGTTCTTTCTCTACCTCGCCTACACCGCGCCGCACTGGCCCGTGCAGGCGCACGAGGAGGAGGTCGAAAAATATCGCGGCAACTATATGATCGGCTGGGAAAAACTCCGCGAACAACGCTATGCCAAACAGCTGGCGCTGGGGCTGATTTCCAAAGACTGGAAACTCTCTCCGTCGGATGAAAGCATTCCCGCCTGGGATTCACTCGACCCAACCAAACAGAAGGAAATGGATCTGCGCATGGCGGTCTATGCCGCGATGATTGATCGGGTGGATCAGAATATCGGCAAGCTTATCCAATCCCTGGAAAAATCCGGTCAGCTGGAAAATACCATGATTATGTTCCTGTCCGACAACGGCGGATGCCACGAGGGCGGCATGCTCGGACGCGGCGCAATCGATCCTCCCGAAAAGCGCAACCAGTCCACGGCCAACAGCATCGGCGAGGCCTGGGCAAATGCCATCAATACCCCGTTCCGGAAATATAAAACCTTCACGCACGAGGGCGGGGCGGCGACGCCGTTTCTGCTGAGCTGGCCAAAGCGCATCACGCCGCAAGCCGATTGGTATGATTCACCTGCGCACATTATCGATGTTATGCCAACGCTCCTGGAAATGGCCGGTGCGGAATATCCGAAGGCGTTTAACGGCAACCAAATCAAGCCGCTCGGCGGAATCTCATTCAGCCCGGCTTTTGACTTCCTGCCATTGGAACGCGCGGAACCGATTTTTTCGGAACACATCGGCAATGCCTTCGTTATGGAGGGCGACTGGAAGCTGGTCGGCACCAAGGTGGCGGAGCACAATGGAGCCAACCTGAAGAAGTGGGAGCTTTATAACCTGGCGGAAGACCGGACGGAGCTGAACGATTTGGCGAAGAACTATCCGGAGCGCGTGGAACGCATGTCCAAGGCTTGGAAAACGTGGGCGGATGAGGCCAACGTCTATCCCCGCCCGGCAGGTAAGCCGAAACCGACGAAAGAAGAGAAGCATTAATGAAGAACAGATTGCTTGTGATTGGTGCAGCGATGTTTGTTGCGAGTTTGGCCAGTGCTGACAGCCGGCCGAATGTGTTGGTGATTATGGCGGATGATCTGGGGTATTCGGATCTGGGGTGTTACGGCGGCGAGATCCAGACGCCAAACCTCGATGCACTTGCGGCCAACGGACTGCGCTTCAGTCAGGCCTACAACGCGTCGCGCTGCTGCCCGACTCGTGCATCATTGTTGACGGGCAAATATCCACACGAAGTCGGCCTGGTTAAAAACGGACGCTCCCTTTCGAAAGAGGTTCCGACCATGGCCGAAATTTTAAAGGCCAACGGCTACCGGACGGCGATGGCGGGCAAGTGGCACCTCACGCAGGCTTCGGTGCTGGATGGAAAAGGTTTCAATAATCCGGAGCATATCAAGGTGCTCAACAACCAGACGCGTGTCGAATGGTTCGGCGACAAGGAAACCTACCCGGCTGCGCGCGGTTTTGAGAAGCACTATGGCGTCATCTGGGGCATCGTAAACTTTTTCCACCCCTTCGCTTTGGTGGATGGCTTCAAGCCGGTCTACGATCTGCCGGACGATTATTACATCACCGATGCGCTCAACCAGAAGACGGTGGAATACATCGAGGAGTTTTCGAAGGGCGATGCGCCGTTCTTCATCTATCTGGCGCATCCCGCGCCGCACTGGCCGCTGCACGCGCGGCAGGAAGACCGCGCGAAATATGCGGGCATGTATGATGACGGCTACGAAGCGCTGCGCCAGACGCGCTATGAACGGCAGGTGAAGATGAAGCTGTTCGATCCCGCCATCAATCCGTTGCCGCCGCTGGATATGCGCAACAAGTCGGGATGGGACGGACTTACGGCGGAAAAGAAAAAACTGCTGGCCGCCAAATTCGAGACGCATGCGGCGATGGTCGACCGCATCGATCAGGGGCTCGGCGCTGTGGTCAAGGCGTTGGAAAAAACCGGTAAAATGGAGAATACGATCATTGTTTTCCTGTCCGACAACGGGGCGTCGCCGGAAACACCGACCAATGCGGGTTATGACCGTCCCGGAGAAACGCCCGATGGGCGCACCATCCGCTATACCGGAAAAATTCCGCCAAAGGAGATGGGCAACGACGATACCTGGACGGGTATGGGCGCAGAGTGGGCGAATGCCGCCAACACGCCGCTGCGCTTCTGGAAAAAGGAATCCTATAACGGAGGAAGCCAGACCCCCTTCATCGTCCATTGGCCGAAGGGATTGAAAACAAAGCCCGGAACCATCACTGACCAGTTCTGCCACGTGATGGATGTGCAGGCCACGGTGCTGGATGCCGCAGGAATCGAATATCCAAAAACCTTCAACGGCAAAAAGCTCTCGCCGGCGCGCGGAAAAAGCCTGCTGCCGGTTTTCCAGGGAGTGGAGCGCGAGGGATACCGGCAAATCTTTTTTGAGCACGAGGGCGGCGCCGCGGTTCGACAGGGGGACTGGAAGCTGGTGCGCCAAAAAAACAAGCCATGGGCGCTATATGATTTTTCCCGGGATCGGACGGAGACCACCGATGTTGCCGGTCAGCATCCGGAACGCGTCGGGCAGTTGTCCGCCGCATGGGATCGGTGGTGGGACGAGGTTGTGGTTCCGGGTCAGTAAAGCCCTTTCAGGTTTCTTCCTTTGAAGTTTCATGCCGTGAGGATGCGCAATATCTGTAAATAAATGCGTGAATTCAGCTGGTTGGGATATCCTGTTGCTTTCACATGGCAGCTCGCATCATCCGCTCAAGGATATCAACCACGCGACACGAAGTCCGCCAAGTTCGAGCCGATGCGTTGTGGTGCTTCCTGTCTTCAGGGTTAACGCCTTTCGAATTCGTGGGTCAATGGAATGCAGTGTTATTGTCGGTTGCGTAATATCTGGAAACATTTGCGTGATGTTGCAATGACAGGGGCAGGGGGGCGCTTGTAGTGTGCGGACAGTCGAAGAAGGCTTCGGCTGGAAGAGAAACCATTCACCCCTAATCTCAGGAGGAGATCATATGAAGGCAGGATTAAAAAAAAGAATCACCATTGCCATTTCAGCAGGTTTAGTTGCCTTGGCACTTGGAGCCCACGCAGCACCTCTCGTGTATGAACCGTTCGAGGCGCTAACCGGTGGAGATGGCAGCACGTTCGTCGGCAACACCACCGGAACCATCAACCTGGGCCCATGGAGCGCTGGATCAGCCGGCCTGGATGCGGATAAGCGATTCGAGGCCTATGGCAATGCATTCAACTTTGTGGCCCCGTACAACGATGGTACCAACCAGCTGGCGGTCGGCAGTGGTCTGCTTTCCGCCTATATGAACGGAAACCAAAAGGACATCGTTGCTTCCATTCCTTCGCCTTTGGTTTTTGGGGACGGCGATGTGATGTATGCCAGCTTCATGGTCATGAAGCATGCAGACAAGCAGGCCGATGAGCTTCGGTTCGACTTCGACGGGCAGCAGCTGGATGCCTTGATTCATCATGGCACGGCCGACAACGCGTTGTGGTCATTGCGGTCACGCACTGCTGAAACCGTTTCGAGCGCAGAGGATCTTGCTTCGGGGGAAGGTCATTTCGTGGTTGTTAAAATCCAGTTTAATTCCGCAACGAACGAAACCATCCAGATGACGGTGGCGCCGAGCCTCTCGGCGGAACCAACCAGTTGGCGCTTAACGCATGAGACGGAACTCGGGACTACCTTGAGTTCCCTCCAAATGCATGCCCCGGGAGCGAATACATCCCCCGTACCCGGAACGGATGTCGTGTTCGACGAAATCCGCATCGGCACCACCTATACAGACGTTGTACCCATGGATGCGTCCTTGCTTCCCCCGTTCACGGTCAATGCAACCGGTGGCGATGCCGAAGTTGAACTCGATTGGGCACCGGCCCAGTCCGCGGCTTCCTACACCGTTTACCGCTCAACGGAATCCGGAACCAACTATGCGTCGATCGCAACCGGGGTCGCCACCAACGGGTATACGGATGGCACGGTAACGAATAACACAACCTACTATTATGTGATCACTTCAGTGAACGGGGGGGAATCCGTCTACAGCCCCGAAGCCTCCGCAACGCCGGTCTCCTCCGGCGACACAACCCCTCCCGCCGCACCAGCCGGTTTAAGTGCCGTTGCAAACAACCACTATTCCATCACCCTGGATTGGAACGACAACCTGGAATCGGATCTGGCGAGTTATACGGTATATCGCTCGGTCACTTTTGGAGGCCCGTTTTCGGCCCTCGCATCCAACGTGATGGAGAGCACCTATCTCGATACGGATGTGACAGAAACGGCCGAGTTTTTCTATACCGTTTCCGCCACAGACCTGGTGGGCAACGAAGGAGCCCAGGGCACGGAGGCCTCCGCGGTTGTTCCGGTGAACTGGCGCACCGGCGACATCGTTTGGGGTTCCCTTCCTTCGGCGGGCTACATCGATCTCAACAATGACGGCGCCAACGGCATTGGCGGCGCCAAGACCTTCGTCTTCCAGATGGCGGACTCGGCCGATTCCAACACGCTCTACGATGTGGCGTTGCAACTTTCCAATGTCCGTGAAACGGGCGGGCATCTCGGTGTTGGCGATAATCACATTACTTCCAACGAGACGGTAACCATGACGCTGCAGGGGGTTTACGAACGAGGAACAACTGAACTCGCCGATCGTGGTATCAATACCGGCGATCAGGCCATTTCCTCGAATGCCGTTCCGGTCGACCTGGCGACACTCGAACTCATTTCGTGGGTAGAGTCCAGTGCCGGCATCCTCACCAACACGGTGGCCGATGGCACGGTCTTCGAATGGGTGGGTACACAGACGAACAAGCTTAACGGTCTGGAAGAATCCTTCTTCCGCGTGACCGTTGGCACTCCGCTTCCCGGTTTCGAAATCTGGGCGAATGGCTGGAATGTTCCCCTTGGCGACGAGACCGCCGACTATGACCTCGATGGCGTCCTCAACCTGGCCGAATATGCGCTCAACGGCAACCCGACCAACGGAATCGACGACACCGAGACCGAGCTCGTTTCGGATGGCGGGTTGGTTTACATCCACGCACAGCGCAACGATGATGCGGATCTGGTCTACACGGTTGTCACGAAGGATATGCTGAATATTGGCGACTTTGAAGATCTGGGATACACTACACCGGTTGGAACCAATGTGACCGGCGGTGTCTATGACTATGTCACCAACGCCGTCCCGACCACGGACGCGAAAAAATTCATCCGCGTGAAGATCGAAAACTAAACTCAATCATCATCCGTACGAAGCCCGCCCTTTCGGGGGCGGGTGGTTTCATTTATAAGAGGACGGTTATGGCCAAACTGTTTTTAATGCTGCTGGTTGCCGCCGCGCTCCTGGCGGAGGGGGCGGTCACCGTGGATTTCGATGCCGCCACCGGCCCGGCGGTCAACGTGGGCGACACGACGGTGCGGATCGATATCGCCACCGACGGCAGTGCATCGCTCAATTCGATTTCAAGCATTGGAATCAGCAACGCGGCCGCAGTCGTATCGGGCTCGGTTTCCTCCGCACCGTCAATCCCCTATACGGTGACCCTGTTCATCGCCAACAACAATGGCCGCCAGACCAGCATCGGCCTGATGGGCGTGGCCAACAACCACATCGACCCAGGCGAAACCATGCAGTTTTCATTCAACCTCGACCCCGCGCCGGCTGGTTCCTCGCTGAGCGTCACGGAAGTCGCGCTCGATCCCGACCTCGATACGGCCGACGGTTCCATCACGGATTCCGGCACCGGTTCGGTGGGTGTGCGGTTTTCCGGAACCGGGCGGGAAGCGTTCGAAACGTCGACACTGGATGTGGCCGGGGGAATTCAGCTCAACGGTGGAACCGTCAGCAAGTACCAGTTTGCCGCCCTTTCATTTGATGTCACATCCGGAACACCCTCCGATCCGCTTCCAACCATTGGAAGTTTTTCCGCTTCCCCGGTTTATATTCCGACCGGCGGAACGAGCACCATCAGCTGGGAGGTGTCCGATGCGGATTGGGTCTCGATACTTCCAGAGCTTGGACGTGTTCCAGGGTCTGGAAGTTCCAATGTTATGCCGATGGTGGCGACAGAATATCAACTCATCGCGACGAATAGCGGAGGTTCTGTTACGGGGCAGGTGGGCGTGGTGGTCGGCGAGCGGCCGATGAATGTTCTGTTTATTGCGATCGACGACATGAAGACCATCACCGCGTATCATGAGAGCCAGCCGGGGCATCTGTTGCATCGGATCTATCCGGATCCCGTGCTGCGCTCGAAGGTGGTTGCACGCATGACGCCGAATATGGATCGGCTGGCCGGCGAGGGGGTTGCCTTTCTCAATTCCCAGTGTGCGGTTCCGGCGTGCAACCCGTCGCGCGCCTCGCTCATGACCGGAATCCGGCCCCATGTTCATGGCATGGCCGGAAATGAAGGGGGCATCTATTTCCGCGATTGGTCGTACGGTGGCGAACAGCCGATGGCCGATGCCATCACCCTGCCGGAACTGTTGAAGAACAACGGCTGGTACACGGCGGAGACCGGCAAGATTTTTCACTCCGGCAGTGATCGGGCCGATTCGGACTATCCGCGCTCCTGGTCAACGTGGAGCAATGTCGGCGGGGGAGCCGGCGCAAAAGTGCCGAGCTTTTTCGGGGCTGTTCCGGACAGTCGCTTTGAGTGGGGCCAGGAGGGGGGAAGCGATGCGGTATATTCCCAGCTGAACGATTATGCCAAAGCCGATTTTATGGCTCGGGTAATGGAACAGGGAACCATGGTGAACGGAAGTGATGTTTTCTTGGTATCCACCAACCAACCCTTTTTTCTCGCCTGCGGGATCTTTCGCCCGCACACGCCGTATTATGCAACAAAGGATCTGATCGATCTGTTTCCGACCAATGAAATGACGGTTACCCGGGCAATGTACAACGAGTTCGCCGCCGATGGCGACGACCTGCCGGGGCAGGGGCTCAACTGGAGTGGGCTGGATGGTTCCGATGAGTTTGTGAAAATTCTCGATCACGGCATTGCATTGGCGGGGGCGGATGGCGATCTCGCAATCTGGAAAGACATGCTTCAACACTACTTTGCCAGTTGTGCCCTGGCCGACCGGGCTGTCGGCCGCCTGTTGGACGGACTTGAAAACAGTCCGTTTGCGGACAACACGATGGTGATCCTCTGGAGCGATCATGGGTATCACCTGGGCGAAAAACTAAAGCAGAGCAAATTTTCGCTCTGGGACGATGCGGCAAACCAGTTGTTGCTCATCAAGGATCCGCGCAATCCGCAGAGCCACGGCCTTCGCTGCTTCCGCGCGGTCAATCTGGTCGACCTTTATCCGACGGTCGCCGCCATGGCCGGCCTTCCGCTGCCGGACGCCCGCATTACCGGTCACGACCTGACCCCGCTGCTCGAAAATCCGCGCTCCACCTGGAATATTCCCACGCATACCACCTATGGCAGTGTTGCGCACAACATGGTGCGCATGGAGCGCTTTAAACTGATTCGGTACAACGACGATAATCATCAGACCGAACTCTACGATCTGGATAACGACCCGGAGGAGTTCATCAACCTGGCGGACTCCAATGCGTTTGGTTCGGTGAAAGCGGAGATGATCGCACTGCTGAATATCGCTCTGGCCGAAGGAACCTATCCGAATGAGCGTGAAGGCGATCTGACCAACTTCCGGTTCGGCAGCTCCGGCCATGGCCAGGATGCCGGAACCATGGCGAATGCCGCCGATCCCGACCGCGACGGCCTCGCCAATATTCACGAGTTCAGTCTGGGAACGGATCCTTTAACGCCGGACACCGGCCTGGCCGGGCTGCTTCCAGCCCTTGGAACATCCGGCAACGCGCTCTACTATGAATTCCGCTACCGCGATTCGCGCAACTCGATCTTCTATCAGGTGGAAGCCCGAACGAATCTCCTGGGCGGGACGTCCGCTGTCATCTGGGATTCCCGCACGCCCGGCGCGGTCGATGCCGCGACCCATATCGACCATGGCGACGGCACCCGTACCCTGCGCGTTCCCGCTGACACCACAGAACCCGCCCGGTTTTTGCGCCAGGCCCTTGGCGAGGCTCCATAGGGAGCAGGCCTTAGTTTTCCCAGGGGCGGGCGATGGGTTTGCTTTCGCAGCCTTCGCGAGCAGCAGCGATGGAATCAGACACCCGGTGAAAACCGGCTTATACATTTTCATGGCAGCAACCCTTTCGAATGTATTTTAGAATTCGGATGCTAGGGATGCCGCGGGGACTCGTCAATCGTGCAGGGCGGGAGAATGGGCTATGCCCGCCGCGTTGGAGCGGCGGAGCAGCTCGTTATGGATGTCGTGTGAGCGGGCTTTGAATTTTGCTTCGTTGGCGCGTTCGGTTTCCGGATCGTTTGTGCCGGTTGAGGTAATATCGTCGAGCTTTACGCCCCAGTCGCCGAGCAGTGTCCAATAGGTGGCGGAGTCGGAGTGGTCGACGCCATTGAAGACAAACTTGCCTTCCACAAAAATAGTGCCGAGGGCGCTGGTGTGGAACTGATCGTAGTAGGCTTTTCCTTTAGGCGCGCCGCTGACGATGCCGTGCTGGCCGATGGCACCGCATTCGCGGTAGTCGACGAGGCCTACCTTAGCCATGGCCTTGAGGTAGGCGCAGGCCTTGGCGTCTTCGCGGCAGTTGGCAACGTGTTCAGGGTGCTCGGGCGTGCCCTGGTGCAGGGAGGAGTTCGTCCAGTGGGCGATGAAGCGGGTTTTCTTCAGCAGGTCGTCGCGACCATGGTTCAGGCAATGGTTGACGAGGATGGCCGGTTCGGTGAGCGATCCCCAGCAAAGCACGTTTACGGTGCCGTCTTCTTTTTCCAAAGCCTGGAACAGTGCGGCGATGGAGGGATAGGGTTTGAGTGAATCATATTCCCGGTTGGGGTTGAACCGTTCGGCACTCTCTTTGATGGAGGATTGGATGAATGGAATGCGGGCGGGATAATCGCCGAGGGTTTTCAGTCCCGGCAAATCCTTGGCGTACGCCTGTCCGAAATATGTGTTTGCCCATTGGGCCTGGTTGGGCGTGGTTGCATGTTCTTTGCGATGGGTGCTGCCCACCACGATGCCCAGCGTTTCAAACTCGTTCGCCATCAGCAGATAACCCGCCATGGCGGAGATGTCGTCCGGATCGTTAATGGTGCCTTCCTTGTTGCCTCCCGGCAGGGTCTTATCGGTCATGTCGCTGATGATCCAAACCTTGGGCTTTCCGATGCACGGAAGGATCGCGGTAACAAAGCAAACGGCTAGAATGAACAATTTTTTCTGCATCCCGTCATAAAAGGGAAGCGGCTGGGTTTTGTTAAGCCTTGATCGCGCATTCTTTTCCCGATCCTGCGCAAAAACGGGAAACTTTTTCGCTCGCATGGCTGGAAGGTCTGCTTTTCCAGAGGCATATTCGAAACATGAAAAGACGTGCATTGGTTTTCTTAGTTGTGTTTGGCGGGCTGGCCGCATCGGCGGCCATTGTCGACTATCCCTGGCCGTCGGCGGCGCCGATTTCCTCGTTGTATCAGGTGCGGATGTGGCAGGGCGGGGTGACCAATACCATGTATACCCACTATTCCGAACCGAACCTGACACCCGGTGAGGATGGCGACGGCGTGACCGGTGTGCTCGATAACCGCTCGATGTCGTTTGTGCAGTATGCCTTCACCGGCGAGATCGATGTGGAAGTCACCAAGCTCTATGGCACCACCGCGCCGCGCGTGGAGATTCAGCCGAAAGCCTATGGCATCAACCCCTACTTTTTCGATGGTCGAACGGTTCGCTTCAAGCTGAGCAATGTCGACGACCGCACGGAATACATCAGCGTCAATTTTGTGAGCGCTGATAACCAGGATGACGATGGCAGCGGCGGGAAGGATATTAAAAACGGTCTGATGCTGTTCGGCGATGCGCCGGAGACCGATGTGCCGAACACCAACGCCGCCGGGGTGGTGGTCTATTCACCCTCCGTTTCGGAGGCGGCGCTTGCATCGGCCGATCTGATCTATTTCCCGCCGGGGGTGCACGACCTGCAGGCGCGTTATCCGGCCAACCCGCGCATGTCGTCGATGCCGATCGGCAAGCATGGGCAGGAGGTTTATGCGGCGGGTGGTGCGTTCATCAAGGGCGCAATCCACGCCAACGGAAAGGACGACCTGCGCATCTATGGCCGCGGCATTTTTACCGGGCAGCATTTATGGTGGCACGCCATCCGCGATGAGTCCGGAACCAAGGACGGCTTCATGGAATTTATGGGCAGTGATGACGGACGGTATGAAGGTGTGATTGTGGAGAACCCGACACACCACACCTGGCCGAGCGCCAAGCGCAACACCTATCGCAACGTCAAGGTCATCGGCTGGGCCTCCAACCACGACGGCCTGCGCCCCGGCGGCGGTTCGCTGATTGATGCGGTCTTTCTTAAAACGAGCGACGACCTCGATTATGCCCGCGATCTGCACACCGGACAGAACAGCGTGATCTGGCCGATGCGCAACGGCGCGTTCGGCCAGCTGGGCTGGAATAATCTCGGCACGGGTTATACCACCTACACCAATCTCTATTTCATCAATCCCGAGTGGCATTCCTATAACCGTAACCGCGGCGTTATCGGCTCCGTGCTCAACCAGGGCGTGAACCAGGAATCCAACGTTCTTGAAAATATCTACTGCGAAAACAACCTTAGTCTGCTGGCCAACGTGACGATTGAATACGACGGCGGTACGGCCTGGGATCCGGGCAATCCGGGCGAAATTAAGGATTTCACCTTCAGGAATATCATCATCGAGAGCTTCACCGCCGCCAACGGCGGCATCGTCAAAAACCCGATCCACGGCTTTGAGCGCAACGGGGTGAAGGCGATGATCCGCGACTTTAAATTCATCAACATCGTGGCGGGCAATCAGCTGGTCACCGCCGCCAATGCCTCGACCTGGTTCGATATCGATCCGAACACGACATCGAACATCAGCTTCACCACCGAGGGCAACATCCATACGGTGACGGCCACGGCCATCGGGAGCGGAACCCTGTCGCCTTCCGGTGCGCTCCCGACCCCCGAGGGCATGGCGCGCTCCGTCGCCATTATTCCAAACCCTGGAAACCGCATCAAAACCGTAACGGTCGATGGCGTGGATCAAGGGCGTCTGCAGAATGTGACGTTTGCGGATGTGGCGGCCAATCATACGGTCGTGGCCGAGTTTGAACCGGGCGATGATTATTTCGACCTGGGAGGTGGAACGCCGCCCGAACCGCCGCCGCCCGGAGACCTTTTGGTCTACGAACCCTTCAGCCACGGCACCGGGCTGGGCGAGGGCGATTCCTTCATCGGAGTCCTGACCGGGGCGATCAACCTGCAGCCCTGGGACAGCTCCGCCGATGCCAACGGAACGGATGAAAATAAAAAATACGAAGCCTTCGCCGCGCCTTACACCGATGGAACCTTTACCCTGCAGACGGAAGGCAGCGCCGGACTGCTGGTCGGCGATCAGGGGCCGTTCTCCGCTGCGCTGTCTTCGCCGGTTTCGTTCAGCGACGGCGATACCGCCTATGTGGCCTACATGGCGAGCCTGGAGGATTCCGACCGCCAACAGTCGTGGCTGGGTTTGCCGTTTGATGCCGATACGCTGGAAATCCGTTTTCATCAGACCGGTGCATCGGGTGCCGTCGACAACGGAATGTTTGCGGTGGTGTTCAACAACAATGCGGTCACGGCCGGCGGGTTCGACAACAACCCGTTGAACCAGGACGACCTGTATGTGGTTCGCATCGATTTTTACGAAGCCGGCGATGAGCAGGTTTATGTGTTCAAGAATCCGAACCTGACGGAAGTTCCAACCCCTGGAAGCGCCATCTCGAGCTATTCCATCGAGCTCGGTTCCACGCTTTCCGCCCTCGAGCTCAACAGCAACGGGGCGCTGCCGGATCTGAATATCGATGAAATCCGCGTGGGTACTTCCTATGCGGCGGTTGTTCCGACGGGCCTAAGCCCCTATGGCATGTGGGCGACCCTCTACGGTCTGGCGGAGGAGGAGTCGGGCGATGACGATAACGATGGCCTGAGCAACCTCTATGAATACGGCCTCGGCGGAAATCCGACCAACGCGCTGAACCTCGGGATTCTTCCCATCTTTGGAAATGCCGGCAGCGGGTTCGACTATATCTACGTGAAGCGGGCCAACGATCCCGACCTCGTCTATTACCTCGAAACCAGCACCAACCTCGTTTCCAATGTCTGGACAAACGCGGGGTATTCCGTGGTCGGCACCAACGTGACCGGCGGCACCTTCGACATCATCACCAACACCATCCCGGCCGGGGAAAGCCAAACCTTCATCCGTCTCATCATCGAAAATAGTCCGTAGAATCTATCGTTGCACACTCTTGCGGTAGCGGGCGGGGGTGGTGCCGAGGCGTTTCTTGAAGACATCGCCCATGTAGCTGTTGGAGCTGAATCCGGCGAGGTAGGCGATTTCCTCCACGGGCAGGGTGGTGGACTGCAGCAGCTCCTTGGCCCGTTGCAGGTGGGCGAGCAGGATTTCGTCGTTGATCGAGTGTTTCATCACCTGCTTGAACCGCAGTTCCAGTGCGCGCCGGGAGATCGGTACGGCCTTGAGCACATCGGGTACGCGGATCGGTTCGGCGGCGTTGTCGCGGATGAAGCCGATCGCCTGGGCCACCTTGCGGTCTTCCATGGCATACACATCGGTGGAGCGGCGCGTCACCACGGTGAGCGGTTCGGAAAGAATCGTCCGGGGCTTTTTAATCTTCCCCGAAATCAGCTTTTCCATCAGTTCGGCCGCCTCGTAGCCGGCCTTGATTGTATTGAAGTCCACGCTGGAGAGCGGCGGGTCGCACAGCTCGCACAGGATGTCGTCGTTGTCGACACCGATGATTGCGAGGTCGTCGGGCACGGCGATGCCCGCCACCATGGCGGCATCGAGCACCTCGCGGCCGCGTTCGTCGTTGCTGGCCATCAGCGCGATCGGTTTCGGAAGTTCCTTCAGCCAGGTTTCCATAAACGACGCTTCCTTGTCCCACGAAGGTTTTCCGCCCTTGGCTTTCGGGACGGGATAGATGTAGCAGGGGAGGCCTTCCTCGGCGATGCGCTTTGAAAAGGCCAGCTTGCGCCGCATCGACCAGACGCGCTCGCCCTCGCCCACGAAGGCAAATTGCTTGAAGCCGCGCTCGATCAGATGGTTGACCGCCAGGTCGGCCGTGGCGTCGGGGTCGGGATGGATTTCGCTGATCCTGCTTTCGCCGCCCACGTGTCCGGTCTGGTCGAACGGAATGTCGAGGCCGATGGCGGGCAGTCCGCTTTCCGCCACGGCTTTTAGGATTTGCGGCGTGTTCATGCGGCCGATGATGCCGTCGGCTTTCCAGCTATGGATGTCGGGCAGGCTCTGGCTGGTGTGGCCCGCAAGCACGTGGAACGACCACGGGCCGTGCAGGTGCGAATAGCGCGCAATGCCGCGCAGGACACCGCGGCCGTAGCTGCCGGAGGTTTCGATCATCAGCGCAATCTTGAATTTGGTTTTCGACATGACCTCTCCTTGGTAGGGTTTTCACCGTGCCACAGTGGTTGCGCAAAATCTATAAAATTAATCGCAACAGTGGATGGCGGGAATCGCGCAGACGGGCTAGCTTCAAACCATCGAACCGGATACGGAACCTTATGAACTTGCATTGGATAGACTGGACGTTGATCGTGGTATTTCTCGGGCTGCTGACTGGAGCGGCGCTCTTCACCCGCACCTATATGCGCGGCGTGGCCGACTTTATGGCGGCGGGGCGCTGCGCCAACCGCTACCTGCTCACCTCGGCGCACGCCATGAGCATGCTCGGCCTGATGCAGGTGGTGCAGGAATTCCAGACCTACTATGAAGCCGGGTTCGGTGGCATCTGGTGGATGACGATGACGATCCCGATCGGGCTGGCCGTGTCGCTTTCGGGCTGGGTGGTCTACCGTTGGCGCGCAACGCGCGTGCTGACGCAGGCGCAGCTGTTCGAAATGCGCTACGGCAAAGGCTACCGCATCTTCACGGGCATTGTTGTTTTCGCCACGCAGCTGTTCGGGCTCAGTATTTTCCCGACGGTCGCGACGCGCTTTTTCGTGAACTATCTCGGTCTGCCGGAATTTGTTCCGCTCTTCGGATTCGATGTGCCGACCTTCTACCTGATCGTATCGATGCTGCTCTTCCTCGCGCTGGCCTTCACCTTTATCGGCGGGCAGATCACCGTCATCGTCACCGACTCGATGCAGGCCATGTTCACCATGATTGTTTTCGCTTTGATCTTCGGGCTGCTCCTGTTCAAGCTGGACTGGTCGGCGCTGACCGAGGGGTTGGCGGCGGCGCCCGAGAATGCCTCGAAGGTTAATCCCTTCAAGATGGGCGGCACCTATCTCTACAGCCCGAAGTTTTATTTCATCCTCGCGTTTTACATGATCTTCATCTGGCCCGCGGGCGGCTGGAACCAGGCGGCGACCGCCTCGGCCAAGACGCCGCACGAGAGCCGCATGTCGATCGTACTTTCCAACGTCCGCAACCACATCATCTACAGCACGCTCTTCATCGTCCCGATCTTCGCCTACGCCTTGCTGCACCTGCCCGAATACGCCGACCTCCAGCAAAGCGTGACGGGCGCCCTGGCCGGGCAGGAGGATCAGGTGATGCGCCAGATCCGCGTGCCCGTGCTGCTCGCCAACTTTTTGCCGATCGGCGTGAAAGGGCTTTTCGCCGCGCTGGCGCTGGCCACCTTCATCTCCACCAACAATTCCTACCTGCTCCAGTTCGGCGGCATGTTTGCACAGGACGTGGTGCTGCCGCTCCGGAAAAAGACCCTGGGGCCGAAGGCGCACATGCGGTTGCTGCGCATCTCCATCGTGGCCGTCGCCGTTCTCTATTTCGGCCTCAGCATCGTATTCAACCAAAAGCAGGACATGCAGATGTTCTTCGCGCTGGTGTGGGCGAGCGTGGCGGGCTGCCTATACATTCCCTTCCTCGCCGCCCTCTACTGGAAGCGCGGCACCATGCGCGCCGCATGGATTACGGCCATCATCGGTCTGTTGCTCACGTTCGGCGCGTTCGACCTCGTCCGCAACGCCAGCATCCCCAACCTCGGCGACACCTTCGGCTCCGGAAAATGGAACGAGCACACGCTCTATTTCAAGAGCCGCTCCTACACCATCGCCCCCGGCGAGGCGACCGGTGGTTCGCTCGTGTGGCGCTTCGGTGCCGAAGCCTACGAGGTGGTCGACGTTCCGCTTGAAGCGCGCCTGACCTCCCGCGGCGGCGCCGCCAAGGCCGAGATCGATGCGCAGACCGTCAAGGCCGGAGCCGGAACCATTTCCATCCTCGATCCCGACGACCTGCTCGTGGCCGAGGCCTCGGGCGGAGGCTTCGAATTCAAACAACCCGGCTACCACCGTTTCATCGTTGAATCGCTCAAGAAAATCGACGGCATCTTCCAAGGCGACGGCTGGAACATGGGCTTCTGGATCTACCTCATTCTCGCCGTCATCTTCATCGCTGTTTCCTGGATCGATTCGCTGGTGGCCAAGGTGCCGGAATTCAACCTCGATCAACTGTTGCATCGCGGCGACTACGCCTCCGAAAAAGGGGAAGCCGAACACGAAAAGTTCGAGAACGTTTGGTATCAACTCTTCAATATCACCCGGGAATTCACCTTTGGCGACAAGCTGGTCTTTTTCATCCTCACCGGCTGGGGCATCTTCTGGTTCTTCGTTTTCGTCATCGGCTGCCTATGCCAATGGCTGATCGGCATCCCGGACGGCGTGTGGGCCAAATATTTCCAGATCAGCACATACATCAATTTTGCCTATGTCCTTGTCGGCGCCGTCTGGCTCGTTACGGGCGCGCTCAAAAACATGAAGGAAATGTTCCGCGATCTCGATGCCGCCCAGCGCGACGACTCGGATGATGGGATGGTGGGCTGAAACCTGAAATTTTAAATCGGAAACTGAAATTCACGAGTCACGAATCACTCGTCACTTTCGATAGGAGAAGAAACATGGAATATAAACATCACGAACTCACGAAGACGCCTCCAATGGGGTGGAACAGTTTCGACTGCTACGGGTCTTCCGTCACTGAAGAACAATTCAAGGCCAACGTCGACTGGATGGCCGACAACCTTAAGGAATGCGGCTGGCAATACGCGGTCGTCGATTTCTGCTGGTCGCATCCCGATCCGGGCCCGGTCGCCAATCCGAACGTTGATGGCGATTCCCCGGCACTGGAGATGGATGAATATAGCCGTCTCTTCCCGCATCCTGCTCGTTTTCCCTCTGCCGCAAACGGTGCGGGCTTCAAGCCGCTGGCCGACTATGTGCATGCCAAGGGGCTGAAGTTCGGCATCCATATCATGCGCGGCATCCCGCACCAGGCCGTTGCCCAAAATGCGCCGATCAAAGGTGCCGTCGAAACCGCCGCCGACATCGTCGATCCCAACAGCCAGTGCACCTGGCTCAACCAGATGGGCGGGGTCGATATGGCGAAGCCCGGCGCACAGGAATACTACCATTCGCTCTTCGAACTCTATGCCTCGTGGGACGTCGATTTCATCAAGGCCGACGACATTCTCGTCGATTATCCCGGCCCGTACCACGCCGCAGAGGTCGAGGCCATCCGCACGGCGATCGACCAATGCGGCCGCCCGATGGTGCTGAGTCTCTCGCCGGGCCCCGCGCCCGTCCACCATGCCGCGCACCTTTCCGCCCACGCCAACATGTGGCGCATCTCGATGGATTTCTGGGACGAGTGGTGGAAGCTTAAGGCGCAGTTCGACCTTTGCAACGCCTGGAGCGGCCGCGTGCCGGAAGGCAGCTGGCCGGATGCCGACATGATTCCGATCGGCCGCCTCTCCATGTGCGGCCCGATGCGCGAGGAACGGTCGAGCGACTTTACCAAGGAGGAGCAACGCACGCTCATGACGATGTGGAGCATCTTCCGTTCGCCGCTCATGTTCGGCGGCTGCCTGCTCCACATGGACGAATTCACCAAGGAGCTGCTGACCAACAAGGATGTGCTGGCGGTTAATCAGAACAGCCGCAACGGACACCAGCTCGCCCGCAACGTCAGCCGCGTTTCCTGGCTGGCCGATGGGGATGACGGTGTGAAATACCTGGCCATGTTCAACCTTAACGATGACATTGATGTGGTTGGGGTAACGCTGGAAGAGATCGGCTTTAAAGGCGGCGCGAAGTTTACCGAACTTTGGTCGGGGGAAACGCCGGCATGCACGGAGCGCCATTTTGAGGTCGAACTTCCAGCCCATGGAAGTGCACTCTTCAGCGTTGAACCTAAATAGCGGAGATTGGCCACAAAAGAACGCAAAGTTCGCAAAGGACAATTCTTTGAGTTCCCTGCGTCTCTCGAGGCTCATTACTAACCCGATGAGAAATTGCTTTCTAGTTTTATTCAGTCTGGCTCTTGGCGCGTTTGCGGCTCCTGAGTTTAAGGAATCGTTGGTGGACGGGCGCAGGAAGATCGAGGTGTTCGGCGATTGGCATATCGGCGAAACGGTCGAGGCCGCCGATACGCTCTACGAAATCCACGGCAACATTGTGCTCGAAACCAACGGCGTCTGGAAACTCTCCAACTCCGAAGTGCGGGTGATGTGCAACTTTTCCCGCGAGTTTGAAATGCGCTGGAACGGCGGAACCTTCATCACCACCAACTGCACGGTCGGCGGCATCAAGGTGGATAACCGGCTTCGCGCCAGCAACTTTGCGCTGAAGGACGGTCGCTGGGACGGCGTCGATACCACGGTGCAAAACACCTATGGCATCACGTTCCATTGGAACGGCGACTTCCGCGGCGTGCTGCGCGGCAAGCGATTCAACGCCGGCCCCAATCCGGACTCGATCATTATTTCCGGCGGCGCCGACATCGTGCTGGAAGACAGCACCTTTCCGCTGTCGCTTGGCCTCCATACGGAGCAGGGCGGCAAGGTGAACCTCGATCTGCCGTGCGGCGAAGCGCTGACGCGCACGTTCGACAAATCCACGCTCTGCGGGGCCGAGCCGTTCCGCGCCGAGCTGAAAAACGTAACCGTGCCGCATTGGTTTGTCTTCGTGCGCAACATTTGGCCAAACAACCCGAAGAGCGAGATCACCATCGACCGCTGCGAAAACCTGATGCTCAGCCTGCTGGGTCATAATGTGACCGGCGCGGTCAGTCTTTCGCCGGATCTTTCGTCCGATGTTCGGATGGGCAGTGTGAAAGTGATGAAGGGCAAAGGCCCCGTCAACCTGCGCATGTATGGCGGGCTCTATTTTTCCGGCAAGGAAAACGATGCTAAAATCACCGGCCCTGCAAAAATTGCCGAGCTGATGCTCTGGGGTGGAAAAGTTCAGGTAGCGGGCAATAATTCCAAAGATATTTTCCTGGGCTGCACCACGCTGGATGTCCACGGCACCGGCGTGCTGGAGATCGACCACGCCGTACTCGGCCGCGAGCAGGGCAATGGCCAGGTCATCATCAAGGATGAAGGAAAAATCATGGCCAACCATGTCGATCTGGGTTCGCTGATCGTGAAAACCGAAGGCAACGGAACGATCGAGTTCCGGGATTTTGAAAAGAAGGCGGAAGTCAAAACAAAGGAAAACGGCGGGAAGATTGTTTTCAAGGAACCGCGGGAGGTGGTCACGGTTTCCAGCGATTGGAAGATTGCCGACCAGCAGTCGTTTGTGAATAAACATCTGGTGGTTGACGGCAATCTGACGTTTGAAAAAGGCGGCGAGCTTGAGCTGGACGACTGCATTCTGGAAATCAAAGGCGAATATTCCCGGCATCGTCAGATCTATTGGAAGGGCGGAAAACTCATCACCAGAAACTCGACGGTCGGCGGCGGTGTGCATGATGGGGTATACGCGAATACCATCTTCAATTTGAATGATGGCGAATGGGATGCGGTCGATACGACGGTTCAGTATTCCTATGGCATCACCTTCAGCCAGGAAACCGTTGGTAAATTCCGTGCAACGCGTTTGCGGCAGGGGCCGAGTCCGGACAGCGTGATTGTTTCGGGAAAGGCCGATGTGGTGTTGACGGACAGCCAGTTTGTGGTGGGCCTTGCGCTCTACTGCCTGAAGGGCGGGGAATACGCGCTCGATCTCCCGGTCAACCGTCGCTTTTCGGCGAAGTACGATTCCTCCAACCTACCCGCCGACTATTCGCTGGAGCTGAACAACCATCTCGTGCCCAGCCAATGGTTCGTCTTTTTCCGCCGCATCGAGCCGGGCAAACCCGAATGCGTCGTGACGCTCAACGACTGCCCGAACTTTCTGCCGCACCTGCTCGGCCACAACATTGCCGGCGATGTGCAGCTCGGCTTCGATTTCAAGCAACCGCTGAAGATCGCCAACCTGACGATTAAGCGCGGCGATCAGTTTTATCCCTGGGCCTACCAGTGGGGCACCTATTTTACGGGCGAGAAAACCGACGCGCACATCAAGGGGCCCGCGGTGATCGGCGAGCACATGCAGTGGGCCGGTAACGTGAAGATGCAGGATATGACCGTCACCTGCACCACGCTCGATCTTCATAACGAGGCAAAGCTTCAACTTCAGGACGTGCGCCTGGCCCGTCCGCTGGACTGGGTGGATGATGGCTCCACCGGTGAGTTCCATGTCCGGAACAATGCGGTGGCAACGGGGACGAATGTTGATTTAGGTCGACTCGTGCTGCACACGAGCAACAGCGGTGCCATCGATTTCACGAATGTGACGTCGAGCATTGGCCCCCAGAAGATTCGTGAAGAGGGCGGCGAAATCAATCTCGGTGGTTTCCAACCATTGGAACAATAAAATGAATAAAAAAATCGGTGTCTATCTGTGTTTATCCGTGGTTCTTTTGTCCGTGGTTCGCGCTGCGGAAAAGCCGATGAATGTTTTGATGATCGCGGTGGATGATCTGAACGACTGGGTCGGTTTTCTGGGCGGGCATCCGCAGGCGAAGACGCCGAACATGGATCGGCTGGCGGCGCAGGGCATGGTGTTCGAAAACGCGCAGTGCGCGGCCTCGGTCTGCAATCCCTCGCGCGCGGCGACGATGAGCGGCATCGCCCCCTATGTTTCGGGGGTGTACGGCAACGGCGATTTCATGCGCGACAGCGCCGTGTTGAAAAATGCCGTCACCCTCCCGCGTTATTTCAGCAACCATGGCTACACCTCGATGGTGCGCGGCAAGATTTTCCACCATCCGTCGGGCGACTGGGCCGACCCGCAGTCGTGGGATATCTTCAGCGACCCGCGCACGGACAAGCGGCCGGTGCCGATCGGGCAGACGACCGACATGTCGCCCTACAAAGACATGAAGGTATCCAACCAGCTTGCCGTGGGCGGCGGTGTGCCGATTGGATGGAAGGGCACGATGGAGCCGAAGGAAACCACCGCCGACTACCAGAACGCGCTCTGGGCGGCGCAGTGGTTGACCGATTCCGCGAAGCAGGAAACACCGCAGCCGTTTTTTCTGGCGTGCGGTATTTTCCGCCCGCACCTGCCGTGGAATGTTCCACTCGAATACTATGCGCGCTTTGAGCTGGATAAGACCCGGCTGCCACCGATCAAGGACGACGATCTTGCCGATATTCCGGGGCAGTCGCCGAGCAAGGAATACACCTATGCGCTCGAGAACGGCCTGCGCGAAGAGGCGGCCTGGGCCTATCTGGCCAACTGCGCCTATGCCGACGACTGCGTCGGTGTGATTCTCGACGCGCTTGAAAAAAGCCCCTACCGCGACAACACCATTGTGGTGCTGTGGGGCGACCATGGCTGGCACCTCGGCGAAAAACAGCGCTATAAGAAATTCACCCTCTGGGAAGAGTCCGCCCGCATGCCGTTCCTCATCAAGGTGCCCGGAATGACGCCGGGGCGCACGGTTTGCCCCGTCGGTTTGATTGATCTCTACCCGACCCTCGTCGAGCTGTGCGGCCTGCCGGAGAAGGACGGCTTGAGCGGCAGAAGCATTGTGCCCGTGCTGGAGAATCCGGTGGCGGAATGGGCGCACCCGGCGATTACCACCATGGGCGCGGGCAACCACAGCCTTCGCACCGAACGCTGGCGCTACATTGTCCGCCAGGGCGGGCCCGAGGAGCTGTACGACCACAACAACGATCCGCAGGAGTGGACGAACCTCGCCAACAACCCCGAATTTGCCGAGGTGAAGGCCCGTTTGAAAACGTTCGTTCCGAAAGCCGTCGCCAAGGAGGTCGAACGCGAGGAATATGTCCATCCCGGAATCCACCACAACAAAGGGAAAAAGGGCCGGCTGGTGCCGGAGTTTTCGCAGGAGGTCACCGAATACACCTTCACGTTCAAGGGCGATAACGTCCGCTGGAACTATGAAGGCGAAGCGCGCTCGGTGAAGATCAACGGGCAGGAAACGCGCGAGCGTTCCATCCGCAATCCCGGCACCGTCACCATTGAAGTCATTGATAAAGGCGGCGTCAAAACCACCTACACCATCAAGCAGTCGAAATGAAAATTCTCATTCCACCTGATGTAGATGACCGCAAAGACTCGAAGGCGCAATGGGATGTGAATCTTCGTATCTTCGCGTCTTTGCGGTCATTGATTTTCGTTGTATCAGTTGCTCTCGTTTCTGGTGTCTCTGCGGAAAAGATGAATGTATTGATGATTGCCATCGACGACATGAACAACTGGGTCGGCTGCATGGGCGGGCAGGCGACGACACCCAATATTGATCGGCTGGCCGGGCAGGGGCGTTTGTTCAGCAACGCCTATTGCGTGGTGCCGGCCTGCAACCCGTCGCGCGTGGCGCTGCTTTCGGGGCTGCGTCCGGAGACGACCGGGCAGTTCGGCAACGAGGGGGATTTCCGGCAGCGCCCGGGCGGCGACGGCATCGTGGTATTGCCGCAGCACTTCCGCAACAACGGCTACGAGGCGGTGGCGGCGGGTAAGATTTTCCATAAACCGCGCGGGGGCGGAAACAATCCTGAGCCGGCGTCCGATCCCAAGTCGTGGGATGCGCAGTACAAGGGTAAAACGGGGACGGGCGGTCATGCCAACTATCTGAATGAGGATGGGTTCGCCAAATGGCACGGCGGGAAGTTTACCGACTATCTCGGCAAGTTCGGTGTCTGGGGGCCGTGCCCGGAGCCAAAGGAAAAAACCGGCGACTGGATGGCGGCGGACTATATTGCCGACTACCTGAAGCAGGATCATCGGAAACCGTTCTTCGCGGCGTGCGGCATCTTCCGCCCGCACGAACCATTGCTGGCACCGAAGGAATACTTCGATCGCTTCCCGCTCGATGAAATCGAACTGCCGAACGTACCGGATGACGATTTCGGCGACATTCCGGAGGTGGCGCACGAAAACTTCAGCACGCCGTTCTTCCTCGATGGCGTGAGACCGATGGGGCAATGGAAGAAGGCGGTGCAGGCCTATCTGGCCTGCATGGCGTTCGCCGACGATTGCGTCGGTCACGTTCTCCAAGCCTTGGAAGAAAGTGACTATGCCGACAACACCATTGTTGTGCTCTGGACGGATCACGGCTGGCAACTGGGGCACAAGCACCGCTGGGAAAAATTTTCGCTCTGGAAGCAGGGCTCGAATGCGCCGCTGATCTTTGCTTCCCCCGATATGGCCTTTAAAGGCAAGGCGTCGGATGCATCGGTTTCGTTTCTGGATATCTATCCGACGCTGGTAGAACTATGTGGTCTTTCCAAGCGTCCCGAGTTGGAGGGCAACAGCCTTGTGCCGTTGCTGAAGAATCCTTCCAAGGATTGGAACCATCCGGCAATCGTGACCGACACACAGCGCGCCGACCGTTCGGTGGTTTACAAACATTGGAACTATATCCGCTACTACAACGGTGACGAGGAGCTATACGACCATTCCAAGGATCCGGACGAATTCACGAACCTCGCGAACCATCCGGAATACGGTGCGGTCAAGGCCCGGCTCGCGGCCATGCTGCCGACGAAGGAGCAATTCCCCGACTGGCGCAACCACGAGGAAGAACGCGAACGCAACAAAGCCATGGGTAAACATTAATGCAAAAACAAACTAAACAGATCGTTAACAACGAAGGCACTAAGAACACGAAGGTGATGCAGGTTTGCTCCTTCGTGTTCTTCGTGTCTTTGTGGTTGAATCCCGACGCATTGATCGCTGCAGAGAAGCCAATGAACGTCGTGATGATTGCGATCGACGATATGAACAACTGGGTGGGTTGTCTGGAAGGCAGGGCGCAGACGCCGAACATTGACCGTTTGGCGAAGCAGGGGATGCTGTTTTCCAACGCCTACTGCGTTGTGCCCGCCTGCAATCCGTCGCGTACGGCGATCATGACCGGGCTCCGTCCGGAAACCACCGGGCAGTTCGGCAACGAAGGGGATTTCCGCCTGCGCCCCGGCGGCGAACAATGGGTGACGATTCCGCAGCATTTCCGCGAACACGGTTACGAGGCGGTGGCCGCCGGAAAGATTTTCCATAAGGAACGGCAGTCGCTGGAGGAGCCCAACCCGATTTCCGATCCGGTTTCATGGAACGACCAATGGGTGGGCGAGCACGGCACCGAAGGCCACGAAAACTATCTGAACGCCGAAGGCTGGGCCAAGTGGCACAACGGCCGATTCGGCAACTATCTCGGCAAGTTCGGCGTCTGGGGGCCGTGTCCGGAACCGAAGGAGGAGACGGGCGACTGGAATGCGGCGGGTTACATTGCCGACTATGTGGCCCAAAAACACGACAAGCCGTTCTTCGCGGCGTGCGGCATCTTCCGCCCGCACGAACCGCTGCTGGCGCCGCAGGAATATTTCGATATGTTCCCGCTCGATGAAATCGAACTGCCGAACGTGCCGGAAGATGATTTCGACGATATCCCGAAGATTGCGCACCGCAACTTCAGCTCAAACTTTTTCCTCAAGGGTGTGAAGGAGATGGGCGAATGGAAAAAGGCGGTGCAGGCCTACCTCGCCTGCATGGCCTTCGCCGACGACTGCGTCGGGCGCGTGATCGACGCCGTGGAAAACAGCCCGAACGCCGACAACACGATCATTATCCTATGGACGGATCATGGTTGGCAGCTGGGGCACAAGCACCGTTGGGAAAAGTTTTCGCTTTGGCGCCAAGGCACCAATTCACCGCTGATCTATAAGGTGCCCGGGCTGACGAAGCCGGGTTCGCGCTGCGAGCGCGCGGCGACGTTTCTCGACATCTATCCAACGCTTTCCGAGCTGTGCGGCTTGCCGATCCGCCCGGAACTGGAGGGACAGAGTATTGTTCCGCTGTTGAAAGATCCTTCCAGGGATTGGAAGGTGCCGGCGGTGATTACCGACCACTACGGGCCCGACTATTCCATTGTGCTCGATCAGTGGAACTACATTGTCTATCGCGATGGTTCCGAAGAACTCTACGACCATTCCAAAGATCCGGACGAGTTTACCAACCTGGCGAACAATCCCGAATATACCGTGGTCAAAAAACGACTCGCCAAATGGGTGCCGACCTTAAAGACGAATCCCAAATGGTTTAAGCACGGCCCCGAACGGGCACGCAATAAAGACATGCCGCATTAAATGAAAACACCCCGCAGCAAGCCGCGGGATATTCACCTTCACTCGGGCATGGAACCACGGATGAACACGGATGGACGCGGATAATCATAAAGATACGAAAGCTGTCCCGCCTTCCCCGTGGGTTATGGATGTCCTGTTTGGGTATCTGATTTTATCCGCATTCATTTGAGCCTCTTGCAAAACCCTTCGAGTTTGCGAGGCGGTTTTTTGTTAAAAGTCATTGGTTATTGGGCTAAACCACTGGTTGCGTATGACTTGTCCTGATAACCAATAACCAGTACCTGATAACAGGAGCGGCAAAACCAGAGGTTTTGCAAGTTCCTCATATGTGGTTCATGTACGTTTCCAGGATTAACCCTGGGTTTCGTACGGGCTGCGGATTATTCCGCAAGCCCGTTGGCCTTGTGAAGTTTTTTCAGTTCGGCGGCGGGGATCTTGAGCACTTTGCGATCGTAGGTCATGAGGCCGTTGATCTCGACTTCGACGTCGGTGGTCTGGGTATAGACGCCTGCCGAGACGCCCTGTTTCTTCAGCTCGCCGAGGATGCGCGCCGACTCGGAAAAGCGGGCCTTGTATTCATCGAGGGTCTTTGGCAGTCCGCCATAGCCCCAGTTGCGGTTCTGGATTTTCCAGATGTGGCCATCCACGGGCCAGCCGTGCCCGCCATACTCGCCGACCACTTTCAGGTAGCCGTTGAATGCCGGGTCGTCCATCGGGAACATGGGATGGGGATATTGGTGGTGGTCGGCAATGTCGCCTACGGGGAAAAAGTTGCCGCCACTGGCAATGTTGATCGAACGGGAAGGATCGTATTGGGCGATCCATTCGCCGACGGCCATGGTGCGGTGCTGGCCCCAACGTTCGTTGAAGGGAGTCCAGACTACGATGGATGGGTAATTGTGGAGGTGATCGACCATGCCCTTGAGTTCGGCCATCCACTGCTCATGCGCCCAGTCGGGCCATGCCTTGTCGAGTTCGGTGATGGGGGAGTCGGGCTGGTGCAGGCGCTTCCATTCCGGCCACTCGGATTTTGCCTGGGCTTCCTTCTTTTTTATCGGGGGCGCATTCTTCGGGGCGCCCACACGGGTTCCGCCGGAAACCTGATCCTGCCAGACGAGGAAGCCCATCCGGTCGCAGTGGTAGTAGTAGCGCCGCGGTTCGACCTTGATGTGCTTGCGGATCATGTTGAAGCCGGCCTCCTGGAGATAGTGCATGTCGAAAAGCATGGCCTCTTCGGAGGGGGGCGTGAGCAGGCCGTCGGGCCACCAGCCCTGGTCGAGCGGGCCGTAGTGGAAGATCTCTTCGCCGTTGAGGGTGAAGCGCCAGTTGCCGTCGGCATCCTGCCGCTTTCCGCATTCGCGAATCCCGAAATAGGAGTTAACGGTGTCCAGTACATTGCCGTTTGCATCGACCAGCTCAACCTTCAGGTCATACAGGGCCGGGGATTTCGGCGACCAGAGTTTCGGGGCATCCACCTTCAGCTTTTCCGTGCCGGAGGAAACCTCCTTGCCATCCAGATAGGCGGTGGTCTTGATGGAACCTTTCCCGACGATGGTCGGCTGGATGGCAATGTCGCCGGTAACCCTGGTGTCGATCCTGACGGACTGGATATGGTTTTCCGGAACGGTCTCGAGCCAGACGGTCTGCCAGATGCCCGAAACCGGGGTGTACCAGATGCCTCCGTTTTTGAAAACCTGTTTACCGCGCAACTGATAGGTGCCGGGCGTGTCGGTGGCATCGAGCACTTTAACGAGCACTTCGTTCGAACCCGCCCGGGCCGCATTGCCGATGTCGAAGCTGAAGGGCAGGTTGCCGCCAATGTTCGATCCGACCCGCTGGCCGTTCACCCAGACCTCGGTCTTGTAGTCGACTGCTTCGAAGTGCAGCAGCAGGCGCGTTCCCTCTTTCGGGGCATGGTTGAAGGTTCGCTTATACCAAAGCGCCTCGGACGGCTGCAATTTGCGCCCGACGCCGGAGAGCGGGGCTTCGAGTGCGAAAGGAACGAGGATGTCGCCATCCCAGGCCGACGGCTTGGATGCGGCTTTGTCGGTCACGGCATAGTTCCAGAAGCCATTCAGGTTTTTCCAGTCGGCCCGCTCCATTTGCGGGCGCGGATATTCCGGCCAAACATTGGCGGGGTCGAGCTTTTCGCCCCAGGGGGTCAGCATGGTGTTTTCGGCCGGCTTCCAATCGGAAGCGCCGGCCAGCGACAGGTGGGCACAGAGTGCCGCGCTGGTTATGGTAAATAAAGTTTTCATGGTTGTTCCTTTCAGTTAAAGCCAATAGGGAAACACATCCGCATGGCGTTGTCATGTCACCAATGTGAGTGACACCGGCGGCGGGGGCTTGTAGCTAGTTTAAGTGACACGATCTTCGTCCGGGATTGCGCTAACATACCGTCTTTTGGATAACGAAAGGTGGAACAATGAATGAACGATGGGTAATGGCATTGGGTTTGGTTTTTTGCGTGGGCGCATTGGCGGCGGAAAAACCGAACATGGTGATTTTTTTGGCGGACGACCACGGGCGGGCGGAATGCCAGGTCTATGGCGGAGAGGTGCGGACTCCGATGATGGCGTCGCTGGCGAAGGACGGATTGGTTTTCGATCATGCGTTCGTGGCTTCGCCCGCCTGCGGCCCCAGCCGGTCGGCGTTGCTCAGTGGCCTGATGCCGGCGCGCAACGGGGCGGAAGGCAACCACGTTAAGCCGCGCCCCGAAACGCAGGTGATGGTCAAGCACCTGAAGCAGGCAGGTTATGAGGTGGTCGCATTCGGCAAAGTGGCGCACAACAACTATGCAACCATGATGGGGTTCGACCACGACTTTCCCAAAAAGACCGGACTGGCGGAGAACGTCGAAAAATTCCTGAAGCAACGGACGTCGCAAAAGCCGCTCTGCCTGATGGTGGGCGACCGTCGTCCGCATGTGCCGTGGACGAAGCAGATGGACTATGATCCGGCAAAGATCACCCTGCCCGCGCATTTCATCGATACCCCCGAAACGCGCGAGCACTGGGCGCGCTACCTGACCGACGTCACCGGCATGGACGACGAAATGCGGCGGGTGGACGAGCTGGCCGAAGCCTATTTCGGAAACCGCGACTATCTCTTCATGTATACCGCCGACCACGGAGGCCAATGGCCCTTCGGCAAGTGGAACCTCTACGATGCCGGTATCAATGTGCCGATGATTGTCCGCTGGCCGGGCAAGGTGAAGCCCGGAACGCGCACGGATGCCATGGTGAGCTGGATCGATATCTTCCCGACCCTGCTGGAACTCGTTGGCGGAGAAAGTCCGGCGGATATCGACGGCCGGTCGTTCGCAAATGTGTTGACGGGAAAGGCGGAAAAGCATCGCGACGCCATCTTCACAACGCACACCGGCGACGTGAAAATGAACGTCTACCCGATGCGCAGCGTGCGCACCGAGCGCTTCAAGTATATCCGCAACACGCATCCGGACTGCTACCACTCCAACCATTCCGATATCCATCGCAAGGACGGTGCCGGAGCCTATTGGGATTCGTGGGATGCCGCCGCGAAAAACAATCCTGAAGCGAAGGCCGTCATTCAGAAATATTACCAGCGCCCGGAAATCGAATTTTTCGATCTGGAGAAGGATCCGCAGGAGCAGATCAACCTTGCCGGCAATCCGGAGTATAAGGCGCAGATCGCGAAGATGTCGGCCATGCTCGACGACTGGATGAAGGAACAGGGCGATACGATCCGACTGGAGCACCAGCCCTATCCGCTCAGCGGCCCGACGCCGCATGAAATCCAACCCTCAAACAAATAGAAGGTCATGATGAAACACTGGTTAACGATGCTGTGTATGTTGATGGGGTTGGGTTCGTTCGCCGAACGGCCAAACGTTATGATCGTGCTGTTCGACGATCTCGGCTTCAGCGATCTCGGCTGCTACGGCGGCGAAATTCCAACGCCGAACATCGATCGGCTGGGAAATAACGGATTGCGCTTTACGCGCATGACCAACTCCGCACGCTGCTGCCCCAGCCGCGCCTCGCTCATGACGGGCCTGCATCCGGGCCAGACGGGCATCCCCAATTTCGGCGGCGCGCTGGTCGAAGACTGCGCCACGCTGGGCGAAGTGATGCGCGGCGCGGGCTACCAGACCTACGCGGTGGGCAAATGGCACGTCGGGCACGTTCCGACCGACCGCGGGTTCGACGAGTTCTATGGCTATCCCGCCGGGCACTCCCAAGACCAATGGTCGCCGGGAAAATATGTGCGGCTGCCGAAAGGGCGGGAGCCGGAAATCAAGGTGAAGGATTTCTATGCCACGGATGTGTTCACCGAATATGCGCTGGAGTTTTTGAAGCAGGCGGAAAAAAAGGACACGCCGTGGTTCATGTATCTCGCGCACTCGTCGCCGCACTTTCCGTTGCAGGCGCCGATCGAATCGGTCAAGCCGTTCGTCGATACCTACCGCAAGGGGTGGGATGTGCTCCGCTCGGAGCGCTTTGAAAAGCTCAAGCGCATCGGGCTGGCCGAGGGCGAAGGGTGGGCTCTGACGGATCGGTCGGTGGTGCCGGTTGAACAGAACAACCAGATCGCGAACGGCTATTCCGGCGAGCCGAATCCGGCCTGGAATGACCTTGATACTGACCTGCGGGAGGATCTTGCGCACCGCATGGCGCTCTATGCCGCGATGGTCAGGCACGTCGACGACGGTATCGGGCGGATTGTTGAGCAGCTTAAAAAGACGGGCGACTACGAAAACACGGTCATCATGGTGTTGTCCGACAACGGTGCGTGCTACGAGTGGGGGCCGCTCGGCTTCGATAAGCATTCGCGCGCAGGGATCACCAAACTGCACACGGTGGCGGAGCTCGAAACCATCGGCGGGCCCGGATCCTACATTTCCGGCGGGTCGGCCTGGGCGAACCTGTGCAACACGCCGTTCCGCATGTATAAGCACTATTGCCACGAGGGCGGCATTGTGACGCCCTTCATCGTGCACTGGCCAAAGGGCGTCGAAGCGCCGGGCCGCTGGGTGCGCGACTCCGCGCATATTGTCGATATCATGTCCACGATGGTGGATGTGAGCGGCGCACGTTATCCCGAATCCGTTCAACCGATGGAAGGCGTGAGCCTCGCGCCGCTGTTCAGGCCGGGCAATGCGCTCAACTCGCGCACGCTGTGCTATCAGCACTTCGGCGCCAGGGCCATCCAGAAGGGCACGTGGAAAATGGTCAAGGGCAACGATCGCTATCCCAACAAAAACTGGGAGCTGTTCGACCTTTCCGCCGACCCCTGCGAAACGAAAGACCTCGCCGCGAAGCACCCGGAGTTGGTGGCAACCTTGGAACGGGAATGGGATGCCTGGGCGAAACGCACCAAGGCGATGGGCAGCGGGAACAAGCCAAAGAAAAACGGCAACAAAAAGAAAAAAGGCTAATAAGGGATTCACAGGAATAATCTCACTGAAGCGCTGTTCTCTGAGATCTCTGTGGTGAAAAAATCAGTTAAATGAGGTGTAACTATGAGAAGACTAATCACGCTTGTTTCTATCGCGCTGGCTGCGGCCTCGGTTTGGGCGGCGGAAAAGCCGAACTTTGTTTTCATGATCGCGGACGATTGCACGTTCCGCGACATTGGTTGCTACGGCGGCCAGGCGTACACGCCGAACATCGACCAGTTGGCCCGGGAGGGCATGAAGTTCACGCGCGCCTTCCAGGCCGCTCCGATGTGCTCGCCGACGCGCCACAACATCTATACCGGCCAATATCCCGTCAAGAGCGGTGCCTATCCGAACCACACGCATGTCGATCCCGACATGAAGAGCGTCGTGCAATATCTCGGTGCGCTCGGCTACCGGGTGGCGCAGAGCGGCAAGACCCACGTAAGTCCCGGCTCGGTCTTTGCATGGGAAAAACTGGGCACGGTCAACAACCCGGAGTTCGACAAGGTGGATGCCTTCATGGCCGACTGCAAAGGCAAGTCCGAACCCTTCTGCCTGCTACTCTGTTCCAACGAGCCGCACTCCCCGTGGGACAAGGGCGATGCCTCGCGCTATCCGCCGGCCAAAATCCAGCTTCCGCCCTATTTCGCGGACACGCCGGAAACGCGCGAGGCGATGTCGCGCTACCTGGCGGAGATCACCTACTACGATTCGCAGGTGGGCGAAGCTCTGGCGCTGCTTGAAAAAAACGGAATGGCCGAAAACACCTTGGTGATTGTTGTGAGCGAGCAGGGCAGTTCGTTCCCGTTCGCGAAATGGACGTGCTACGACAACGGCCTGCAATCCGCCTTCCTCGCCCGCTGGCCCGGCAGGATCAAGCCCGGTTCGGTGAACAAGGCGATGATTGAATATGTGGATATTCTTCCGACCTTTATTGAAGCGGCGGGCGGTACGCCGGCCGGGGTGCTGGATGGCAAAAGCCTGCTCTCAGTCTTTGGAGGAAAGCAGCAACATAAGGAATTTGTCTTTGGCGAAATGACGACGCGGGGCATCAACAATGGTTCCGACCATTTCGGCATCCGTTCCGTCCGCTCCGAACGCTTCAAATATATTCTGAACTTCACGCCGGAGATGGAATTCCGGAATGCCTGCACCCGGTCGAAGGAGTTCAGGAGCTGGCAGGCCAAGGCCGCCGCCGGCGATCCCAAGGCCGCGGCGCTGGTGCAACGCTACACGTTCCGGCCGGCTATCGAGTTGTATGATGTTGTGAACGATCCGCTCGAAATGCACAACCTGGCCGATAACCCGGAATATGACGAAGTGAAAAAGGAGCTGGCTACCGAGCTGGAGCGCTGGATGGCGCATTGCGGCGACGAAGGGCAGGCCACTGAAATGAAGGCGCTCGAACGCATGGGCGCCGGCAAGAAGGCCAGTCCCAAAAAGAAAAGGAAGAACCCCTGATGAAGATTCTGCTGCCCTCCCTGCTGATCGCTCTTTCCGCCGCCGCCGCGCCGCGTCCCAACATCGCGTTGATTATGGTCGACGACATGGGCTATTCCGATATCGGCTGCTACGGCGGCGAAATCAATACACCCAACATGGATCGTCTGGCGGGCAACGGAGTGCGCTTCTCCCGCTTCTACAACGGGTCGCGCTGCTGCCCGACGCGCGCGTCGCTTATGACCGGGTTGCACTCGCACCTCACCGGCATCGGCCACATGACCAATCCGCCGAACAGCAAGGGACACGATGCCGGGGAAGAATTCCCGAACTACCGCGGCTTTCTCAACCGCGAGTGCGTGACGATTGCCGAGGTGCTGCAGCCGGCGGGCTATGCCACGCTGATGACCGGCAAGTGGCACCTCGGCTATAACGATCAGGATCGCTGGCCGTTGCAGCGCGGGTTCGAAAAATACTACGGTTGCATTGCCGGTGCCACGCGCTTTTTCTATCCGTTCAATGAACGCGATATGACTTTCGGAAACGAAACCGACACGGAAAAGAAGAGCACCACCGACCGCCCGTTCTACACGACCGACGCTTTCACGGATTATGCTATCCGCTTTATCAACGAGGAGAAGCAGGGGCAGGATCGGCCGTTCTTTCTCTATCTGGCCTACACCGCGCCGCACTGGCCGCATCAGGCCCACGAGGAGGACATTGCCAACTATGCCGGGAAATACATGCAGGGCTGGGATGCCCTGCGCGAACAGCGCTACAAACGCCAGATCGAGCTCGGGTTGATCAAACCGGAGTGGAAGCTCTCGCCGCGCGATCCGAAGGTTCCGGCCTGGGAGTCGCTCGACGCCGAAAAGCAGCAGGAAATGGATATGCGCATGGCGGTTTATGCCGCCATGATCGACCGCGTCGACTGGAACATCGGCAAACTCGTCCAGACCCTGGAAAAGAACGGGCAGCTCGACAACACCTTGATTATGTTCCTCTCCGACAACGGCGCCTGCGCCGAGGGGCCGCCGCTGGGCCGCGGTGAAATCATGGATGTTAATAAACGCAACCAGGAGACCGGCAACAACTATGGCGCCGCCTGGGCAAATGTTTCGAGCACGCCGTTCCGCCTCTACAAGCACTACACCCACGAGGGCGGCGCGGCTACGCCCTTCTTCATGCACTGGCCAAAACGCATCAAGCCGGTTGATGAGTGGTATGAATCACCCGCGCAGCTCATCGATGTGATGCCGACCGTTTTGGAAATCACCGGGGCAACCTATCCTCAAAAGTTCGGTGGCAAAAAAATCCATCCATTGCGCGGGGTATCGTTGGCTCCCGCCTTCGAAGGTAAGCCGATCCAGCGGCGCGCTCCGATGTTTTCCGAACATGAAAACAATGCCTTCATGATGGACGGCGACTGGAAGCTCGTCGGCAAGGGCGTGGCCGCCAATGTCGGCGTGAAGAAGAATCTCTGGGAGCTGTACGACCTGTCGAAGGATCGAACCGAACTCAACAACCTTATTACCGAACAGCCCGAACGCGCCTCGCAAATGATGGCCGCCTGGAAGCGCTGGGCGGATGAAGACCTGGTTTATCCAAAGCCGGTTAAAAAGAAAAAGGGGGAAAAATGAGAAGGCTCATGGCACTGCTACTGGTTGCATCTTCAGCTTGGGCAGTTGCTCCGAACATTGTGCTGATCCTGGCCGACGATCTGGGATGGAATTCGGTGGGGTGGCATAACCCCGATGGGGTGAAGACTCCGAACCTCGACCGCCTCTGCAGGGAGGGACTTGAACTGGACAACTTCTACGTCTCGCCCATGTGCAGTCCGACCCGGGCCGGATTGCTGACCGGACGCTATCCGATCCGCTACGGTTGCGCCCGTGCCGTTATTCCACCCTGGCGCGACTTCGGCCTGCCTGTGGATGAAACCACGCTGGCCGACGCGCTCGCGGAGGCGGGCTATGAAAAGCGCGGGGTCTTCGGCAAGTGGCATCTGGGCCATGCGCAGACAAAATGGCACCCGAACAACCGCGGTTTCACCGATTTCATCGGCTGCTACAACGGTGCGATCGATTATTTCACCCACGAGCGCGATGACGAACTCGATTGGCACCGTAATGGCGAAAGCCTCCGGGAGGAGGGGTACGCAACGACACTGATCGGCGGGCACGCCTCGGAATTCATCCGCGATGCTGCGAAGGGCGACGCACCCTATTTTTGCTATGTGCCGTTCAACGCGCCGCACTCGCCGTTCCAGGTGCCGGAGGAATACCGCGCGCCCTACGCGCGTTTCAAGGACAAGAAAAAGCAAACCTATCTGGCCATGATCTCTGCCATGGACGAGGCCGTTGGGGAAATCCTCGAAACCATCGAGGCGACGGGCGAAGCTGAAAACACCATCGTCTGGTTCCTCAGCGACAACGGGGCCGAGGGGGGCATCTCGGGCGGCAACAGCCCGCTGAACGGCGCCAAGCTTTCGGCCTACGAAGGCGGTGTTCGCGTTCCGGCCTGCGTGCGCTATCCGGCCGACTATCCGGGCGGCCGCAAGCTTTCGGCGCGCATGGCGTTCATCGATGTCATGCCAACTCTGCTGCGGTTGGCAGGCGTCGAACAACCGGTGAAACCCTTCGATGGAATCGATCTGAATCCGTTGCTGTCGGGCAAAACGGATCGGCTGCCTGCACGCGATCTTTATATTTACCACGGCCAGCAGGGGAGCGATAAGGAGCGCAATGCCGTCATTTCCTGGGAATGGAAACTGGTCGTCAATGGCCCGGACGTGCTGGGCGGGCGCGTGGGCGCCCAGAAGATCGAGCTGTTCCATATCGCATCCGATCCAAACGAGTCGAAGGATGTCGCCGCCGAACACCCGGAAACGGTGGAAGAGTTGTTCGCAAAGCTTGTTTTGTTCCGGAAGCTCCAGCCACAAAACGCCGTGCCGCCCTACAAGGAGGGACGCGAGGGTTTTGTTGCTCCCGAAGATTGGAAGATCTCCATGTAGCTAGAATTGGTGACATGACGTTGCGACCGGAAATGATTATGGTGTTGGGCTTATTGGAACAATCAAGGAGAGAAGCATGAAGAAGATGATGTGTGGTTTTATGTTGGGCGCCCTTGCCGCCGCCGGGTCGGCGGATGCGCAAATGCTGCTGCACGACGGCCCGTTGGTTGGCCCCGTGCGCCCCGCCATGGCGAGGGCGGAGATCGAAGCCGGGTTGAAGAGCCACGATAAGGCGCTCTACATCAAGGAGGGCTGGATCCGCGATCCCTACATTGTGATGGGGCCCGACGACCAGTATTATCTGACCGGAACCACCATCAATCCCGACGATCCGCGCGAGGAAACCGATCCCTACAACCCCGGTCTTGGAAACCAGTCCGCCGTGGGCAGCGTGGTGCAGATCTGGCGCAGCCCGGATTTGATCGACTGGGAATATCTCGGAACACCGTTCACGCTCGAAGACAGTTTTCACAAAAAGCCGGGCAATGTCATCTGGGCACCGGAAGTGCACTGGATCGAAGAGATGAACCGTTGGGCCTTGGTGCATTGTCCGAAGGGCAAAGCCAATCTGGCATTGAGTGCGGGTACGGATATCAAGGGGCCGTGGACGCATCCCATGGGTAAAAACCTGGGAGGGCGTCACGATCCGTCGCTCTTCAAGGATGGCGACACCTACTGGCTGCTTTGGGGCAACACCGAGGTTGCTCCGCTGAACAAGGATTTCACGGCCTACACCGCCAATCCGAAACGGATTGATCCGGCCGGTTCCCGCGTAAACTCAAAAGGCGAGAAAAAGTCAGTGATCGGCCACGAGGGTGCAACCGTCCGCAAGATCGGAAACAAGTATGTTCATTTCGGCACGGCCTGGTCGACCGACATGGGACGGCAGGGTTCCTATAACCTGTACTATTGCACCTCGGATTCGATCGACGGCACCTACGGGCCGCGCAAGTTTGCCGGTCGTTTCCTCGGCCATGGCACACCGTTCCAGACGCGCGACGGAAAGTGGTGGTGCACCGCGTTCTACAACGCGAACGTCCTGCCTCTGGAAGTTGAAGGCATTCAGGAACGCGATCTTTCCGAGACCGCCCAGACCATCAACCACCGCGGTACCACGATCGTACCGTTGGAAGTAAAGATTCAGGACGACGGCGATATTTATATCCGCGCCAAGGATCCGGCCTACGCCGCGCCCGGCCCGGACGAGGTGCAGAAATTCTAACCCTTGTTCCAGGTCGATCCGTCAAGGCTCCCCGCATCACCGTGGAGCCTTTTTCGTTTGGCGGGCCGTTTAGCGCTTTGATGGATCGGTTGCGACCGGTATACATACCGTGAACAACGCTTTAAACGAGGTTCCATGAAAAAGAAGCAGGTAAAGGAAGCTGTGGCCGCATGCGCAATCCGCGGGATTGCGTTGGCTTCCTTGCTGCTGGCGCTGCCGGGCCGGTTATCCGCCGGCGAAGTCTGGGAAGACCAACGCTACGTAATCAAAACCTGGAAGGTGGGCGACGGCTTGCCGTTCAACCGGGTGGAGGATGTTGTTCAGCGTCGCAACGGCTTTGTCTGGGTTGCAACACTCAACGGGGCGGCGCGTTTTGATGGCGTTGAATTCGAGCCGTTCAACAAACGCATGTTCCCCATGCTACCGAACAACCGGGTGTCCAAACTCCACGAGGATCGGGCGGGCAACCTTTTCCTCGGGCATGCCACCGGGCATGTAACGATCCGGGAGGCGGAAGGCTTCCGGGTGCTCGACTGCCCCGCCGAATGGACGGGCAGGCCGGTGACCGGGTTCCGTGAAGACGAGACCGGGAGCGTCTGGGCGCTGGCACCTGGAGGGCGCGCCCTGCTGGTTGCCCGGAACGGGGTTCCCTTGCAGGAACCGGAGCCGGTCGACGGGGATGACCTGCCGAAGCCGGTCGTTCGTTGGGAGGTGGTGCAGGAGCGGGTGGTCAGGATCGAGAACGAGCAGGTTGCCGAAGACCGCGGCGAAACCCCTTGGGTGATCGAGGAGCAGCCCATCGTTCTTCTGGAGCTCGCCAACGGAGACCTGGCGGCGGGGTCGACCCACGGCGGGGCCTTCATCCTGCGGCACTCCGGCGGTGAAGCGGTGCAGATTACGGCGGCCGAGGGGCTCGCATCGAGTACGGTGCTTTGTTTGGCCGAGGATGCCGAGGGCCTGCTTTGGGTGGGGACTACGTCGGGCCTTCAACTCATCCGCCCGGTCGGGTTCCGGCAGCAGCGTCTGGGAGGTACGGCATGGAAATTTCAGGCCGTCCGTTCGATTGCACCGAGGCGTGATGGCGGGGTATGGATCGGTACAAACAAGGGCAATATCTGGTTCATGGATGAAGACGGGCTGGGACGGATCCATCCGGAACTGCACGGGGAAACGGTGCGCCGTGCGCTCCTTGAGGATTCGGAGGGCGCGCTGTGGTTCAACGACGACGAGGGTTTCCTTTTGCGGTCGAACGGGCGGAAACTGCAAAAGGTGATGTCCGCAAAGAAGGCACGCGAGCGCATCTGGGTGCTCCATGAAGACCGCAACGGCGTGCTCTGGGCGGGAGGCGACAAGGGCTTATGGAACAATGCCGGAGGGCGCTGGCATCTGGCGTTTGGTTCGAAACGAAACGTCGCTCAGGTTCGCTGCATGGCCGAGGCGACCGATGGAACCCTCTGGATTGGCATGGAGGAGGGCGGATTGGCCTCGCTGCGGGATGACCGGTTGACGCACTATGGCCGGGCGGACGGGTTGCCGAACGAGTATGTGACGGCACTGTGCATCGACAAGGATGCGGATACGCTCTGGATCGGCTCATGCGGCAACGGGCTGGCCGTGCTCAGCCATGGCCGCATTTTAGAGGTGCCGCTTGGCCAGCTTATCGTGTCGCATATCCTGGACGACGGTGCGGGGCGCCTGTGGGTGGTGGGCGAGCACGGCGTAGCCGTCGTGGATAAGGCGATGGCCCGGCGCGCCGCCGGAACCGGCGAAACAATCGAAGTCCACGTGCTGTTCGGGAAGGAGGATGGCTTCGATGCGCCGATCGATATCGATGCGGGGCTATCCACCTCCTGCCAGGGAGGCGCAGGCTGTTTTTGGTTCGCCGCCGATCGCCAGGTTGCAACCTTCTACCCCGAGGCCATCAGCCTATGGAGCAACAGCGTGCCGCTACGGGTTACGGACGCCGTGGTGAACGAAAGCCCGATCGCGGTCGAGGGCCGGGAAAAACTGGGGCTGGCGCCCGGGGTCAACCGGCTGGACATCCACTTCGCCGCCCTGAGCCATGGCACCCCGACCAGCCTGCGGTTCCGCTGCCGGATGAAGGGGATCGGCGAGGAATGGATCGATCTGGGAAGCCGGCGGTTCGCCACATTCCAGCGGCTTCCGCCGGGCAGCTACCGTTTCGAACTCACCGCGGCCAACCGCGACGGGGTTTGGAACCGGGAGCCATTGGGGCTGGATATCAACATCCAGCCGCACTACTGGGAAACCTGGTGGTTCAAAACCCTATGCTATTCCGCCGGGGTGGGAATTGTGGCGTTCATCTCCTTGAGCATTGCCGAACGGATGAGCCGGAAAAGACTGATCCTCGCCGAGCAGGCCAAGGCGGTGGAGCAGGAGCGCACCCGCATTGCCATGGACATCCACGACGAAATCGGTTCCGAGCTCACCCGCATGCAACTGCTCTGCCATAAGGTTCAACGCACTGCTGCAACGGACGGGGTGGCGCGCGCCCTGGCCGGCATTGGCGAAATGGATCAGGTGGTGCGCAAGCTGGTCTTTTCGCTCGACGAGATTGTCTGGGTGGTCAGCCCGGGGAACGACAACGTGGACAACATGGTGGGCTATCTCGCGAAATATGTCTCCAGCTATCTCCGCACCACCGATATCCGGCCCGAGATCGACCTGCCGCTCGAACTGCCGCTTACCCCCGTTCCCGGGCATGTCCGGCACAACCTCTTCCTGGCGGTCAAGGAGGCGGTCAACAACATCGTGAAGCACTCGGATGCAAGCAAGGTGGTGTTTAGCGCGGCCATCGCCGACGGCAGGCTGACGGTCAGGATTACGGACAACGGCAAGGGGCTCGACTCTTTCGAGAGCGAGCGGTTCAAGCGCGGGCTGCGAAGCATGCGCCGCCGGATGGATATCATGAAGGGGCAATGCGATATCCGCAGCAACGAGGGCGGCGGCACCACCGCCGAATTTATGATGCCCATTCCGGAGAACATCAAATGAGTGATAAGACGGTTACGATTGCCATCGTGGATGACCATGAGGCCACGCGCGAGATGATTGCGGATTTGATTCGGGACGAGTCCAAATATGAATGCATCGGTGTTTTCGGCGATTCGGCCCAGGCCGTGGAGGAACTCCCGCGGCTCCGCCCGTCCATCATCCTTATGGACATCAACATGCCCGGCAAAAACGGCATCGAATGCGTAACGGCGCTGAAGCCCCAAATGCCCGACACCGATTTCGTGATGCTGACCGTCTACGACCAGACGGACTACATCTTCCAGGCGCTGGCTGCCGGTGCGGTGGGCTATCTCCTGAAACGCTCCGTGGTCGACGACCTGCTGCCCGCATTGGACGAAGTGGCGGCGGGCGGCTCTCCGATGGACAGCGACATTGCCCGCAAGGTGGTGCAATCGTTCCAGCAACCTGCGCCTGCGTCCGGACAATCGGATGAACTCAATGAACTTTCGGAACGCGAAATGCAGGTGCTTCGGTTGCTGGCCCGCGGCAGGCTCGCGAAGGAGATCGCCGACGAGCTCGACATCTCGCCCTACACAGTCAACACCTACCTCCGCCGCATCTACGAAAAGCTCCATGTCCACTCCCGCTCGGAGGCCGTGGCCAAGTTTGTCGGCCTGGAATAGGTTTTTTTTCAAGCCCCCCTCTGTAGTTAGTTTCGGCGACATGACAACTTTTCTTTAAATGGTACTTTCTTATGGATTGAGAAAAGCAGTCCGGGATACCTAAAGAGGATTTCACGCATGAAAAAGTCGGTCGTTGCCGTTTCCATTCCATTACTCGCACTGATTGCGTTTCTGCTCCCAGAGCGGAACACGCAGGAATCTTCGAAAGGCAGTCCCGCCGCAGGGCCGGTCGCAGCGCCTTCCGAAAACGAGCTGCAACCCCATGCCGCTTTATCGGTAGCCGATGTGCCGGTGGAGCCGAAGCTGGATCCCTGGACGCGGCAGCTAAAAGCCGCCTATGCCGCCGATCCGGCGGACGTCGATTTCCAGGCACTGGAGTCATTCAATAACTGGATCGTTTCGGAGGAGCGCGATGCGGCGAAAGGGATCGTGCTGGCGAAGGCGCGCCGGGTTTCGCTCAATGCGCTGGCCAGGCTGAACCCGGAAAAAGCGTGGGATTTTTTCGTCCCTCTTTCCGGGCGCAGCGGGCTTCCGCCTGAAGTGGCGGCGCTGCTGGCCGAGCCGGTTTCCGGCAGGGCCGACTGGCAACCGAGCGCGGTCTGCATGGATCCGAACCTTGATTTCAGCACGTTCTACGAGGTGGAGTTCGAGGGGGGCGAACCGGAATATGCGATCCCGGTCGGCAGGCTGGAGGAGATGGGGAATCCCAAAGGTATCGCCCTGGAAGGCTACCGCCTCGACGACATCACCGTCTGCGCGGCGATACCCGGAGCCGAGTTTCCGGAAGACGAGGGGGAGGTTGCGGCCGCGCCGGAGGAATCGGCCGGTGGGCTGCAGGACGCCCTGCCATTCCTGTCGCGACCGACCGACAATGTTAACGAAGGATGGCGCGAACTGCTCTACATGCGCACCTCGTTCGATGGCTGGAATAACAACCAGTCGGAAAGCGCGGCGTATAACCAGTGGCGCACCGTCAACGACCTGCTGATGAAAAACTCGAAGGGCCGCTACCAGGTGCTCGTTACCGTCACGCCGGTCATCGATATGCAGGCTCACGCCGCAACCTATGGCCATTCGCCGGACATCTCGACCTACGATGTGAACGGCCTGCGCGCCGCGGTCAAGGATGTGGCCGAAAAGCATTATGGCTACGATATCTCCGACTACGGCCATCAGGTGATCTACTGGCAGAACGGCCCCGGCACCTTTGGCGGGCTGGCCAGCCTGCCGGGATCCGCGCTCAGCCTGAAAACCACCAGCAACAGCACCGCCTACCACGAGCTGGGGCACAACATGAATTTCCATCACTCCGGCTTCCTGAAAGACCAGGGCGCGGAGGATAACTATGCCGGAAGCATCGACCTCGGAACCCACGAGGAATACGGCAATCCCTTCGACCACATGGGCCATTGGAGCACCGTGGGTGGCAACGCCAACTTCGACGAATCCCATTTTTGCGCCGCCGCCGCACGCAAGTGGAACTGGCTGCATGCCAACGAAATCTATGCCTTCCGCGATTCAGGCACTTTCCGGATTCATGCGTTCGACGAAGAGACCGTTCGGCACGACAGGCGCTATGCCATCGAATTCGTGCGCAGCGACGGGAAGCAATACTATGTTTCCTACTATAAAAACATAGCGAAAAGCCCCAACGCCCATGCCCATGAAAACGGCGCCCGTCTGGAAGTGCTCAACGAGCCGTTGGCCGGGTCGGGCATCAAGCCGGTGTTGATCGATGCCACCTATTGGTCGAAGCATGAACGGCAGGATGCCAATATTCCGATAGGGTGGACGTTCCAGGATCAGGAAGAGGGTGTCTTTATCACGCCGCTGGCGCGGGCCGCCGACCGCAGCTGGATGGATGTCCATGTGCATCATGGCTTCGATCCGTCCAACCGGCCTCCGGTCATTGGAAGTTTTACGGCCAGCGATGCGACCCCGGGAACCAGCCAGACCGTAAACTTTTCCATCTCCGCTTCCGATCCCGACGGGGATGAACTGGCCTACCACTGGTATTTCGACGAGGACGGGTGCGACTGGCACCGGGATCTGAACCAGCCGGCAGCGAGTTTCAGTTGGTCGGCCGACTCCTATCGTTCGGTCATCTGCACCGTCACCGACATGAAGGGCGGAACCGTCACCGCACAGCTGCTGATTACCGTGGGTTCGCCCACCGACTATTACATCACCGGGCAGGTGGTCGACAAATGGGGAAATCCGGTCGGCAGCGTACCGGTGGATAACGGCAAACCCATGACGGACGACGGCAACAACCTGATTTCCGGGCATCGCTCAACCCTCACGGATACCAACGGCATCTATACGCTCACCCGCCTGGACAACGGCGACTACAGCCCGCTTGCCCGCGTCTATGGGGATACGGGCGACCGCATCAATGGCTCGAACCCCGTCAACGTTTCGGGAGCGGCTGTGTCGGGGGTCGACCATGTACTGCGCACGGCGGAAATCGTGCCCTCCTCATCGAGCATTGCCGAGGACGGGGGGACTGCCACCTTCACGATCCGGCGCGATCCGAGCTATACCGGCAACCACAACATTCCGGTTCGGGTGATTGGAAAGGCCGTTCTTGATGCCGACTTCACCCTCACGCCGCCGCCGACCGACGGGCAGTATAATCTTCCGAGCGGAGTGCCTTCGATTTCCATCACGGTAACGGGGCTGCCGGACTCCGCCACCGAGGGGCCGGAGGATATCACGCTGGCCTTCGAACTGAACCGCCAGCTCAGCCTGGTCGGTTCCGTGCATGGCACCATTTGGATCGACGACGCGGAATCGGCCCTGCCGCGCGTTCGCCTTGCACCGGTCGGTCGAATCGTCCAGGAAAACGGAGGGACGGAGCTCATCCGTGCCACACGCTTTGGCGACACGGCGGCACCGCTGACCATCAACCTGAGCTCGACGGGGGATGCGGTGCATGGCGTTGATTTCAGTGTCGTGGGGGGATTGGCCCAAACCATTCCCGCCGGCGAGTCCTCGGTGGATATCGTGCTGCAAGGCATCGATGATGCGGAAACCGAAGGCCGCGAAAAAATCCAGATCAAGCTGGCCAACGGCTCCTATATCAAGGACAGCCAGAAGGATCCCGCCCTGTACATCGCCGACGACGATATCGCTGAGGTTTCCATCGAGGCGATCGATCCTGTTGCCGCGGAAGCCAGCTCGGATCCCGCGGTGTTCCGCTTCTTGCGGACGGGCGATCTGCAGGATGCGCTTTATGTGGAATACAACGCGCTCGGCACCGCACTGCACGGTACAGACTATGATGTGTTGCCGGGCGACATCACCATTCCGGCCGGGCTGGCCTATGTCGATCTGCCTGTCGCTGCGTTCAGCGATGCATTCGATGACGAGGGCGAAACCATCCAGTTGTGGCTAACCTCGAGCGAGACACTCTATCATCTTGGAACCTACTCCGGTACGGCCTCCATTATTCTGGGCGAGCTGCCTCCCGATGTTTCGCCGGCGGCCGGCGCGGGCGATCTGTTCTACGACACGTTCTGGCGCTACAACAGCGACGATGCCGACTCGGACGACGGCGGCATGTCGGGGAGCCTGCTCTCCTCGCTGGGAACGGGGGCAACCTATTACGAAGGGTTCGAAGGCTCCGGCCTTCCCGATTCCATTCAGGTCGCCGCCGCCATGCTGCGCATGGCCAACGGAAGCGGCATGAGTGAAAGCGGGCTGATGCATAACTTTATCGACCAGTCGATTGTGGATGCCGGCGGCTTCTCGGTTGAAATCAACGTGGCCGAAATCAATTCCGCCACCCCGCTCACCGACCGCTTCGCCGGTTTCGCGGTGGGCCTGACGCAGGCGGAAGCGACGGCGGGGCAGGACATCGGAACCAATGGCTCATTCCGCGGCAAGGACGGAGTGATTACCGGTACGGCTGATTTCTTCGTGGAGCTGAACAAGGAAAACAACGTGGTCGTATGGCGCCACGGGGTTCCGCTGGCCACCGTACCCGTCGGTGTTGAAGTCGGCACCCTGACGGCCGGATTTGCATGTAATGGATTCTCCACCTCGGACGCGGTCGAGGTGACGGTTTTCCTCGATGGGGTGTTGGTTGACATCAATCCCGGCGACGTCCATTCGAACTCGCAGACGTTCAATTGGCAGAACAACAATGCCAACTATATCGGGCTCAGCAGCCGGGCATCTAACTATGTGGATCTCGATCATCTGGCAATCCGCACATTCCCGATGTACAACGCAATGTTTGCACAAATCGCCTTCGATGCCGGATTGTCCGGTGCGGACGCCGCACCGGATGCCGACCCGGACAACGATGGTGAGAGCAGCTATGTTGAATGGGCGAAAGGTTCGGATATGATGGTTGGCAACATCCCGATCAAGTTTATCCAACTGCTGGCCGCTTCGGAGTCGGGCTTTACCTTCGAGCAGCGCAGATTGGTCGACCACGAAGCATTGGGCGTGAACTATCCTGTCCACTGGTCGAGCAACCTGGTCGACTGGGTCTCCTTTGTCCCGGTCGAGCTGGGGGCCACACCCGTGGCCGGCAATGGCAACTACGAAGATGTGGAGCTTGAAGTCGGCAACGGAATCACGGACGGAAAACAACACCTCTTCATCCGCGGAACCGTTGCTCCATAACGGGATTCAACGCAGTTACCACCCGCACACGTTTTGTCGCACGGCAATGCGCTTCCCGTGCTTTGCCGGCATTCGTTATCCACTGAAAATACACAGGTTGTGATCGTGTAGTTAATTTTGGTGACATGACGGAAATCCTGTTCCGCGATATGTTCTTTCCCTCAATGAACGAGGAAGCGTGCAACGCGCTTCCATGGTAGCAACCAAAAGGAGAATGAAGGATGGAAACGAGAGTTCAAAAACAATGGATCATAATCGGAGTCGCCGGTGCGATGGTACTGGCCTGCCAGGCAGATGTGGTGTTGAGCACGGACTTTGAAAGCTATGCCCAGACCGCGACGACCACGCCGACGACCGGGCTGGAATCCGTTTTTTCCGGAGGTTCGGATGTCGGGAGTTCTTTCGCCGATTCAGGAAACGGCGGCCAGCAATGGGTTGCAGCCAACCCGGAGGCGAATGGGAATACCAGTTTACAGGCGCTCGGCGGCGGCGACCAGACCGTGAACTTTAGCCAGGGCATCTTTTACTTCGGCGGAAATATGCTGCTCGATGGCATGACCATTAGCTATGACTTCTACAATGCCGGAACCGATGGCAACGCCAACGAGGGCGTCCGCATTGCGCTCAGGAACTCGGCCGACGCCGCACAGGGGTTTTTCCTGCGCAACGACCGCGACGGGCTGGTTAAAATCAATGGAACGGACGATGCGACTGCAAATGCAGGCGAGGGGGTCTGGCAGCATTTCACCATCAACTTCACGCTCGATGGAACAGATGGGTTGTATGACGTCGCGTATGCCATCACCAACCTCGAAAGCGGTAGCGAGATCCTGAGCTCGACCCTGTTGGATCAAAACGCCGGAGCCAATCTGGCCGACGGTCTCGTCAGCGGACTTTTTGTTGAAATATCCGATCCGAACAATCCGATTCTTTACCAGGGCTATGTGGACAACATCGTGGTGGATGCCGTTCCGGAGCCGGCAACGCTGGGCATTGTGGCCTTTGCAGGCGGCGCCATGCTGTGGATCCGGCGCCGGTTCAATATCTAGGCAACAAACGATGTTAAACCAAAAACCAAACGGAGGAAGGAAGATGATGCAAAAGAAAAAACAATGGTTGGCAGCCTGTTTTATTGCAGGTGGAATCGCAGCCCAGGGCGCCACGACGGTGCTGGAAACGGGCTTCGAGGGTTATGTTCAAACCAACACCTCAGCGGCCATCGATGGTTTGGTGGATGCCTTCCCCTCAGGGGACACGGGCGATTCCTTCACGGCGGGAGCAGGCGTGCAATGGGTGGGGGCGAATCCCGACACGACGGGGAATTCAAGTACCCAGGTGCTGGCCGGCGGGGATCAGTCCGACAACTTCAATCAGGGTATAGTGTTGTTCGACGGCGGTAGCCAATCGGTGAACGGTCTTAATATTTCCTTCGACTTCTACAATGCCGGCAGTAACGGTAATGCCAATGAAGGGGTGCGTGTCGCATTTCGCAACTCGGCCAATGATGCCTCGGGCTTTTTCATCCGCAACGACCGCGACGGTACATGCAAGATAAACGGCACAGATGACCCAACGCCAAACGCTGGGCAGGATACCTGGCAGCATTTCTCTGGAACATTTGTTGAAAGCACTCCCGGTGTCGTGGGATCCTACGATTTCACTTATGTGCTCACCAATCTTGAAACCGGGGTCGAGATTACGAGCGGCATTCTCGCCAGCCAGGCTCCGGGTGCGTTTGCCGATGGCTATTCGGCCGGTCTGTTCCTCGAAATTGCAGATCCGAACGACCCGGTCGGCTTCACCGGCATGGTGGACAATGTCTCCGTGGTGCTGCTGACGGATGTGCTCCCTCCGGCTTCGCTGGACGCATCGCTGACCAACGGGACGGATGTTGCGCTGTCCTGGTCGGGCGGATTCCTTGCGAACACCTACAACGTCTATCGCTCCACCAACAGCGGTTCCTATGGTGCCGCGTTGGCGACCGGCATTTCCGGGACGTCTTATGTCGACGGCACCACGGAATCCGGCAAGACCTACTACTATGTGGTCTCCAGCATTGATGCCTCGCTGAACGAAAGCGGCTTCAGCCCCGAGGTGGCCATCCAGACCGATACCCAGCCGCCCGCCGCGCCGTCCAACCTGGTCATCGCCACCAACATGGCCATGTTCGAACTGACATGGGATGCCAATGCCGAACCGGATCTGGCGTCCTACTCGGTCTATCGTTCCACGACCAGCGGCTCTTTTGGAGCCCCCCTTGCATCCGGCCTGACCACCAACGCCTTCAGCACCGGCGCACCGACCGTCGGCGAATCCTATTACTATGTCGTTACGGCCACAGACACCATCGGGAACGAAAGTGTCGGGAGCGGCGAGGTTGCCGGTTCCGTTAGCGATGCCGGGAGCAAGCTCTTCTTCGTACTGGCCGACGGCGATGTTTATGGATTTAACTCCATTGCTTCCAATGGCTGGAGCACCATGGCGGCTGGCGTAATGACCAACGGCACCTTGCTGGCGAATATTCCGGCCTACAGCAATTATCAGGCGTTTGCCAACCTGCCCAACTGGGAAATCTATGGCATTGATGCCGCAGGCGACGTGCTGCATTGGAGTAATGTGGCCGATTTCCTGACGGGCGAAGGCGCGGCGACCACGGTTGCCACAGGAACCTATGCTCCGGAAGGTGCCAGCACGGAACGCATCCATGGTGCGAGCTATGATCCCGCCACCAAGGGCTTCTACACCGTCCTTGAATTCGACGGCGGTGGCGCGCCCGATGGTGATGTGGCGCTATATTCCAATCTCACGGACTTCGTGAGCAATACCCCGTATGTGACGAATGTTGCAACCTATGGCGGAAACAAGGCCAACTTCTATTATGGCGGCGGCGATGTTCCCAATAACGTTGGTTCATACACCAACATTTCCGGAAACCTACCGTACTTCCAGGTGCCGGGGAGCGGCCAGATCGAATCGTGGGTTTCACTGGAGGCTTACATCGACGGGCCAGGCAGCCGCAGTTTCCAGCTTCCCGACTTCAGTGGTGACCGCACCATCGTCGGGGCGTTTGCTGTATTGCCCGCCATCACGGCCATCGGCGACCTCGCCATCGTCCCGCTCGGCGCGAACGACTACGAGCTCTCTTGGGCGGCTGAAGAACTCGGCACCTATGCCCTGCAGGTCAAGGATAATCTGGTCTTCGGAAGCTGGAGCAATATTGTCTCGGACATCGCCGGGATCGATGGCACGTTGTCGGTCACTACCACGGCAGCGCAGGCTCAGTCGTTCTATCGCGTGACCGGGGAGTAAAACCTCCCGCTGCAGTTTAAAACGGAGAAGGGGCTTTCGAGCCCCTTTTCCATTAAGGTTGGGAAGTCGGATATGAACAAAGTCGTGTGGTTTGCGGTTCTTCTTTCGCTCGCGGCGTCAAGCCTGTGTGCGCAGGCGCTCATTCTGCATGCGGATTTCGAGAGCTATGCGCAGGTGGCCTCCACATCGGCAGGAGCCGGGTTGGAATCGGCGTTCCCGGCGGGTAGCGATGTCGGTGCGACCTATTCCCCCGGGGGTGGCGTGCAATGGATCGGGGCGAACCCGGCAGCGAACGGAAACGGAAGTGCGCAGGTGCTGGCCGGCGGCGACCAGGCCGCCAACTTCAACCAGGGCGTCCTGCTGTTTGCCGGGGGGGCGCAGAACGTCCAGGGCCTGCGGATCGCCTACGACTTCTATTGCGCGGGTTCCAACGGCGACGCCAACGAAGGCGTGCGTATCGGCTTCCGCGATTCCGCCGATTCTAGCAACGGGTTCTTCATCCGCAACGACCGCGACGGCACCATCAAGATCAACGGAACGGATCATCCGAGCCCCAACGCGGGGCAGGACACCTGGCAGCGCTTCAGCGGGTCGTTCATCCAGGCCGCTCCCGGCCTCTATGACTTTGCTTGGTCGATCACCAACCTCGAAACCGGTGCCGAGGTGGCCGCCGGCATTTCGCTTTCCCAAGCCGCCGGGGTTTTTGCCGACGGCCAAAGCGCCGGCCTGTTCATCGAATTTGCCGATCCCTCCAACGCCGCCGGCTTCACGGGCATGGTCGACCATATCTCCGTCACGCTTGAAACCGTGCAGGCCGCTCCGCAGCCGCCCGCAGGGGTGCAGGCCGCAGCCACCAACGGTACGCAGATCCGTGTCGACTGGTTGCCCGTTCCCGGGGTCGATTCCTACACCGTTTACCGCACAACCCTCGGCGGCACTTTTGATGCACCATTGCAGGCCGGCGTGACCGCTCCCTTCTTTACCGACACCACGGCCGCTCCGTTCACGCTCTACCGCTATGCCGTATCCTGCGTGTCCAATGGGCTCGAATCCGCGCTTTCGACCGAGGCGTCTACACTGGTGGCCTCCGTCAGCTACGACCCGCCGAACGACCTGAACATCCTGTTTATTTTCATCGACGACATCGGGTGGGGCGACCTGTCGTGCTATGGCAGCACCGTCACGAACAAGGCGGGCGGAGTCATCACCCCGAACCTCGATGCCATCGCCGCCGCCGGCATCCGCTTCACCGATGGCTATGTCTCCGCGCCGGTCTGCTCGCCCTCGCGGGTAAGCGTCATGACCGGCCTGATGCCGCAGCGTTTTGCCATCCACGATTTCCTGGCAAACAAAAGTACGAATGATGATAAGAAACAGAACGATTGGCTGCAGGCTGGCACCGTCAGTGCCGCGCGCCTTTTCAACGACGCGGGCTATGCCACAGGCATGTTCGGTAAGTGGCACATGGGCGGCGGGCGCGATGTGGACGATGCGCCGTTTCCGCAGGACTACGGATTCGACGAATCGCTCACGTCGTTCGAAGGCATGGGCGACCGCATCCTCTATCTCGACGACGGCGCAACGCACAACCTTTCGAGCCAGAACGCCGACGTGCCGGGCTCCATCGAGTGGGTCGAGTGGGAGATCGGCGCGGATCGGTTCACCGATGCCGCCATCGGTTTCATCTCGCGCGCAGTCGCTTCCAACCGCAACTTCTATGTGCACGTCCCGCACGACGACACCCACTCGCCCTACGACACCGATCCGGGCAAGGAAAACGATTTCGACCACATCACCGGCAACACCACCGCCAAGCTGTTCCTCTCCGAGCTTCATGAGCTCGACAAGGAGATCGGCCGCCTCATGGATGCGCTCGATGCCCTCGGTGCCGCCGACAACACCCTGGTGGTGGTTGTGGGCGACAACGGTGCGCCGAACGACAGCGTCACGCCGCTGCTTTCCCGCAACGGCTCGCTGACCGGCGGCAAGTGGGATCTTTGGGAGGGCGGTATCCGCGAACCTTTCTTCATCCGCTGCCCCGGGATTGTTCCGGCGGGGCGGGTCAACTCCGGCACGGCGGTGTCGACGCTCGACCTGCTGCCGACCTATGCCGCGCTCGCCGGATTGGAGTTGCCCAATGCGCCGTTCGACGGGGAGGACATGAGCGATGTGTTCACCGGCTCCTCCCGTGCCCGCCAGCGCCCGCTCTTCTGGGAGCGCGCCTATTTTTCCGGCGCCATCAACAACGGGGCACCCACCCTGGCGATGCGCAACGGCGACTACAAGCTCCTGATGGAGCCCGACGGTTCCGATGCACAGCTCTACCACATAGCCACCGACAAGGAGGAATCCATCAACCTGATCGCCGATGCCGGGCTCCAATCAACCGTCTCTAACATGCAGGCGCAACTCGCGGCCTGGTTCCACGAAGTGGTGCTTGGCGAGGTTGACGAGCCGGTGTCGGTCACCAACGGCGCGATCTCGCCCGGCGTGGTCATATCCGACGACTACACTGTGACGGGCGGCAACGCGCCCAATCCCGGCTTTGACGCCGGCGACGGCGTGAACTATGAATTTGCATCCCGTGTCAGCGGCATGGCTGCCAGTAATCTTGTCGGGTATGCCTACGGCGGCGGCAGCCGCCCCGAAACGGATTTCTCCATCACGGGCAACCGCCTGTCCGTCATCCCCGCCAACGCCAACGCCCGCTTCGAGTTCAGCGCCGACGGCGCCACCGGGTTCGATTTCGGCTCTTGGCTGGCCGGCAACACCTACGAGCTCTCCGTGCAGATGGATGTCGATGCCATCGGTTCAACCTATGCCCAACGCATGTCGCTCAGCCTGGCCGATGCGGCCGGCCTCGTGGTCGGCAGCGTCGATCTCGGCCTCCAGGTCGGCACCGACGAAGCCGGGGGACTCGGCGTATTCAAGCGCATCGATGCCGGTTCGCACAGCGGCGGGAGCGACATCAACGCCATGGTTGCTTCCGGCTATCCCATCGGAACACCCATCGACCTCAAAATGGTGGTGCAGGACTTCAACAGCAACACCGTGGACTATGCCTCGACCTACGAAATCTTCGTGAATGGGTCGTCCGTCGATTCCGGCGCCTTCCGCTTCGACGGTTCGATGTCGGGACGGTATCTCATCTTCGACAACGCCGCCCACGAGGACGTTGTGTTCTACGACAATGTGAAGCTCGAGGTAATGCAGGTGAACGGCGGCAGCGTCACAACGTTCTATCCGCCCAGCCTTGCGTTCGCCTCCATCGACCCCGGCCGCATCTACTGGAACGCGCGGCCGGGCTCGGTCTACGAGCCGCAAAGAAGCTCCAACCTCGTCGACTGGACTTCCCACGGGCGGGTCACCAACGACTTCGGCACCATCCAATGGCTGGAAACGGGAGCAGGTGAAGCTGCACAACAATTCTACCGGCTAAGATAGTTGGGTCATTTGCGACGGGAAGCCAGCTCGTAGCGCTGGATTTACCGAGTAGAGCCGCCGCTATGAGGTGGCTCCCGCACGATAGCGGGAAGTTGAGAGGCAAGGAACGAGGAAGGGAAATATCATGAAAGCATCAGGAATCTTGACGGCGGCCTTTTTGCTGGCTTCGTGGACATGTGGCGCAACCGTTGTGCTGAACACGGACCTCGAGGCCGACACCATCGGCAGCGATCCGGCCATGTCGGGCACCGGCGATATCGGCGGTGCCTACGTCGCCGGCGGCGGCGACCAGTCGGTTCAGGCCAATCCGGAAGCGAGCGGGAACACCAGTGCCAAGGTGCTGTTCGGCGGCGACCAGACCGCCAACTTCAATCAGGGCGTCCTCTATTTCGCCGGCGGCAGCCAGCCCATCGACGGCCTCTCCATCGCCTACGACTTCTACTGCGCCAACAACGGCGGTAATGCCAACGAAGGCGTCCGCGTCGCCCTGCGCAACTCGGCGGATGACGCCAATGCCTTTTTCCTGCGCAACGACCGCGATGGAACCATCAAGATCAACGGAGCGGATCATGCCTCCCCGAATGCCGGGCAGGATATCTGGCAGCACTTCAGCGGGACGTTCATCCTGACCGCTCCAGGCTTCTACGATTTTGCCTGGGCAATCACCAACCTGGAAACGGGGACGGAGGTTGCGGCGGGAATTGCTTCCGCTCAGGATCTCTCCGGCGGCAATCTGGCGGACGGGCTGGCCTGCGGATTGTTCCTCGAGATGGCCGATCCTGACGATCCGGCAACCTTCCAGGGCTATATCGATAACGTGCACGTCGTCTCCCTGGCGCACGCCGCCGATCCGACCACGCCTCCCGTGCTGCTGGTCGGTCTCGATCCCGCGCTGGCGGCCTATGACGGCGGGGCGGTGGATGACGGCGGCTCCGGCGGCAGCGCATCGGGTATCACTCAGCCCGTGCTGGAAAACGGCTTTGCCTTCAACGTCACCTTCATCCCGTCGACGGCCGATTCCAACGGCACGGTAATGGTGGCGGAGATCGGCGGAACCTCCAATGGATCGGGTATCTATCTGGTCAACGGTGTTCCGACCTTCATTTCCAAACAGGGAAGCAGCGATGGCGTGGTGCAGGATTCGTTGGCCGACACCGGGCTGCCCGCCGTTGCGGTGCAGTCGACCTACGGCGCGCTCTCCGCCGGAACGGAATACACGTTGGCGGCCACCTGGGATCATGCCGGTATCCTCGGGCTGGCGGTGTTCGACGGAAGCTCCGTGGTACCCGATACCTTTGCCACGACGGGGAGTGCCGATGACTGGTCGGGCAACGAGACGCTGTCGGTGGGTATCAAGTCGAACAACGGTTCCACGGGCGGCCTTTCCGGCAACAACTCATCGGGCGACTTCGGCGTTTTCGACGTCACCCAGGCCTCCGGGCTGCAGCTGCCGTGCAACATCGTTCGCGCAATGTATTGGAACGACTACGCATCCTTTGTCGCGCCCACCTCGGTCTACACGCGCGTAAACGCCGGCGCCATGGAGATCGGCGAAGGGCTGCCGATCACCATCAGTTGGGAAACCACCGAAGTTACAGCGTTTGGAAGTGTGGAGTTTTCATCCGACTATCCGGCGAGCTTCAGCAACCAAACCGGGACGGCAACCAGCGGAACGATCGATGTTTATGCCGCGGGTGGCATTGTGCCGCTCACAGTCACGCTCACCTTCAAAACCGTTGCCGGGGCCGTCGAAGCAGTACGCGACATCTGTTTTGCGCGCGCATCCGGAACAAACGATGTTGTTCGGCCGTGGCTCAGTCCCGACCATTTTTCCGTGCCGCTCTACGACTGGCAGAACATCAACGGCACCTATGCCTGCATCAAGGCCGGTGCGGGGCGGGTGGTGCACTATCTCCCGAACCAGCTCCAGCCTTCAAGCGCACTCAACACAAGCGTGAAGATCGCCCGGGTGGATGCGGCCTTTGCCGGTGCGGCAGGTTTCCGCTTCGCCATTCGCGGCGCGCTACTCGATGACTTCCGCCACAACATCGTCCATGGCTCCGGCTACGATGCCGGACTCCGGACGGACGGCACGCTTTTTGTCGGCGATCAGCAAGTGGCCGCCGAATGGGAACCGGGAACGACCTACACGCTGGAATTTTCGTTAATGCCATCCGGCGGCAGCCACCTTGCCGAGTTGGTGCTGAAGAACGGAGCCCTCACCGTCGCCTCTGTCCAGAAGAGTTACCCCTCGAGCGATATGTCCGGCAACCTGGCGTTGATGTGCGAAGCCGATTCGGACGGGCAGTATGGCTCGCCACTGGTGCTGTTCGACGATTGGCAGGTTTCGGGTTCCAATCTGCGCGCCGGCGAATCGTGGGGCCCCATCCTCTGGGCGCAGCATACGCTGAGCAAAGGCACGCTCAAACTGACCGCCCAGTTCCCGCCCATCGCCACGAACGACAACCACACCGCCACATTGGAAATCGATACCGGTTCCGGCTGGTCGCAGGTGGCCTCGGCACTGATCGACGACGAGGCGCGCGTGGCGCTCTTCAAGGTGCCGGGCTGGGACGACACGGCGGACACGCCCTACCGTGTGGTGTACGAGCTGGACGGTTCCACCAACTTTTTCCCGGGCACCGTCCGGCGCGATCCGGTCGATGAAGACGAACTCTCCGTCGCGGTCTTTACCGGAAACACCAGCATCGCCTTTCCGAATCACGATATTGTCAGCCGCGTAGCGCAGTACAACCCGGATATGCTCTTCTTCACCGGCGACCAGCTCTACGAAAACGACTATGCCTTCGGTGGCAAGGTCACGAGTCCTGTCGACAAGGCGACGCTCGACTACCTGCGCAAATGGTATTTCTTCGGCTGGGCGTTCCGCGATGTGATGCGCGACCGACCGACCATCACCATTCCCGACGACCACGACGCGTGGGGCGCCAACCTGTTCGGCTCCGGCGGGAACTACACCACCAAGGTGAATGACGGCGGCTACCTGATGCCCGGCGAATGGGTCAATATGATGGAGCGCACGCAGACGGCCAATCTGCCCGACCCATACGATCCCGCGCCGATCGAGCAGGGGATCGGGGCCTATTTCACCGACCTGCTCTACGGCCGCGTCAGTTTCGCCATCCTCGAAGACCGCAAGTTCAAGAGCGGCTTCACCGGTTCCGATGGTGAGATCCCGCTGGAGGACAAGATCCAGCTCGGCGACCGCCAGCTGGCCTTCGTCGATGCCTGGGCGCGCGACTGGAGCGGAGCCGACATGAAGGCCACGCTGCATCAGACCGTTTTCGACCAGTGCCATTCCCACGCAGGCGAAGCCAATGAATATACGCCGAAGGGCGCCGACGAGGATGCCAACGGATGGCCGTCTCCAGCCCGGACTCGGTCGGTGACCCGCATCCGCAAGGCCTTTGCCAATATGATCGGCGGCGATAATCATCTGCCGACCGTTGCCCATATCGGCATCGACGATTGGGAGGATGCCGGCGTCTCCTTTTCCTGTCCGTCCATCGCCGCCGGTTATCCGCGCAAGTGGGATCCCGTAGAGGATCCGGCCATCGAATCGTCCTGGCAACCCGGCTGGCCGGACTATGTCGATGCGTTCCTTTCCACCAGCCCGACCTATGACGGCAAGCGCTATCTCGGTCGCTACCGCAGCCGCCATAACCATCCGCTGACCATGGTGGCCGCCGCCAATCCCGACCGCTGGGGCGGTAACACCGCCGGCGATGTGGACATGCTCGACCGCAAGTCGTCCGGCTTCGGCGTGGTGCGTTTCAACAAGCGCACGCGCGATGTCACCATTGAATGCTGGCGCATCCTCGGCGACCTCAACGATCCTGCCAGGGGGCAGTTCGACGGGTGGCCGGTCACTCATCGCCAGTCCGACAACTATGGACGCGATGCCGTCGGCTACCTGCCGGTGATTGAAGATCTCCAGTTCAACGAGCCGGTGGTGGAAGTGCTTGATGAAACGAGTGGTGAGCTGGTCTATTCCATCCGGGCGCAGGGGCGGCGCTTCCGGCCGCATGTCTTCAGCAACACCACCTACTCCGTGCGCTACGGCGATCCGGAAACCGATACGTGGGTGACCCGTTATGGTCAGGCCATGACGCCTTCTTCGGAGCTGCTGCGCACCTTCGAGGCGGAGAACCCCTACATCATCATCGGCGAACAGACCCGCCTGCTCTGGGATGCGCCGGGCGCTGATGGTGCCGCGATCGACTCCGGCATCGGCGATGTTTCTCGCCGCATGTTCAATGGAGTAGGTTCCTTGGAGGTTGCTCCGACCGCGGACACGGCCTACACACTGACCACGACCAATTCAACGCTAACGGAGCAGGCTTCGGTGCTCGTCCGCGTCTTCCAGACCTTGGAACAATGGCAGGCCGTCCACTTTACTCCGGGCGAACTGCTGAATCCGGCGATCAGCGCCGACGATGCCGACCCCGACAAAGACGGCATAGCCAACATTCTCGAATATGTGATGATGACCGACCCGTGGGCCGACTCGCGCAGCGCGCTGCCGAACCTGAATATTGTGCCTGACCCGCAGGGCGCGGCGGGAACCCTGTTCCTCGAAATGACCGCACGCGGCATCCTTCAGGTCAACAACGCGCGCTATGTTGTCCAGTATTCGGAAGATCTGGTCGATTGGTTCGATCTCGACGTCGTGCAGATGCTCAGCACCGGCGTTGCCCAGTCCGGCGGTGCAAACCAAACCGATACGTTGGGTTTCGCCTCAGACGCCGCTCTCCCGTCTTCAACAACAAAAGGCTTCTACCGCGTTCAGCTACAGGCCGAGTGATGCAGCATGGGCGTAGCCGACGGCGGTTTCCGGCAGACGGATCGCAGGGACGCAGGGCATTTGGATTATCGATGGGATGATAGGGACAGAATGAGTGCTGTAGCCAATTCAAGGGATATGACATTTACAGCGGGTTGGAATATAAATGCAGTTATGAAAAGACGCAATTTCATGATGGGGCTTGCGGGCGGCTGGGCTGCATCGGCCTTGGCCCGATCGGCGGGACGCCCGAATATCCTTTTGATCCTGTCGGACGACATGGGCTGGTCGGACATCGGCTGCTTCGGCGGCGATGCGGAGACGCCGGTGCTGGACGGGCTGGCGAAGCGCGGCATCCGCTTTACACAATTCTACAACTCGGCGCGCTGCATGCCGACGCGGGCCTCGCTGCTGACCGGCCTGCATCCGCATCAGGCGGGCATCGGCCACATGGCGGGCGACTGGGGAACGCCGGCCTATAGCGGCCATCTGCTCGATACCTGCGTGACCCTCGGCGAAGTGTTGCGGACGGCAGGCTACCACACCAGCCAGCTCGGCAAGTGGCATGTCGGCAATCGCAAAAAGGGGGTGATGCCTGATCTGCGCGGCTTCGACCGCAGCTGGACGCGCGAGGGCAAGGTGGATTATTTCAAGCACGACATCTACGAACTCGACGGGAAGCCGTGGGTCTGCCCCGATCCGGGCAGCTTTTATTCGACGGAGGAGATGGATCGGCAGGCGGTCGGGTTCATCGACGACGCGCGGAAACAGGACAAACCGTTTTTCATGTATGCCGCCTACGACGCCGCCCACTGGCCGCTCCACGCCAGGCCGGAGGATATTGAAAAATATAGAGGCCGCTTCATCAACCGCGTCTGCGTGCTGACGGGGATCGAGTCGCAGCGTTATGCAATTTACAGCTTCCTGAGCAGCAAAACGGAAAACGATAACCGGAATATGAACGACTGGCTGGATCCCTACACCGTGGCCGCGCCGCGCCTGTTCCGCGATGCCGGCTACATGACCGGGCAGTTCGGGAAATGGCACATGGGCGGCGGGCGCGATGTGAACCATGCGCCGTTTCCGCAGGCCTACGGGTTTCAGGAGTCCGTTGTCGCATTCGAAGGTATGGGGGATCGCGTGATGCCCATCGGGCATGGACTCTCCAGTGCGAATGCCGATGTGCCAGGAGATATCACCTGGGCGGAGTGGCATGAAAGTGCCGACCTGCATACGGATGCCGCGATCGACTTCATCGCCCGGGCTGTTGAGTCGAACAAAAACTTTTATGTGCATGTGCCGTATAACGACACCCACTCGCCCTATAACACCGATCCCGGAAAGGAGAGCGACTTCGATCATATTACCGGCAATACCACCGCGCAGCTTTTCCTTTCGGAGTTGAATGAACTGGATAAGGAGATCGGGCGTCTGGTGCAGGCGATTGATGATCTGGGAGCAGGGGGCAATACGCTTGTTGTGGTTGTGGGAGACAATGGAGCCCCGGATGATGCCGTTAATGCGATTCTGAACCGCAACGGCGGCTTGCGCGGCGGTAAGGGCAGTTTGTGGGAAGGCGGTTTCCGCGAACCGTTCTTCATCCGCTGTCCCGGGCTGGTTCCTGCGGGAATCGTGAATGATTCCACGGCGGTTTCAACACTCGACCTGTTGCCGACCTATGCGGCTCTTTCCCGGATTGAATTGCCGAATGCTCCGTTTGCCGGGGAGGATATGAGTGATGTGTTCGCCGGCTCTACCCGTGCGCGGCAAAAGCCGCTGTTTTGGGAATATGCCTCTGTTTCGGGCGCGCCAACCACCTCTCCTAAGCTGGCAATGCGCAACGGGAACTATAAGTTGCTGATCAATCCCGATGGCTCGAACGCACAGTTTTATGATTTATCAGTAGATAAGGAGGAATCGAACAACCTGATCGGCGATGCCGGACTGCAGTCCGAAATCTCTGATATGCAGGCGCAACTCACAGCCTGGTACCATGAAGTCGTGCTGGGGGAAATCGGCGAGCCGGTGTCGGTCACGAATGCCGCGGTTTCGCCCGGCGTGGTCATCTACGACGACTACACGGTGACCGGCGGCAACGCGCCCAACCCCGGGTTCGGTGCCAATGACGGTGTAAACTATGAGTTTGCATCGCGCGTCAGCGGCATGGCCGCAACCAACCTGACGGGGTATTGGTACAACACCGGTAGCCGTCCGGCCACGGATTTCAGTATTACCGGCAACCGGCTTTCAGCCATTCCTGATAATGCCAATGCCCGGTTCGAGTTTTCAGCCAACGGCAGTACCGGCTTCGATTTCGGCTCCTGGCTGGCCGGCAACACCTATGAACTCTCCGTGCAGATGGACGTCGATGTGGTCGGCGCGACCTATGCCCAACGGATGTCGCTGAGTTTGGCGGATGCGTCCGGTCTCGCCATTCAAGAGATTGATCTCGGCATCCAGATCGGAACCGATGGGGCCGGTGGGCTGGGCGTCTTCAAGCGGATGAATGCCGGTTCGAACAGTGGTGGGAGCGATGTCAACACGATGATTGCGAGCGGTTACGCTATCGGAACGCCGTTGGATTTGAAGATCGTCGTACAGGACTTCAACAGCAATACCACCGACTATGCCTCAAGCTACGAAATCTTTGTGAACGGCGCTTCCGTCGATTCCGGTTCCTTCCGTTTCAACGGTTCCTCCTCGGCGCGCTATCTGATTTTTGATACGGCTGCGCACGAGGGGTATATATATTACGACGAGGTTAAGTTGGAAGTCACAGAAGTGGGTGGGCCAACCGTCTCATATACCTACCCGCCACGGCTTTCGTTCTCTTCGATCGGGCCGAACCGCATCCACTGGAATGCCCAGCCCGCATCGGTGTACGAACCGCAGAGCAGTACCAATCTGATCGACTGGATATCGCATGGGCTGGTAACCAATGAGTTCGGCACCATCCAATGGCTGCAGCCGACAGACGATCAGGGTGCCGCGCGTTTCTTTCGCCTTAAGTAGGTTTTACTTATTTACGGAGGCATGGTGGTTGCGAGATAGGCCCGGAAACAGGCAGGCGTTCAGTGCGTAAGTAAAAACATGTTTTTGATCAGGAGATGTAAATGAAGAAATCGTGTAGTCGTTTGTCGGTGGTTATTTTTTGCCATATCTCGATGCTCGGATGGGTGAATGCAGGGGGATTTGATTCGTTTACAAATCCCGTCTACGAGGGCGCCGATCCGTTTGTGTACAGGCATACCGATGGCCTCTATTACTTTTGCCAGTCGGAAGGCGACCGGGGGGTGGCCATATGGAAATCCGACAAGTTGACCGATAAAGGCATCAAAAGGCTGGTTTGGAAAGCGCCGGACAAGGGGTGGAACTCGAAGCAGGTCTGGGCTCCTGAGCTGCACTATCTTCAGGGCAGGTGGTATATCTACTATGCGGCCGACAGCGGAAAGAACATCGATCATCGAACCGGCGTGCTTCAGAGTAAAACGCAGGATGCCCAGGGGGAATATACGGATCTGGGTGTAATCTATACCGGAGATGAAATCGAGACGGGGAAAAACAACCGTTGGGCGATCGACGCCACCCCCCTGGAAATGAATGGCAAACTCTACCTGATCTGGTCGGGCTGGGACGGGCATGACGACAATAACCAGTCGCTGTTCATTGCCGAGATGGAGAATCCGTGGACGGTAAAATCCAATCGCGTGAAAATTGCACCGAACGATACCTATGTGTGGGTGCGTGTAAGTGAGTCGCCGAATAAAAAAGGGCTGAATGAAGGAGCTCAGATTCTTCGTAACAAAGATCAGATTTTTGTCATCTATTCGTGCAGCGGTTCATGGGAACACACGTATAAGCTCGGGCAGCTATCGATTCGGGCGGGGCAGGACCCGATGAATCCGGAAAACTGGGTGAAGAAAGCCGAGCCGGTCTGTGCCGGCACAGACACGGTACACGGTGTCGGGCATGCCAGCTTTACATCATCGCCGGACGGCACTGAGGATTGGATGGTTTATCATTCCAAGATTTCCAAAGAGCGCGGATGGCAGCGCAATGTGCGTATCGAAAAGTTCGATTGGAACGCGGACGGCTCTCCCCGGTTCCCGATCCCGACGACCGAAGGAACGGTGCTGAAAAAGCCATCCGGCGAAAAGCCGCCGGTCAAAGGGACCTCCTTTACCGATTCTTTTGACGATGGGTTGTGGGATAGCTGGCAGTATTTCGGCTATAACCGTTTCATCGATGTCCGGAATGGTCAGTTGCACTTGGGCATCGATCCGGGGTGGGGAACCGCCAACAACTATCGTTGCGGCGAAAAAGCCATGGTCCGAAATGCGGTATGGGACAACTTCACCTTCAGCGCAAAAACGAAAATTGTGAAGGGGGAACGCGATGCCGGCTTGGTCTTTCGCGTTCAGCATCCCGCCGTGGGCTACGATGCGATGAAAGGCTATTTTGCAGGAATTATGCCCGGAGCCGACCGTGCGATTCTGGGGAAAATGAACGGCAGAAAATGGATTGAAATCAAGCGGGCTGATCTGTCGGTTGAGGCTGGAAAAGAATATACACTGGAGGTCTGTGTGCGTGACGGGATGATCCAGTTTTTCGTGGATGGAAAGCTGGTCATCGATGCGGTGGACGATGAGTATACAAGCGGTTATTGCGGTTTGCGCATCGTTTCGGGTGAAGCGGCATTCGACGACGTTCTCATAAGAGCCGATCAGCGGTAAGCCCGTGCCGGGAGATAGTATGATAAGATCTTATGTGCTGTTTATCGGTTTGGTTTTGGGTGTCTTTTGCGTTCCGCATCATGGGATTGCAGAGAATCTGACCGATCTTTCCCCGATATTGCCCAGTTTGCTGTACAACGGGGGGAGGGTGGATGATGCCGATTCAGGCGGCAGCCGGATTGGATTACGACTTCCTTTGTGCAACCAGCCTTGCAGGTCAATGGGACTCGTTTACACCGGAACTGGTGAGCCGTGAGTTGATTTCAGCGACTCACGAGGAGCAACGTGTGCGTGTTCCGGCGGGACTGGTCGAGGAGGCTTCGTCGCTGTTCATCCGCATCATGATTCGCTTAATATAATCATACGAGTGTCCCCTGAATTGGTGACATGACCGTGACGAGATTCAGGGATATGGTCAGCTCGGCAATTAAACAACTATGAAGTATCTGGTTACCAGGTATTCCAGAAGGAGGATTCAGATGCGAGTTGCCTCAAATTAAATGACACCGAAGCATCCGATAGGATGCGGGCGGAAAGGATTCGTTGACTCACAAAAAATCACACCCTGTATACAGGGAGGATGAAAGAGATGAGTTGCGAAACCAGAATGGAATACATCGCGGTACAAAAACGCCGCTATAGGCGCGCGGAAAAGGCCTACAAGACCCGGTTGCTCGATGAAGTATGCGCGGTATGCGGCTATGATCGCAAGCATGCCACCAAGCTGCTCAACGACTCGTTTACGCCCTCCAGGGGCAAACGCGGCCGCAAAGGCGAGTACGACTCTGCTGAATTGCGCAAGACCCTCAAAACTCTGTGGCTTCGTTCTGGACAACTGTGCGGGAAGCGCCTCAAGCCTGCTATGCCACATTGGCTGAAGCACTATGAAAAACATTACGAACCGCTATCGACCGAATGCCGTGAAAAGCTACTGAGAATCAGCCCGGCAAGCATCGACCGGGTGCTCAAACCCTTCAAAGCGCAGTACCAGCGAAGGCGCAATACCGGTACCAAGCCCGGCTCGCTGCTCAAGAATCAGATCCCACTCCGCACCTCCACCGAGGACATCGACCGGCCCGGCTATCTCGAAGCCGACACAGTAGCCCACTGTGGCGGATCGATGAGCGGGGACTTCATCTGGTCGATCACCTATACGGACATCATAAGCACCTGGACGGTAACCCGCGCGGTCTGGAACAAAGGCGCTGAAGGCGTGATGCACCAAACCCACGACGTGGAAAACAAGCTGCCCTTCGCCATCCTGGGCTTCGACTGCGACAACGGCAGCGAGTTCCTCAACCACCATCTCACGCGCTACTTCCTGCAACGCAAACAGCCCGTCTGTTTTACACGCAGCAGACCGTACCACAAGAACGACAACGCCCATGTCGAACAAAAGAACTGGACGCACGTGCGCGAGTTGCTCGGCTACGACCGGCTCGACAACCCGGCCATGATCAGAGAGCTCAACGCACTCTACCGCGACTGGGAACGGCTCAACAACTTCTTCAAACCCTCGTTCAAGCTAAAAAGCAAGGTTCGCGTCAAAAGCCGGTACAAAAAGAAATACGATGCCCCCGCCACGCCCTTTGACCGCCTGAAGGTCAGCGGCATCCTTGGCGAACAACAGGAGGCTGCTCTGCAACGCGAATACGAAACGCTCGACCCTTTCGAGCTGGGCAATCGCATCCAGCGCCGACGTCGCAAGATCGAAAAAATGAAGAAAACCGGCGAGTCCGCCGCAGTCGGGGAACCCGGGTTCCCCGACTGCCTCCCCACCTTGACAACCCCCGAATTAGAGGGTACCCATTAATGCAGTCAAACGACTCCTCATCCGCACCTCTACGGTGTCATTTATTTTTGAGGCAACGCGGATGCACTTGAGCAAATGCGGGGTCTATCTGGCTGTTGCGGGTATCATGTATTCAGTGGATGCGGCGATCCAGCGATGGGAAGCATCGGACCTGGATGACGGGGCCGTCATCACGTGGGTATCGCAAGGTGAACTTGGCACCACGGCATCGTTGCCGGCTGCCAACGGAGGCGATCCGACCAAGGACGCGGACGGCGTATATTTCGACGGCAACGATGCGCTGGAAGTCCCGTCCGGTTCCAACTTTCTCGCCGGTCAGGCGGAATGGACCGCGACGGTTGTCTTCAAGGCTGATTCAACGCTGGGTCAGGGCGGGGCGACCCGACCCAGCAATCCGCAACCCAATAACCTGCGCCACTGGTGGAGCAATGCCGCGTTGGTGGGGCGTGAACTGCCGGGAGCCGACGAAGGCGACTGGGGAATCTTCATGAACGCGGAGGATGAATTGGTCTGCGGCAATGGCGGTTCGATATCGACCGGCTGCATTTGGCAGGACTATCCCATGGCCGATCACGAGTGGCATGCAGCGACGGTTACATTCAGCACCACGGATGAAAACAGAACACTTTACGTCGACGGACGGGCGGTCCGCGGGCAGCAGAATGTCACGATAAACCTGCCGGCCGACAGCATTAACTTCGGATGCAATATCCTGGGCAGCGCAACGGATCGGGCCTATTTCACGGGCCATCTCAAAACCGTGATTCTGGAGGATCGTGCGCTTTCGTTCGAGGAGGTGCAGGATCTTCACGCTTCGCTCGGATTTGCAGAAAGCAGCTGGCTGGGCCCGGTCACCAGAGAAGAGGTTATGGTGGATTTGTTTAACGGGAGCAACTTCAACGAGTGGGGTATGTCCATCCAGAATAATTCGGGCAGCACGATCGGCGACGACATCTGGGAAATTTCCACCAGCGACGACTCCGCGTTTGCGGCGGCTGACGGGCAGCGTCAAAGTGCCCTGTATACGCTTCGTCAGGATTACGGAAGCTACGAACTTACACTCGAGTATATGTACACGGAATTGGACAAAGGACCCTCTACCGGAAACAGCGGAATCTGGATTCTGGGCGGTCCGGATTTCGTTGATTCCGCTGAGGCGTTTCCGGCTTCCATCGAGATGCAGTTGCGCAAGGGGTACGAAGGCGACCTGCTTCGCAAGCAGCTTTATCTGGAAGCTGAACCAGGCTGGCCGACGGCTCCGGATCAGAATAGACCGGATCACCGGATCATTCGACGCGCCAATCCGGAGGGGAACACCCATGGTGTTTGGCACTCGGTGCGGATCGTTACGGAAGTGACAACGAACCAGGGAAGTACCATCAGTGTGTGGATCAATGACGTTTTCGTGAACAAGGGGATCAACTGCGAACGAACAAGCGGGTATATCTGTCTGCAGGCGGAGGGCGCCGATATCAAGTTCCGCAATGTAAAGATCAGGGAAAACAAGCTCGCATATAACCACTGGATCGAACGCTTTAACCTGCCGGCCGGGGTACAGGCCGGGGAAGACAAGCCCACGGACGAATTTACAAATTTTGAGAAGTATGCTCTGGGTCTTGACCCTTCGGTTGCGCACGAACGAGCGGATGCCCTGGCGTTTAACAACCTCGTGCTGCGCTACATCGATCCGCTTTATACCGCGGACGCAATACTGCAGATGCAGGTCAGCTCCAATCTAACATCATGGACTGACATAACGCTTCCGTCCGTGGGCGCCAACGAAGGTTTTTCAACCAATGAACAGGCCGTGGTGCCTCTTGAGTCATCGAAATACTATCGTCTGCAAGTACTTCCTTCTATGTAGGCGCCGTTTTTGCCCCGAGAAAAGGTACCATTCAGTACTGACACCATTTTATTGTAGCTGGTTTTGGGGACATGACAGGGAAGGGGCTTATCTCTATAATTATGGGTTTCGGGGTAAGGCTAGGTATTGGATGCGTATATTATTGTTACTATTATTTTTGGAGTGTACTGCGGTGGCATTGGATCACGACCGGTATCGGATTGAATGGGATCCAGCGACGCTGCGCCTGGTGTCGGAAAAATCCGTCTATGCACGGATCATCCGGCTGCATTCGGGGGAATTGCTCTGCTGCTATCAGCGCGGAGGGCAAAGCCGGGTAAAGCGTAGCCTAGACAACGGAAGCACCTGGGATGGGGAAGTCTTGGTGACGGATTACCGCCATGGGATTGCCGCCAATCCGGAGCTGCGACAGCTCCGCGATGGCCGCGTACTGCTTTGCTACAACGAACGGCCTCACTCGGAAGGGCATCCTTTTTCTATCATGACTGTCCTCAGCGATGACGGCGGACGCACGTGGGGAGAGGCGAAACGGTTGTTCACTGCCGGGCTGACCAAGGATGATGGATGCTGGGAGCCGGTTGCGCTTCAATATCCCGATGGCGAGGTGCAGGTTTTCTTCGCCAACGAAAAGCCGTACACCGAAACCAACGAGCAGGAAATCTCTATGATCTCTTCCAAGAAGCCTTCTAAGGTATGGACGGTTTCACGGCGCGACAATGCGCGCGATGGCATGTCGGTGCCGTGCCTTTTAAATGATGGGAAAACCGTTGCCATGGCCATCGAGGACAGCAGGTGGAACGACGAACGCGGACGCATGAAGCCGGTTGTTCTTTTTTCGAGCACCCGACAGCGATGGAAGGAGGGCAGGATCGATGCCGTCAGCAAGCGCAGGGAATATGCGCTCAAGAATGAACTTCCGCCCATGACCTACCTTGGCGCGCCCTATCTGGTTCAGATGCCGACGGGCATCACCGTCCTTTCATCACAACTGGAAAACGCGGAAGGTGTCCAGCAGATGGTGGTCTATCTGGGTAATGAACAGGCGAGGGACTTCACTAGCGGCTCCAAGCCGTTTTCCATGGCAGGCGCTGCGGCAAGCATGTGGAATTCGCTTTTCGTGAAGGAATCAAATACGGTCACCGCGGTGTCCGGAACACGCATTGACGGCCAGTCGGGAATCTGGATTATTGATGGAAAAATAACGGGACAGTGAAATGAAAACAACAGTGTTATCAGTAATGGTTTTATCTGCCGCTTTGGCGGTATCAGCAAAACCCAACTTTTTGTTTATCATCGCGGATGATTGCACCCATAACGACCTGCCGGTTTACGGCGGAGAAAATGCCCGGACGCCGAACATCGATAAGCTGGCGGGCGAGGGGCTGGTATTCAACCGCGCCTATGTCAGCCAGGCGATCTGCCAGCCGAGCCGCTCCGCGCTCTATACCGGGCTGTTTCCGTGGCGTAACGGGGCTGCATATAATCATTCCGCCAGCAAGAAGGGACTGAAAAGTATCTCGCACTATCTGCGTGATCTTGGCTATCGCGTCGGGATTTCCGGTAAGATGCACGTTAAACCGAATTCGGTCTTTCCCTTCAAGGTGGTGCCGGGATTCGATTCCAACTGTGTTCGGAATCCAACCCAGCCGCACGATGTTTCCGGGATCACGAAATTCATGGCGAACAAGGAGAAGCCGTTTTGCCTTTTCGTGTGCCTGACCGAGCCGCATGTTCCGTGGGTGATGGGCGATGCGTCGAAATATCCGGTTGATGAACTCAAGCTCCCGCCGAACATTGCCGACACCGAGCTGACGCGGCGCGACTTTGCGAAGTATCTTGCGGAGATCACGTATATGGATGGGCAGGTCGGCGAGATTCTCCAGGCATTGGAAGAAAGCGGGCAGGCGGATGGTACACTGGTTATGTTTTCCTCGGAGCAGGGTTCCCAGTTCCCCGGTTGCAAATGGACAGTCTGGGACACGGGATTGCACACCGCGCTCATTGCCCGCTGGCCGGGCAGGGTGCCGGCCGGAAAACGGACGGATGCTATTGTGCAATATGTGGATGTGGTTCCGACATTCATGGAGCTGGGCGGCGGCCAGGCGAAGGGTCTGGATGGTTCAAGCTTTGCCGCAGTGCTGGCGGGAAAGAAAACGGAACACCGACCCTTTGCCTACGGCATCCACAACAACATTCCCGAGGGATTGGCCTATCCGAGCCGGACGGTCACCGACGGAACCTATCGTTATATCCGCAACCTGACACCCGATGCGCTTTACACTCAGAAATATGTGATGAGCTACGACGGTCTTTCGAAAAACCGCAATGCCTATTGGGGGCAGTGGATGTTCAGTTCCTGGAACGATGAGCATATTGCCATGTTGGTGAGTCGCTACATGAATCGCCCTGCGGAAGAGCTTTACCGTACTGACCGCGATCCGTTTGAGCTCGAGAATCTTACGGAAAATCCCGAGCACGCCGAAGCGCTGGCGCGGCTCTCGAAGGAACTCGATGCCTGGATGGCCTCGCAGGGCGACCCCGGAGCCAGAGCGGATACCATGGAAATGTATCGCGCCAGCAAAACCAACGCCCGCTAGCCATGTAGCGAGTTTTGGGGACATGTCGCGGCTTCTATTAGCAAGCCAAATGGAGTATATGTACTGGTTATGCGATGGGGTAGATATTGGATGCTGCGGGTAACCGGCCTGTGCTGCGGGATGGCACTGGGGGCTTTTTCAGGCATTTCAACCGAGGTTGTGCCCAGCGAAAGCATCAGCCCGTTCCTGATCCGCACCTGGCGGGTGGGCGATGGGTTGCCGTTCGGGCAGGTTGGCGATATCATCCAGCGGCGCAACGGATTCATCTGGGTGGCCACCCTCAACGGAGCCGCACGCTTCGACGGCATCCGCTTCCAGCCCTTCAATGTCGTGAACAGTCCCAACCTCCCTGATAACCGGATACGTTCGTTGCACGAAGATGCCCGCGACATTCTCTGGATGGGGCATGATACCGGGCATGTTTCGTTCCGCGTGGACAACGATTTCTTTACCGCTCCGCTGCCGCCAGGCTGGCCGGGCTTGCCCATCATCGACTTCATCGAAACTGAAGAGGGAGTCCTCTGGGCGGTCAACGAAGCGGGCGGCGTGCTGCGGGTGGGCGTGGAAGGGACGGCCGCTTTTGAAGAGAGCGTCTCCGATGTCAGGAAAACGTCTGCTGCGCCCAGTCGCTCGGGTGGGGAGTGGGTGGTAAGGCGCATGAAGCTCATTCGTTTAGAGGGTGATGAAGAGGTCGAAAGCCTCGGCGAGGTTCCCTGGAAAACCACGCAGAAAATCCATTTGCTTGAGCTCTCAAACGGAAGCGTCGCGATCGGCACGACCTTCGGTGGACTTTTCATTATCGACCGGGATGGTTCGTTTGAACAACTGCAGCGACGCACAGGACTTTCCGCCAACCAGGTGCTCTCGCTCTTCGAGGATAATGAACAAACCCTTTGGGTTGGCACAACTGACGCGCTCAATGCCGTCCGGACGAAACGGCATACAGGAATCGAAACCGGTGAATGGCGTTTTCAGACACTGCGCTCCATTGCTCCGCGCCGCGCCGGCGGGATCTGGGCGGGAACCCGCAAGGGACAGGTTTTTTCGGTTGATATGGGCTCGGTGTGCGAGCTTACCGGTTTGGAACCCTCCGGGAGTGTGCGTGCCTTGATCGAAGACCGAACGGGAACCCTTTGGCTCAATAACGATAACGGCTTCTTAATGCGGATAGGCTCTGACGGGGCGAATGCGGTTCTTCCGGCAGAAGGATCCGGGGATAGGGTCTGGGCGCTTCACGAAGATCATGCCGGTGTGCTCTGGGCTGGCGGGGAAACCGGCCTGTGGCGCGGGGAAAATGATTTGTGGCGGATGGTCTGTTCGGAAGCCGATGGCGTTTCGGATATCCAATGCATGGCAAGCAGCGAGAATGGCACGCTGTGGTTCGGCATGAAAACCGGAGGACTGGCTGCGCTACGTGACGGTATTCTGACGCGTTACGGGAAAAACGAGGGATTGCCGAACCCGCACATTACAGCACTTTATATCGATCCCGACGGGGGCGGACTCTGGGTGGGAACCTGCGGCAACGGGCTTTTGCTATGGAAGGATGGTGTTTTCTATCCGGTGCCGATGGCGCAAAACATTATTGGGAACATCCTGCAGGACGAAAAGAAACGGTTCTGGATGGTTGTGGAGGAGGGCATTACCGTGCTGGAGCGCAACGCGCTCTATGGCCGGGCGCGCGAGATGCGCGCCATCGGTACACCGATCATTATGGATGCAAACGACGGGTTGGAACCCTCCCTGTATGTCGACACCGGGTTTTCAACCGCGTGCCGCAGCAGCGACGGGCGCCTATGGTTTGCCTCCGGTCGTGATCTGTCCATTGTTGTTCCATCGGATATCCAACGGCGAACGGAAGCGGTGCCGGTGGTCATTAAAGATACCCTGGTTAACGATGAGGTGATCCGGCTCAACACCGTCAATGCCATCGAGCTTGAACCGGGGGTTCACCGCATGAACATTAACTATTCGGCGCTCAGCTACATTGCCCCGCAGCGCATTCGTTTCAAATACCGGATGGTGGGGGCCAGCGACGAGTGGGTAAACATGGGCACGCGCCGCATCGTCAGCTACCAGCATCTGCCGCCGGGCCGGTACCGGTTCGAGGTGATGGCTTCAAACAGTGACGGGGTCTGGAATCCGGAACCGGCATTTCTCTCTTTTTCGGTAGCCGCTTTTTACTGGGAAACCTGGTGGTTCAAGACGGCCCTGTATATGGGCGGGTTCTTCCTGATTGTGCTGATTTCGCTGGGGGTGGCCGAGCGCATCAACCGCCGCCGTCTGATCCGGGCCGAAAGCCTCCACGCCGTGGAGCAGGAGCGCACGCGCATTGCCATGGATATCCACGACGAGATCGGCTCCGAGCTCACCCGAATTACGCTGCTGTGCAATCGCATCACGAGTGCGATGCGCAGGAACGATTCCACCAACGCACCGCGGCACATCAGCGAGATGGAGCGCGTCTCGGCAAAGCTGGTACAGTCTTTGGATGAGATTGTCTGGGTGGTGCGCCCCATCAACGACACGCTCGACAGCCTGGTGGCCTACCTTTCCAAGTATGTGGGCAATTTCCTGCGTGAAACCGAAATGGGCTGCGATCTGGATATTCCCATGGAGCTGCCGACCCAAACCGTTCCGGGGCCAGTCCGCCATAATCTTTTTCTGGCCATTAAAGAGGCGCTTAACAACATCACGAAGCATGCCGCCGCCAAGCGGGTGGTTTTCGGGGTGGCGATCCAGCCGGCGAGCATCCGCATCACCATCAGCGATAACGGCAGGGGAATCGGCGACCTCAAAAGCGAACGCTTCCAGCGCGGACTCGAAAACATGAAGCGCCGCATGAAAATGATCGGCGGCAGTTTTTCAATCCGATCAAACAGCGAGGGTGGAACCAATGTGGAGTTTCTACTGCCCCGCAACAACAAGGACTTCGAATGAAAAAAAACATAACCGTCTGCATTGTCGACGACGACCGCGGAACACGGGAACTGATTTCCGAGCTGATTAGCGAGGAAAAGGATCGGTTCTCCTGCCTCAACCTCTATCCCAATGCCGAGGAAGCCATTGCCGGGCTTCCGGCCGACGCCCCGGATATCGTACTTATGGATATCAATATGCCGGGAGCGAACGGCATCGAATGCATCCGGCAACTCAAGCCATCGTTGCCCGCGACGAACTTTGTGATCCTGACGGTCTATGACGAGGCGGAATACATCTTTGAGGCACTGGCAGTCGGAGCGGTCGGCTATCTGCTCAAGCGTACCATTGTAACCGACCTTCTCCTGGCCTTGGAGGATGCGGCGTCGGGTGGGTCGCCCATGGACAGCACCATTGCGCGAAAGGTGGTGCAGTCTTTCCAGAAACCGAATGGCAACAAGCTCCCGAGCGAACTTGACGAACTCTCGGAGCGGGAAACGCAGGTGCTGAATCTGCTCGCCCGCGGGCGGCTCTACAAGGAGATTGCCGACGAACTGGATATTTCCATCCACACCGTTCACACCTACATCCGCCGCATATACGAAAAACTCCACGTTCATTCCCGCACGGAAGCCATCGCCAAACTCACCGGGTTCCACTAAGGATGCCCTTGTCACCACTTTTGGTGACATGACGGATTCTCTGGCTCGCAATAGGCTGTGAGCATGAGAAAAAGAGATCTATACCTTGTCGGACTGTTGTTTTTATCCTCTTCCGCAACTCGGGCGATGGACAATGTCTGGACGAATGCTTCCGGGAATTGGAATGAACCGTCCAGATGGAGTCTCGGCCATGTTCCAACGTCTGGAGAAAATGCCCGATTAGGAGCTGATGCCGACGTCCTGCTGGATGGAACGGCAAGGGCTGATGGCGTTGTGGTCGGGTTTGCCGGAAGCGGGGCGCTCGCCATCACAAGCGGTGCTTCGTTCGTGGCCAGTAATGCTCTGGTGATTGCCGAAACGGCTGCTGACGCGGGGGAGGTAGGCCTCTTCGGCGGGACGGCGTATGTCCATCAGCGGGTGGAGGACGGCCCGGTCGGGTGCTCGGCTTTGCTTTCGGTCTCCGGCGGATACCTCGAAGTGCGCGGTATCGACTTTGATGGCGGTGGAACAATCACCGTGTCCGGCGGCGAACTGCATATCTTCGGCACCAACAACAACCAGCTGAAGCTCGAAAACGGCAGTGCTCTGGAAATCAGTGGCGACGGCGTACTGGCCTGGCATTGGGGCAACAAGGTGGCGACGCTTGCCGGGCTTATTGATGACGGGAAGATCACCTGGGATTCTCCCGGTTCGACCATGCTTTACGATGTCTGGGATCAGTCGTGGACGAACACGGATGGAGAGATGTTGTATGCCTGCAACGACGGCGGAATCGTGTATGCCTGGACAAGCGAACAGGAAACGGCCGGCACCTTGACGATCAACTGTGCCGCCGCCGAGTTCCCTCCGCTGGTGCAGAAATTGCATGGCGGCTCCTTCTTTATTCGCGATGATAATCAGGTTGTTGACTGGATCGACCGCGATGGCGAACTTCAGATGCCGATCTATCGAGCCAACATGCGCGACTGCCGCGAAAACTACGCCTTGAACAATGCCCCTTCCGCATATATCGGCAACGATCCTTCCATCGCTTCCAATCCGCGCGGGCTGCTCTATCTGGATGGAACCCATGTGCTGCCCAACTTCGACCTCAGTCTGGACGCCCTGCGCGCGCAGATGGCCGGTTACGACATGATTCATTATATCCGATGGGACGGTGCGCCCTACATGGCGACGCTGGCCGATGATGGGTTGTTCAGAAGCCCGATCTTCCAGGGCGGCAAGGATCCTGATGGCGATTCTTCTCCTCCGCCCCATGCGGACGACCGGCTCAGGTTTACCCAGGCCATCGGCGACTTTGCCGCGCATCTCAATGCAAACGAATCCGAATTCCGCCCGACCATCTGGTCGTTCTGGCAGGAGCCCGACCACACGCTGGGCGACCCGGGCGTGCCGTACGGCGTGGAGGGCATGGATCTGACGGAAGAGGAAAAGCAACAGAATATCCGCATGTTCGTGCGGGATATGTACCGCCACCTGGCCTTGGAAGTACGCGCCGCCGATCCGGACTATAGGGTTTCGGGGATTGCGCAGAACTCCTCGGCCGCCGAATGGGATTTAACGAACTATGACCAGAACGGCCCGCGCATCGGCGGCGGGCGGCTGGGCCATACCCTCGACGAATGGGTGATGCAGGAGAAACTTCACGACGAAACCTATCCGCTGGACTATTTTTCGCTCCAGCTTTATCAGGGCAACGACATGGAGCAGTTTCATATCCCCAATTCGCGCTATGCCCTGAAAAACCTGATGTCCGTTCTTCATCCGGCCTATTCCAACCGCTTCGACCGCACGCCGGTATTCATTACTGAATACAACTATGTGAAGCAGGACGACGAGTGGAGCGCAGAAATCAAATATAACCTCGACGACGCGAAGTTCCGCGAGGTCACGGAAAACTGGGTTTATATATTAAGTCAGCCCGACATTGCCTATGCCACGTTGCAGGATGTTCCGCATGACTTTATGCCGTATCGATGCCGCCGCTGGCTGGAAGCCTATGCCGACATGCCCGAAATGCGTGTTGCGGCCGACTCCTCCTCTGCGCATATCAACACGTTGGCCTCGTATGATCCCGATCTGGGTTTGTACGCCTTTATTTGGAATCCGAGCGGCGTTGCAACCTCGCATGTGGTGCAGGTGGACAACTGTGGTTTTGATCCGGGCGATACGGTGTTCTACCGCTGTGCGCTCGATGGCTCCGATAACGGAATCTGGCAGGCCAAAACCGCAATGCCGGCAGGCACCGGCCGCTGGGTGCTGACCACGGCGACCAACGAAATCGTCTTTATGGCGAACACCGGCGATCCGAACTATTTCCCCGGCGACCGTACCCGCTCGCGCAAGGTGTTGTCGGCGAACTATGGATCGCACGCCGTGCTGGTGCCGCGGATCAACGCACAGGAGATCGATCCGTTTGGACGGCCGGTTCCTCCGCGCCCGAAGGGCATGGGGCACTACGACCAGATCAATGGCCGGCTTACGGTCGGTACGGACGGAGCCTCCGGTGTCGGTCTCGCCGGTGTTGTGCTGCGCGATGTGACCGACGACTATCTGCTCCGCCTCGATCTTGAATCGCTTGGAATCTCTTCGGGTTCGCTGCGCATCCGCATCGATTATCTCGACGGCGAGGATGCGGTGAAATCCGTCACCATCAACGAGGCCGCATTGGGCGGTAGCAGCACGTTTGGCGACGTCAACTGGTTCGCCGAAGCAGCGGCTTCGGTTTCCAAAGGTTGGAACTTTTTGGCGGGCGGTTCGGTGCTGCTGCCACTCGGCGACTGGAAGCCTGCGGGCTGGGCAACGGCTGGTTCGGGGCGGCGCCGTGTGCGCATTTCGCTCTTCCTCGCCGATGTTCCCGGCAAGGCCGTGCTGACGGCCGCTCTGTCGGATCAGTCGTCCTACGCGGCCGCCAATCCGGCTGTACTGCCTTCCGGCGATCCGTTCCTGAATTGGGAAGACGTGCTGGATGCCAGCTATACGGTCTGGAGCACAACCAATCTCCATGAAAATTTCCAACCGGTGGAAACCGGCCTGCCCGAGAATGTTTATACCGGCTCCATACCCGGCAAAACCATCTTCTACAAAATCACGGCGGATGGGGAGTAACGACAGCGGTGACAGGCCTTGTAGCCAGTATTGGCGACATGACAGATTTTCAGGTCGGGTGTAGACATAGATCATCAGAGGAAGGTTGTGGTTCGTTCGCACGGATCAGGGCTGTGGTAAAAAAGAAAGTATAGTCAACCCCGCAATCAGGAGGAAAACAGATGAGACTCAAGCACTTCATATCCACATCCATCGTGGCAGCGATGGCGGCCGGCATCATGCCGGCGACAGCGGCCATCGAGCTGCTTGCCGGACACCACGGGAATAGAACCGTTGGGTGGGACACCAACCATGTGGGCGTAATTGCCCCGTTGAACGGCGAAGCCAATGCCGGTAATTATTTTAGCGGAACCCAACTGACGCGGGATGGTGCCGAGACCAGCACGGATCTTTCCTGGGGAACGTTCGGTTCGGATGCGCCGACCTCCGTCGATGGCATCCCCGGCGGTTCACTCAACAATAGAACGACCGTATTTACACAGACGGTTTTCATGGCGGTAGGTAACAACTCTTTCGGTAGCAATCTGGTGCTGAATGCGGTTCATTTTGACATAAACCGCGGCCAGACGGATGTCCCGGCTCAGTTCAAGCTGGAGTATCTGGGCGGGGATCTGGGAACGCCGATTACCGTTTATGAATTGACGGTTGAGACCAATGAATTTATGAGTGCCGGTGTTGACGCTTCCGGCGACTTTGACGATTTGGACTGGACGCTCGCGACCGAGGGTACGCAAACCGGCACGGCGGCATCCCCGACCTTCAACGCCATGGGCGATGTGGAACTGGCCTTCGGAGAAACCGCGCAGTTTGGACTCATCGTGATCGGAGAGACCAATACCAGCAACTCTCTGAATCTCGATAATTTTGCCATTACCGGCGAGTTTGTCGAAGCGCCGCTGCCGCCCAAGAACTTTGTGACCGGCACACGGATCGATACCGATTTTGCAGCTACCGATTCCCCGGTCTATGCCGACGGCGATCTGGATGGGCAGAACGGGTGGGCGGCCATTACCAATTCCGGCGCCAATGCCTTCAATGTCGATTCAACGGGTGACGGATTTGCTGAAACGATCAGCGTGTCCAACAGTTTCGATACCACGCTCGGAAATCAGGTGGTATTTGACGACGGCGACCAATGGACCACCAACGGGATCGGCTCGCAGTGGAGCGGTACCATCGCCTTTTCGTTCCAAACCGGTTCTGGAACCAACTTGGTCAAGTCCCGCGAAATCGCGGCTGGCGTGACCAATACCATTGAAGTAGCCGACCTCAACAATCGCCGCGTGCTGAACCTCGGGCTGACGACCAATCCGGATTCGGTCTTTGCGCAGGGGGAACTCGACGACGTCAACATTAACTTCCACATCAATGGCGGCAAAGGCCTTGCGGTCACCTTTGGCGGTGCCGGATTCGGGGACAACCAGATGAACTTGGTTGGCCGAGCAGACCTGGGCTGGGATCCGGAATGGGAAGCCTCCGGGGAAGATGGATTCGCCACGGCGGGGCCGGACTATGATTCAGACCTCATGGTGTGCGACTATGTCATCCGCAAAACCACTATTGCCGACACCTATCTGGCGGTCGTGGACGTGACCGTCGGCGGAACCACCTACCAAGGCAAACCGATCCTGCTTGAAAAGCTGGTTCCGTATGCCTCCGACGGCTTGAAATTTGCCTTGGGTCATGATCATGAATCAGACATTGATGGAACCTTTTCCCGGGTGGATGTAGCCATCGATTCGCTCAGTATGACGCACGCGGTCTCCGCAGATCCGCTGGCGTTGCCGCCGTTCAACATGGCGGTGGACGGCGGCGATCTTTCCGCACTCGTTTCGTGGGAAGGAGCGTATGAGGCCGACAGCGTGGAACTCTTCCGCTCGGAAGTCGATGGTGCGGGTCCGTACACGTCGCTGACCAATGACTTGGTTTTCAGCTACGGTGATGAGGGGCTGACCGACAAGCGCACCTACTTCTACACCACCATTGCCCATTACAGCGGCGGCGACAGTCCGCGTTCCGAGCAGGCTATTCTGCGTGCGCTGGGTAAAACTGCGCTGATGGAGTGGGGTCATGCCACAGACATTGTCAATGCGCATTTGAACTATGCCGGCTGCAATCTCCGGGATCCGGCAGCCGTGGCCACCAACGGTATCGCGAACTATGTGAGCGATGGTTTCGACGATTCGCTGGTCGAGGATGCGGTCGTGTACAATACGAATAACTATCCGTTGGTGTATGGCATCATGCAGCATAATCTGCCTGGTGGCGTTATCGACCAAAATACCGACCGCTGGTCGAACGTCCACAAGTTCCGTGATGACGCGGCAGGTGACTACATCAAGATCGATGCCCTCAATGCCGCCCTGGATGCCTACTCGGCGCTGTTGTGGGTCGAAGGCGCATCGGTGGATGCGACCGCCGCCCAGACGACATGGGAGGTCGATGCCAATAACGCATGGAACGGCAACGGCCTGCGGGCTGCGGTGCGCAACGGATCTACCTGGTATGTCAGCGAAACAACATTCAATTCCGGCGGCACAGCGAGTATCGTCGATATCGCCTCGGAAAAATGGGCTGTCCTCACGCCGGCCACGCTGACATCCACCAGCATGATGACCGTTTCAGGAGCGTCCTTCATCATCCGGACCCTCGATAACATCACGGCAGTCGGAGCTTTCGGCGATACCCAGACGGGCGCGGCAGACAAAAACCTGCTCTACTTCGGACTGTTACAAAAGACAGCACTGACCGCCTTCGAACAGTGGACCGACAGCCAGGGCATCTATAACGATGATGCGGGAATGGCGGATGATCCGGATTCGGATGATGCCAGCAACCTTGAAGAGTGGGGGTTGGGCGGCAATCCGATGAATGCTGCCGATGTGGGTATCAAGGAGCGCTACATGGATTGCGATGGTGCATCCATTACCTACATCTACCCGCGCCTGAAATCCGCTGACCGCCCGAACTATACGGTTCTTGAAACCACTGATCTGGTGAACATCGGCTGGGGGGATAACGAGTCGGCCTACACCATCACTTCCGGTGGCGACTGGCCGGGGCGTGGTGTGTTGTTTGAAGCGGTAACGAATGTGATTCCGGTGGATGTCGACACCAAGTTTCTGAAACTGGAAATCAGCGAGTAAATCTCAAAAGGAAGTGGAATCCCGTTTCAGTGCGGGATTCCTTTCCGGAGCATAAGGGGAAAGAAGATGAGTAAAACTAAGATGATCGGGTTGCTGTCTGCAACCTTGCTGACAGGGGCGGCAATGGGCGGAGTGGTTGATGCAACCGGTTCCGGAGAGTGGATGACGGTGTATCCAACCATAACCGATGCCGATACCGCGCTGGTCGGACTCAATAAGACGGTCACGGCCGCAGATGGAACGACGGATACCGTGGCCGGCATCATCCTGCGCGGTGGTGGAGCTGGTAGTGTATTGAATATCAATGCCGGTTCGTCCATTACCGTGGGAGCCTCGCAGATCAAGGCCGGAAGTAATAACAATACCAAGGGGTATCTGAATATCAACGGCGGCTCGTTGAGCTCGTCTTCCGATCTGCTACTCGGAGGAAACGGTGCAAACGTCTACGGCGAACTAAACGTAAACAGTGGCTCGTATTCATCCACGGCCAATCTGGTTCTCGGCGGAACAACGTATGACAGCGGGCCGGCTGGCGTTGCCAACCTTTCGGGAGGATCAGTTGACGTGGTCAACTGGCAGGTGGGGGGCGCCGGCGCTGGATTGCTGAACGTCTCCGGAGGAACCCATACAGGAACGGCAGACCTGATGGATGGCGCCAGTGGAGGGCAGGTGCTCATTTCCGGTGGCGAGTTGGCGATCAATCGGGTACTGCTGGATGGGGCCACTGGGGTGAGCATTTCAGGCGGAAAGCTGGTTATAACCGGCACCAACAACAACCGTTTGGATCTGAGTGGCGGTGCAGGTCTCAACATCAGCGATGCCGGTGTGTTGCAATGGAACTTCGGCAATAAATGGCAGGATGGCAGTACCGTGGATTTGCTGATTGGATCGGGCGAGATCACATTCGATGCAGGTGAAAACTCCATCATGCTTTACGCGGATTTTGATAATTCATGGACGGATGGCGATGGCGACATCCTCTATGCGAAATCCGACGGAGGCTCGACCTATTTCTGGGTTGCGATTCCTGAACCGGCTACCTTGGGGCTCATCAGCGCGTTTGGCGGCGGGATGCTGTTTATTCGCCGCAGGTTTTTGATCTAATCCTAACCCGACGGAGCCGGAACCAAATTTTACCACTCGCTACGCTAGAGATCACCGAGACACAGAGAGATCCCATTCCTCTGTGCCTCCGTGTCCTCTGTGGTAAAAAATCCGTCGCAAACATGATAGGATTTGAATAGAGAGGGACTAAATATATGGGACAGCGTTTCAAGCCCTCGGAATCCCTTGGGCTTATTTTTTTGTTAAACAGGAATACGTATGAAAATTTGGAAATATGGTATCAGCTTTGCGAGTTTTGTGTGTGCATTGGGGGTTACGGCTGCGGCACCTGCGGTCATCGATACGAGTTCGCTCAAAGGGGCGGGCGTTGAGACGCTGAAGGATTTTTCCGACAGTCCGAAGAACGGCGAACTTGCGCGTCGCTCGATTCAGTTGCCGGAATATAAATCGGTGCTCTATTTCAGTACGGATGGACGCCAGCGTTTTCTAAGTTCGGCCAACCGTATTTTTCCATGGGCGGCGGATTCGCTGGCGACCATGATGGACGAAAATTATAAACCGGATGCCAAGGCGCGCGAGCCGGCGCGGCAGGGTCTGATGGCGCTGTTCGAACTCAAGGACGGAAGCTACCTGCAGCTGCAGGGCGTTTGCGGTCCGGAAACCATGTCCATACTGGAGGTGGCGGACGACGGGAGCCTGAGCGTCAAGCTGATGACCTTCGGTTCCGATTCGGTGGAAGGCGATTTTCCGCTGCTGGCCTGGTCGCGCGGCAAGGATATCTACTCCGTATTCCATGACGGTGCCGTAGCGGTGCTGGAGTCGGACGCGGTCAAGGGGCGTGCGGCGCTGCGCCACACCAAGGCATATCCGGAAATGTTCAACTATCTGGGGTGGTGCAGCTGGGAGCAGTACCGCCGAAGCATCAGCTCCGACCTGCTGGTGGAGTCGATGCAGCAGATCGAGGCCAGTGAGGTGCCGATCCGCTGGGTACTGGTGGACGACGGGCACCAACACCAGACCGGCTTCAAGATGGGCGACAGCCGGATACTCTCCTTTAAGGCGCATCCGGAGACTTTTCCGCAGGGCTTCAACCCGCTGATGGATCTGAAGTCGGAAAAGATAAAATGGATGGGTATTTGGCATGCGATGAACGGGCAGTGGCAAGGGCTTCACCCCGATCATGAGATTGACGAACTGCGACCGTACCTGATGCCGATCGATAAGAAAAAGTGGCAGGGCGAGCCCCTTCCGCTGATGATGCCGAAGGGCGACAAGGCATCGTCGCAGAAGTTTTACGATGCGCTGATCGGTTCAGCCACGGAGCACGGATTTGATTTTGTGAAGATCGATAATCAGAATCGTCAGATTGAGTTTTACGCCGGGAAAGGGAATCCGGTGGAAACCGTTGCGAATCATGCGCAGTCGCTAGAAGCGGCGGCAAAAAAACTCTCCGGTGGTCTGGTCAACTGTTTTTGCGCCGACCTGCTGAGCGTCTATAATACCAAATATAGCGCGGTATCGCGGGTGAGTGTCGACTATCTGCTCAACAACGAGCCCAAGGCGAAGTCGCATTTGTTCCAGTCCTATCAGAACACGCTTTGGATGGGGCAACTGGTTTGGCCGGATCACGACATGTTCCACTCCTGCGACCCAGTATGCGGCCGTATGATGGCGGTTAGCAAGGCCGTGGCAGGAGCACCGATCTATGTGTCCGATGCTGCAACGGATTTTGTGCCGGAACTGATTTCGCCGCTGTGCTGGAAAGATGGCCGGCTGCTGCGTCCGTTGGCACCGGCGGTGCCGCTGCCGGATTCGGTGATGCTTTCCGCCTTGGAAGTTCCGCAGGCCTATCGTGTGATTGCGCCGCTGCCGCATGGTGCTGCTTCGATTGTTTCCTACAACCTCTCGAAGGCCGAATCGGTCATCGCATCGATCACTGCGGCTGATTATACCCATGCGGGTTCATTTATCCAGCCATCGGTTGAGCCGTGGAAAATTCCTGCTGAGGGGTTGTTCCTCTACGACTGGTATGAACAGAGCGGTACCGTTCTGAATACAGCGTATCCAGTGGAACTGACCGGGCTCTCCGACAAGCTGGTGCATCTCTGCCCGATTAAGAACGGTTGGGCGATGGTCGGGAACATCGACAAATATCTTTGCCCGGCCACGGTGCTGAATCCTGAATTCACACAGGATCAAATCAGCTTCAGTTTGGTTGAAGGTGGTAAGGTGGCGTTCTATTTGGACAACGGAATGCCGAATGCGGACGGATTGAGTTTTCTCGAAAGATCAGATGGGCTCTGGGTAACGGAGGTTCCAGATTCCATGGCTGAACGTGTTGTCATTTCTCGCCGTGACTAATGTTTTTCCCGGATTACCATGGGGTTCTGTGCAGCAGCGTCCGGTTATGGCGGCCAATGGATTGGCCGATGCGGTCTCTGGACTATATCAGCCGCGTGGCCGGGAGTGGTTGAAACCGAATAAGGATCCTTTGTAGCCAATTCAAGGGACATGACATTTACAGCGGGATGGAATATAAATGCAGTTATGAAAAGACGGAATTTTATGATGGCACTAGGGGGCGGATGGGCTGCATCGGCCTTGGCCCGGTCGGCGGGCCGCCCGAATATCCTTTTGATCCTGTCGGACGACATGGGCTGGTCGGATATCGGCTGCTTCGGCGGCGATGCGGAGACGCCGGTGCTGGACGGGCTGGCGAAGCGCGGCATCCGCTTTACACAATTCTACAACTCGGCGCGCTGCATGCCGACGCGCGCCTCGTTGCTGACCGGCCTGCATCCGCATCAGGCGGGCATCGGCCACATGGCGGGCGACTGGGGAACGCCGGCCTATAGCGGCCATCTGCTCGATACCTGCGTGACCCTCGGCGAAGTGTTGCGGACGGCAGGCTACCACACCAGCCAGCTCGGTAAGTGGCATGTCGGCAATCGCAAAAAGGGGGTGATGCCTGATCTGCGCGGCTTCGACCGCAGCTGGACGCGCGAGGGCAAGGTGGATTATTTCAAGCACGACATCTACGAACTCGACGGGAAGCCGTGGGTCTGCCCCGATCCGGGCAGCTTTTATTCGACGGAGGAGATGGATCGGCAGGCGGTCGGGTTCATCGACGACGCGCGGAAACAGGACAAACCGTTTTTCATGTATGCCGCCTACGACGCCGCCCACTGGCCGCTCCACGCCAGGCCGGAGGATATTGAAAAATATAGAGGCCGCTTCATCAACCGAGGCTGGGACAAAATGCGCGCTGAGCGTTTCGAACGGCAGAGGGAACTGGGCGTGGTTTCCAGGAATTGGAAACTCCAACCGCGCGATCCCGCCGTGCCCGCCTGGGACGAGGTGAAGGAAAAGGAGCTGTGGGATCTGAAGATGGCGGTCTATTGCGCGCAGATCGATGCCATGGATCGGAGCATCGGTCGAATTGTGGCGCATCTGAAGAAAACGGGGCAGCTGGAAAACACGCTGGTCTTTTTCCTGCAGGACAACGGAGCCTGTCCTGAAGGGATCGGACAAAAACGTGCGGAAGAGCCGGGCACGCCCGAATCGTATGTGGCCTACCATATGCCGTGGGCCAATCTTAGCAACACACCGTTCAAGCTCTATAAACATTTCACCGGCGAAGGCGGCATCCGCACACCGATGATTGCGGCCTGGCCGAAGGGCATTGCCAAGCCGGGGCGTACCAGCAGCGAGCTGGGGCATCTCGTCGATATCATGGCCACCTGCGTGGACGTTTCGGGAGCCATGTATCCGAGGAACTTCAACGGCAAAAAAATCACCCCGATGGAAGGCCTCAGCCTCGATCCGGTTTTCAAAACCGGAACGAGAAAAGGCCACGAGGTGTTCTGCTGGGAACACGAAGGAAACCGTGCGGTTCGCAAGGGCAAATGGAAGCTGATGTCGCGCTATGAAGACGACGTGAAGCTCTATCAGGCATGGGGCTTTCCAAAGGCTGGAAGAACCGTCGAATGGGAACTGTATGACATGGAGGCCGATCCCACCGAGATCCACGATCTCTCCTCCAGCCATCCCGAGGTGGTCGCGGCGCTCGCGAAGGAATATGGCGCTTGGGCGGAACAGGTCGGCGCCGTGCCCTACGCGGAAATAAGCGCCAAAGGCAAAAAGAAGAAGAAATGAGGACGGCATGCCGTTGACCACGAACGATACGAAAGAGTCTGGAGGGCTGTTTGGACTTGCCTGTCCTGGTGGTCGAACGGGGTTCTTTTCCCTGAAAAGGCCATCTGCTGTTTTGCTGGCTCTGCTGCTGATGCCGTGGGGCCTCAAGGTCGAGGCCAAGCAACCGCGCATGCTGCTGGGGGCCAACGTGAACGAGCATGGCGTGGCGCTCGATCCCGAATTGCTGGAGCTGAGCCGCACGAAAGTGTGCCGCACCTTTTTTCCGGCAACGCCGTTCATTCTTGGCAAGCGCGATTTAAAAACGGATGCCGACCTGCTGGCGGTGAAACGCGCGGGAAAGGCCGGGCAACAAATCATCCTCTGTTTGAAGTGGAACTTCGAGAAGGCCAGGTGGCGGGTGCCGGAGCCGGACAGCCCGCGCGAGCGGCAGTGCTTTGCCTGGGCGGATGCGCTGATCCGCGAGCTGGATGGATATGTGGTGGCGCTGGAAACGGTGAATGAGGTGACGGTCGACACGTTGCCGGAAGATATGCTGCCGGGTGCCGACGGCGAAATTCCCATGCCCCGGTTTTTGCAGCGTCTGGTTGCCCACTTGTCGGAACAGGGGCATGCAGGAGCCAACGCGAAACCCTTGCCGCTGTTCTCGGGCGGCTTTACCCGCTTGGAGCAGCGGCGGATGCAGTCCAACCCCGGGGTGCAGGCGCTGCTCGACTGGATCGAAACCGACGACCGCGTGGCCGGCGCCAACTTCCATATCCACATGCCGGAATTCGAGGGCTTCGAAAACTATCTCAAATTCATCCGCTCCCGCGTGACGGACAAGCCCTACATCGTCACCGAATTTTCCATGGTCTGGAAATACAAGGAAAACCTGGACGGGAAAAGTCACGATGGCCTGACGGTTCGCGAATACATCAACCAGGCGATCCAAAAACCCGTGCCGGAAAAGGAGTGGAACGCGTTCCTCGAATCGCAGGCGTGGTACGATCCGCAGTTCCTTTCCTCCGCCTGCAAGGTGATGGAAGACTATGGCGTGATGCTCGCCACGTTCGCTTTCCAGCAGGGGAGCTCCGGCGGGCGGAAGCTGGAACCCGACGATACACCATGGATCATCAATCCTATCTTCGCCACCAGGACTGCAGCGGCGCGGGGCCGCGCCGCCGTTTCGGAAGGGTTCATGCGTGATTATCTCGATTGGCAACGGCGGTGAGACCCCGCCCGGTTGTAGCTAACTTTAGTGACATGACATTCCCGCGTTCCTAGACCATATTTATTTTTTCGAGGTTTTATGATCAGATTAATTGTCCTGTTGATAATGTTTTCCATGACGGCGCTGGCCGGGCTTGTGCCGAAGCCGATGTTTGCGGATCCGAACTACCATGGGTCGTGCGATCCGGAGGTGGTATGGAACGACCATGCGAAGGAGTGGTGGGTCTTCTACACCGCGCGGCGCGCCACGCTGGAGAAGGCGACGTATGTCGGCACGCCGATCGGCGTGGTGGCGTCGAAGAATCTGGTGGACTGGACGTTCAAGGGCTATTGCTCGTTCGATGGCGAGCCGGGCAGGCCGGACATGCCGGTGACCTTCTGGGCGCCGGGCATCATCCGCGACGGCGACACCTGCCACATGTTCGTGACCTATAAGGACAACGCGGTTGCGCCGTGGGGCGGCCAGGGCGTGATCCGCCACTATGTTGCGCCGGTCTCCGACCTGCTCAACGGCTGGAAGCTTGCGGGCGTGCCGAACTTCAACCAGCCCGATCCGATCGATGCGTCGTTGATCAAGGTGAAGGACGGGTTCCGCGCCTACTACCGCGTTGGCAAGGGGGGCGGGATCCAGTGGGCAACCAGCACGGATCTTGAAACGTGGGAAAACCAGGGCAAGTGCCCGGGGGCGGTGAATGCCCCGGAGCGCGGCTTCGGCTATCAGGAGGCTCCGTATGTTTTTAAATTCAGGAACTGGTTCTGGATGCTGACCGATCCTCACAAGGGGCTGGCCGTCTTCCGCAGCAAGGACGGCATTGCCTGGACGCAGCAGGAGCGCATTCTTGAAAAGCCCGGTACCGGAGCGCAGGACGCCACGCTGGCGCGGCATCCGAGCGTGGCGGTGATCAACGGCCGCGCGTTCCTGTTCTACCATGTTGAGCCGAACCGCCCATACCCGACGCCCAAGGCCGAAGACCGCACCCCGGAGCAGAAGATTTCGTTCCTGCAGATTGCGGAACTGCAGGTGAAGGACGGGGTGTTGACCTGCGACCGCGATGCCGCCGTGGTTTCGCCCGTTGAGAATCTGGAGGTTGCGCCGGTCGCAGGCCGCTGGAGCGCACAGCAGGCCCATGCCTGGCATGAACGGCAGCCCTGGCTGGTGGGTGCCAACTTCGTGCCGTCGAGCGCGATCAACCAGCTGGAAATGTGGCAGGCCGACACCTTCGATCCGGAGGCCATCGATCGCGAGCTGGGGTGGGCGGCGGCGATCGGCATGAACACCATGCGTGTCTTTCTTCACGACATCTGCTGGCGCGAGGACAAGGAAGGGTTTTTCGAGCGCATCGACCACTATCTGGAAATTGCCGACCGGCATGGAATTGGCACCATGTTTGTTTTGTTCGACGGCGTCTGGTATCCACTTCCAAAGGCTGGAAAACAGCCCGAGCCGATGCCGCGCACGCACAACTCGGGCTGGGTGCAGTCGCCGGGCAAGGCCATCCTGGCTGACCCGGCGAAACAGGATGCGCTCAAGGGATATGTGCAGGATGTGATCCGTCGCTACAAGGACGACCCGCGCGTGCTGATCTGGGATCTGTTCAACGAGCCCGATAACGGCAACGGGGGAAAGTGGGGCGGTTCCGCCGCCGAGGAACTGCCCGCGCCGCTCAAGCGCTACCGCGCCACCGAGCTGCTCGAAAAGTCGTTTGCCTGGGCGCGCGAGGTCGCCCCGTCGCAACCGCTCACGGCCGGGGTATGGGGCAACCCGAAATGGTTCAAGGAGCCGAGTCGGATTGACCTCGTGTCGCTACGCAACTCCGACATCCTTTCATTCCATACCTACCACAACCCGAACGACGCCATGCCCGTCATCGGGCAGATCGCCGCCCAGGAGCGCCCGGCGCTCTGCACGGAATACATGGCGCGCGGCACGCAGTCGACCTTCGAAGGCCTGTTGCCGCAGTTCAAGCAACACAAGATCGGTGCCTACAACTGGGGTTTGGTCGACGGCAAGTCGCAGACGATTTATCCGTGGGATTCCTGGAAGAAAACATACACCGCCGAGCCGGAACCGTGGTTCCATGACGTGTTTAGGAAAGACGGTACGCCGTACCGGCAGAGTGAAGTTGATTTTATCAAGCATTTAACCAGCGAGAAATAGAATGAAGACAAAATGGTTTTTAGCCGCAGCAGTGCTTTGCGCGTTGTCCGCCCAAGCAAAACAAAAAAACGTTCTGATGATTTTGGTCGATGATCTGAAACCTGCGTTCGGGGCGTATGGCGCGGACTATGTGGTCTCGCCGAATCTGGATAAGCTTGCGGCGCGGGGGATGAGGTTTGATCGAGCGTATTGCAACCAGGCCGTTTGTGCGCCGTCGCGAAATAATCTGATGGTAGGACTTCGTTCAACCACTACGGGTCTTTACGGCCTGAGTCAGGGCTTCCGGGAAGTGGAGCCGGATGCGGTTACCCTTACACAGTATTTTATGCAGCATGGCTACACCTCGGAGGGGGTTGGGAAAATTTTCCACATTGGCCATGGCAATTATGGCGACGACGCCTCGTGGAGCCTGCCGTTCCATAAGGACAAGGTGGTGGATTATGTGCTCGAAGAGAGCACCGGCGGCCAACTGACCCGCGAGGAAGCCTTTTTTGCAAACCAGAAGTTGGGCGACATCAAGAGCCTGCCGCGCGGAGCCGCCTGGGAAAAGGCCGATGTGGAAGACGAGGCCTATGCCGACGGACGCATTGCCCGGGAGGGCATCGAACGGCTGAAGAAATACAAGCAAAGCGGCGAGCCGTTCTTTCTCTCCCTCGGTTTCACCAAGCCGCATCTGCCGTGCAACGCGCCATCCAGATATTGGGATCTGTACGACCCGAACGTGTTCAGGCTGACCGAGCGCGACACGCCACCGGACGGCGCGCCGGCTTATGCCAGCAAAAATCCTAAAGGGGAGATCGCCAACTATTTTCCTGTTCCGGAAGCGACCGGTGTGGGCAAAGACAAGGAACTGGCGCGCACACTGATTCACGCTTATTTTGCATCGCTTTCCTATATGGATGCCCAGTTGGGTAAGGTGATTGATGAACTCGATCGATTGGGTATGGCCGACGATACGGTAATCATGCTCTGGGGCGATCATGGTTGGCATTTCGGCGACCACGGCACCTGGACGAAGCACACCAACTATGAACAGGACAACCGTATTCCGCTGATCTTTGTTGCACCGGGCGTAGCGAAGCCGGGAAGCCATACGGATGCATTTGCCGAGACGGTTGATGTCTATCCGACGTTGGTGGAACTGGCCGGCCTGTCTGCTCCGAAGGTGCCGCAGGGGCTTGATGGCATGAGCTTGGTTCCTGTTTTGAAGGATCCGGAACTAACTGTTCGTAACCATGCCTATCACGCGTTCAATCGCGGCCCCCGCATCGGACGGGCGATCCGCACCGAGCGGTACCGCATGGTGGAGTGGAAACCTGCCGGCGCGCCGAAGTCCAAAGCCGAGTATGAACTCTATGATTACAAAGTGGATAAACTGGAGAAAAAGAATATCGCGAAGTCGAACCCCGAAGTGCTATCCAAGATGAAAGCCATTTTGGCAGAGCATCCGGAGGCTAAGGCGCCGGGTGGCGGGAAGTAATCGAAGAAAAGTTAACCAGGAGATAACGAAATGAAGAGATGTATGTTTGTTGGAATGGTTGGAGCTGTAGGATTGATTGCCGGATGCGCGTCGGTCAAGACCGTTGACTTCGACGAGATTAAACTCTACACGCTGAAGAACAAAGTCGGCACCACGGTCAAGATCACCAACTATGGAGCCACCGTCACCTCGATCATCTGCGCCGACCGCGACGGAAACATGGCTGATATTGCCCTCGGTTATAATGATGTTTCAGGGTACATGAATGCGGTGGATAAACCGTATTTCGGTTCGATTGTGGGTCGCTACGGCAACCGCATCGCCAAAGGCAAATTCACCATCGAGGGTACCGAATATGAACTCGCCACCAACAACGGCGAAAATCATCTTCATGGAGGCGTGATCGGTTTCGATAAGGTGGTCTGGGACGCCGAAGTGGTCGATAAGAATATGGTCAAATTCAGCTATCTCGCCAAGGATGGCGAGGAGGGCTATCCGGGCAATCTGCAGATCGCCGTCACCTACACGCTGACCGACGACAACGAGCTGCAGATCGACTATCTGGCCACGACCGACCAGAAGACGCCGGTCAACCTGACGAACCACACCTACTTCAACCTCAAGGGCGAAGGCGAAGGCGACATCCTCGGCCACGAGCTGATGCTCAATGCCAAGGCCACCACCCCGGTTGACAGCGGCTTGATCCCAACCGGAAAGATTTTTCCAGTGTCTGGAACCCCGTTCGACTTCACCACCGCCAAAGCGATCGGGAAAGATATCGGTGTAAAAGATCAGCAGCTCGAATACGGCCTGGGCTACGACCACAACTGGGTGCTCGACAAGGGCGGCAAGGACGGGCAGCTGACCCTCGCGGCCACCGTCTACGAACCGACCACCGGGCGCTTCATGGAGGTCTTCACCGAAGAGCCGGGCATCCAGTTCTACTGCGGCAACTTTCTCTCCGGAAACCTGAAGGGCAAGGCTGGGAAAACCTACGTCAACCGCGGCGGCTTCTGCCTCGAAACCCAGCACTATCCCGATAGCCCGAACCAACCAGCATTCCCAAGCACCATCCTGAAGCCGGGTGATAAATACAAAACCACCACCGTCTACAGGTTCAGCGCTAAATAGATCCCTCACGAAAATGATTCATCACCCGCTCTATAACTAGAGCATTTACTGTTTAATTTGTCGCATAATCTGCATGACGGATTAGGTTCCAGCACTGTGCGGCTGTAAAACTTGGCAGGATTTCGGAGAGCGCATCAAAAAGCTCGCTGTACTCTCTTGCAATATGCTGGCGAAGTAATGCCTTGAGTTTTGAAAAGGCCATTTCAATGGGATTCAGATCCGGGCTGTAGGGAGGTAGATACATCAGCTCAGCCCCGACTTCCTCCAAGGCTTCGCGAACTCCAGGGGCATGGTGGGATGAAAGATTGTTGCAAACAACACGGTCACCCTCTTGAAGTTCCGGCGCAAGTACCTGTCTGACATAAACAAGGAACGCATGCCCGTTCATCGGCCCGTCCAGCAACCACGGAGCATGCAGACCATCAATCCGGAGCGCGGCAATGAAAGTATTGGTGTGCCAGTGGCCGTGCGGAACCCTGCAAATGCAACGCTTTGACAGCGGAGCCCGCCCATATCCTCGGGTCATTTTGGTATTCAGGCCGGGTTCGTCGATGAATACCAGCATAGCGGCCGGCCATTCCGGTTGCTGTGCTTTCCAGATCAGCCGCGCCAGACGAACATCTTCACGATCTTGCTCGCTGGCGTGAAGCGTTTTTTTTTAAAGCTTAGACCAAGCTTGTCGAGCTGCAGCCATTGTCGGCTATGTTCCTTCTCTTGAGCACGGTGGCGGGACGCTCTCCTATCTGTACCGCGCACGGAACGACGACTCCGGCCTTGATTATGTGGTGGAATCCACCACGAATCTCACAACCGGCGGATGGGTGCCCGCCGGTGGTACGGACAATGTGGATACCTCGGCAGGGGATTTCGATGAAGTTATCCATTCGGTTCCTGCGGACGAAACTCAGAACTTTTGCCGTTTGAGGATTACGAACCCATAACCCCAGAGCGGCTTCGCTGCAGCTTTGAACCGCAGAATATCGAACACGGAATGTCGACCGCAAAGCTCGCGAAGCCTGGACCCGTCTCCTTGGCGCACTTTGCGGCCTTCTGTAATCAAACTTGACTGGATATAATGGGGAGGGACTCATACGGAATTAATTGGAATAGAATGAGTTGTTCCGCCCAGCAGAAGAATGAATTGCCACACAATTGAGCAGCAATTGCGCACCAAAGAACCACAAAAAATGCAGGCGAGAGGGTCTTCGTGCTTTTTGTGCCTCTTGAACCACTCCTTCGACGTTATTCCTTTCAGGAATTATCGCTACGCGGGTGGCTAATAAATAGGAGTCAGGGCACTTTGGTATAAAGCGGAAATGGGACTGCTAAAGAACACCAGCGAGCGCTAATCCTATAATACCAGTCTCTAAAACATTCAGGTCCAAACGACTTGATTATTTCGCGCAGAGACGCAGGGATCGCAGCGTTACTACTATTAAATTTCCCTGCGCCCTCTGCGACTCTGCGCGAGACCAAATTATACCGCAAAGATTTAGCAAATGGTATAAAACGCAGTAGAAATGAAAACGGTGTTTTGAACAAGGATTGCAGTGCAATTGTTGAATTTCGGCCTTAACCCATTGGGTTATTTTTTGTTTTCTTCATTGAACCGCGACGTGGTCGCTATTTTCGTTGAAAATTATGCGTTGCGCTACCCTTCCCTTCGGGTTGCCGATTTCACCTCATCTACTTCGGTTTGAGCCCCTCGGAGTAGGCGTCTACGCCTTCGAGTCTCAAACCTTGTACCTGAGGCAAACTTGGCAACTGCATTTTTTAGGATAATGATATGCAGGTTCAAGGGGATGTTTTCGGGTTGTGGCGCAAATGGCCATAAAAATTGGCACAATCCGCCAAGCCGCTGTTTTCGTTTAGTGTTACGTTTTATCAAGTTATGGGTGGAACAGGTTTGTGGAGAGCCTGCCCAGTAATGAGAAATCGGAGACGAGGAGAACCAGATGAAAATAAAAGGAATAGCACTATTCGCGGCCCTGTTGGCCACAACGATCGGCGCGCAGGCGCAAATCGCCACGTATACTGTGGGTAGCTCAGGAGACGTGAGCCAGTTATATAGCTTTGGTTATGACGGCACAAACGTAACAGTGGCGGGCGGCATAGCGACCAACACCGGCTCGTTTACCGATGCCCAGGCGGGCGATGTCATTTCGTGGACCCTTACCGGGGCCACGGGGTGGAGCAGGGCAAATGCCCAAGCAAGCCACGCGGATTTTAACAGTTATGCGACAAATTTCACGTACGGACAGAACGTTGGTTATGATGCGGGTGATATTGGCGGAGTCAACGATAACAAGATCAATTCAGGCGAAGTGATGATTATTGACTTCGATGTGAGCGGGTTGCAGGCCGGATCGGTGCTCACGCTGGTTTCCACAGCTACTGCAAATGCGTCCGGCAGTTCCGGCGACTGGGTGCTCGTCGATACCAATGCGAATAAAGTGGTTCAGTCCAAATATGGAGTAAGCAAAGGAGCCGGCAGTTTTGGAGACTGGCAGGTGCTGAACAGCAGTTATCGCCTGTACTATGCCGGAGTTGCTGGAGGCTTCAGAGTGACCAGACTGACCGTCGATGTGGTTGACCTGCCGTCGACCAACGTGCCCCCACAGCTCGCGATCACCCCGAACAACTCCCGGCTTACGCTCAACTGGGACGACGATCCGAACCCGATTATGCTCGACCACTACGATCTCTACCGCTCGCTGACCTCCAACGAAGTGGATTTCGCGCTTCTGGCCAGTCCGGTCGACAGCGCATACACCGATCTGGCTGTCACCAACGGGGTGACTTACTACTACAAGGCAAAAGCCGTCGGCACCAACAGTGTCGAAACCGCTTTCGGCAACATGGTTTCGGGCACGCCGTCCATTCCCGTACCGGCGGGCCTGTCGGCAACGCCGCTCAATACGAAGGTGGCGTTGGACTGGAACAACTCGACCGATCCCCTGTTCGCCAGCTTCATGGTCTGGTCCAGCGAAGAGTCGGGTACGAACTACGTGGTCATCGCCTCCAACCTGACGGCCAGCGCCTATACGCACACCAACTTGATCAACGGCACCGCCAACTACTACGTAGTTCAGCAGGTGGACTCCAACAGCAACCTGTCCGCCCTGAGTGCGGAAGTTTCCGCCACGCCGGCCGTCCCCGTGCCGACAGGCCTGGCGGCGGTGCCTGACAATCAGGAGGTAGCTTTGGATTGGGATGCCTCGATTGATGACCTGTTCGCCAGCTTCAACGTCTGGCGCAGCCTCGAGTCGGGTGTCAACTACTCGAATATTGCCACTGTGACGACCAACGCCTACACCGACAACGATGTGACGAACAACGTGGTTTACTACTACAAAGTTTCGCAACTGGACACCGGTGCCAACGAATCCGCCCTGAGCGCGGCAGTCGCCGCGGAACCGGCCATCGGCCCGGTACTGATCGACTTCCGGAGCGCAAGCGGCGGAGCCGGCGGGACGCAGACCATCACCTTGAGCGATCTCGGAAATGATCCGGTCTCCTATGCCAACTCCTCTGCCTCGTTCGGCGGGGCCGGCCTCTCCTCTGCGGCCAAGGACAGTTTCACGGTGTCCACCGCCACCGGGAAGATCGTGATCAAAGGGCGCGCCTACAGTGATGACGGACCCTTGAACGACGGAAGCGACGATTTCCAGCCGCTGACCTGGAGCGGCGGCGACCTGACCAATACCTTTGAAGGCACCACCGGCTTATTCAACTCGTCGGATGACGGAACGGGCGTCCAGGATGTCTCGGGGTCCCTTGCCATTAATCCTGGCGAAGCCATCCTGATCCAGTTCGACCTGAGCGGGTTCACCAACGCGGCCGGAACCAGCCTGGTCATCAAGGAGGTCACCGGCGGAGCCGGTACCTTGTACCGGCGCAACTTCGATGTGGCGACGGGCGTTTCGGGCGCCGGCGAGGCCGTTCTGACGGGCGGTGAGGAAGGGGCGATCGTGGTTGAAGACGGCGACACCTTCGCATGGATGAATGCGGACCGTCTGGGAACCTTGACGATCGATATTGTTGAAATCTTGAGCGGCTACAATGCCTTCGCGGATCAGTATGGTCTGAATGAAGGGCCGGAAGGCGACGACGACGACGACGGCGTCAGCAACCTCGGCGAGTATGCCATCAACGGCAACCCGACCAACGCGGCCGACAGAGGACAGACCAGCCTCAGCCAGGATGGCACGACGTTTACCTATGTCTATGCCTCGAACTCGGTCGACAGCGCTTTGGTCTACCGTTTGATCGACACCACGAGTCTGACCGTTGGACCGTTCGGCACCAACAACAATACTGTAACGGGCACCGGACCGGTCGTCGATGACTATGCCCCGGTGACCAACACCTACAGCATCGTCGACGACACGCTGTTCATTAACCTCGAGGTTGAAAAATAACCTAAAACAGTGGTCTTTAGGTACAGAACGGCTGCGGCACATGCCGCAGCCGTTTTTGGTTGGCTCGTTCGAATGGCTGCGTAGCAGGTTTTCACCACAGAGCACTGAGGCACAGAGACGCGATGCGAGGCTGTTCACAGAACAGCAACGAACAACGTATGAACGGCACCTCAAAACTCCGTGCCTCTGTGCCCTCTAGCGAAGCGGGTGGTAATAAATGATTGTGTATTTAAGGTTCTGCAAAAAGAGAAAATCCATGGGTTCCCTGCTTTTGGCGCAAATGACCATACAATTTGGCGCAATCTGCAAAGCCTGTATGTGTAGATGTGCTATGTTATCCGTGTGTTGCAGAATACCGATTCGGTGAGAACCGGTGTTTTGGTGGCTGGAAATCAGTCAGGCAACGAAAAAGCATAAAAACGGAGAAAAAAGATGAAAAAAAGTATAAGTACAAAAATCATGACGGCGGCTCTGTTGCTGGGGATGGCAGGCGCTGCGCAGGCGGATGTGTTGTTGGATTTTTCCGGGGGGAGTGCCTTATCTGCGAATGGTAGTTCCTTTACCTACACGTTCTCAGATTTGAGTTCGGACCCGGTCACAATGACTCCGGGCACCGCTAACTCAGGAGCCTTGGATGGTACCAGAGATACGCTTTCTTATAGCCCGGTGGGAACATTCACGCTCTCAGTAACTGGCTATTTATCCATGAACACTGCAACTTGGAACCCGGGCACCGTAGATGCTTTGGGATTTAAGTTTAATGGCTTGATGTGCGCCTACCCCCAATCTTAAACCACGGATCGGTGAACTTAAGGTGGAACCTGCGGTTCCCTGTTCCGTGTTCTGGCGGCCAACGAGCCGCCCTTCCATGATGCCGTCGCGGAGCGGAGCCCGTCCCCGAAGGGGCGGCCCGGAGGGCCGAGGGCGGAGCGCAGCGACGGCATCACTTGCGATCATGTTCTGACTGCTCCTTCCATGAATACCTCGGCGGGGGTGCGTTTGTCCAGAGCGCTGTGCTTCCTCTCGTGGTTGTAATATTTAAAATAGCTGTCAAGGCCCCGATGCAACGCATGCCCGTCGGCATAGCATGCGGGATAGATTTTCTCATACTTCACCGACCACCACAGTCGTTCGATGAATACGTTGTCCAACGCCCGGCCTCGCCCGTCCATGCTGATGGTGATGTTCTCGTTTAACAGGACACCGGTGAAGGCGTTCGAGGTGAACTGGCTTCCTTGGTCGGTGTTGAATATCTCCGGATTCCCCTGCGTCAGCGCACGCTCCAGCGCATCAACGCAGAACGTGCTCTCCATGGTGCTTGAGAGCTCCCAGGCGAGCACATAGCGGCTGTACCAGTCGATTACGGCGGTCAGGTACATGTATCCATGCCGCATCGGGATGTAGGTGATGTCCGTACTCCAAACCTGGTTCACCCGTTCGATGTCCACATTGCGCAGCAAATAAGGGTAGATCTTGTGCCTCGGGGCGGGCTTGCTCGTGTGCGGACCGGGCGTGATGGCCTGAATCCCCATCAGCTGCATGAGGCGGGCGACCCGCTTGTGATTGACATCATAGTCTTGATCACGCAACCAGTCCGTCATGCGTGGATAGCCGAACTCCGGATGCCGGAGATACTGCTCGTCGATCAAACGCATCAGAAGCAGGTTCTCCGGCGTTTCCGGGGCGGGGTCGTAGTAGAAGCCCGATCTGGGGACGCCTGCGAGCCTACACTGCCGCCGAACCGAATAATCGGTGCCGGGCTCCACCCAGCTGCGGCGCGTTGAAAGCGGCAGGCTCATAGCTTTTTTTCGAGCCACTTCACGTCCATCTTCAGACGCCCGATCTCTTCGTAAAGTGGAGCCGTAAGCTCTTCTTCCGTTTGAGCCTGCTTCTTTTTCCCCGATGCAAAAAGATCCGGCGCATTCGAAAGCAACTGCTTCTTCCAATCCGAAATCTGGTTCGGATGGACCTGATATTCCGATGCCAGCTCCGCCAATGTCTTCACGCCCTTGATGGCCTCAATCGCCACCTTGGCCTTGAACTTGTCCGTGAATGTTCTTCGTTTTCTTCCCATTTCCATGCGTCCTTTTGTACCATGTTGAGGACGCAGGTTCCACTTAAGCCGGTGGTCCGAAAATCGGGGTTAAGCGCAATGGTAGACGCCTCCAATGGAGCAATGCGAAAGGGTGAAGCGCTCCTTTATACTGTCAGCATAGACTCTGCGTTGCAGTCTTACTTGAGTTCTAATGGCTACTCGTTACGTCTTACCGAGTTTACCGCCGGCATTGTTGATAACGCCTCCATACCGCTGTCGTTGTTCACTCAGGCCGGTGGTGCAACTGCTGTGGCTTCAGCTACGGATACAACGGCTGTGTCTGTTAATACGGTTCTGACAGATGGAATGCAGTTTGCTTTCGTACATGGTGGTAGCGGCAGTAGTGACGATGTCAGCCTGGCTAGCATAGCGGTAGACGTCATCCCGGAGCCGGCGACATTGGGGATGATTGCGGCCTCGGGGCTTGGTATTCTCTTTGTCCGCCGCCGGATCATGCTGTAAACCGAACGCGTACCTCTTCGAAGATGCCCCGTCATTAAGGCGGGGTCTTTTTTTGTTCATGACTTTTTTTGACCGCAAAGACGCTAAGAAACGGGTCTACGTAGATTATGGGAGCAATCCATAGCTCATGTGCCAACGGCACAACACAACTTAGCCTTGGACGCAGTCCAAGGGGTCTGGCGAAAGAGAAATATTTGCCCTGAATGGGCAACACAAGACGGCAGTTGTGCTGCCCCTACAGGGCAGAAACAGGGGGATGCCCCGAACCATAGGGCTTCGCCCCATGCTAAATTGTTTTGTGCCGTTGGCACATTTATCCCCACAAAATTCCACGAAGAACCTAAGAAACAAAGATCTCCCTTCCTTCGCGCCTTCGCGGTCATATGCCCGACGTTTATTCCCTGACGGTATACGAGCCTCCTTCGATGGGTACGAAAATATGCATTGAAATGTCGTTTTTTGCTGTTTTGGCACAAATAGCTGTAAACGCCGGTTGAAAAGTGCACCGGGCGGCGGCCCAAAAGTGTAACACTTTTTCGTTAATTACCCCGCTTCCTTGCGGGTGTCAATTGCTCCTACGGTTTCTTTGTTTTCTGCCGCTGTCCCCGGCGGCGCAATGAGTCCTGCAACCTGAAGCTTTCACCATTGGCCTCGAGGATATGGACCCGGTGGGTCAGGCGGTCGAGCAAGGCTCCGGTAAGCCGCTGGGAGCCCAGCACCTCCGTCCATGATTCGAAGGGCAGGTTCGTGGTCACCACGAGGCTGGTGCGTTCGTAGGCCCGGCTGACGACTTCGAAAAGCAGTTCAGCCCCCAGCTTGGAGAACGGAACGTAGCCGAGTTCATCGAGAACGAGCAGGTCGGAGCGCTCGAGTTGCTTGAAGAACCGGTCAAGCTGCCTTTCCTCCCGGCGTTCGAGCAACTGCGTGACCAGGGCGGTGACGCCGAAGAACCGCACCTTGAAGCCCATCTGGCAGGCGGCGAACGCCAAGGCGGTGGCGAGGTGGGTTTTTCCGGTTCCGCTGTTGCCGATCAGCAATACGTTCTCCCGCTCCTTGATAAACTCGCCGTGGGCAAGCTCCCGCACTAGCGGCTGGTTGATCGATGGCTGCTCCTCGAACCGGAAGCTATCGAGGGTTTTCACGACGGGGAAACGGGCGGACTTGAGCCGGCGTTCGGCGGCCCGTTGTTCCCGGTCATGAATCTCCTGTTCGATGAGCCGCAGCAGGTAGGTCGAGTAGTCGGCCCCTTCGGCCTGGCAGACCGAGGCCATCTTGCGGTGCTCCCGCAGGATACTCGGCAGCTTGAGCGTTTTGAGGTAGTGCTCCAGCAGTACGTGTGACGAGGTCTGTGCACTCATGCGCCCACCTCCTGTCCGAGCAGGCGATTGTAATCGGCCACATCTGCGCTGGCGACCTGCACGTGGCGTAGATGCTCGTGTCCATCCAGGTTGAACCGGGTGCATCGCCATTCCGGCCGGGGAATGAGGAACTGGGCAATGGCGTCTCGGGAGGAGGCCCCGCAACGCAGCCCCTGCTCAACGGCCCGGGCCAGTTCCTTGGGTGAATGCTTTTCGAGCAGACGCAGCACCTTGATGTACTCCCGGGTTCCTTCGCCATCGAGATCGGCCTCCAGCCTGCTGCGCAGATCCCGAAAGCAGGATGGCAGTTTCCAGTCTTCCAATGGCCGGGCGTGGTCGAGCCCGCCGGGCTTGCGTTCGAGCAGTGCGAGATAGTGCACGGGGTTGAAATGGACGCCGGCCTTGCCCCACAACCGGGGATGTTCGGCGATGCATTCATCGCCCCGGCAGACCACAATCCGGTCGATATAGCCCTTGACCACCGTTTCGTAGTGGGCGTAGCGCACGGGCACCGAATAATCGTTGCCGTCGAAACGCACGAGCGACAAGGAGCTGGCGGTGCAGGTTCGCACCCGGCAGGACTCGAACGGCACGACCGGCAGATCAATAAAACGGCCACGCTCATCGGCCAGCAACTGCCCCTTCGTTCCGTCCTTGCCCCGCAGTTTACGCCCAAGCTCCTCCCGGCAACGCTCTTCAAGCATGCGGTTGAGCTCATCAAAGCTACGAACCTCCGGCACCGGAACCATGAAGTTGGAACGAGTATAGCGCACCATCGATTCGACCACGCCCTTTTCGTTACCTCGGGCCACGTTGCAGAAGTGTTCCTTGAACAGATAGTGGCTCTGGAGCTGGAGGAACCCGTCGGTGAGCTTGCGTTGGTGGCGCTTCATCACCTTGGCCACCATCACCCGCTCGTTGTCGTAGCTGATACGGCAGGGTACGCCATCGAAAAAGGTGAAGGCCCTCACATGCCCATCCCAGAAAACCTCCGTGCAGATCTTTTCGTAGGCCTGCACATAAACCGCATCCGAATACGGCAGGCTCATCACAAAAAATGCGACCTTCCGAAGCTGGCCGTTTATTTTAGCGAGGGCATAGCCGAAATCCATCTGCGCCTCTCCGGGCCGATGGGCCAGCGGAATGTAGACATCCTTCAGACGCACCCGGGCGTTGCGCACGGCATCTTTCACCTGCGTATACCCGCCGGTGTATCCTTCCTCTTTCAGGCGATCAAAAATCCGCTTGGCCGTATGCCGTTGCTTTTTTGGCAACTCCCGGTCCTGCCGGAGAATCTCGTCGATCCGACCGAGAAACGGCCCGATCATGGGCTTCGGCCTCGGCTGGGCCATCCGGTATCCCGGAGGCTTGGGGTGCGCCAGAATCTTCTCCAGCGTCTTGGTGTGAATCCTGTACTCGGCCTTAACCTGTCGCTTGCTGACGCCTTCAACAAGCACCTTTCGTCTGATATCGGTCCACCATTGCATGTCTATGTACACTCCTTTACCTCCCGGTTCCGAAACGGTTAGGCAACCACGTTGCCCGATCCGTCCGGAAATCCGGAAGTTTTAGTTGGAGTGTTACACTTTTAGACCGCCCCGCCGCCCGGTGCACTTTTCAACCGGCGTTTACAGAAAGCGGTTGAGTATATTCACCACAATCCCGTTGCGGCCACGCTCTGTTCAGCTCCGGAAGATTGGCGTTGGTCGAGTGCTGGGAGCGCCGACGTCCTTGTCGGCACACGTCATGAAGAAGCCGACGGGGACGTCGGCGCTCCCGGGAGGTTCGCATGAGTTTCCAATTTGACCTACCTGATATCCTCGGCGGAACAACAACATCACCCAAGATTCCACTTGATGCCATTCGAAGAAAGCGTCAGGAGTTCGGGCGATCATTTTAACCACTTAAACACCTTACAGACAGGGAGATAAATGCAATGAGAAAGAAATTATCACATCTTTTTTGGCCTATTGAGGGCTGGAAATGGATCCTGCTTTTACTGACCGGCGGAATGTCGGTTTATGCGCAACCCTCGGCGCTTCGCTGCGAATACCTGGAGAACCCGCTGGGAATTGACGTCCGCGAACCCCGTTTAAGCTGGGTGGTGCCCAGTATGGTGCGAGGAGACATGCAGACGGCCTATCAAATCAATGTTTCCAGCACACCGGACGGCAAGGGCGACTTGTGGGACAGCGGCAAGGTGGAATCCGACGAATCAATTCATGTAAAATACCGGGGAAAACCCTTAACGTCCGGGCAGCGCTGCTACTGGACGGTGGAAACCTTTGGCAAAGACGGCGCGTCGCACGGAATCAGTGAGCAGGCGACCTGGACGATGGGACTGCTGGAACCGTCGGCCTGGAAGGGGCCGTGGATCCACGCCGCAGGCGCTCCGGCCACCGCGCATGTTTGGTATCGGAAAAAGGTGGTTCTGGACCGCGATGCCGATGCCGCGTTTGCGTATGTGGCATCACGCGGATTCCATGAGCTGTACGTCAATGGAAAGAAGGTAGATGACCGGTTGATGGCACCTACTTTAACCTCGCTGGATAAGCGGATTCACTACGTAACCTACGACATTTCGGAATTCTTAGAGAAAGGGGAGAATGTCATTGCCGTCTGGTACGGGCCGGGCTGGACGACCTTCGGGAGTTATAAAAAAGGGTTCCGGGGCATCCGGGCCCAGATCAATATCGAGTCCAAAGGCAAAACGGTTTCGATTCCTTCTGATGCAAGCTGGAAGTGGAAGCTGAGCTCCAGTGAGCATGTCGGCGGCTGGGGCCATCGACATGCGGGGGGCGATAAGGTTGTGGCCAACCGTTTGGAGCCGGATTGGAATGTGGTTGGATACGACGACGGTTCATGGAGCCATGCTGCGGAGTCAGACTTTGACACAACGCTGGTCGCTGAGATGATTAATCCGGATCGGATGATTGAAACCATTCCGGTCACAGCGGTCGAAAAGGTTGGTGATTCCTATCAGATCAGTCTGGCCAAAAACTTCACCGGCTTCATTGAGGTTGCGCTCAAGGGCGAACCGAATACCGACGCCGTCATCAAAATCAAGGATGACCGGAAGGATGATCCCAATGGCGAATACGGCGAATTCGGACAGACGGGTTATTTTACTTTTGATGAGAAGGGCGAGGGCGTTTTTCGCAACCGCTTTAATTATATGGCCGGCTGCGAGATCGAAATCAGCAGGGTGACGGCAAAACCGGAGCTCAAGGCGTTTGCGGTCAGTAATGACTTCAAGCAACGCGGCGCGTTTGAGTCGTCCAATGAGCTGCTGAACAAAATCTACGAAACGGATCTATGGACCTTCCGGGCGAACACGTTGAACGGCGTGACAATGGATTGCCCGCACCGCGAGCGGCTCGGGTACGGAGAGGTGGCGTTTGCCACCTGCTGGGGGATCGGACTGCCCAACTATGAGGCCGGCTCCTACTATACAAAAATGATTCAGGGATGGATGGATGTGCAGCACCCCGACGGCAATATCTATTTTGTGGCTCCGACGCCGAATAAAACCTGGGGCGGCCCGCTGTGGAGCAGCGCGCCGGTGACTCTCACCTATGAGCTGTACCGGGCGTATGGCGACAAAGGCATCATTGAAAAATCCTATCCGACGATGAAAAAGTGGCTCGATTTCCTGAACGGGAACCTTTCTGAAGGCATTCTGGCTGTCTACGACGGTGGCAACCGTTTTCTCGGCGAATGGAGTGCCCCCAACGGGCGCAAGAACAACGGGAAAACTCAGGAAGCGGTGCTGTTCAACAACTGTGTCTACGCCATGATTCTCGATATGTTTGTGGAGATGGCCGACGCCGTTGGGAACAGGGCCGATGCCGAAGAATACGCGGCGCGGCTGAGCGCGTTGCGAACGCATGTGCATCAGGCATTTTTCGACGAAGAGCAAAACCATTACATCAACACGATTCAGACGCATCAGGCTCTGCCGCTGTTGTCCGGTGTTACGCCGCCTGAAAAACGCGCGGCGGTCATGAAGGTTTTTGAAAAGGAGATTCTCGAAACCACGCCGTATCTGGATATGGGCAGTTCCGGCCTTCCGGTTCTCTTGAAATTCCTGATCGAGGAAGCGCAGCGGAGCGATATCGTTTACACGCATCTGAACAAAACAACACATCCCTCTTACGGATACTTCCTGAGCCGGGGCGAGACGACCTGGCCGGAATACTGGAGCAGCGACAAGGCGAGTAAAATCCATACCTGCTATACAGGGATCGCCGCGTTTTTCCAGAAAGGCGCGCTCGGCATTCAGACGGATGCGTCCGCAGTCGGGTTTAAACATTTTAAGGTAAAGCCCGGCGTGTTCGGCGATTTGGACTGGGCTCAGGGCAGTGCGTTTTCAATGTACGGAACCATCCGCACGGCCTGGAAAAAAGAGAAGGACGGCCGCTTTACCTTAAACGTGACGGTGCCCGGCAATACGACGGCCGATATTTACCTCCCGAAACCGGAATGTGCAAACCGCAAATGGGCGATCCATGAAGGGCTGGGCGTTTGCTGGAAGAACGGTGTTTACGTGGATGGAGTTCCCGGGATTACGGGAGCCAACGAAGAAGACTATTTTGTCATTGTTCATGTGGGCAGTGGAGAATACCGATTTGAAGCCGGATTCTTTGATGGCGAAGAGGCGGAAGGAAACGTCAAACAGCGGAGAAGTAAATGAATTTAAGGTTATCCAGCCTAATCAGGCTTTCAGTTCTGGTTTTTATAATACAGGTCTGCGCATTCGGGCAGGTTCAGGTTGCGGACTTGCGCTGCGAATATGCGGTTGATCCCCTAGGGGTTGATGTTGCCCATCCCGGACTGGGCTGGCGGATCGAGTCGGATGGGATGGGGCAGAAGCAGACGGCCTATCAAATCGTGGTTGCGAGCTCTCTGGAAAAGCTGAAAGGGGACGAGGGTGACCTGTGGGACTCGGGCAAGGTGAGCTCCGGACAGACTCTTCATATCCCGTATTCAGGCTCCGAGCTACAGAGCGGCATGGAGTGCCACTGGAAAGTCCGGGTTTGGGACAAGGACGGATCGCAAAGCGAGTGGAGTGCTCCATCGAAATGGGTGATGGGCATGCTCAATCCAGGCGATTGGACGGCCAAATGGATTAAAGCGCCGCACCCCAAACTCGACGGCCTTAAGATTATCTCTGCCACCTACGGCGATTCCAAAGGCAAAGAGACGATCGATGTGAAGGAGTTGCTGGAGGCCCTGCTTGAGCAAAACAAGCCGATCACCGTCAGCTCCAAGACGTTCGGCGGGGGCAAAAAGGCTAACAATTATGTGCTGAATGTGGAGTATGAACTGAAGGGGACAAAACATAAGCTGACGGTCAATTCCAAGGATGTCGTTGCTTTCGATGAACAATCCCGGAAGGGCAAAGCTGCTCCGCATTTCCGGAAGGCATTCGTGTTGAATGGCGTTCCGGATTCAGCGCGGATCACGGTCAATGCGGCAGCGTTTTTTGAGCTGTTCGTTAATGGGGAAAAGGTTGGGCAGGATGTCCTGACCCCGGCTATTGCTGCCGTAAAGAAACGAAGCTTCTCTGTCACCTACGATATACAGCCCTATCTGAAGAAGGGAAACAACTGCATCGGGTTATGGGTGGGGCATTGGGACGGGCCGTTCTCTAATGAGGTTAAGGTGCGTGCCCAGCTCGCCGCGGTGGTCAATGGCAAGCCCTTCGCCCTCAGTACCGATGAATCGTGGGAAACCCGCAACAGCGGACGCTACACCACCAAAAGCGGCAGCTTTGGTGGAGAACTCGTGGACGCCCGCGAACTCGTGCCCGACTGGAGTTTGCCCGGCAGCACCTCAAAAGGATGGAGTCCGGCGGTGGTGGATAAGGGCGATATGGGCAAAAGCGAAAACCAATCCTGTCCCCTGAACCGCATCGGAAAAGTCATTCCCGCCGTCTCCGTTAAGGCCATCGGCAAGGGGCTCTATGAGATCGATTTCGGTACCGCACTGACGGGGTGGTGCCGCTTGAAGATGCCTCGGCTCCAACCGGGGACGACGGTGACCATGACCTTTGCCGATAACAAATCCCCCGACCAAGATAGTAAGATGGAGAAGCTCGGCGTCTCGGGCTGGTACCAGACCTTCGGGCAGGTCAGTCGGTTTATCTCCGCCGGCCAGTCCGATGAAGTCTTCCAACACCGGTTTAACTACGCCGCTTTCCGTTATGTGGTTGTTGAGGGGCTTCCCGCAGCACCGAAGGTTTCGGATGCCACGGCCATGTTGGTTGAATCCGATCTGGAACCGGTTGGGGCTTTCGAGTGTTCCAATGAGCTCCTGAACCGGATCTTCGACCTAAACGAATGGACGCTGCGCTGCCTGAACCTCGGCGGTCAGTCTGTGGATTGTCCGCACCGCGAGCGCAAGGGTTACGGCGGCGATGGCCAGACGCCGGTCGAGGGAGTTATGACCGGGTTCAGGGCCGACGGCTTTTTCCGTAAATGGCTGACGGACTGGAAGCATGTTCAAAAAGCGGACGGCAGCCTACCCAATACTGCGCCGCAGGGATTTGGCGGTGGTGGGCCGGCGTGGGGCGGCTTTGTGGCGGCGGTGACCTGGCGCCATTATCTCTATTACGGCGACAGAAGGGTATTGGAGGAAAACTACGATACCGTCCGTAAATATGTTGAATATATGGAGGAGGTCAGCCGGAACAATGGGGATATCCTTACCGGAAAGACGGGAAGGTTCAGTTTTATCGGAGACTGGGTTGCTCCCGGCCGGGGGATGGACTCCAAAAACATGCCCAGCCATGAGGCCCGGGAAATCTTCAACAACTGCTACCGGATCTACCACCTGCAGCTCTACATGAAGATGGCCCACGCCTTGGGCAAAGATGCCGAAGTCGCTAAATACCAAAAGGTGATCGAAAAAATCCGTCCGATCATCCACAAGCAATTCTACGATGCCGACTCGGGAACCTATGTCTACGACCAGCAGGCTTACTACATCCTGCCGCTGATGACCGGCGTCGTTCCCGAAGCCCTGAGGTCAAAGGTACTCAAGGATCTGGAGAAAAACATCCTGGTTACCCGGGACGGCCATCTGGATACCGGCCTGCTGGGCACCTACTTCCTGCTGGAATACCTGCGTGAAATCGGCCGGAGCGACCTGCTCTTTACCATCTTCAACCAAACAACCTATCCCGGCTGGGGCTACATGCTGGAGCAGGGCGCCACGACGGTATGGGAGCAATGGAACGGGCACTGGTCGCATATCCATTCCTGTTTCCCATCGGCCAACAACTGGCTTTATCAGGGGCTTGGCGGAATCCAGGCCGACCCGGCGGGGCCGGGCTTTAAAAAATTTATTGTCAAACCGGAGATCGTCGGTGACGTCATCTGGGTGAAGGCGTATCATGACTCTCCGTATGGCCGGATCGTCAGCAACTGGAAACGGGAGGAGGGCTCCTTCACCATGAAGGTTACTGTTCCGCCCAACAGCACAGGCACCGTTTATGTTCCGGCCACTTCGAGTGCTTCCGTCATGGTAAACGGCAAGGCGGTGGCAAAAAACGCGTATGTAACATTTATCAGGCAAGAGCAGGGTCGGTTTGTCTTCAATGTTGAACCCGGCACCTATACCATTGTTTCGAAATGGGATGATTAATAAAAATGTTGGAATAACAAAGCATTGAGCCAAGGACTGGATGGGAATGTTTAAAGCACTGTTTTATATTTTAGCCTTATCGGTAGTCAGTGCGAATGCACAGACATTGAGTGAGTCCTTCCGGGAGCCGCCCGACGCGATGCGCCCGTGGGTGTTCTGGCACTGGACTAACGGGAACGTAACCCGCGATGGCATCACGAAAGATCTGGAAGCCATGAAGGATGTGGGCATAGGCGGGGTGATCACCTTCCAGTTGAGCGGGCCCAAGTGGGCGCCACCGGGGCCGCTCAAATTTGATCAGCAAAGCCAGGTGCCGATGATCAAGTGGGCAGCACAAGAAGCACGGCGGCTTGGAATCGATTTCTCGTTGGTCGTTGATTTTGGCTACGGCAGCGGCGGCCCGCACATCACGCCCGATCTATCGATGCAGCAGCTGTATCGTTCGGAGATGCCGGTCAACGGTGGCCAGAGGGTCAACGTTAAACTGCCGCGTCCCAACCTCGAGGCGACGAAAAAGCAAGAGCTGAAGAAAGCGTGGTTTCGTCCCGGCGATGGGTTCAATCCCAAGGTGCTCGATGCGTTGTCGGAAACGGATTCCTATCGGGATATCGCCATCTTTGCTGTTCCTGCCGAAAACACAGCGAACATAAAGCAGTTGGAACAGTATGACGGGATGTCGTGGACGCCTCCGAAAAAGCCGCTGGACAAAAAGCTTACCGCTTTGGCGGGGGATGAGATTATCGACCTGACCGACAACGTGAACGAAAACGGCGAGTTGGAATGGGATGCGCCCATGGGCAACTGGACGGTCGTGCGGCTCGGTTATGGAAGCACCTTCAAATGCACCCGGCCTTGTCCTGCCCCGGAGGTTGGGTTGGAATGCGACCGCCTGCATCCCCGGGGCATTGATGCGCATTTTGACCATCGCCTCAAGCCGGTGCTTGATGCAGCAAAAGCGGATAACCTCATCGACTATATTTTCATTGATAGCTGGGAAGCGCACAGCCAGAACTGGACGAAGGACTTTGACGAAGAATTCCGCAAGCGACGCGGTTATGACCTGCGCCCCTGGCTTCCTGTTCTGGCGGGACGGGTGGTGGTGGACGCCGACCAAAGCGAACGTTTCCTCTGGGATTTCAGGCAGACCATCGGCGAAACCATGCTGGTGAATTATCTCGATCAGCTCGAAGAACGGTTGAAGCCCTATGGAACGAAGCTCTTTTTCGAACCCTATGGAAGCATGTGTGCCGACAGTCTGGTTTGGGCGGGCCGGGGCGCCTTTCCGGTCGGTGAATTCTGGTCGAATGACAAGAAGGTTCCTGAGGTTCCGGGGCAACCGGCGCAGCTGAATGAAAACAACTGGAACCTCACCATGAAAGGTTTTTCCTCCATTGCCAATACCTATGGAAAACCGCGGGTCGGTGCCGAGGCCTTTACCGGGCAACGCGGCTGGAGCGACCATCCATATTTGATTAAAGGCATGGGCGACCATGCCTTCAGCGAGGGCGTCAGCCATATCATTTTTCATCTTTCGGCTCATCAACCCTACGACCAGATGAAACCGGGCATCACCCACCGCAAATGGGGGCAGCATTTTCACCGCCACCAAACGTGGTGGGATTTCAGCAAGCCCTACATGACCTATCTGGCCCGTTGCCAAACCCTGCTGCAGGCGGGTCGGCGGGTGGCGGATGTCGCCGTCCTCTATAACGAGGGCGCACCGCTCTATCTGAGAAACACCCAGTTTTCTTTGCCGCCTGGTTATGACTTTGATTTGTGCACGCCGGAGATCATTCAGCGGATGTCGGTGGAAGACGGTGATCTTGTTTTGCCAACGGGGGTGCACTACCGCTATCTGGAAATACAGCCCGAAAAACTGACCCTTTCTACCGCGAAAAAGATCGAGGCGTTGCGCCAGGCCGGGGCAACGATATACACCCGCTCAAAAGTTGAAGGCACGCCGGGGTTGGCCGGATTTCCTGACTCAAATATCGAGGTGCAACGGCTGGCGGCCCAATGGCCGGTGCTACCGAAAGGCGACTGGAGCAAGGTCTTTGCCTCTGAGCAGATCCTACCCGATTTTACGGGCGGTTCCATTCGCTGGCTCCATCGCCGCACCGCCGATGCCGACATCTATTTTGTGGCCAACACCTCCTATGAATCCATTCGCAAGGCCTGTCTCTTCCGTATTGCAGAGCGGGTGCCGGAGCTGTGGAATCCGGAAACGGGCGAGCGGTTCAAGCTGCCCTTCGAGCGTCTGGCAGACCGGCGTGTGCGGGCGACGATTGAATTTGATCCGGCGCAGAGCTGGTTTGTTGTTTTCAAGGATGCCGTGTCAGCGCCGGAAGCCGATCCTTTCCCGGACTATCGAACGGTTCAGGAAATCAAAGGCCCCTGGCAGCTGACGTTCGACCCGGATTGGGGCACGGATAAAACCATCGACCTTTCATCACTGGAGAGCTGGACAGAAAGCGAAGATCCGCTCGTGCGCTATTATTCGGGAACCGCCGTCTATCGCACCTCCTTCCAGCTCGATGAAGAGTCGATTGGAGCAGCTTCGATCGACCTCGGTCGCGTCGAAGTCATGGCCCGCGTTATCCTGAACGGCAACGATCTCGGCATGGTCTGGAAGCCGCCGTATCGAATAAAGGCCGCGGATGCGCTCAAACCCGGAAAAAATCAATTGGAAATCCATGTGGTCAACACCTGGGCCAACCGGATGATCGGCGACGAGCAACTCCCATTGGATTCGGAATGGAAAGATTGGGAAACCCTGACGGGCTGGCCGGAATGGTTCCTTAACGGCGAGGAAAGGCCATCCGGCCGTTACACCTTCACCACCGCTCGGCACTACAAGAAAGACTCAACGTTGCAGCCCTCCGGCCTGCTGGGCCCGGTGCGTCTAGTAATAGAGTAAATAATCGATCACCTGAAAGTCCCGAGTTCAACATGACTAAATATATATGCATGGTTCTAGCGTTTCTTCTTTCCAACGTTAATGCGCAGACGCTGGATCAATCTTTTCGGAATCCGCCGGAGTCCACCAAGCCATGGTGCTACTGGTACTGGATCGATGGCGATGTAACGAAAGAGGGTATCACCAAGGATCTGGAAGCGATGGCCGAGGTGGGGATCAGTCGGGTGATGATCGGCAACGTTACGCTGAATAAAAAAACGGGCCCGCTGAAAATGCTGTCGCCGGATTGGATGGAAACCACCCGCCATGCATTCTCCGAAGCCAAGCGGGTGGGCGTTGACCTGTATATGTTCAACGGCCCGGGCTGGAGCCAGTCCGGCGGCCCCTGGATCAAACCGGAGCAGTCGATGCGGCGCGTAACCTGGCATGAGCTTGTTGCCAAAGGCGGCGCGTTTTCCAAAAATATCCGCCCGAAAGGAATGGACGCCGGCCAGGATATTGCGGTGTTGGCGATGCCGAATTTGGATGGGGTTTCGCTCGAAGGCGAAATGCTGGAGGGAAAGTTGTTTTTTACCCACCATGAGCCCTTCACGGCGCGTGCGCTACGGGTAAATGGCGATCTGCAAGGAAAGCTCTTTGCGTTGATCGACGGAGAACGCAAATGGATCGCAGATATCCATGCTGAGAAGGGGAATTCGAAAACCGATTTTTTGGCCGATGCAGATCAAACGTTCAGCTTTGCGGACACCGCAGCCCGAACCTTTGAATTCATCCTTCAGAAGTCGCCTAAAAAGAAAACGAAGAAGAAAGGTTCCGGGGCGGGGCCTGCAAAGGTGGTGCTGACTTCTGTACCTACCGTTGCCCAGGTTGCGAATAAGCAGATGGGGCGTATGCACCCCACGCCGGCTCCAACGTGGGAATCCTATGTTTTTACAGATACCGTCGAGCCCTCGGACCAGTCGGTGTTGGTTCAACAATGTCAGATCATCAATCTGACTGATCAGCTTCAAGAAGATGGAATGCTGAGCTGCAAGCTGCCGGCAGGAAACTGGAACATCATCTATTTCGGCATGGAGACCACGGGCAAGCAGAACCATCCCGCCCCGCCGGAAGCTACGGGACTCGAAGTTGATAAAATGAACAAAGCCCATGTGCGGCATCACTTCAACGGTATGTTCAGCGAGCTCATCAAAAACATGGGGCCTGAAGAAAAGGCCGCGTTCAAAGGGATCACTATCGACAGTTATGAAGTCGGCGCGCAAAACTGGACGGATGGGTTTGCCGCTGAATTTGAAAAACGCAACGGATATGATCCAATCAAGCTGCTGCCGGTGATGACCGGCGCGGTGATCGACAGTGCCGCTCTGTCGGATCGCTTTCTCTGGGATCTCCGCCGGACGGTCGCCGATATGATTGCGGAGAATTATGTTGGTGAACTGCGGGACTGCGCCCATGAACATGGGCTGGCGCTTTGGTGCGAAAACTACGGCCACTGGGGATTCCCCGCCGAGTTCCTGCTCTATGGCGGCCATGCCGATGAAGTTGGGGGGGAATTCTGGGTGACCCCGAAGGATCGCGGCACCATCGAGTGCCGGGCGGCCAGCTCTGCGGCGCACATTTACGGTAAACGCCGGGTCTATGCGGAAGCCTTCACGAACCGCCTGATGCCCGATCCGCCCTTTTCGTTCAAAGCCCGGGGCGAGGAGCTGTTCTGCGAGGGGATCAACCATTTTGTGCTGCATGTCTACGTGCATCAGCCCCGCGATGGTGAGCCGGGAAAGAATCCATGGTTCGGCACGCCGTTCCATCGCAACACACCTTGGTTCAAGGATTCCAAGGATTGGATCACCTATCTGCGACGCTGCCACTATATGCTGCAGCAGGGGGATCCGGCTGCTGATGTGGCGGTATACATCGGAGACTTTGCTCCGCAGATGACCGGCCCCGCCAACCCGGTGCCGGGCGGTTATGATTATGACTACATCAATTCCGACGTCATTCTACGGCGGCTGCAGGTGGTGGATGGCGAGTGGGTGGTTTTTGATGAGGACGATCCCAAGCGGATTGCCGCCCGTTACCGCGTATTGGCGATGCCAACCGTAAAACATATTCGACCCCAGGTGCTGGCGCGGCTCGAAGAGTTGAGGCGGGCAGGCGGCCGAACGGTTGATTCGGTACCGGTCTCTGCTTCGATGCTGGAGGATGCCGGTGTTGCGCCGATGGTTTCCAATGCAAGCTTTCCGCTGCGCTGGACGGCTCGCCGCCTTGAAGATGGCATGGTTTTCTTCCTCTCTAATTTCGGTGAAACCGGCAGGTGTGAAGTTACCCTGCGCGCATCCGGAGAGCGGGTTGAGCTGTTTAATCCCGTTACGGGCGCGATCAGCACCCCGCAGCGGGTTTCTAAGGAAAGCGGCGGAATCCGGGTTGGCTTTGATGTAGGGAAGAAGGATGATTCCTGCTTTGTTGTGGTGCGTGGTAAATAGATGGATATGAACGATAGGATATAAAGCATGAAAAATAATATGGCTCATCTGGTTGTACTGTTGCTGTGGGGCATGGCCTCCTGTGCCCATGCCATCGAAGAAACCCGACCCAATGTACTGCTGATTGCGGTGGATGACCTGAACGACTGGATCGGCTGCATGGGCGGGCATCCGCAGGCGCAGACGCCCAACATGGATCGACTGGCGAAGCTCGGAGTTTTGTTTACCAATGCCCATTGCCAGTCGCCGGTGTGCAATCCGTCGCGAGCGAGTATGATGAGCGGGCTCTATCCGGAAACCACCGGCATCTATTTCCTGAACCCGCCGCCGAAGGAATCCCCGGTGCTCCAAAAAACAGTGATGATGCCGCAGCGTTTCGAGACGGAAGGCTATTTCGTGTCGGGAGCCGGCAAGCTGTTCCACAACGGGGGAAAGCAGAATGAAACGTATGTGCCGAACTATGGCGGATCATTCGGCGGGTTTGGGCCGTTCCCCAAAAAGAAGCTTTCTTCGTTCCCGGGGGTAAAGCTCTGGGATTGGGGCGCGTTTCCTGAACGCGATGACCAAATGCCGGACCACAAAGTCGCGGACTGGGCGGTCGGGCAACTGAAGCAGGAGTTTGACCGCCCGTTTTTCCTGGCGGTCGGCTTTGTAACTCCGCACGTCCCGCAATACACGCCGCAAAAATGGATCGATCTCTATCCGCTCGAAGACCTGCAATGCCCGGAAATCCGGGAAGACGATCTGGAGGACATTTCGCAATATGCCATTAATCTTACCAGCCTGAACCATGTTGCGCCGACCCATGCGTGGGTCGAGGAAAACGATCAATGGAAGCCGTTGGTGCAGACCTATCTGGCGTGTGTGTCGTTCATGGATGCGCAGGTTGGGCGGGTGCTCGACGCATTGGAAAAAAGCCCGTATGCGGACAATACCCTGATTGTGTTTTTCAGCGACCACGGCTTCCACCTAGGAGAAAAGGAGCATTGGGCCAAGCGAACCATCTGGCAGGATGGGGCGGGCGTTCCGCTGATCGTGGCGGGCCCCGGCGTGGCTAGTGGCGCAATGTGCGACAAGCCCGTTCAGTTGCTGGACATCTACCCGACGCTGCTGGCCGCCGGTGGATTGGCCCCAAACCCATTGCACGAAGGGCATTCCCTGAAACCTTTGTTGAACAACCCGGCTGCCGACTGGCCGCATGTTGCGCGTAGCAGCTTCGGCCCCGGCAATGTGGCCATCGTGTCGGAGGGCTTCCGCTACATCCGCTACAACGACGGTAGCGAGGAACTATACGATCGGAAGAAGGATCCCCACGAGTGGAACAACCAGTCGAATGCCCCCGAGCGGAAGGCGGTGATTGAGTGGCACCGCAACCAACTGCCTGCGGACTACCACCCGGTGCTGGGTAAAAGTTCGACCGGGCACAAAGCATTTAAGGCATCTGAAGAAAGGAAGTCGAAATGAATAAAACCGTGAAGCGATTTGCCATCGGCTGCGTACTATTCATATAAAAACTATAGCTCATCCTCCTTGCTTCCCTTGTTTTAACCGTGCATGCAGCGGGTCTGCTGGAGTCGCCGGACGAGGCGTAGCCGCAGGTATTGTGGCAGGGCCATGTTCTCCCATATTTGAAGATCAGGCAGTACGAAAGCATGCGGGAATGATGCAGGGGCAAGTCCATTATCCTGTCCAAAAAATCCCTGGTTGACATCGATTATCTCCACTGGATAGGGAGGATGGTTCATTAAAATATTCGGTGCCGGTGTCCTCGGCCGGTTGGGCTTTGTCGCCCGTTAGCAGCTTTCAGAAACAGCAGGGGTGAGAAGTCGAAGTTCCGCAAGAAATCAGGCCGACCTCTATTCAGGCTTCATGCAAAAATTGCATAATGGTGTTGTTTGTCCTTGTTAGTGATTCTACAACTTGTGCTAACGATTGGAATTTTAAGTATGAAAGTTAAGTTGAAGGATTTGGCGCAGATGTGCGGGGTGGACGCCTCGACGGTTTCGCGGGCGATCAAGGGTGACCCGCGCATCAGTAAGGCAACCACCGAGCGGGTACAGGAGGTGGCGCGCAAGATGGGCTACCAGCCGAATCTTGCGGCCCGGTTGTTGAAGCAGGGGCATTCCCATATTTTCTGGTTTGTCGTCCCTGCCTTGGGAACGACGATTGACTGGAAAATTGCGGAGCGCGCCAGTATTACTGCGGCGAAAAATGGGTTCGACACGGCTATTGCCGTGCATCATGGCCGCCAGGAGGACTTTAACCGGTTGATTGATAATATGGGGTCGGGGTTGGCGGCAGGGGCGGTAATCAACCGGCGTGACATTAAGGATGTGTCTGCAGTCCGTCGGTTGTTGGATATGAATTTCCCGATCATCTTTATCGATGTGCCCGTTGGTTCCCTCGATGTCTGCGTGATTACTACTGAAAACTCGGTCGCTTCGGAAGGATTAGTGAAAAATTGTCTCAACGAAGGGGTCGACGAGTTCGTGCTGGCCTTTGACCGGGAGAAAAATCCGGTGGAGCAGCAGCGTTTTGACGGAGCTGCCAAGGCGATTACAGCCGCCGGTGTGCGCTATATTGATGCATCGCAGGGCGATGGTTGGGGGCAGTTGATCCATGGGGAAAAACGCATTGGTGTATTGGCTTCCTGGCAGGGCCCCATTCAGGATCTGGTTTTTGCGAATGCAGATGTTTTCTGTGGAAAAGAATTGATTGCGGGCTGCTTTGACGCCTGGCCGGGGGAGCCGGCTCCCGCCAAAAAGGTGATTGTTGCGGTTCAGGATTATGATGGCATGGCTGATGCGGCGCTGAACCATCTCATTTCTGCGCATGGAGGTGAAAGGCAGGGCTGCCCGGCGGCGTTGCCGATCGCGGAGTACCAAGTGCTCAACGGGCGTTTTTGAGTTTCTTTTATAATGCGGTTGCATTGAGGTATGCGCTCAAGTACAAACGTTGGCATAAAATCAGAAAAGGTTGGGACGTTCGGTATGGTTAGGCAGTTTTCATTCTGTTTTTTGATGGTTTGCTGTGCTGGGCAGGTCATGGCCTCTGCTGAGCCTTCTGTGTCGGATATGCCCAACATTCTCTTTCTGATTGCGGACGACCTATCTACCCGGTTGGGGTGCTACGGCGATCGCGTGGCCATTACTCCCGCAATTGACCAGCTTGCCCGTGAGGGCGTACTGTTTGAACGAGCCTATGCGTGTGGCACGGTCTGTACACCGAGCCGGAAATCATTTCTGACGGGTATGGGCGTCAGAACCGTTGGGTGGGGCAATAACAATTACCTCATAGACAACCCGGATGCCATGACCATGCCCCGGTGGTTCCGCGAGCATGGTTACCAGACGGCCAAGGTTGGAAAGGTTCAGCACAAGGATGCTTTCGAAGGCGCCCTGGACTGGGATCTGAATATGAATACGACCGAAGTGTTCCCGTCCGGGAATGAAGGGAAGGTCGTGGAGAAGCTGGTTTCCGACGATGGCAGGCAGGTGGTGGATGTCCATATTCGGCGGGATGACCAGCCCAGCATGGATGAAAGCCGTACCGATGCGTTCATGAAATTTGTAGATCAGCAATGGGATAGTTCGAAGCCGTTCTTTTTTGCTTTGGGTTTCCACGCACCGCACGAACCGCACGAGGCGAACCGGCGTCATTATGATCTCTATTGTGCGGAAGAGATGCCGATTTCTGTTCCGCCGCCCGGCGCCACGCCCATGACGAAGCCGTACCCGGCGAGTTTCAGACGGTGGTCTGTAGAGGTTCCTGAGGCTGCGCAACGGGAAGCTGTTCTCGGTTATTATGGGGCGGTATCGGGCCTGGATGAACAGGTTGGCCGAGCCATGGATTTCCTTGAAGAACGGGATATCGCCGACAATACCATTGTGGTGTTTATTTCAGATCAGGGTTATTGCCTGGGATACCGCGATTGCTGGGCAAAGCATTTACTCTATCCAGCGGTTTTGCGTGTGCCGCTCATAGTCAGGGATCCTCGGATGAAGCGTGGGGATATCCGGGTTGAGGGCCTCGTGGAGTTACTTGATATTTTCCCAACCTTGACGGAGATGGCCGGGCTGCCAACGCCCGGCGGCCTCGATGGAGCTAGTTTTGTTCCGTTGATGGTTGACCCTTCAAAGAGAGGGAGGCCTGCCACCTATGCCCAGGGCATTCTTCATCTTGGTCGAGGCAAAGCCGTAACGACCGAAACAGCGACTTATTTGGAATGGGATGGCGGGGAGTTCACCGAATTTTACAACCTGAAAGCAGACCCCGATGCCTGGCATAACCAGATCGGAAATCCGGAAGGGGCGGGGGCTGTAAACCGGCATCGCCTGTTGTTGAGGGGCCATTTTGAATAACGCTACACAGGTGCGGGCAGAAACTGATTGACATTATTTTGCAATACTGTACAAACGTTGGCACTGAATGGGTGCCTTAATAATACAAGGAGAGACAGATGAAAAAGTGGATCATATATACATTCATATTGGTGGTTTCAGCGGCTCAGGCTCAGTTTACGTGGGATGGCGGCGGTGATGGGGCGAGCTTCGGTGATACCGACAACTGGAATCCGAGCGCTTCCTACGGGATTACCGATGATTTTCTGATCGATACCGCCGTTTCGGTGACAACGGGAACGAACAGTTTCGATATTGGCCAGTTTGACCTCGAAAACGGGGCGGAACTGACTATTGCTGCCGGAGGTTCGATTAAAATCAATGATAATATTGCGACATCGATGTCGGATGGCACGCTGAATGTGGATGGGACGTTTGATACGAATGGTAAGCGCTGGGATCTTGGGTCTGGATCAAATGTCTTTAATGTGACCGGCAACTTTTTTTCGCGGGGTAACCATTTCGCGACCGCCGGAGATACGACGGTCAATCACAGCTCTTCAAATACGATCTGGAAATTTTCGGCGGCCGGCAGTCCCGGTGCCAACCGGATTTTTAAATACACGATCAACGAAGGTGCGCTGAACATCTACTCGGAGTTGAAACTGCAGTCAACCGCCGGCGGTTCTGCAGCCATCTATCTGAGCGGCGGGGATTTGAAGATTGGATTCAACGGTCCATCGATCGGAGATGTTTACAATTATTCCGGCCTGAATTTTACGGGCGGCGATGATGGTATTATTTTCACAGACACGAATTCAACCCTGATTGTTCAAGGCAACAAGACCACCACAGTAAATACCTGGATTGCCGATGGCGCGCTTTCTACCCAGGTCGGAGCGCTTGATGTTAATTACAACGGAACCAATACGATTGTGACGACCTTCGAAGCCTTGTCCGGTTCCTATACGTGGGATGGCGGTGGTGATGCCCAGAGCTTTGGCGATGCCGATAACTGGGATCCGGCCGGAGCCGCGTTCCTGATTGATGATGATTATGCAATCACTTCCGGGGTGAGTGTTGCCACGGGCAGCAACGCGTTCTTTATTGGTCAGATCGACATGGATAACGGTGCATCCCTGGCGGTTTCAGAAGGTGGTTTCCTCAGTATCGACAAGAATGCCGAGACCGTCATAAAGGGCGGATCCACGCTGACGATTGACGGGGAATGGAATTCCGGCACGTTGAAGTGGGATATTTTCGGGCAGGGTGCCAATGTATTGAATATCAACGGCAAATTTGCTTCGAAGGGAAACTTTTTTGCAAATACGCTGACGGTCAACCACACATCGGATGATGCCGTGTTGAAGATTGCTTCTGCCGGTGGTGGGAATCCTGCATTTCCGCAACAGTTTGTCTATAACCTCAATGAGGGGTCGCTCGATATTCATCATAGCGTAACGCTTCTCTCTGTGACCAACGCTGCGGCAGCCATCTATCTCAACGGCGGTGATCTGACCATGGGATACAGCGGGGGATTGGGATATAACTATGGTGCCCTTACGTTTCATGACGGGGATGACGGCATTATCTTTACGGATACCGCCTCCACTCTGTATGTGAACGGAAGTAATGCGACTCTGGTTGCGACGTGGATTGCCGACGGAGCTCTCTCTTCTACAGTTGGCGATATGCTGGTTTCGTATGACACGGTTGAAGACGAAACGGTAGTCGAAATCTACACCGCGCCTACGGAAATCGGCGATGTTGATTTCGGGATCCTGCCGGGCGGCGACTATGTCCTGTGCTGGGGTGCATCGAATGGGGCTTCTTATGCCGTGGAATCAACCCCTGATCTGGTAAACGGATCCTGGACGCCGGTTTACAGTAATGTCGTGGGCATGGGCGTAACCATGTGTGTTACGAACAGCACGGACGAACTGCAGGAATTCTTCAGGGTAATTCTGGAAGATTAGTTGGGTCAGGCCGGTCATGGCGGCCGGCTTCTGCTTAAATTTTAAAAGGAGAAACAGATGAAAAAATGGACATGTCTAAGTACAATCGTTGGCATCTTTGCGGTGGGTATGGTAAACGCTACGCCCTATACATGGGACGGCGGAGCAGTAACCGATCTGTTCGGCAATGCAGCAAACTGGGATCCCGATACCTCACTTTATACAACGGCTGATTCTTTTTCTATTGATGGAAACGCATCGGTTAGAACCGGAGGAGCCAGCTTCAATGTCGGCGATTTCGAGGTCAAGAGCGGATCAACGCTAACGGTATCGGCAGGGGACTCTTTTTCCATTGCGAGTGGGGATACTTCTCAGGAAGTTAACGGAGGAACCCTCAATATTTTTGGGGCATTCAATGCCCAGGGTAATCGTTGGGATGCCATCGGCACGATGAATGTGAGCGGTAACCTGCAATCGACCGGAAACTTTATCGCAGGTGGAAACCTTACTGTGAACCATACGTCAGCCAACACGGTTTTAAAAATTGCCCAGGGGGGAAATTCAAATTTCGCCCGGGACTTTGGATATAATATCAACGGTGGAACGCTGAATATTTTTTCCGAACTCGACCTCTTTTCCACAACGGATGGCTCGGCTGCGGTTTATTTGAATGGCGGCGACCTGAAGATGGGATTCAATGGGGGCATGAATACGGGGGTAAGCGGCTATGAGGGGTACCTTTATAATAACCTGACGCTGAACGGCGGCGATGACGGAATCATTTTCACGGATGCGACTTCCGAGCTTATTGTCAATGGCGACAAGCAGATGTTGGTGAACCAATGGATATCTGACGGCGCACTTTCCTCCACCGTCGGGGATATGACGGTCTCATACGATTCCGATCTCAACCGCACCTATGTCACGATTCCCGAACCGGCGACGATTGGGCTCATCTCTTTTTTAGGGATCGGCATTCTAACGGTTCGCCGCTTTATGCTGGTCTAAAGATGCCCCGGGCAAAGGGTGCCGTTCACCGGTGCCTTTTCTGGCCTCGGCCATGGTTATAGTTTTTTTTGATCATATCCGCACCGATTGTGTCGGATAGGGTTCCTTGACATTTTTCTGCCCAAAAGCGGCTAACCCTGCTTAGCTCGTGTGCATTTATGAAGATTTGGATTCCAGTATATTTGGTTTGCTTGGCAATTAGTGCCGGTGCTGCTGTGTACACATGGGACGGTGAAGCGAATACGGCCGTCTTTGCTGATCAGATGAACTGGGTGCCGGGCGGATCCGCCTTTGCCGCGGCTGATGAGTTCCAGCTCGACGGCGGAGCCTATGCAATTATCGGCAGCAACCTTTCTGTGGCTGCGTTCAACGTGGATGGCGGTTCCGTGCTGCAGGTTGATCGGGGCAGTACGCTGACGATTAACCAGAACAATGCCACCGATCTGAAATCAGGGCGGTTGAACGTCTATGGAACGCTCGATTTCGGGGGCAACCGATGGGATACAAGCGGGGTGGGTGGACAGGTCATTGTAAACGTCGAAGGTGAATTGACCGGCAGTGGAAATTTTTATGGCGGCCAGCAGGTGAACACGGAAATCAATGTGACGGGGTTGTTCCGGCACAAACTGTCCGGCTTTGGCGCAACCGTTGCCGGATCCTCGCCCCGTGTTCAGCGAATGCGGGTTCTGGATGGTGGAACCTACCGCGCGGTTGGAGCCATTGTGCTGCGTTCGCATACAAACAACACTGCAGCTATTGAGCTGTGCGGCGGAACCATGGTTGTGGAGGCCGGCGTCAGCTACACCTACACCGATCTGGTGATGAATGGCGACGACGGCATCATTTTTAAAAGCCCCGGTTCCACATTGGTGCTGGAGGGCGACCGCCAGGTCGATGTGGCGTTGTGGATTGCCGATGGTGCGCTCTCTTCGGAAGTCGGCGCAATGGGGGTTCACTATGACTCCGATGCAGATGAAACGGCGGTCTCCGTGCCGCCGGAGGTTGAATCCTTTCACCTTCCCGACGGGTTCACGGTTGAGCGCGGCGCTGTCCTGATGACGGAATCAACGGATACGGTAACGATGGACGGCGGGTTGGTTACCATAGACGGACGGCTCATTGGTTCCGGCAACTTTGATTCCGGCACCCAGCAGGGGCTGCGGCTCGAGGTGAACGGTTTGCTGGAGCACCAGCTTACCGGATTCGGGGCAACGGCAGGCTCCCTGGAGCCGGTTCGGCAGGTGCTTCGTATCAATGGCGGCGGGACGTACGTTGCAACCGGTGGAATAACCTTGCGTGGTCATACGCTGAACGAAACCGCGATTCACCTTGGCGGTGGGCTTATGCAGATTAAAAGCGGAGTGGCCTATGACTACTCCGCACTCCCCTTGGATGGAAATGATGGGATCATTTTTAAGTCCAGCCTTTCGCGGTTGGAGCTTGAAGGTGACCGCAGTAGCGACGTTGCAACCTGGATTGCCGATGGTGCTCTCTCTTCCGAGTGCGGCATGCTTCAGGTTTCATATTCATCCGGCCTGACGGTTGTGGAAACTGATGGATGGAACGGCTTTCATTATCTGGGAAGCCGTGAGCCGTTTTGGCGGGTGTCGGCCTCGGTGGCGCCGAATTCCGCTGACGGATGGCGCCTTACGGTCATTCCCGATTACTTGACCGATCTGTCGCTTTCCTTACCATTTGAAAAACGACCGTATGCCGAAGAGGTTCCGGGGGTGGACGAAATCATTTTTGTCCGTGTGCTCGGTGGCCTGCAGGATGGCGACGGCAACCCGATGTATGATGAGGATTTTGTTGTCCGCACAAATGGCACGCTGGTTTGCCGTCCGGATCGGATCACCGCCCGGCTGCAACCGTATATCGACCAGGGTTACGCCAACATGATGATCGTGCTCGACAACGTAAATTGGTGCCTGCCGACTGTTCCGGACGGGGGTTCCTATGGCCAGCGTGCGCCCGAAGCCAGTTTTGATGAGTGGTATGTGGTCGTGCAGGCGGCTTGTGTGCATCTCCGAAATCTGTTGGGCGAAGAGGCGGCCAACCGTCTGCGGTTCCGGGTTGGAACAGAGTCGGACTGGCCGCAGCGCTGGAGCGGCACAGAAGCCCAGTTTTTCGATCACTACGACTATACCGCCGCAGCCGTAAAGAGTGTGCTTCCGGGTGCACAGGTTGGGGCCTACAATGAGCTGGGGGCGGCCAAATTCAGCGGAACATTTGGCAATGTCAATTATGATGTATTGGCGCAGCACTGCCGTGATGAAGTGAATGCAAAAACCGGTAAGACCGGCACGGCCTTTGATTGGGCGAGCGCTTCGTTCTACTTTGTTCAGGACGCGCAGGATCCTGACATCATGGCCGCCAATCTCAATCGGTTCTACCAGGCATCCGAGGAGTATCACCCAGACCTCATCCGCGAAGTTCATGAATATGGAACCACGGCCGATGAGACCGGGTTGTCCAGCTACGAATCAGGTGCCCGCGGTGCGGTGATGCATTTCAACGCGCTGCTTAACTTCACGGTTATGAACGTGGAAAAATCGGGCACGTGGTGGCGTGGCGAACTGGAAAAGTTCAAGGACGAGCAACACAAACTGATGGCCGGACAACTTTGGTCGATGCACATGCTCAAGCAGGTTTTTGATAATGGCGAAGTTGCACTTCTTGAGGAAACCGGCGGCTCTGCCGTTGGAACCGTACGCAAGGCGGTTGCATCGCGGAGCCCCGATGGATCACGCCTCTTGCTGGGGGTTTCGGCCTTTAATACCAACCGCGCTGAGCAGACGGCGGAAACCGTCCGCATCACCCTGCCGAAGTCCTTCTGTACCCTGGCGGAAACCCCGGATGCCCAATGGATCAAATACAACCGTTCGACCGCCATCTACGATATTGTCCGGGATGATTACGATGAGGAAGGGTTCCTGTACGCTGCGTATGACCTGCCGCACAAGCCGGTAGGCCAGCTCTACCAGATGGCTGGGGTTCCCGGGAAAAATTACATCTACGATAACTGGACAAGCGGGAAGAGTTACAAAACTTTGGCTGAGGCGAACTTCAATTTGACCGCTGCGCCGGAAGTGACGGTCACGAATGCCGGTTCGGATGAATACACCATTGAATTCAGTATGGAACCTGACACGGTCGTCATTCTCGAGTTGGTTGGCGAGCAGGATGCCTATGCTTTTTGGGCGGCCGGCTGGAATGGGGACATTGGATCATGGACAAACGACTATGATGGTGACGGGGAGATCAATTTCAGCGAATACGCATTGGGCGGCATTCCCGTTGATTTCGAATGCAGGGGCATCGTGCCTGAGTTCGCTTATGAGGGATCGCAGTTCCAGTATGTGCATGTCCAGCGCACGAACGATCCCGCGTTATCCTATCGCTTGGAAGCGACCGGTGATCTGACTTCCACCAATTGGATTCAGCTGTTGCCCTCATCAATCGAGACCGGCTCCATGGACGGGGCTTTTGTTTCAGTCACGAACTCCATTCCAGCGGGCGAAGATGAACAGTTTATCCGCCTGCGCATCGACCGCTGATGTCAGAGGCGACAGCCATGTTGTGGAAGAGCGTAGCACCGAATTCCAATTCGGTGTTCCCGTAGCAAGGGATAGCATTAAGGAAAAATATTAATGAGACGACACGTTTTTATCTGGACGATTGTATTGGCTGCAATAGGGGGCTACAGCGATTCCGCTCTAAAGCTCGATTCGCTGTTCATGGATAACATGGTGCTGCAGCGGAATAAACCGATTCCTGTATTCGGAACCGCAACACCCGGCCAAGAGATAATGGTTGAATTCAACGGCCAAAAGCAATCAGGGCTCGCGGGTGCTAATGGCGAATGGCAGGTGGAACTGGCTCCGATGAAGGCCGATGCAACAGGGCAGCCGCTATCCGTTTTTTCTCAAGCCTCAAGTCTCAAGTCTCAAATTTCCAATGTCCTGATCGGTGATGTTTGGCTGTGCGGAGGCCAGTCGAATATGGATACGCCGATCAATAGCTATCCGTTTTTGAAAAAAGAATTGTCCGGGGTATCCAACTCAAAACTGCGCCTGTTTGTTGTGGAGATGAAGGCTGAACCCTGTCCGAAAGATACAGTCAGCAGTGATCCTGTTTTTTCGACCTGGAAAGAGGCGGACAGCGAAGCGATTTCTCATTTTTCAGCCGTGGGGACGTGTTTCGGGCTGCGGCTCCAGCAAGAGAGCGGGGTGCCGATCGGGTTGATTGAAAGTGCGGTAGGTGGATCGCAGATTCAGCCCTGGATTCCGGCGGAAAAGCTGGAGTCGATGGGCTTCGGTTCAATTCAGGCGCCGCAAGACCGGGGCGTGGACGGGCGTAATCAGCCTTGTGCATACTACAATGGAATGATCCACGCGTTGCGCCGTTTGCCAATCAAAGGCGTCATTTGGTATCAGGGCGAAAGCAATGCGGGGCATCCGTCCATTGTATGTTACGACCAGCTGTTCAAAGGATTGATTTCTTCATGGCGCGAGGCCTTCGGTCTGTCCGAAATGCGGTTTTACTTTGTTCAGCTTGCGCCGTATGGCCGCACGGGATGGGATCAGTCGGGTGAGTCGTGGGCGTTTATTCGCGAGGCCCAGGAGTCCGTGCTCTCCATGCCGCATACCGGTCGCGCGGTGATTACGGATCTGGGCGAATACGTTGATATTCATCCTGCGGATAAACGGCCGGTCGGTGAACGGTTGGCGGACATTGCCCTGCGTGACATGAGCCTGATCGACTCCCCCGGTTTTCCAATGGTTGGAAACTTTCGGATCAGCGAAGGGCGCGTTCAGGTTAGCTTTTCCAACGTCGGGAACGGATTGAAACCCGAGCGAGTTGCCATGAATAATAAGGCGAAACTTGCTCCCGGAACCGACCCGGAGGCGTTCGTTGTTGAGGCCGGTGAAGTGGCCGGCTTTACGATTTGCGGTGCGGATGAAAAGTTTGTTCCGGCGCAGGCGCGTATTGTGGATGCGGATACCGTGGAGGTCTGGAGCGATGCCGTCAGCGAGCCGATTGCTGTTCGGTATGGTTGGGAAAATTTTCCGCTGTGCAACCTCGCGAACAGCGACGGATTGCCTGCTTCGCCCTTCCGTACGGACGATTTCCCGATGCCGATTTTTCGCGCACCTATTCTGGAACGTCGTTCGGCCGATGAGCCGTTGCCTGCCGGTGCCGTGCGGTGTGCCGCCATGAAAAAATCGGACGAAAGCCTGTTGACGCCGGAGATTATCCAGGGGCGTGATGCCCTGCGGGTGAACCATGTGGAAACGGTGATGCGGATGGCGTATTTCTACGCGGAGGATCGCGACAGCGCGTTGCGTCAAGGGAAGCATCCGAAGCAGACGATTGTGGTGAACTATCTGGACGACGGCCCCGGCACCATCGAACTCAAATATGATTCGATTTCCAAACCTTGGAAATCTGCAGGGATAATCGAGATAAAAGGCAGCGGGGAGTGGAGGCGTTTCTCGGTCGAGCTGGAAGACGCCCGATTTGCCGGTCGCTGCAATGGTGCCGACATTCGTCTGGAAAGCTTCCGGGATTTCCATGTGAGCGGTGTGTATGTGATTCCTGAGTAACGTGACGCAGACGATAAAATTTATTTTGAATTAAGGAGCAGTTTGATGAAGCGAATGATGATCGGGCTGATGGTGATGCTGGCCGCCACCGGTGTTCAGGCAGAGGTGTATACGTGGGACGGAGGAGCCGGTACGATTAATTTCGGGGATGCGGACAACTGGAATCCTGACTCTTCACTTTATACAACGGCTGATTCTTTTTCTATTGATGGTAATGCATCGGTTAGAACAGGAGGATCCAGCTTCAATGTCGGTGATTTCGAGGTCAAGAGCGGATCCGCACTAACGGTTTCAGTAGGGGACTCTTTTTCCATCGCGAGTTCGGATACCGCTCAGGAAGTTAATGGCGGAACCCTCAATGTCTTTGGGACATTCAATGCTCAGGGTAATCGTTGGGATGCCACAGGAACGATGAATGTGAGCGGTAACCTACAATCGACCGGCAACTTCATCGCAGGTGGAAACCTGTCTGTGAACCACACCTCGGCCAATACCGTGCTGAAAATTGCCCAGGGAGGACGGAACAACCTCAATGTCGATTTTATCTACAACATCAATGGCGGCACGCTGAATATCTATTCGGAGCTCGACCTGTACTGCACGGCAGGTGGGTCGGCGGCGGTCTATTTAAATGGCGGGGATCTAAAGCTGGGGTTTAATGGCGGACTGCAGAGCGGGGTCGGCTATTTGACCAATAATATCACGCTCAGTGGCGGCGATGACGGCATTATTTTTACGGATGAAGCTTCTGAGATGATCCTTAGCGGCGACCGGACTGCGCTGGCTGAGGGATGGATTGAGGCGGGCATGGTCTCGTCGCAGGGCGGGGTGCTTCAGGTTTCTTATGATGCGGATCAGGATCGTACGGTCGTTGCGATGTCGGATGAGGTTGCGCCCCTGTTGGAAGTGGACGCCCTGTTCAAGGAACATATGGTGCTGCAGCGCGGTGAATCCATTCCGGTATTTGGAACGGCGAACACCGGGGCAACCGTGACGGTGATGTTTAACGGGCAAACCAACGCGGCCGTGGCGGATGTGGACGGGGATTGGCAGGTGGATCTTAATCCAATGACCGCCAATGCAACCGGGCAGTCCTTGAGCGTTCAGTCTTCAGTCGGCAATCTTCAATCGTCAATAGCCGATGTCCTCGTCGGCGACGTCTGGCTCTGCGGCGGGCAGTCGAACATGGATACCTCGGTGAATCAGTATTCATTCGTAAAGGCCAGCTTCACCAACGAAAACTTTTCCAATCCGCTGATTCGACTCTATTCCGTTAAGGGAGATTTTGCGGCGACGCCACAGGAGGATGTGACCGGGCTGAACTCGGCCTTCAATGGATCGTGGGTTATTCCTCAGGATGAGTCCTATTTCGCCTTCTCCGCAGTCGGCATGTGTTTTGGTCGCCGCTTGCAGCCGGAAGTCGGTGTACCGGTCGGCCTGATCGAAAGCGCGGTCGGCGGCTCACAGATTGTGCCGTGGATTCCGGCCGAGGCGCTGACGGAGCTGGGCTTCAGTGCCCTGCAGGCTCCGCCCGACCGCGGGTTGGATGCGCGCAGGCAACCGTGCGGTTATTACAACGGCATGATTCACGCGCTGCGCCGCCTACCGATTAAAGGCGTCATCTGGTATCAGGGGGAGTCTAATGCTGGGCACCCGACCATGAGTCGCTACGATGAACTCTACAGCGCGCTGGTTTCATCCTGGCGTGAGCGTTTCGGTCAGCCCGATCTGCCGTTCTACACCGTGCAGCTGGCGCCATATGGAATCGTACCTTATGACCCGGTGAAAGAGTCGTGGGCCTGGCTGCGCGAAGAGCAGGAGCAGGCCGCCGGTGAAACGAATGTTCATCGCATTGTCACGACAGACCTGGGCGAATTCCGAAATATTCATCCGCACGACAAGGTTCCGGTCGGCGAGCGCCTGGCCGACAGGGTTTTGCAGGATATGGGGTTGCTGAGCACGGATTCATTTCCGGAATTTGAGTCGATGCAGATCAGCGGCAGTCGCGTTGAACTCGATTTTTCCGAAGTCGGAACCGGGCTGAAGTCGGCGTATGTGGCCATGAATGACAACACCGGTTTGGAACCCGGAACCGATCCGGATGCTCATGTGGCCAATACCAACGAGCTGGTCGGCTTTATGATTTGCGGCGCAGACCAGAACTTTGTCGAAGCCAATGCGGTTATTACGGATGCGAACACCGTCGAGGTCTGGAGCGATTCCGTTCCCGCCCCGGTCGCTGTCCGTTATGCCTGGGCCAACTTTCCGTTGGCGAACCTCGCCAACAGCGATGGGTTGCCGGCCGCGCCGTTCCGCACCGATACCTTTGATATGCCGATCTTCCGGGGGCCGTTCATCGACAGTGTCGCCACGGAAGATCTTCCCGCCCATGCCGTGACCGCAACGCTGGACGACCAACCGGAATACAGCGTGGTAACCACCGAGATCATTGGAGGGCGTGAAGCTATCCGGGCCTCTCTCGGCGATTATGGAACGCGTGCAATCCACTTTTTTGCGGGACACGTAGATTTACGCAACGGCCAGGCGCCGGGCCAGACGATTTCGATCGACTTTTATGATGACGGCCCCGGGGTGATCGCCGTGCTGTACAACGGAACCGCCGGCAATGGAACCGCCGGGCTCATCCACATGACGGGAACCGAAACCTGGCGGCGTATTTCGATTCCGCTCGATGATGCCCGGCTTGGCGGCGGGCTCTATGGGGCCGACCTGCGCATCGAGGCTCCGCGGGATGTCTATTATTCCAATGTGTGCACCATTCCGGATGAGGCGGTTGATCCCGAGCCGAATGGACCGGTTTCAATGAATCCGGCGACGCCCACCGCAACCCACCTTGGCTGGAACGACGCCATTTGGGGCACGTCCGCCGCTGTTCCGGTTTCCACCAATGATTATGTCTATGACAAAAGTGGAGTTTGGCTGAATGCGCTCGGAGACAAGGGGGAATTCCAGGGCCGATCGCTTCGTTTGATGAGCGGTACTTCGCTGTTTGTGAAAGGCGGCGGATCGATTGGTACACTGATTCTGGATGGTGGAGTTTTTCAGCATCGGTCCGGCGGTTCGCACTCTGTGCTTACCGGCCAGATGACGGTTACCAACGATTCAAAGCTGTCGAATATTACCGGAGATCTCGACTTGAATGCGTCGCTGAGCGGTACGGGGCAACTGACCGTTGAGGCGTTCACGACCGATGGGCAGCGCGTCGTGTTCGGCGGATCGGACGACGGATTCAGCGGGACATTTTTACTGCATAATTCAGGAGGCGATAACGCGCATCTGGGGGTTCAGTTTAATCAGAGCTATCCGCAGGCCTCACTCACATTCACGGGCGGTGCCACCCCCGTTCGTGCTCCCGTCTATCAGCTGGTCAATACCATCACCTTCGCGGCGGTCAGCATGCCGTCGGCCGCCAACCCGGCGCAGCTCATAAGTCTGCCGAACGGCGGCTACGATGCTGTCGCGCTCGCCGCTGCCGGGGTGCATTCCGACTATTATGCCGATCTCGGCGGCACGCTTCTCGTCGGCCTGTCGGCCTACGATCACTGGGCCGGCCAATGGCCGACACCGGTGGGTTCCGAGACCGAAGATCCCGATGGCGACGGCGTGAGCAACTGGAAGGAATATGCGCTGGGTGGCAACCCGACGGATATCCTGGATGCCGGTCGTCCGGTCCGGCTGACAATAGCGAACGGGCAGGCGATTTTTACGCATCCGAATCGCAGCGGACTGGACGCGAATTATCGCGTTCTGGCCTCCACCAATCTGATTTCGCCTTCGTGGATTCCGGTCGACCTTCCGGCGGTGAAAACCAACGAAGTGGACGGGTCGTTGCGGGAAATTGACAAAGCATTTGATCCTGCCGATAAAAACCTGTTCCTTCGTCTGGACGTGGAAACGCGTTAATGAAGAGGTTTGCGGCAACAGTTGTTTTGATGATGGCGCTCGCGGGTGGGGCTCTGTCTGCTGAAATCGCCGATCTGGCAAAACTGTTTCAGAATCCGCCGGATGGGGTGAAGCCTTATGTGTTCTGGTATTGGATCAACGGAAATATCAGCCGGGAGGGACTGGCGGCCGATTTGGAAGCGATGCATGAGGCGGGAATCGGCGGGGCGATGATTTTTAACATCGGCGGACACAGTCCGGCCGGGCCGGTCAGAGTGATGAGCCCTGAATGGCGCGAGCTGATGAAGTTTGCCATGCTACGTGCGAACGAGCTTGGGCTAAAGATCTCCCTTTATAATTCGCCGGCGGGTTGGTCGTCCAGCGGTGGGCCGTGGATCACGCCGGAGCTCTCCATGCAGGAGGTGACCTGGAGCGAACTCCAGCTGGAGGGCGGAAAGACCTTTTCCGGGCAGCTTCCGCAACCGGCAACGAAGTTGGGCTATTACCGCGACATCGCGGTGCTGGCTTTTCCAACCCCTGGAAACGAGTGTGCCGGTGTATACCGACCTGCTGTTCGCCTGGAAGGCAGAGAGACGGACATCGGCGCGTTGCTCGATTCCGATCGCAACAGCTGGCAGGAACTGAAGGCCATGGGGAAAAAGGCCGTCCGGGTTGAACTGGAGTTCGCTCATCCGGTGGACATCCGCTCGTTCAGCATGACACCGCGCTTTTACCGCACGATTCCACCGGGAAAGCTGTTTGCTTCGGATGATGGAAAAAAGTGGAGCGAGGTGCTTTCGTTTCAAGCGGACAAAAGAAAATTTGCTCAGGTGAACGATGTGTTTCCCCAGCGCCACGAACCGTATTGGCGGATAGAGTTTTCCGACAAGGTTGAGTTGGCCGAAATCAACCTGGGGCCGGCCTATCGGATTCCGGACTGGACTGGCAAGGCCATGTTTGACTGGTGGGGGCTGGATAAGCCGGGGCAGACCGATGCGGCGCTGGCTCCGACGGATCGCGAGATGATTTCGCGTGAGCAGATGATTGATCTGACAGGTAGGATGGATGCTCAAGGGCATCTCAACTGGACGGTGCCCGCGGGTAACTGGACGCTATTGCGGTTTGGCCATACGTCAACCGGGATGCGGTTGATGCCGGCGCTGGAGGGGCAGGGCGGCGGACTGGAGTGCGATAAGCTCAGGCCTGATGTTCTCGACCTGCATTGGAAGAATGCCATGCAACCTTGGATCGATGATGAAGAGGTCGGCGATCTGTTTCAGGCGGTTCATATCGACAGCTACGAGCGGCACAACCAGAACTGGACGGCGGCCATGCCGGATTGGTTCCAGGAGCGAAACGGCTATGCAATTACTCCGTTCCTGCCGGCATTGACGGGCCGCGTGGTGGGCGGCCTGCAGGAGAGCGAACGGTTTTTGTGGGATTTCCGGAAGACGGTCACTGGCCTGATGCACGAACATTATTTCGGTCGTATGCAGCAGCTCTGCGAAAAAAACGGGAAGCAACTCTCCATTGAAAACTATGGCCAACACCAGTTTAACACGGTCACCGTCGGCGGCATTGCGGACGTGCCGATGTGCGAAGTCTGGACTACCCATAATCCCGACCTTTTTCTGTACACCTCCAGGCGTTGGAGCACCAAGCTTGCATCCAGCCCTGCCCATGTTTACGGCAAGCCGATTGTTCAATGCGAAGTGAATACCGACATCCGGGGGGACTGGAACTCCGATTTTGAGGCGCTGAAACGGGATGTCGATGCCACCTTCTGCGGTGGGGTCAACCGCATGGTTTTCCATGTTTATGTGCATCAGCCCTGGGATGATTTGGTGCCCGGTCAGACCCTGGCTGTTTTCGGGACACACTTTGAGCGATCCAATACCTGGTGGGGGCAGATGCCGGGCTTCACCCGCTATATTTCACGCGCGCAGCTACTGTTGCAGCAAGGCCGGTTTATGGCGGATCTTCTATACTGCAGCGGTGAAAATGTGCCGAATGCCGGGCTGGAGCTGGCGGGGCCGTTGGCTCCGCCGCCCGGGTATGATTATGACGTATGCGACCCGTATGTTGTTATGAACCGCCTGCGGGTTGAAGACGGAGACCTGGTACTGCCGGACGGCGTCCGCTATCGCATGCTGATCCTGCCTGATGAGCCGTATCGGACACCTGGATTTGCGGCGCGGATCAAGGAGCTCGTCGCGGAAGGGGCCATGGTGGTAACGAACACACCTGTTGTTGATGTGGTCGGTCAGATGGGCTTAACACCGGACTTTTTCACCGATTCCGGGCAGCCGATTCATCACATCCATAAGCAGATCGCCGGGCAGGATGTTTACTTTATCGCCAACCCGAGCGAGCAGCAGCTGACGCTGAACGCAACCTTCCGTGTCGAAGGAGCGCCGGAACTGTGGAACCCCCTTACCGGCGAAATCCGTGTGTTGCCGGAATTCCAGGCTCATTCGGGCGTAACGGTGGTGCCCATGCAGTTTGCGCCTAAACAATCCTTTTTCGTGGTCTTCAAAAAAGGAAAAACTACGCCAACAGGTGAACACAACTTTTATGCACTCAATCCCATTGCGGCCCTCGGAGGTGGCTGGAATGTCGAGTTCCATTTTCGCGACAGTCCTTCAAAGAGGGTGACGTTCCAAACCTTGCAGGATTGGTGTAAACGCCCGGAACCCGAGCTGAAATATTTTTCGGGGACGGCGACCTATTCCAAAGCGTTTGATCTGCCAAAGGCCGTTTCGGGAAAACCGCTCTATCTGGATTTGGGTAAAGTGAAGAATGTGGCTGAAGTCCGTTTGAACGGAAAAGAGCTTGGAACGATTTGGTGCGCACCGTGGCGGGTCGAGATCTCAGAAGCCATTCGTGCGAAAGAGAACCAACTGGAAATTGATGTCGTCAATCTGTGGCCGAACAGGATGATCGGTGATGAGCAGCTGCCGGCCGACTGTGACTACAAGCCGGGTGGGTGGGCTTTGCTCAAGGAGTGGCCGCAATGGTATGTCGAGAATAAGCCGCGCACATCGGGGCGGAAAACCTTTTCCACATTTAAAGCATGGCACAAAACGAGCCCCCTTTTGGAGTCCGGCCTGATTGGGCCGGTGACGATTCAAGTCGCTGAATCGAGGTAAGTTTACGGAATGGCTTGCGGGGGTTGAACTCTTCTTGTACAAACGTTGGCATAAATACGGGTTTCCCCCATTGGAAAGATGGAATGAAGATGGTTATGAATCGATTTTTGAAGGCGTTTCCGCTGGTTGCGGTAATGGGGCTGGGCGCGTTGGCGGCACAGAAACCGAACGTGGTTGTCATATTGGCGGATGACCTGGGATATGGTGATTTGGGCTGCTATGGCGCAACGAAGGTGAAAACGCCAAACATTGATGCATTTGCGCAACAAGGTGTGCGGTTTACGGATGCGCATTCGCCGTCGGGGGTTTGCCAGCCGTCGCGCTATGCCGTCATGGCAGGGCGCTACAACTGGCGGCGCGGAAAGCCGTGGGACGGAACCTACATGTTTAGCGAAAAACATCCGACGCTCCAGCAAATGCTGGGCAAGGCGGGGTACGACACGGTCATGTTCGGAAAATGGCACAACGGGATTGGCCACGGGCCGGTGGATTTTAACAAAACCCTGAACCCGGGGCCGCTCGACAGCGGATTCGACTATTTCTTCGGGACGCCTCGCAGCCATAATGAGCCTCCCCAGGTTTTTGTTGAAAACGACCGGGTTGTGGCACTCGATCCAAACGATCCGCTACGGATCATCGAGCATAAAGAAGTGGAAGAGCGCGGCTTGAAAGATTGGGGGTGGGGATTGAGCGAAGGCGCCGCCGCCGCCCACAAGGCGCGTCCCGAGGACGAGATTGACCTGATTGTTGCCGAGCGTGCGGCTGACTACCTGAAAAAACGCTCGAAGAAAACCCCGCTGTTCCTCTATGTCGCTTTCGTTGCACCGCACGTACCGCTCTCCCCCTCGGAGCAATTTAAGGGAACCAGCGAGGCGGGGGTGTACGGAGATTTTCTCCAACAGCTGGATGCGGCCATGGGCACGGTGCTGAAGGCGCTGAAAAACAATGGGTACGACAAAAATACATTGGTCATTTTTACCAGCGACAACGGCGCGGTGTATATGCGCAGTGCCGTGGAGACCGGGCATCGCCAGAATGGGGAGCTGCTCGGCCAGAAGACGGATGCGTGGTGCGGCGGCAACCAGGTTCCGTTTATTGTCCGCTGGCCCGGAAAAATCCCGATGAACAGAACTTCGGATGCTTTTATGTCGCACACCGACGTTATGGCAACGGTGTCCGCCGCAACCGGCGTGCCGCTACCCAAAGGCGCGGCGGAGGACAGCTTGAACCAGTGGCCGGTCTGGACGAATCCTTCCGGGGAATCGATCCGCAACGAAATGGTCTATACCGGTATCTTTGGGCAGGGGCTTTACTACAAAGGATGGGTCTACTATCCCTTCCAGGGTTCCGGGGGGATGACCGCCCATCCGACGCAAGTCTGGGGACAGTCGTATAAAAGCACGGGGATGACTAACAGCGACCACCATGCCGATGGAACGCTCAGAGCCAATGCGCCGGGAGCGCAGCTTTATAATGTGAAGAGCGACCCCGGGCAAACCACCAATGTCTACGGCCAGAATCCGGAGCGCATCTCCGCCATGAAGGCCCGGCTCGATGCACTTATCGGCCCGCCGAAAACCCCGCCGGGTGATGGATCAACGTTCTCAACCAGCTCCAATGCTACCAAGAAAGCACCCGTGAGTTGGAATAATGCGGTGTGGGGAAATCCAGCGCAGGTTCCAATGTCTGGAAACCACTATGTTCATGATCAGAAGGATGTGTGGCTGCTGGCTCTTGGCACCAACGGGCCGTTTCCCGGAAAAACCCTCACGCTGAAGAACGATGCTTCGATCTGGCTGACCGGCGGCGGAATGCTTGGAAAGGGACAACTCATTCTCGACGGCGGACAGATCCAGAATCGCTATTCCGGCCGCAATGCCGTGCTGCTTGGCCGGGTGCGGGTGGATGCCCCATCGAAAATCCTGAACATTGACGGTAGCCTTGAGCTGAAAGCAGGGCTGTCCGGCGAGGGAGATCTGAGCCTTTCCGCATTCCAGCAAGCGGGGACATCGGTGATCATCAGCGGAGCCGACCAAGGCTACACGGGAACCTTCGTTCTGTCCGATTCCGCGGCTGACGAAGTGGCGCTCGATGTTGACTTCGCGACGGCGTTTCCTAAAGCCGGGCTCAATTTTGAAAGCAGGAATTCATCCCGGATGCCCATGCTCGCACTGAAAGAGACCCTTCGGTTTGCCGAAGTCTCCATGCCGGGCGAAAACGGAGGCATGGTGAAGTTGCCAAACGGAACCTACCGGGCGGATGATTTAAAAGCGGCCGGGGTGTCCGGTCTGGCATACAGAAATTTAGAAGGAACATTGATCGTAGGGAAGTAACCCTTCGGGCAACACAGAGGTTTTTATGAAATACGACATGCATTTAATTATGAACACGCATTGGGATCGCGAATACCGTTGGTCGTTCCGCGAAACCCAAATGCGCCTGATGGAAGCGGGCGATATTCTCATCGACACGATGGAAAAGGATCCGCGCTTTAAATATTTCCACCCCGACTCGCAGGCTTCGTTCCTGGAGGATTACTTGGAACTGCGCCCGGAAAACAAGGAGCGGGCCCATAAGCTGGTTTCCGAAGGGCGGATCCTGGCGGGGCCGTGGTATACGCTGCCGGCCGAATTCCTGGTCAGCGGCGAGGCCTTGACGCGCAACCTGCTGATGGGCCACCGCATTGCAGGCGATATGGGCGGCGTGATGAAATGCGCCTACAATATTTTTTCGTGGGGGCAGGTCAGCCAGCTCCCGCAGATCTACCGCCAGTTCGGCATGGACACGATCCTCTTCTACCGCGGCATCGACCAGTCGAAACTCGACAAGCTGGAATTCTGGTGGGAAGCGCCCGACGGTTCGCGGGCAATGGGGCATACGTTCGGCTCCTACCACCGCCTCAACTTCTGGGTTTATGTGTACGGCCCGTATATTAAAGGCCTGGCGCAGGAAGGATCGCCGTCAAGCGGCAGCTTCAGCATCGACAGCATCCGCGATGGCGGCGGCGTGCTGGTGCACATGGGCGATGAATACAGCAAGGACGACATTAATTTCCACACCATCAACCAGCCGAAGTCCAACAGCATTGACGCCGCGATGGCGGGGATGGAAACGCTGCTCGACAGCGTGAAGGAGGTGTCATCGACCAGCAACCTGTTGTTCCTTCAGGGGTTTGATCAGGAGAACCCCGACCCTTGTGTTCCGGATCTGATCGACCAGATCAATGAGCGCATTGACTACGGAAAAATCCATATCAGCAGCCTCCCGGACTATGTGCAGAAGGTGCGCGATGAACTTGTAGCGACCGGCAAGGACAAGGATCTCGTTACCATGAAGGGCGAAATGCTCAGCGTGGAAAGCAACGGCGATGCCTTTGCGCCGCTTTACAACGGCGTGTTCTCTGCCCGTATGCCGCTTAAGCTGATGAATGACGAGGCGCAGTACCGCCTCGAAAAATGGGCTGAGCCCGCTGCGTGCTGGCACAACCTGCTCGGCGGCGAATATCCGGGCACCGTGTTGCAGATGGCCTGGAAAAACATCCTCCAGAACCAGCAGCACGACGGGATTGGCGGCTGCCATGTTGACCGCATCCAGTTGGCGATGGAAGAACGCTACCGCGAGGCCAACGATATTTCCGAGGCGGTCACCCGCGATGCGCTGAAGGCGTTGACGGCGGAAATCGACTTTTCAAACCTGGGCGACAGGGAGATTGGGGTCACGGTTTTCAACTCGGCTCTCATGGCCCGGAAGGAAATCGTTGAATTCATTGTTGATGTGCCGCACTCGTGGGGCATGCGCAAGATTCCCGGGCATCACTATAAAGTGCCGATCATGGTGGAGGTGTTTGATGTCGAGGGCAATGCCGTGCGAGCACAGGTTTGCAGCGTTGAGGACGATTCGATGTATGCCTATCTGAAGTATGGTTCGGCTTTCAACTTTGACTCTTCCCGCATCAAGGTCGCGATCGATGCCGAGGTTCCTTCCATGGGCTGGAACTCCTATAAGGTGGTGCCGAAGCAGGCGTCGTCCCGCCCGGTGGATCTGATCAGTACAGAACCCAATGTGCTGGAAAATGAATATCTCAAGGCGATGGTGCATGGCGACGGATCAGTCAACCTGCTGGATAAACAGACCGGCGAAATCTACTGCGGTTTGAATACGTTTGAAGACGAAGGCGAATGCGGCGGCCCGCTGGCCCATGTGAAACCGGAAGAACCGGGGCTGTATACAACCATCGACCAGCCGGCGGATGTTGCGCTGGTTCGGAACGGGCCGCTCTCATCGACTATCCGCATCGAACGCACCTGGATGCTCCCGGAAAGTCTCGGAGCCGAACGTAAGGTGCATGTGCCGCATGGCGCGGAGTGGATCGACTATGGAGCAACCAAACGTTCTGCGGTTAAGAAGGCCGTGGCGGTCACGACCGAAATCACGTTGCGCAAAGGCAGCAGGCGGTTGGAGTTTTCGACCGTCGTTGAAAACACGGTGAAGGATCACCGTCTGCGCGTACTCTTCCCGAGCGGGCGCAGCGATGCCATGGTCTGCCATGTGGACTCGCCCTACGATGTGGTGGAGCGCGGGATTGCAATTCCCGATTCGACCGGCTGGTATGAAGAAGCCGCCAAAACGATGCCGACGGCTTCGTTCGTGGACGTGAGCGACGGGCAGAACGGTTTGGCGGTAATGCATATGGGATTGTCTGAATATGAAGTGACCGACAACAAACAGCGCGCCATTGCGCTGACGTTGCTGCGTTGTTTCGGTACTGCGGGCAACCCAAGCGAAACGCATCAGGATCAACTGCTGGCCCAATGCCTGGGAACCTACACCTTCAAGTATGCCGTTCAACCGCACAGCGGTGATTGGCAGGAAGGTGCTGTGGCGACCGAAGCATTACAGTTCAATGCGCCGTTGCGTGTGGCCGAATGTACGCCCCATGCGGGCACGTTGCCGCAAACCGAATCGCTCTTCAGCGTCGATAACGATCAGTTCCAGCTATCGGCATTGAAAAAGGCGGAATATGAAGAGGGCATGGTGCTGCGCGGCTATAATCCAACCCGCGAAGATATGGATCTTTCCATCTCATTGCCTGAAAACATCACCAGCGCAGAACAGATAACGTTGGAAGAGAAAAGCATTGGAATGCTCGAGATCTCCGACGGAGCGGTATCGCTCAAAGTTGGTAAGGGCGAAATTGTTAATCTGCTGCTTAAGAGTTAAGGTTTTCGAATGAAGCGGATTATCATCACTATCCTTTGTGGAATGGTTGGGGCTGGATCTGTGGCGGCAGAGCCGCCCGGGCAGCGTTCGTTGGTGTTTATGCGTACGCACGGCAAGGTGCTGAACGAAGGCAACCCGGCCACTTTTACCACGGATGCGCTCAAGGACATCGCTAGGCATTTCCCTGAATACAGCCATACAAACGAAATCAGCGTCGGGGTGGGGTGTATCTTTTCCTACTTGCATCACGACCTGGATACGGTTGAAGAGTCTTTGAAGCGATTTCTCAAGGCATCGGAAAAGGCGAATGTCCCGGTGTGGATCAAGCTGGACGGCGAGCAATGGTGGGAAAACCGCCCCGACCTCTGGAACTGGTGGGATCCGACCAAGCCCGGCTACGATCCGGCGAATGTGAAGAATGTGGAGCGCTCGCATTGGTCGGAGGAATATGCGCTGAAGATTGCGTGGCGCGATTGGGGACGCCAGATCCGCATCCTCCCACCGCCTAACTTAATGAGCCCGACCTATCGCGAGGCATGCCATGGAGCAATGGATCGGCTGGTGCCGATTGTGGCTGATTGGTACAACCGGCTGCCGCGTCAGAAAAAGGGACTGTTTGTCGGGCTGAATGTGGGCTGGGAGAGCGGGGTTGGAACAAGCTCCTACTATCATCCCAATGGAAATGAACTGCTCGGCCAACCCGAGGCAAACGATCCGCCCGGCGGTTCGACGGTGAATCTGGATGTGCTGAGCCGGGGGCATCAGCAGATTGGCTATGCCGCGGTTTCTTCGGCCGGGCTGCGGTCGAGCGGCGACATTACGGAAGACGATCTGGTCGAAGTCATCCGCCTGCACTTGCTCGACCTGTCGAAAAAGGCGCGGGAACTCGGTATTCCGAAAGACAAGCTGTATACGCACACGTTCGGCAATGAGAAGGGCGAGAAACTTTATGACGCGGCGGTGAATGATCTGGCCCTGCCCGGCTGGAGCGAATACTGGAACTCGACCGACATCATGAAAAACAAGGGGGTTTTGCGAAACCTGCACCGGCCGGGTGTTCGGCAATGGGGTTCGGTTGAATGGCTGCTGCTCTATCCCGTTGAGAAGGGGCAGCTGTGGTACACCGCCATTAAAAACACCATCAATGCACCGGGGCTCAACATGATGTGTATCTATAACTGGGAAATTGTCGATACGCCGAGTAGTGAAGTCATTCGCATGACAAATAAAGTGCTCGATGAAGGACTCAGCCCGCAGGAACTCCCGGAATGGACGGGCGCACCGATCAGCAGCCTTTATGACATGGATGGGGAATAGAAGTGGCATTCCGGTTTCTCGTTCCTCTTTTTTGCGGCCTGTTGCTGAATGGTTCTTTGGCTGCGGAAGACCATGATCGTTTTATCTTCTTCATGACCGGGCCGTCGGATGGTTTCGAGGCCGGGAAACCCGACGGATTTTCCGCCGCGAATGTTGAAAAAATTATGCAGCACTTTGACGGCCTTCCTGACGACGGCGTGCGGGTGGGGCTCTCATGTATCTTTTCCTATTTCAAGTATCGTCCCGAAACGGTTCAGCAGTCATTGCGCAATTATCTGCAGGCCGCGGAAGAGACCGACACTCCGATAACCGTAAAGCTGGATGGTGAGCAATGGTGGGATGCGCGGCCGGATTTATGGAACTGGTGGGATCCTGACCTGCCTGGATATGATCCCGATAATGTCTCGAATGTCGAGTGGACGGGGTGGGGGCCGGAGTATGCCCTGAAGTCTGCCTGGCGCGACTGGGGCAGACAGATTCGTGTGCGCCCGCCACCCAACCTGATGAGTCCGGCATACCGCAAGGCCTGCCACGAGGCTTTGGAACCGTTGCTTGCCATCATCATGGATTGGCAGCGGTCGTTGCCGAAGGAAAAGAGGGATCTGCTCGTTGGCGTGGAAGTGGGTTGGGAAAGCGCGATTGGAGTGAACCATTTTTATCCAAAAGAGGGCGATGACTATCTTGACCTTCAGGCCAAGGATGACCCGCGCTTTAAGAAAGACCGTTCGCAATTGCTCAACCGGGGCGGCAAGACGCAAGGCTATGCAGCGGCGTATACCGGTGGAATCAGGAAGTCCGGGACGCTTGAATACGAAGATCAGGTCAAAATTGTTCAGCGCCATTTGGAGGATCTCTCCAGGGTGCTGCGCAAGGCCGGGCTACCACGCAGTCGGATCTTCACGCACGGCTGGGGCAACGAGGATGGAGAGGCCCTGTATGACGCCGCCGTCAATCGCTATTCATGTCCGGGCTGGAGCTGCTACTGGTATTCGCATCGGATGCAGGATGATTCGGGAATCAATCGCGGCATCCGCGAAAGCGATGCGGAATACTGGGCGGCGGTGGAGTGGTTGTTCCGCTTTGAATTTAAGAAGGAACCATGGATACGCGCGTTCAAGAGCACGCTGTTTCACAGGAACTGCCGCTACCTGACCTTCTACAACTGGTCGGCCATCATGGAGAAGGAAAACGGCGACCAGATTATCGAAGCGGTGCACGAGGTCATCAAGGAACATAATCGGGAATAGTAGATATGGAAAAACTGCAGGTTAAGGACAAGCTATTCTACGGTTTGGGGGCGGTTTCGGACGTCATCATGGCGAACATTATTTTCCAGCTCGCCATGCCGATCTATAACATTGAACTGAAGGTCAACGCGGCGCTGATCGGGTTGGCCATTTCGTTGCCGCGGCTCTGGGATGCGTTTACTGATCCCTTCATGGGCAACATTTCCGACAACACCCGCAGTCGGTTTGGTCGGCGTCGTCCCTGGCTGGCGCTCGGGTCGCTGTTGGCCGGAATCTTTTGCGCCCTGATGTGGATGCCGCCGGAGGCGCTCACCGGAAACGGCCATTTTATTTATTTCCTCATCATCTCCATTCTGTTTTTCACGGCCTACACCGTTTTTTCGGTGCCCTATAATGCGCTTGGATTCGAGATGACGCCGGACTATGACGAGCGCACCAGCGTCATGTCATACAAGACGTTCGTCATGAACATCGGCTCAACGCTCTTCCTGCCCTGGGTGTATAAAATGTGTTTCATCCCGGCATTCGGGGGCACCATTCTGCAAGGGGCAAAGGTGGTCGGTATTATTATTGGTGTGCTGATCTTTGTGTTCGGCCTGTTGCCCGCCATCCTGTGCCGCGAACGCGCCGCGTCGCAGGATCAGGAAAAGATCAAGTTGCTTCCGGCGCTGAAATATACCTTTAAGAATAAAAGTTTTCTGATGGTGGCCGGTATTGTGTTCTGCATCCTGATGGCCATTTTCCTGGCCTTCCCGCTGATGATGTATATCAACCTCGCGATTGTCTTTGCCGGGCAGGGCGTGGACGCGGCCAAGGAATCGTTCGCCATGATGAACGGCACCTATAACACGGTCTATGGTGCGCTCGGAATTGTTGCGGTTCCCGTGATCAATCTGCTCAGCCGCAAGTTCGGCAAGCGGCACACCCTGATTGCTGGGCTGTCGATGGTTGCTGCCGCGTTTGCGCTGAGCCCGTTGTTGTTCAGCGCCCGTCTACCCTATCTCCAACTGGTGATTGCCATACTCGCATCGCCCGGCCTTTCGTGCGTGTGGGTGTTGACATCCTCCATGCTGGCGGACGTGACGGATGAAGATGAGCTGACCACCGGCCTTCGGCGTGAAGGCATGTTCGGTGCCGCTTTCGGCCTGCTGGTAAAATTCGGCTTGGCGGGGGTGATGGCTGTGAGCGGTCTGATCATCCAATGGTCGGGCTTCGATGCAGAAATTGCTACGCAATCGGCATCCACCGTCAGCTTCCTTCGATTCTTTTTTGCCGTGACGCCCTTGCTGTTCCTGGCCATCGCGATCTCCCTTACGGTCAAGTTTCCGTTGACCCGCGAGCGCATGGGCGAAATTCAAACAGAACTGAATAAAGCATCATGAAAAAATCAAAATGGATCTGGTGTGCGCACAATGAGTTGCGCGAATACAACCAGACGGTACTGTTCAGGAAAGAGATCCATGTCTTAAACCCGGAACACGCGCTGCTGCAAATCACGGCCGACAGCTGGTATCGGGTTTCCGTGAACGGCAAGTGGATCCACGATGGGCCGGCGCGGGGCTATCCCGAGCATTACCAGTATGACGAGCACGATGTTTCTGGCGTACTTAAGTCGGGTATAAACAAAATCGAAGTCATTGCCCGCTACTTCGGCATCGGCACCTTCCACCAGATTCCGCAACAGGCCGGCTTGCGCGCTGCGTTGCTGGTTGACGGCGAAGTGGTCGGGACGGATGCTTCCTGGCAGGCCTCGCCTTCCAAGGCTTGGAAACAATGGACGCCGAAAATTTCGATCCAGATGGAGCCGTTCGAGGAATATGACGCGCGCCTCTCAACCGTGCTCGATTGGCAACCGGCGGTTGAGGTTAAGCGGCCGGGCAGGCTGTTGTGCCGAAATACTCAGTTGCTGACTAAAAAACTGCGGCGACCCAACGGTGATCCGAGCGTCGCATACGTTAAAAAAAGCGAACCCCATTGGTGCGTTCCCGTCACGCAATTGGCGCATGGAGAAACTATTGAGGCCAATTTCCATACCAGTCGCCCGGTGTCGCTCAGCTCCACGTTAACGGTACGCAAGAAACAGCAGTATAACTTTGGTTCCAATGATTGGAAGGTGGCGGTCAATGGTCGGTTGCTCAAGACGGGTAAAATCACGTTGGTTTCCGGCAGGCACAACGTCGTCTTTTTCTGCAATAGCTTCTACGGCCATAACAAAGAAATTGCATTCACCTGGCTCAACCTGAAGGGGTGGGGTGAATGGACGGTTTCCATGGCTGCAACGTGCCTTTTCCGCGACTCGGATGTGCGGTGGCTTACCTTTGAAAACAAAGCCGCAAAGCAGGTGGAGCGGCGGTGGCTTAAAGCCATCGAGGTCTATCCCTGGGGGTTCGAAATTTGCGATGTTCCGGAAGAGCAGATCTTCATGGAAGACGTAGCGGCGGAGTTCGCTGCGAGGCAACCTGCCGCCCGTGGCGATACCGAATACTGCTTTGATTTTGGTGAGCAAACCTGTGGCTATTTCGATTTTACCATCAAGGCCGATGACGGTGTGATGGTGGATCTGAACATGGTCGAATACATCGCGTCTGATGGAACCATTCAGCATACGCTCCCGTTCAACCGCAACGGCATGCGCTACATCACGAAGAGGGGTGTTAACCGTTTTACTTCGCTGAAACGCCGCGCCGGGCAATACTTGTTTGTGACCATCCGCAATGCGGAGTCGCCGGTTGAAATCAGGTCGGTACGGATCATGGAATCAACGGCACCGGTCATGCAGGTCGAGGTTTTCAAATCGAGCGACCCGGCATTGAATCAGATTTGGAAGATGTCCGAGCGCACGCTGAAGCTATGCATGGAGGATACGTTTACCGACTGCCCGCTCTACGAGCAGACGCTCTGGATCGGTGATGCCCGTAACGAAGCACTCTACGCATTTACGGCCTACGGCAACTATGATGTGTCTGCGCGCAGCCTGGAGCTGGGGGCCCAGTCGCTCGAAAAATTTCCAATGGTTGGATGCCAGGTTCCTTCGTCGTGGGAGTGCCAGTTGCCGGCCTGGAGTTTCCTGTGGGGGATGCACGTCTGGGAACATTATTTCCACAGTGGCGACAAACGTTTCCTGAAAAAACTGTGGCCCGCTGTCCTGAAAAACCTGGAAGGGGCAGAACAATTTGTCGATGAGCGCGGTCTATTCAGCGGGCCTTTGTGGAACCTGCTGGAATGGGCGCCGATCGATCACGATAACGAAACCGTCCTGCACAACAGTATGCTGTGGGTCGGCGCTCTCCAGGCGGCTGAAAACTGTGCAGAAGTGCTCGGTAAAGCTGCCGCCCGGAAAAAAATGTGCGCCCGCCGCAAGAAACTTATCCGTGCCATCAATTCATTCTGGGATGAGGGGAAGGGGAGCTATCCCGATGCGCTGCTGGATAAGTCCGGCAAGCCGAGTTCTAAGGTCTGTCAGCACACCTCCATGCTCTCGATCATGTGCGGCGTTGCCACTCCCCAAATCCGGCAGACGGCACTAAGCAACCTGTTGAATCCACCGGAAAGCATGACCACGATCGGTTCACCCTTCGCCATGCAGTTCATGTATGAGACCCTGGAAAAGAATGGGGAATACGACGCGACAATCGATTCCATCCGCTCCAAGTTTCAGCCCATGATCGATGCGGGTGCCAGCACGGTCTGGGAGATGTTTGCAGGAAGTGATTTTGATACGCACGGCTTTCCGACGCGCAGTCACTGCCACGCCTGGGCTTCGAGCCCCATCTGGTTCCTCAACCGCATTGTCCTCGGCATCCGCCAAACCCAACCCGGCGGTAAGGCCTTCGAAATCAGCCCATGGATCTCCGGTCTCAAACATGCCTCCGGTTCAACCGCAACACCGAAAGGTGCGGTGCACGTAGATTGGAAGATCAAGGGCGATACGCTCCAGATCAACATCTCGGCACCAAAAAATACAAAGGTCGAAATGAAATCCAATGAAAGTCATCTGGGTTTTGAAATCGCGGTCGAGATGAATACGTTGCGTGCGGAATTGTAAACGCCGGTTGAAACGTGCAGCGGGCGGCGAACCAAAAATGCAACGCTTTCCCGTTAATTACCCCGCTTCCTTGCGAGTATCAGTTTTCACTGTGATTTCTTCGCTTTCTGCCGCTGTCCTCGGCGGTGAATTGAATCCTGCAGCCTGAAGATTTCATCGTTGGTTTTGAGGATATGGACTCGGCGGGTCAGGCGGTCGATCAGTGATACGTTATCCATTGTGTGGTCTTCTTTCATTGGTCTGAAAAGTCCAGCCTATACGGGCCGGACGTGGAGATCACACACCTATATTTTAACAATCAAAAAAATACTTCCTGTGTTTCGTGGTGATTCCATTCCCGGATCTAGGATCCATGGTTCAGGCGATCCAAAAGGAGCTAACTATTTTTTTGGCTTATGATGAACAAAACCGATGGCGGACGTGAAAAGTATATGTTGCGGAAGACGCTAATCGGGAATGCTGAGTTCCTCGAGCGATTGTTCCTTCACCTCGACGTCTTCCTTCTTGGGAGCGTTCACTTCCTCTGGCTTATTCCGTTCGGCAATTTTCTTGGCCTTTTCAATGGCTTGTTTTGATTCCTCGGTCAGGCCTGCATATTTGCACGCCGTTGCATAGCTGGCCCATGCGAGCAGGCTGTTCGGGGCCTGCTCGGTGGAAATCTTCAGCGATTGAACGGCCGCATCGAACTCCTTCAACAGCAACTGGCTGTTGCCCAGTCCGATCCATGCGCCGGGAATCCGGCCGTTCCCTTGCAGCAGAAGCGAGAAGATGGCTTTCGATTCTTTCGGGCGGTTGAAGGCCAGGAAAATCTTGCCGGAACCAATCAGTTCGGCGGGGTTGCCGGCCCCGCAGGCACCGCCTCTTTCCGCATAGGCCGCTCGGGCCGCCTCCAACTTGGCGAGACCGGCTTGCTGGATTTCGGCGTTGTTGAGGAGGTCGCCAAATTCCTCCTTGTCCTTGAGCAGGATGACGGTTGTTCCATCAAAGTAGGCCAGCTTCCAGATTCGTTTTCCAAGCAGGGTAACGATGCCCTGGGCGGCCGTGGGCGAGAGGGTGTTGATGATCAGGGCCTCGGGGCGATATTCGACATAGAGGTCGTCATACGCCTGGCGGTTGCCCAGCATCATATTGTTGACGTTGTCCAGCAGCACGCGGTCATAGCGCCCGGGGCGATAGTCGATGAAGCACTTGCGTCCATATTTAAAGGCAAGGTAGCCCCCGTCCGCCGCCAGGTTGATGGCTTTTGCCGGGAAGGCCGGATGGTTGAGGATGGCTTCGCAATCGGCAGGGTAGAGCTGTTCTTCGACACCGAGGCCGAACTTGGAGGCGCTCCCGGTTTTAACGTAGGCGCAACTCGTTACCACCGGAACAAGCGATCCAACAATCAGTAAAACGAAAACGGCCCCGGTTACCATCGGAACGACCTTGGCCTGTTTGCCGAGCATCTGTTCAAGGGAGTTGTGGATATATTCACTGATGGAGGTGAGGCTGAGCACGAGGAACGGGTAGGCTAGGATGGCGAAGAGCAATACGTGGTGCGGGGACGTCCACACGAGGAAGGCGCCGTAGATGGCGATGGTCGTCAGCATGACCGGTAGTTTTTTCTTGAGCGTAATCAGTCCGCCCGCGCCGAGGATCATGGTAAACAGGATCAGCGGTTTGAGTGCCGGAATCTGGAAATATTCAATGAAGAGCGACGACCAGTAGACCGGCGACGGCGACTTGACGTTGGCGAACACCTGCGCATGGAGTTTCAGGAACGCGGGATTGGCAACGGTCGCCACCAATAGGGCAATCGCGAGAATTCCATAGATGCCCGAAGATGTGGATTGGTTCTTCTTCCGTCCCGAACCTTTGTTTTGCTGGTTCGCCTGGGCAATAGCCAAGCCTGCAATGATAGGGCCGTAAAGGAAGGAGTCGTGCATGTTCGTCCAAACCAATTGGAGCGGGATCAAGACCCCGAACAACACCGCCGGGCTCTTGATGGATGTGAGCAGGTAGAGGAACAGGGCAATGAACAGCATCATGGCCACCTGCGGGCCGACATCCAGGGTCTGGAACATCAGGTGCCCGGCGATCAGCAACGCAAAGCCCTGGCTGAGCGGGCCTCCCCATTTTTTCGAAACCTGCAACAGCAGGGCAAAGGCGCCTACGAGGGCCACGACGTTGAGGATGATGAGCAACGGAGCGCCCCCGATATTCCACATCATGTAGCTCAGCTTGTCGTAGAGCCAGGTGGTGTTGACCGCATGGTCGGCTTCAAGAAAGGATATGGGTGCCCCGCTTTGGCCCAGGGCCAAATGGGACCATAGCTCCGGTGTGCTTATGGTACGCAAGCCAATTAAGGCAATGAATAGAAGTCCAAGGATTACAAACAGGGTTTCCCCCAACGGCTTCTTACTCATAACATCTCCCTTGTTAGTTAAAGAACAGGCTAAAGCGAATGACAATTACAATGCAAGTTGTGTTTGTTTCTAAATCAGAAGAGGTCAAGCTGAGATACATTGGCTTTTAGCTTGTGCGGGCGCTTCTTTGCGATCTTGGGTTGGCCGGTGTCGCCAAACTCGCCTTCCTCCAGGTTGGTCAGGATGTCGTTGGCGCGGCTGATCACCTCGTCGGGCAGGCCGGCCAGTCGCGCCACCTGGATGCCGTAGCTCTTGTCCGCCGCGCCCGGAACAATCTTGCGCAGGAAGGTGATGGTGTGGCCCTTTTCCTTCACGAGCACGCTGAAGTTCTGCACATTGGGCAGGATCAGCGCCAGGTCGGTCAGCTCGTGGTAGTGCGTGGCAAAGAGGGTTTTCGCCTGCATATCCTTGTTTTTGCAGAGAAATTCCGCCACCGACCACGCAATGCTGATGCCGTCGAACGTACTCGTGCCGCGTCCGATCTCGTCGAGCACGATCAGGCTTTTCGGCGTGGCGTTGTTGAGGATGTTGGCCGTTTCCTGCATCTCCACCATGAAGGTCGAGCGGCCGCGCGCCAGGTCGTCGCTCGCACCAACGCGGGTGAAGACGCGGTCGACGAGTCCAATCTCCGCTTTCGCCGCCGGAACGAAGCACCCCATGTGCGCCATGATCGTGATCAGCGCCACCTGCCGGATATAGGTCGATTTACCCGCCATGTTCGGGCCGGTGATGATGATGAGCTGATGCGTTTCCCGGTCGAGCCTGGTATCGTTCGGCACAAAGCGTTCGGCATCCGGCATCTGCTCCACCACCGCGTGGCGGCCGTCGTGGATGTCGAGCCGCCCGTCGTCGCCCATGGCCGGGCGCGCATAGTTGTTCGAAAGCGCGCGCTCCGCAAAGCTGGCCAGCACATCCACCTGGCCGATCGCCAGCGCGTTTTTCTGGATGGTTTCCAGGTGTTCAACGGCCTGGCGGCGCACTTCGTTGAAGATTTCCTGCTCCAGGCCGATCGACCGCTCCTGCGCGCCGAAAATCTTGTTTTCGTATTCCTTGAGCTCCGGCGTAATGAAGCGCTCCGCATTCACCAGCGTCTGCTTGCGCACATAGCTTTCCGGCACGTCCGCCAGATAGCTCTTGCTGATTTCGATATAGTAGCCGAACACCTTGTTGTGCCGAACCTTCAGGCTCTTGATGCCGGTGCGCTCGATCTCCGAGGCCTGGAACTCCGCCAGCCATTTCCGGCCTTGGGTCGCCGCATCCCGGAGCTCGTCCAATTCATCGTGGTAGCCGGGGCGGATGACGCCCCCGTCCTTCAGGTTGAGCGGGGGTTCGTCGACGATGGCCGTATCGATCAGCGCAACCAGCTCCGGCAGGGAGGTAATCTCTTCACCCAGCGTTTCGAGCATCGTGCCCTTGCCTGCAAGCAGCGCCTTCACCATCGGCATCTGCTCGAGCGAAACGCCCATGGCGCGCACGTCGCGCGGGTTGCCGCTGGTCGATCCGATCCTGGAAATAAGGCGCTCCACGTCCTTGATGTCGCCCAGGATGTCGCGCAGCGAGCGCAGGTAGGTCTGGTTGTGGACCATCAGTTCAACCGCATCGTGGCGCGCATTGATCTGGACGAGGTTGTTGAGCGGGCGCAGCAGCCATTCGCGCAGCAGGCGGCCGCCCATGGCCGTCTTGGTGGAGTCGAGCACATTCAGCAGGGTGGCCTTGTAGGCCTGGCGGTTGGAGTTGATGGGGGCCACCAGCTCCAGGTTGGTGGCCGTTGTTTCGTCCACCAGCATGTAGTCCTGCGGGTTCTTGACGCGGATGTTGCGCACGTGCGAAAGGTTGCGGCGCAGTTCGGTTTTAACATAATAAAGCACGCCGCCCGCCGCTCCCAGGGCCGCCGCCATCGAGCTGCATCCGAACCCTTCCAGCGAATGGACGTCGAAATGGCGCTGCAGGAAATCGTTGGCCGAGCTCGCCTCGAACGTCCAGTCTTCGCACGCCGTCAGCAGCGTATTGGTGGCCTCCAGCGTCAGTTCCTTGAACGACGGGTCGTGCATCTGCTCCTCGGCCACGACGCACTCCGCCGGCGCATAGCGCGCAAGGTTCGCCTGAACGCTCGAAACATCGCCGCTTTCCTCAATCCAGAATTCGCCCGTCGAAAGATCGAGCATCGCCATGCCGAACCGGTTCTTCCCTTTGTAGAGGCCGGCCAGGAAATTGTTTTGGTTGCCGTCGAGCGCCACCTCGTCGAGGATCGTGCCCGGCGTCACGATGCGGGTAACGGCACGCTTCACGCACCCTTTGGCGGTGGCCGGATCCTCGATCTGCTCGCAAACCGCCACCTTCACGCCCGCCTTGACCAGCCGTTCCAGATAGCCGGCGGAGGCATGGTAGGGGATACCGCACATCGGCGTATTGTGGCGCTTCGTCAGGGTAATGCCGAGAATGTCCGACGCCGTCTTGGCATCGTCGAAAAACATTTCATAAAAGTCGCCCAGGCGGAAAAAAAGAATGGTGTCTTCCGGCAACTCGCGCCGGATCGACCGGTACTGCGCCATCATCGGTGTTTCTTTCTTCTCCGCCATACGTCTCCCAGAAATCAAAGCGCACAGTTTATCCAGTGGGCGGATGGTTTCAAGAAACATTAGCCATGGAATGCAGGATTTGGCAACCTCCATGGCGTCCTTCGGCTGATTTCGGTTGCAGACGCAGTGGAGGGTCCAACAGAGTCGAAATAAGCCTTGCATGCTTCAAACGAAAAGAAACTAGGTTTTTTCCTGGGCTGCGCTTGAAACAAAAGGCCTTCGGCAGCCGATGCCAAGCCGTAGCTCGCATATCCGATGCGAGTTCCCGTCTGCCGGGATTCCGTTCGACAGAAAAAAAACCGGTTCTTCACGGAGGTGCGAACCGTGCGCAGACCCTCTTCAGGTATCGTTCTAGGCAAAGCGCAACTTTCAACCACGAAACGCACGTCGCCGGGCACGCGGCATTCGCGTCTACCGGCGTCGGCCGAGGAACGCTGCTCCGCGCCGTTTTGTTTCACCTAAGCGGGAAAAGAACCCACAGATGTTGCAGTTATGCTGACGGCCGTCAGTATAACTGCAACATAAAAGCTCTACCAGCAATGGAGCAATATCGATGAAGATCCGCCGCCGACACCAATTCGGTCGGCATTGAAATCGAATGCGCTTCACGTCTCGACCGCGAGCAACCACCTCGGCCTTTTTTCGCGTCGAGGTCTCGCTTCCCTAACGAAACGCTAACATGGATTGCGTTTCCTTGGCGCGGCGCGTATCGTATCTTGAGCTTTCGAGGATCAACTATGGCGAAAACGGAAACACCGAACACAAACCCGGATTATGAACTCAAGGCGGTGGTCGACATTGGCTCGACCTCGATCCGCATGGTGGTGGCGCAGATTCATCCGGATGGCACCTTCCAAACGCTCGATACGCTCAACCAAAGCGTGGCGATCGGCAGCGATTCCTTCACCCGGGGGAGCATCGCGCGGAGCACGATCGAAGACTGCGTGAAGGTGATGCGCAGTTTTTCGATGGTATTGAAGGAGTATAACATCGATCTGCGTTCAGGCGTCCGCGCCGTTGCGACGAGCGCCGTCCGCGAGGCCCGCAACCGCGATGAATTCCTCGACCGCATCTACATGGCCACGGACATCAACGTGGAGGTGATCGAGGGGGCGGAGGTTAACCGGTTGACCTTCCTTGGCATCCGTCCGTTGCTAAAAACCAATGCGTCGTTGCGTTCGGGCAACCTGCTGGTGTTTGAGGTGGGGGGGGGCAGCACCGAGTTCCTGGGGCTGGAGGACGGGCGCGTGGAATTTGCCCATACCTACCGGATGGGGGCCTTCCGCCTGCGGGAAAACATGGATGCGCAGCTGGGGTCCGAAGCCCGCCGTCTGGAACTGCTGAAAATGGAGATCGATGTCGGGGTGCGCCAGTGCCGCGATGCGGTGGCGCAGGAGTCAGGCAAGCACGTGCTGTTGCTGATGGGCGGCGAAGCCCGGACGGCGGCGAATGTTCTCCATAAAGAGCGGGGCAAGGGTTCGCTGTCGGCATTGAAGGTGGTGGAGCTGGCCCGGCTGGCCGAGAAGGTGCTGGGGATGGACGTGGAGAAAGTGGCGCGCAAGTACCACCTTCCGTTCAAGGATGCCCAGACGCTGGGCACGGCGCTGTTGGCCTATGTCCGGCTCGCCGAGGTCTTTGGCCTGAAGAAGGTGCATGTCTGCGATGTCACCCTGCGCGACGGTCTTTTGGCCGAGGCCGCCTTGGGGACGGCCTGGACGGAAGACTTTGTTGAACAAATCCTCAATTCGGTGCGGGAAGTGGGGCGAAGATATCAACTCGACGAAGCGCATGCGGAATGCGTGAAGGGCAACGCGTTGGCCATTTTCCATGCGATGCAGAATGAGCATCGGCTGGGATATCGCTACGAGGTGATCCTGACCGTGGCGGCGCTGCTGCACGACGTTGGTGTATTCATCGGCACCAGCAGCCACCACAAGCATGCCAAATACATCATTGAATACAGCGATTTGTTTGGGCTGGGCGAAGAGGATGTTGCGTTGACGGCCTTGGTTGCGCGCTATCACCGCGGGGCCGTTCCGCGCGGCAGCCATCCCGGATACGATTCGCTCTCGCGCGAGCAACGCCTGGTGGTGAATAAGCTGGCCGCCATGCTGCGCGCCGCCGACGCGCTCGACCGTTCGCACACCCAGGCGATCCGGGGGGTGAAGGTGGTGTTGGGCGAGGGACAGGTGATCCTGGAGGCGGAACGCCCCGGTGAATATGCCGCCGAAAAGAGGGCCTTGGTGAGCAAGGGGAAAATGTTCGAGCAGGTTTACGGGCGCACGGTTGCGCTACGCGCGAAACGCAGGTGATATGAATGCTTGCGCGGCTTTGTGCGAAGAAGTTCACAGGACGATTGAGAAAAGGACTATTTTTAAAATCACGATCATGGGCTGTCGAATAGTCCTGTTATCAATAGTCCTGTGCAAATCAATACCGATTGGTTTAGTTCAGTAATAAGAAGGCAGGAATCATGGCAGCGAAGAAGGAAATCCCACGCTATTTCAACCGCGAACTCAGCTGGCTCGAATTTAACCAGCGCGTGCTGGAAGAGGCCAAGGCCCCGGAAAACCCGATGCTTGAGCGGCTCAAGTTCCTGGCCATCACGGCCTCGAACCTCGACGAGTTTTTCATGGTGCGCTTTGGGGGGCTGCACATGGCGCGCAAGGCCGGCCGCAGGAAAAAGGACCCCGCCGGGTTGACCCCGCTCGCGCAGCTGCGCGAAATCAACGCGCGCGCACATGCCATGATGAACGATTTGCACGGGTGCTTCAACGAGGTCGTCTCGCCCGCCTTGGCCGCCGGCGGCATCCGCCATGCCGATATCGCCGCGCTCTCGTCGGAACAGGAATCCACCATCTACGAACTGTTCATCGATGAACTTTTCCCGGTCATCACACCGGTTGCGGTGGAGGGCAAAACCTTCCCGCGCATACCCAACCTTGCGCTCCTCCTGCTGGTTCGGTTGCAGGCCAAGGGAACGAAGGAGCCGGAAGAGCGCTATGCCGTCCTGTCGCTGGACCGCGCGGGGGGGCGCATCGTGCAGCTGCCGGCGGAAGCGGGCTATGCATATGTGCTGCGCGAAGAGGTGGTTCGCAAATATGCCGCCAACTGGTTCCCCGGCTACGAGGTGAAGGAGTGCGCGGCATTCCGCATTACCCGCAATGCCGATTTCGCCGTCCAGGAAAACGAGGCGCCGGATCTGCTCTCCGGCATGGAGGATGTGCTGGAGGAGCGCAAGACCGGCGACTGCATCCGCCTTGAGGTCGACCGCGGGATCTCCGCGGGGCTCTTGAAATTCCTCTGCAGGAAGTTGCTGGTGGCGGACGAAAACATCTATCCGATCGAAGGTATGCTCAACTTGAAGGATTTCATGCCGATGGCGTTCCTCGAGGGATTCGATGAACTTAAAACCGAGGCCTGGCCCCCGCAACCCTCGCCGGATGTGATTCCCAACGAACCCATGTTCGGCCAGATTGCGCAGCGCGACATCCTGTTCTACCATCCCTACGAAACATTCGACCCGGTCATCCGCTTCATCGAGGAAGCCGCAGTCGACCCCGACACCATGGCCATCAAGATGGTGCTCTACCGGACGAGTTCCGACAGCGCCATCATCGCCGCCCTCAAGCGCGCCGCCGAAAACGGAATCAACGTGACCGTCCTGATGGAACTCAAGGCGCGCTTCGACGAAGCCCGCAACATCGGCTGGGCGCGCGACCTCGAACAATGCGGCGTCCAGGTCATCTATGGCGTCAAGGGCTACAAGACCCACGCCAAGGTCTGTTTCGTGGTCCGGCGCGAATCGACCGGCATCGTGCGGTATTGCCACTTCGGCACCGGCAACTACAACGAATCGACCGCCAAGCTTTACGGCGACATCTCCTACATGACCTGCAACGCGGAGCTCGGGGCCGATGCCTCCGCCTTCTTCAATGCCCTATGCGGCTACGCCCAGCCCGCCGGCTTCAACCTCATCAGCATGGCGCCCATCGGCATGCGCAATAAACTACTGGAGTTGATCGACTTCGAAATCGAGCGCGCCAAGGGAGGCAGGAAGGCCGTCATCAACGCCAAGGTCAACTCGCTCGTGGACGTGGCGCTTTCCGAAAAACTCCATGAGGCGGCCCGGGCCGGGGTGAAGATCAAGCTCAACATCCGCGGCATATGCTGCCTCAAGCCGACAAAGAATATCGAAGTCGTCAGCATCATCGACCGCTACCTCGAACATGCGCGCATCATCCATTTCCACCACGATGGAAAGCCCCGCGTCTACATCGCCAGTGCCGACTGGATGCCGCGCAACCTCGACAAGCGCCTGGAGCTGATGGTGCCCGTTGAAGACAAGGCCTGCCGCGACCGGCTCATTCAAGCCCTGGAACTCCACATGGCCGACAACCAGAGCAGCTGGTTGCTGATGGCCGACGGTTCCTACCGGCGCGTTGCGCCCAAAAAGGGTGGGAAAAAGATCCGCTCCCAGGAAATCCTCTACAACCAGGCCTGCGAAGCCGTGGAAACCGCGAAAAAGAATCGCCGAACCCAGTTCGAGCCGCATCGCCCGGAATCAAAATAAGGGGAGGGCGAAGCTCGTTTCCGTGGCCCGTCCTGCTGGAATGCAGGATGTGGTTCGATGCGCATTTCTATTGAATCTGTCGCGCGTGTGCATTATTTCTTCTGCATTCATACTTTTTAAGTGAATGAATGGTGTGTTGTGGGGTTCAAGGGAAAGGCAGGGGTATGGGGGACGTCAGTTATCGGCACTATGCGTTTATAAGTTATTCCCATCGGGACGAGGCATGGGCCAAGTGGTTGCAGCACAGGCTCGAAACCTACCGTTTGCCCAGCGTCATTCGCAAGGAGGCGCCGCACCTGCCAAAGCATGTGCGTCCTGTTTTCCGCGACCAGACCGACCTCGGCATCGGCGTGCTGACCGATGAGCTGCGCCGCGAGTTGAAAGACTCGCAATTCCTGATTGTCGTCTGTTCCCCGAATTCCGCGATTCCGAATGCCGATGGGAAACACTATGTGAACCACGAGGTGGAAAGCTTTGTCCAACTGGGGCGAACCGACCGGATCATTCCGATCATTGTCGATGGCGAAGTGGATGCGGTGGTTCCGGGGAAAGAATGTTTTTGCCCCGCGTTGAAAAAACTGGCTGAAGATGCGTTGCTGGGTGCGAGCATTCCCGAGTTGGGCCGGGAAAAAGCCTTTATCAAAATCGTTGCCCGTATCCTCAATTTAAGGTTCGACATGCTGTGGGATCGGCATGGTCGCAGAAAGAAGCGCACTGTTGCCGTGGCTGCGGCGTGCGGTGCGGCGGTGCTGCTGGGAGCAGTTGCAGGTGGGGTCGGACTTTGGGACTTCAACCGCACGAAGATCCACCACTATGTCGATTATGTGGAAGAGAACGGGCTGCCCGAGGGTATTCAAAAACTCTGTAAAGAGCAGGCCGGACACCGTCATGTGTCGTGGCGGTTTGAAAAAAGCCGAGGCCGGGTGCGCCGGGTGTCCTCCGTCAACGGGTCGGATTCCGTTTGGGCGGCGGTCGATACCGAAACCGCTGACCGCCCGGTCGATCGCGAATTCCACTATCGTGCTGATGGTTCCTTGGAGTGGGCGCAGGAATACTCCACCAATGGACGGAAACTCAAGCGCTGGTTCTACACGCCGGATATGTCGGTGGTGGAGTTTCGCGATACCGGCGAAGGGCGCCACCAGACCAAGGCCGTTCATCTCGCCACGGAGACGGCGGGAATACATAGTCGGGGCGGAATGGTCTTTGGTCGGCACCGCTCCCGGATTGCCGCATGGGAGTTGGTCTATGATGAAGCGGGGCGGGTGGTGCAACGCCTTTACCTGAACAGCAACAAATCCCCCTGCACCGATGCGTCGGGTGTTGCCGGCCTGCACTTCGAATATGCGCCAAACGGACAGGTGGTTTCGGTTCAATACCTTGGGGTGGATGGCAAACCGTGTCCAACTAGAACCGGCGTGGCTGGTCGGCGTTATGATTACGATTCAAACGCGAACCGGTTGCGTATTGCGTGGGTGGATGCGGATGGGCATCCTGTGCTGAACGAAAACCAAAGTGCCTGCAGCATCCGGAGATACGATGAGTGGGGGAACGCGGTCGCGGAAACCTACGAGGATGTCGCCGGGAAGCCGTGCGTGGTGCGAGAGGGGTTTGCTCGACTGTCTTTGGAATACGATACGCATGGCAATCAGATCGAGGGCCGGTTCGCGGGACTCGATGGGCAACCCTGCATCGGTAAGGGCGGCTATGCGACCATCGCCATGAAGCATAATGCAAAGGGCTATCCGGTGGAGGAGGCCTATTTCGATTGCGAGGGCAATCCCTGCCTGCAACGCGGTGGCTATGCCCTCGGCGAGGCTTCGTGGGACAATCGGGGCAATGTTGTTGCAGTCTCGTTTCGGGACATGAACGGTAAACCCTGTCTGAACCGCGATGGCTACGGTCGGTTGACATCCGTCTACAACGAAGCCGGGGATTTGGTGGAGCGCCACTACTGGGACACCGAGGGAAATCCCACATTGAACAACGAGCATACGGCCGGTTATGCACAGGCCTTCGATGAGCATGGAAACCTGGTCGAGCAGTCGTTCTTTGGAATGGATGGAACGCCTTGCCTGCATCGCGCTGGCATTGCCCGGATAACGCGTTCCTACGATGGGCGCGGCAATGTGATCGAATGGGCCTATTTCAATGAGGACGGGAAACCTTGCTTGCACAAGGAGGGTTACGCGCGCTTGACGTCGGAGCACGACGAGTTCGGCAACGTGCTTGAGGAAACCTACTTCGGTCGGGACGGCCTACCCTGCATCGCCGCCAATGGATGCAGTCGGGCTAAGATGAAATATGATGCAAGCGGCAACTTGATCGAGTGGCGCTATTTCGATGCGGAAGGCCAACCGGCGCTTTTCGGGGGAAGCCATGCGCGCTCGGTTCAGGAGTTCGACGGGCGCGGAAACATGGTCGGGAAATCGCTATTCGGTCTCTATGGCAAACCCTGCCTGGGGGCGGAGGGCTTTGCGCGTATCGAGAAGGCATACGACGAGCGCGGCCATGTGGAGTCGGAGCGTTGCTTTGGCGTGGATGGCCAGCCATGCCTGGCCGGGAATGGGGTTGCCGGGGTGGAGACGCGCTACAACCAACGGGGCCATGCGGTTGAAAAACGGTGCTTCGGTGTTGATGGGGCCCTATGCCTGAGTCCGGAGGGCTATGCCCGTATGACACGGGAGTATGGCGAGCGGGGGAATTTGACGGCGGAATCCTATTGGGGAGTGGATGGGTTGCCGGTCATGCACAAGGAAGGGTATGCGCGCAAAGAGAGGGAATACGACGACAGGGGGAACGTGGTGGCCATGTCCTATTTCGGTATGGATGGAAAGCCTTGTGCACAACAGGACGGCATTGCCCGTTTCGTGAAGAAATACGATGATCTCGGCAATTGCATCGCATGGGCATACTATGGTGCGGATGGTAGGCCGTGCCTGCACAATGGGGGCTATGCCCGGATGGAACAGGATTACGATGCCCGGGGCAATGTGCTGGTGGAGCACTATTTCGGTGTTGATGGAAAGCCTTCCCCGGGGGCAACGGGATTTGCCCGGATCGAGATGGAATACGATGGGCGGGGGCGCAGGATTGCGTGGCGTCATTTCGGAAAAGATGGCCAGCCCTGTGCCGACCAAGGGGGGATTGCCCACAGTACTGCGCTTTACGACATCCGTGGAAACATGGTGGAGCGTGCGTTCTTTGGCGTGGACGGCAACGCGTGTCTGTGCCGCGAGGGATTTTCGCGTTTTTCCCGCACGTTCAGTGAACGCAACGTTATGATGCGTGAACTATTTTATAACGAAAAAAACAAGCCGATGCCCATGGTCTACGGTTGCAACCGGGTGTTGCCAAACTCGCCCGGCGCACGGTCTGGGGTGAAACCCGGTGATGTTTTTGTGGCGGTGGGCGAATGGAATATTTCGCTGGAACCTTGGGGGTTCCGTGGCGAATTGACTCGCACGGAAAACGCAGGTCGAGCAGTGGTCTTCTACCGTCCAACGGAAGCGCGGTTTTTCAGAGCGGAGTTTCCCGCCGGCAAAATGGGGATTGGCTACGTGCACAACTTGCTGCCGGCGTGGGAGCCGCTTAGACAGGTGGCGGCATCCTATCAGCACTGGGTGAAGGCCGAAACCAAGAGTGAATGAACGAAGTGGGGAATCAGATCGTGGAGAAACACAAGACATTCATTAGCCATGCGTCGGAGGATGCGGCGGTTGCGGGGAAACTGGTCGAGGTGCTGGAGGCGCGGGGATTCCTGTGCTGGTTTGCGCCGCGGGAGATTGGCGGCGGGGCGGACTTTGCGGAACAGATCATTAATGGGCTCGAACAGTGCTCGGTGATGCTGTTGCTGCTGACGCGCCGTTCGGCGGAATCGCCGCACGTGCTGCGCGAGGTGAACCACGCCATTGGGCGCAACATGCAGATCCTGCCGGTACGTGTGGAGGAATTCACGCTCACCAAGAACATGGCCTACTATCTCAGCCACGTCCAGTGGATCGATGCATTCCCGAAACCCTTCGAGTCCTACCACCCGGCCATTGTCGAGCAGGTCGGCAAACTATTGGAAGAGGGGCGGGCAACGGTACAGCCGGAGGGCTGGACACCGAACCGCGTGGTGGTTCGTTCGCAAAAGAGCAAGATGGTCTGGTTACTATTGTTGCTCGTGGTGGGGTTGTGCGGCGTGCTGGTGTGGAAATCGAGGCCACCCATGGCTCCGGTGGACGCCCCGGCACCTCCCGAATATACCGAGGCGCAGCCGGACACGATGGATCCGGCCACCTGGGTAGGCGACGAAAGCCAGACCATCGAGGATTTGGAGACCGAGGTGGAGCGGCTTGCAAAGCTTGCCGAGCAGGAGGCCGCCGAGAAAGTGAAGCGCCAGGTGGAACGGGATCGGATTCAAAAGCTTGAGCAGCTCGCTTCGTTGACCGATGAAAAAGAGAAGGTGCCGGAGAATGATGAGCCGGTGGTGAAAGAGGATTCCTTGCCTGCCAAGCCTGATGGACAGGTTGTGGAGGTGGAGCTTGCGGCATTGACTCCGGACGACCTGGAAATCCATGTTTGGTATTTTGGTTCAAGCGGGATGGCGGAAAGCGCCCTGGAAAAAATGTTGGGGGTCCTGGCGCTCCATCGCTATCCATTCGTATATGTGCACCGGAAACGATTCGTTCAGCAGCAAGCCGACTACCATGAGCTGCATCTGGGCAACGATTCGATCGATTCCCTCATACGTTCCCAAGCGCAGTCGGTGTACTACGATTCCGCAGCTCAACCGGCGGTGGAAAAGCTCCGGTCGATCATCCCCCTGGATGCGAAGCACCGTATGATCCCGCGCCCAAAGGATTCGATGCAGTCCCGGTTCATGGGTGACCTGACGAAGCGCATCGACATTGTGGGGCTTCCCGCATCGAAGCAATACCCCTCGGTGGCACCGCCGCCGTTGCCAAAAACATCGAATGCACCGGTGGCGCCCATCACCGATCCGGCGAAGATCGAGATCCAGATCTATCAAAAGGGCTCGAACCAAACGGTTCCCCGAAATGCGAAGAAGGCTCTTGAAACATTGCGTGGTGCGGGCTTTGTAAACAGTGTTCACCAAAACATGGTTCAGTTGCAGGGCACAGCGGGCTACTTCAATCTCTATCTTGGCAACACCCTTCTGGTGCTCCATTCCCCGGATGATGGAACCGTCTACTACGATCCGGCGGCTGCGGACATGCTTGAGCGGATCAAGCAAGTGCTACCGCTGGACGGGTTCGCGATCAAGATGCGTGAGCCGGGATCAATCCAGGAAAAACGTGCCGGCAAATCCCTCGCCAGCCACATCGACATCTTCGGCCTTCCAAATTACAAAACCTATTAGTCCGTCATCCGAAAGAGAGGGCAGGCATTCCTAAAGATGCTCTGATCTCTTTTTCAACCTTTTGGCTAGCGATAAGATGCCTTAATTGGAGCAAAAGCGGTCGGATATATTCGCGGAGGCCAGGAAGGGCGGGGAAAAAGTCCGTAGCCAGGAAGTGCTCTACCGCCAATCCTGCGAAGCCGTGGAAGTTGCGAAGAAGAACCGCCGCTCCCGGTTCGAGCCGCATCGACCGGAAACTAAAGGCGAATAACAATACCTGAATGGAGTGCTCAACCATCGCTAGTGCGATGCGAGCGGCGATTTAGCATTTACAGGATATTCCGCTAACACTCCGGAACGAACCTTGGCGCAACTTTTACCCCAAGGAGTCGTTCACCGTGAAAAAAATCGCCGCGTTTTTTTGTCTTTCCCTTCTTGCCGCACAGGCTCAAACGAATCTGCTCTACGAGGATTTTGAAGACCCAACGGTTGGCTACGTGCCATCGATCGCGGAACTCTCCGATGGGGAAGGGGACTATTTCGGGCGGGTTGCCTCCGACGGGATTTCGGTGGGTTCGTATGTGGTTTACACGAACCTGCATGGCAATGGTTATTTCGGCGGGCAGGACATGGATGCCGATCCCGGTGCGCCGGGGGGCGAAGCAACGCTCTCATGGAACGGCCTCGACATCTTCGGCATGACCGGCTTGGTGTTTTCCGCCCTGTTTGCCGAAGACGTCGGCTACAACGGGGACGATGACTGGGACGCGGCGGATTTTGCCCACGTTGAATACCGGATCGACGGGGGCGGTTGGAACAACCTCCTGTGGTTTGAAAACGATGGTGCCCAATATAATTCGAAAGCGTATGAAGATACGGATTTTGACGGTATCGGGGACGATGCGGCACTGACCGATGCCTTCACGCTCTTCGAAAAAAGCATCCCGGGCACGGGGGCGGCGCTCGATTTGCGGATTAGCCTGCACCTCGATTCGGGCGATGAGGATATTGCGTTCGACAACGTAACCCTTTCGGGCTACGGCACGGGGGCGGTGTTCGTGGAGAATCCCCAGGATGTTTCCGCTGAGCCGGGCGGAGCGGGGCAGGTCAATGTTTACTGGAGCCCCAACGCCAATGCCGACGATGTGCTTATCGCCCGTAGTACAAACAACGTGTTCGGCATCCCGGCCAAAGGAACAGCCTTCTCCTATGTGGACACGGTTCCGGGTGGCGGTGAAGTCATCTTCAACGGTTCGGGATTTGTGGTCATGAACGCCGGGCTGGAAGAAGACGGGGAATACTATTTCCGCATTTGGTCGGTCGATTCGGAAACGAACTATTCATCCGGCGTGACGGTCAACGGCCTGGCCAGCGAATACAACGAGGGCATCCACGTGATCCATGTGAACGATGTCCACTCCCGCCTGACCACGCACGATTACGACATCACGGGCACGAATGATGTCCCGGTGCTGGAGAAGGTGGGCGGCGCGGCCTACATGGCCGCCAAGATGCTGGAGCTGGCCACTGCGGAACCGGGGTCGGTGATCGTGGATGCCGGGGACGTTTCGGAAGGGAACGTGCTGGGCGACATCGACGGCAACCGCGGCCTGATCCAGTTCTACAACGAGCTTGACCGCAAACTGAAACTGCAGCGCGGGCGCGGACTCGACGCTTCGGTGGTCGGCAACCACGACGTGCGCCACATCGACATGCTCAACAACATGAAGAACCTCGCCAACTTTCCGTTCATCTCCATGAATATTGTACACGAGGGAACCACGACGCCCTATTTCGACCCGTATGTAACGGTCGTGGCCGACGGCAAGAAGGTCGGTATTCTCGGCTACACCACCGACACCTCCTCGCACCTCGAGGAAACCACCGAACCCGTGATTGACGTGCTGACCTGCTCCTGGAACAACAATGCCAGTGACATACAGATCAAGGGCTATGTCGACCACCTGCGCAACGTGGAGCAGTGCGACATGGTGCTGCTGCTGGTCCACGTCGGCCATAGCCGCGTTGCCAGCGATTCCGACGGCAAATGGCAGTTGGTCGAAGACGACGGCCAAACCGAACCGCCGGACGTCGTGGTCGGCGGCCACTGGCACACCATGACCGAAACCGTTTGGCAGCCTTCCGACATCAACCACAAAACCATCATTGCCGAAGCCGCATCCTATTGCCAGTACGTGGGCGAGATTGAATTGGCGGACGACGGATCGTATATCGATTCATGGAAGAATGTGGTGCGCTGCGCCGACATCACGCCGGATCCGGATGTGGCCCAGGTGGTCGAAGACCTGAAAACGGAATATGCCCTGAACCCGCACACCAAATACGGCGACACCAACGTGGCCTACGCGCTCGACCAGGTGATCGGCTACAGCGCGGTCGACCTGCGTCTCAACAAGGACAAATGGTTTACGCACTCCGAGTTCCCGTGGGCGGGCGACAATGCCGCCGGGGCTTGGGTGTCCGATTCCATGCAGTGGTACATCGACACCCAGACGCCCGACAGCTGTGATCTGGCCCTGCAGTCCGGTGGCGGCGTCCGCCGCGACAACGCCGCCGGCGAGATCACCTATCTCGAACTCTACGAAACCTATCCGTGGCAGGACGACAATATGGTGTTGATTGAAGCCACGGGGCAGGAAATCTGGGACTTCATCGAAGAAGACCACTGCGGCACCTCCATCTCCCGGGGCTGGCAGGTTTTCGCCGATGACGGTGTGATCTACAAGATCGAAAAGGGCGGCGTGCCGATCAACCCGACCGACACCTTCAATGTGGCGGTCAGCAAATACATGTATGCCCACGACAACGATTTCGCGACCGGCGGCTGGGGCGACCCGACCCCGGTCGAGTACGACTATTCGATCCGCCAGACCATGATCGACTACACCTCCCAGTTCACGAGCAACAACCCGATGCAGGTGGCCAGCGACCGCTATGTGCTCAACACCGGTTCGGCCGGGCGCTTCCGTGCGGTGGTCACCATGGTGGACGACGCCAACTCCGAACCCTACTTCGAAAGTGCCTATGTCCGCCTGCTCAGCGCGACCGACGACACGGTTGCCCGCCGCGGCGGTTATGTGGATGCAAACCTGGTGAATGCCGACGGTTCCATCAACGCGACCAACCGCCTGGCGGAAGTCATGCTCTACCGTTCCTACCTCGGCTTTGAGGAGGGCGCGCTGACCAACGGCATGCTGATCGACATCGAAGGGGAGTTCGGCTTCCATGCCGGCAACCCGCAGTTCGTCGACCAAAAAGGCATCGTGGCCGACGGCGTCGAGTTCCGCATCGTCGGAACCAACACTGCGCTGGCCCTGCCGGACTTCAAGGGTTCCATTTCGGAGTTCTGGGACGAATACCACGAAAACCGCTATGTTGCCTTCGAGGGCGAAAAAACGGGCAGCCACAAAATCACGGACCGCATGGGCCAGACCCTTTCGGTCTATACCGAAGGCGGCTACGACCTCATGGCGTTGCCCGGGGACATCGGCGACCACCTGGAGCTGGCCGGCGTGCAAACCATGCGCTACGACGAGCGCCGCTTCCGCTGCGCCGAAGCCTATGTGGTCGAAAGCGCCCCGGTCGATATCGATTACCTTCCCTTTTCCTTGGTGGATGCGATTGTGCCGGTTCAACAGGGCGATTCCCCTCTCATCCTTGCGGCCTCAGCCTCCGATTCCACTGAGGAATCCCTTTCCATCCTGCTGCCGACCGACGATGCGCACGTCGAGTCCGGCGACCAGGGCCGCAACAGCGGAAGCAGCCCAAACCTCTACCTCCAGTCCTCGGCCTCCTCGCCCTACGGGAACGAGCGCATCTGGACCCGGTTCGATCTCAGCGGAATACCCGCCGGAGCCGTCATCGGTTCCGCCGCCCTCGAACTCTATTGCTACGGCACATACAACGCGACCAGTGAAATGGATGTGGATGTCCACGGTGCGACCGATGACAGCTGGAGCGAAGATTCCATCACATGGAGCAACCAGCCGCTGTTCGGAGCATCGCTGGACATGGCCACCCTCTCCACCGAGAGCTACAAATGGTATGGGTGGGACGTGACCTCCTTCGTGGAAAGCGAGCGTTCCGGCGATGCCGCGGTCAGCCTGGTGGTCAAGGCCGCGGTCGAAGACGCGGCAACCGCCAACAACTTGGTCTTCGATGCCAAGGAATACAACGGCGGCGCCAAAGGCCCCTTCCTGAAGATCGACTATGCAGAACCCGTCGTAACCGGCGGCAGCGTGGCAAGCGTCGATTTCTACTACCGCCACTCGATCGACGGCAGCGCATGGACCGAATGGACGATCGCTGGAACCGCCTCGGTGGCCCCATGGAACCTTTCGTTCGTCTACCCCGAAGGCGATGGCTGGTATGAATTCTTCTCCGTGGCCACCGACAACACCGGCAACGAGGAACCCATGCCGCGCTTCGCCGATGCCCGCGTCCTTTTCACGTTCGATCCCTCGGCCATCGGTTTTGCCGAGGCGCTCGACAACCACCTGGATTGGACCACCGGCGGATCGTCGAACTGGTTCGTGCAAACCGTTGACACCGGCGATGGCGTAGATGCCGCCCGAAGCGGTTCCATTGCCGACAAGGAAACCAGCTGGCTGGAAACCTCGGTGGCCGGCCCCGGAACCCTGACCTTCCAATGGAAGGTTTCGAGCGAGGATCGCTTCGATGGTCTGGCATTCATGGTGGACGGGAATGACGAACTGGTTCTCAACGGCGAAGTGGATTGGACGGAAGCCTCCTACCAGATCGAGGACAATGCTTCCCACGTCCTGCGCTGGGAATACTACAAGGACAGCACCCTTTCGACCGGCGAAGACTGCGGTTGGCTCGACCAGGTGCTCTGGATGCCGCACTACGAAGGCTTTGCCCTCTGGGCAAATGAAATGGGCTATGCAGGCGACCTGGCCGCGTTCCTTGCAATGGACAACAACAGCAACGGCGTGCCCAACGCATTTGAATACGCCTTTGGCACCAACGCCCAGAACGGTCTGATGCTGGGCATCAGGCTGGTGGACGGAAAGCCCGTCGTCGAAACCCCGGCGCAGGACGTTGCCACCCTGCCGTACGTCGATGTGGCGGTGCTCGGCTCCACAAACCTGATCGACTGGACACTGACCGTCCTGCCGACCAACGGCGCCCCCGACGGTTGCGCATGGTTCCGCACCGAAACACAACCCACCAACGCCTTCTTCAAACTCGAAGCCGGACTGGTGGAATAGACGATTGATTCTTGAGCAATGAAAAGAACATACGCCGGATTGACCGATCATCCAAGACGCGAGCGGATCGGACATGGAAATCCATCGGATTGGACCATTGTGAAGGAGTTCCACGCCAAGGCCCAGGCGCGCCTGTGGCTGCAAAGAATGAAGGAAGCCGGATGCGAAACAGACAAGGAGGTACCGGACTGGGGTTGGGGCTTCACCTACACGCTCCCCCGGGTCGGCCAAAAACGGGAGGGGCGGAGCGGCTAACGATGGGCAAGCGAATTCCTCAGGGAACGCTAATCCGAAACAAGGCAATCCCAAGCGCGGCCTACGCACTCCACTAACACGGATGGTCGAAAGTGGCGGGGTTGATGCAGACGGCATCGGCGGAAGCTGATGAAGCAATCTGGAAATCAGGCAGGAAAACCAAAGCAGTACAGGAGAAATAAAATGAAGAAGGTGTGGGGAATCATATTGGTGTTGGGGTTTGCGGTAGGCGCCAATGCAGGAATCATTTTGACGGGCGTGCTGGATGGCGACCTCTCCGGAGGCACCCCAAAAGTCGTGGAACTGTATGTGGACGGCACGGAAGACCTTGCCAACTACAAGTTTGCTTACCAGCAGAACGCTGGAACTTCGTGGAGCTTCAGTTCTACCCTGAGCGGAACCTATACCGATGAATTCGTCTATTTGGTGGATACCGACAACGATGATGAATTCGCGAGCTGCTTCGGTTCCTCCGGCGATTTCGCAAACGTACTTATTGTTGCTTCAATTGCCCACAACGGCGACGACCGTGTCGGCATTGCCACCTCATCCGATGTGCTGGTCGATTACTATGGTGCGGCTGGTGTGGACGGTAGCGGGCAGAGCTGGGAATACACCGATGGCTTCGCTTATCGCGATGACGGCACCGGCCCTGATGGCACATTCGCCGAATCCAATTGGGACATCAGCTTGGGTGGGGTAGACGGGCTGGATGCCGCAGGGCATGGTGCCACGGTTCCCTTCGGCACCTACGCTATTCCCGAACCGATGACGCTTTCCTTCATCGCGTTGTTCGGCGGCGGGCTGCTGTTTGTGCGCCGCCTGTTCTCGATGGGATAGACCAGGCCGGGGGGCGACGCTCCGTCGGAGCCATCACGGCTCGGACGGCACCCACCCTCCATTTCAACCAGAACATGTATTTCATGAATCCGGGTGGTCCGGACGCAAAATTCAAGGAGATGACAAGATGAAGACTAAAATGTTGGGCCTGCTGCTGGCAGGAGTTGCGATGACTGGAGCCGTTTGCGGTCAATCGCTTATCATTTCAGAAATTGTCGATGCGACGGAAAGCGGCGGTTTGCCGAAATTTGTCGAGTTAACGAATGTGGGGGAAACCCCGGTCAATCTTTCCAGTTTCGGAATCGCCAATTTTAACAATGGTGCCACGAGTTCCAGCTATGCGTCCTACACGTTGCCTGATGTTGATCTGGCCGCCGGCGACTCCTATGTTCTTTCCTATGAGAGCGGCGATGTGCCGGGTACCAATACGTTCCTGGATGTTTACGGGTTCGAGCCCGACAACTATGATCAGAGCTCCTTCTTTAACGGAGATGATGTCATCATCCTGTTCAACACCAACGGCTACCCTGGAGGTAATGCTGCTGTGGTTCAGGACGACATTGTCGATGTCTTCGGGGTTCTCGGAACAGATGGAAGCGGCGAACCATGGGAATACATGGACAGTTACGCGTACCGCAATTCCGCTATCACGGCACCGAACAGCACGTTTACGCTCAGCGAGTGGACCTTCGGCGGCGCGAACATCCTCGACGGAGTTGGGGCAGCAGGCATTGCGGCCGCAACTGATCCGGGAGCACACCTCTTCGAGGCCGCCACCGCAAGCAGCATTGCCCTCGTGCCGGCTGGCACGATCGAGCTGGCTGAAGGCGCGGAAATCGTCGCCTTCGACGAGAACACGGCTACTGCGTTTGTCACCACGCCGGCGGACGGGCTTGCAATCATCGACCTTTCCGATCCGACCGCCCCGCTGCATATCGGCTCCCTGCTGACCAACGAGCTGATCAACAGCGTTGCTGTTCATGACGGTCTGGTGGCTGTTGCCGTGGAGAGCGGTTCCAGCGCCCCGGGCGCAGTGGTCTTCCTCGACGCCGCAACCGGCGCAGAAACCAACCGCGTCGTGGTCGGCATTCTGCCGGACAACGTGGTCTTCTCGCCAAACGGGCTGATGGCACTGACCGCCAACGAAGCCGAAACCGGCGACCATGCCGACTACGGCGCAGGTTCGATCAGCGTGATCGATCTTTCTGCGGGAGTCGCTTCCGCAACCGTCACCAACCTTGGCTTCGAGGCGTTCGACAGCCTAACCAACGAACTGCGTGCCGCCGGTGTCCGCATCTTCCCGGGCTGCCTGCCTTCGCAGGACTTCGAGCCGGAGTTCGTTGCGGTCTCCCCGGACAGCACGCAGGCCTTTGTGACCTTGCAGGAAGCCAACGCCATGGCGGTGGTCGACCTCACCGTACCGGCCATCACGGGCATTGCTCCGCTCGGCCTCAAGGACTGGAGCCTGCCGGAAAATACGCTCGACGCCGGCGACAAGGACGCCGGCATCAACATGACCAACTATCCCTTCTTCGGCATGTACATGCCCGACACCGTGGTTTCCTTCGAAGTGGGCGGCGCAACCTACTACGTCATCGCCAACGAAGGGGACTCACGCGACTATCTGGATGTGGACGAAACCCGCCTGGAGGATGTGACGCTCGACACCAACGCCTTCCCGAACGCGGCCATGCTGCAGAGCCGCGACTGGGCCGGCCGCCTGAAGGTTTCTTTGGTTGATGCCGACACCGACGGCGACGGCGACTTCGACGTGGTCTATGCCTACGGCGGCCGCTCCTTCTCCATCCTGGATGAAAACGGCACCATGGTCTACGACTCCGCCGACGCCTTCGAAACCTACCTCGCCACCGAGCGCCCGCAGCTGTTCAACATCGACGATGGCGACCCGGGCGAGTTCGATAAGCGTTCCGACGACAAGGGCTGCGAGCCCGAAGCGGTGGAAGTCGGCGTGGTCGACGGCGTCATCTATGCCTTCATCGGATTGGAACGTGTTGGCGGCATCATGGTGTACAACGTTTCCAACCCCGCCAGCCCTGAGTTCGTTCAGTTTGCCCGGCTCTACACCGACGCCGCGCCGGAAGGCATGGAGTTTGTTGCGGCAACCAACAGCCCGAGCGGCAAACCGCTCCTGCTGGTCGCCAACGAAGACAGCAACACGCTGACCGTCTACGGAATCGAAACCGATGCAACCGGCCTGGGCCTGCAGTTCCTGCATGCCTCCGACCTCGAGGGCAGCGTGGATGCGATCGACAACGCGCCCAACTTTGCGGCCGTGGTGGAAGCGCTCGAGAACGATGCCGCGGGACGGGGCATTGGAAGCGTCCTGCTTTCGGCTGGGGACAACTATATCCCGGGGCCGTTCTTCTCCGCATCCGGCGACTACTCCATGCGCTCCGTGTTCCAGTCTTCCTACTCGAATTTCTTCGATGTGGCCGGCCTGGACAACGTGCGTGAGGGCGGTGGACGCGCCGACATCACCATCATGAACCTGATCGGTTTCGACGCCTCCTGTTTCGGAAACCACGAGTTCGATGCCGGCACCAGCGCGGCGGCCGAGATCATCGGCCAGGATCTGCGCGGCGGCACGCTCAACGACGTCCGCTGGCCGGGCGCCCAGTTTCCGTACCTCAGCGCCAACCTGGACTTCAGCGCCGACGCTAGTCTGGGCGGCCTGTTTACGGACAGCCTGCTGGAAAGCGCTGCGTTCGCTTCCACCTCCAGCACCCTGACCAATGCCGTGCCGAAAATCGCACCGCTCACCATCATCAATGTCGGTGGCGAGCGGGTAGGGGTCGTCGGGGGTACCACACCGATTCTTGCCTCCATCTCTTCTCCGGGCGATGTGGCGGTAAAAGATCCGGGCGCCGGTTCCAACGATATGGCAGATCTCGCGGAAATCCTGCAGCCGCAGATCGACCGCCTGACGGTTGCCGGTGTGAACAAGATCGTTCTGGTCACGCATCTGCAGCAGCTCGCGCTTGAAACCGAACTGCTGCCGTTGCTGAGCGGTGTTGACATTGCCGTAGCCGGTGGGTCGGATACGCTCCTGGCGGACGGGGATGACTATCTGCGTGCCGGTGATGTTGCAGATGATACGTATCCGCGAACAGCTGTCACCAAAGATGGTGAACCTGCGCTGATCGTCAGCACGGATGGCGAGTATAGCTATGTCGGTCGACTGGTGGTGGACTTCACGGTTGATGGACAGATCGTCACCACCAATCTGGACAGCACGGTCAACGGCGCCTACGCCACCGACGACCAGGGCGTGAGCAATCTCTGGGGTTCCGTCGCGGCCGCCTACTACGCTGACGGCAAAGCGGATCGCGTCAAAGAAATCACCGATGGGGTTGAGGGTGTCGTGATCGCCAAGGACAGCAACGTCTTCGGCCACACGTCGGTCTTCATCGAAGGCCGCCGCGAGTTTGTGCGCACGGAGGAAACCACCCTGGGCGATCTCAGCGCCGACGCCAACCTCTGGATGGCGCAACTGGCCGACCCGACGGTTGCCGTTTCCATCAAGAACGGCGGCGGTATCCGCGCCGAGATCGGCGCGATCGACGGCTACACCGGTGAACTGCTGCCGCCACAGGCGAACGCACTCTCCGGCAAGCTCGAAGGGCAGATTTCGCAGCTCGACATCGAAAACTCGCTGCGCTTCAACAACGGCCTGACGCTGATGAACCTGACGGCCACGCAGCTCTGGTATGTGGTTGAACACGCGGTGGCAGCCACCGCAGACGGCGCCACGCCGGGCCAGTTCGGCCAGTTTGCCGGCATTGCCTTCACCTTCGACCCGAGTGCCCCGGCCTACAGCCGTGTGCAGTCGCTCGCGCTGACCGATGCTTCCGGCTCGGCAACCAATGCGATCGTGGCCGCCGGCCAGATGGTTGGCGACCCGCAGCGCCCGATCCGCATCGTGACGCTGGATTTCCTGGTGAACTTCGGCGGCGACAACTATCCGTTCGATGATTATGAAGCGGCGGATGCCTTCTTCGTTGATCGCGTGGATCTGGCGGATGCCGGTCTGGCTGCCGGAACGGCAACCTTTACCGCCCCGGGCGGTGAGCAGGATGCCTTGGCCGAGTATCTGGCCGCCTTCTACCCGACCAACGGAACAGCCTATGCCATGGCCGAAACGCCGATTGAGGAAGACACCCGCATCATCTACCTCACCAGTCAGGCCGACACGATGTTTGCCGCCACGGGCGGCAGCATCGGGGTCGATGCCGCCACCGGCGAGCGCCAACTGGGATGGGCAGGTATGTCCGGAGTCGAATACCAGGTGCTGTTTGCCACCAACCTGAACCAGGAAGTTTGGACGCCGGTGGGCAGCGCGGCCGCCATCGATGGCACGATCGTCCTCGACGACGCCACAGACCGCGGCGAGGCCGGCTTCTACCGCATCCAGATCGCCGAGTAACCGGCAGTCCAACCGTAAGAAAAACCAGAGACGCCCCGTTCGCGGGGCGTCTTTGTGTATTAAAGGAAATCATGAAAAAAGTGACCCTCTCGCTGTTTGTCCTCTGGGCAGCAGGTTTGTTCCCGGCCGCCTGGGCGGACAGCAACGTGGTTGTCCGCGTGATGGCGGCGAATACCACGAGCGGAAACTACCAGCGCTACGAGTCGCCGGGGCTCAACATCTTCAAGGGGCTCAGGCCCGACATCGTCGCGGTGCAGGAATTCAACTATGCGGGTTCCTACCGCGACATGGTCGATGACGCCTTCGGCGAGGAGTTCGACTATTTCCGTGAAAGCGAAAGCGGCTACGACATCCCCAACGGCATCATCAGCCGCTATCCAATCCTCGAAAGCGGTTCGTGGGACGACAGCAATATGTCCAACCGCGGTTTTGCCTGGGCACGGATCGATGTTCCCGGCACCAACGACCTCTATGTGGTCAGCGTCCATTTCAAGGCCAGCAGTTCCGACGCCGCGCGCCGCGGATTGGAGGCCTCCCAGCTCAAAAGCCTCATCCAGGCCAACTTCCCGGGCCACGCATGGATTGTGCTCGCCGGAGACTTCAACATCTATTCCGAGACCGAAGCGGCGGTCACCACGCTCGAATCCTTCCTGTCGGATTCGCCGGTGCCGGCCGACAAGAACGGTGACACCGGAACCAACTCCAGTCGTTCGCGCCGCTACGACCGCATCTATTTCAGCCCGTCCATGGCCCACACGCAGGTGCCCGTCGAAATGCCGTCGCGCACCTACGCCAACGGACTCGTTTTTGATTCCCGCATCCATACCCCCTTGTCCGAAGTTTATCCCGTGGCTGCCGGTGACTCGGGAGCTGTCAACATGCAGCATATGGCCGTGGTTCGCGACTTTGCGCTTCCGTTGCCCTCTGTCGAGCCACCGCTTCAAGCCGTGCTGGGACACCCAGTGTATTCCGCCGGAGAATTCCAATGTGCATTGACCGGCAGCACTGGACAACCGTATGTCGTTCAATCCTCGACCAATCTAACGGAGTCCGAATGGGTTCCGGTGCAAACCAACTTCGCACCGTTTACCTTCACTGAGCCCGACACAAGCGAATCCTCCCAACGCTTCTATCGCGCCCTCGCACTGCCGTAACCGCCCGCTTTAAAGTGGAGTACATTTCATTTTCCAATGATTGGACTAGAGATGCCATCGAAGGTGGGCTACAAACCACGCATAGGAGAATTTTCACTATGCCAAGCAAAACGAAATGCATCGGAATTTTAACGTCGGGCGGGGATTGTCCGGGGCTGAACGCGGCGATCCGCGGGGTGGCGAAGGCCGCACTGGGACAGGGCACCAAGGTGATCGGCATCAAGGATGGCTTCCGCGGCCTGGTGGAAAACCGGATGCGTGCGCTGGAGGACGGCGATGTCAGCGGCATCCTGACCCATGGCGGCACCTTCCTGGGGTCGAGCCGCGACAAGCCGCACCGGATGCCGATGGGCGGCAAGGTGCTCGATATGACCGAGGTGGCGGTATCGAATGCCCAAAAGAACCACATCGACTGCCTGATTTGCCTGGGAGGCAACGGCACCCAGAAAAACGCGATGCGGCTGCACGAGGCGGGGTTGAACGTCATCACGTTGCCAAAAACCATCGATAACGATGTGGCCGGCACCGACATCACCTTCGGGTTCGATTCGTCGATGGCGATCGCCACCGAGGCCATCGACCGGTTGCATACCACGGCGAGCAGCCACCATCGCGCCATCGTTTGCGAAATCATGGGGAACAAGGCCGGTTGGCTGGCCTTGGGCGCCGGGATTGCCGGCGGGGCGGATGTGATCCTGCTCCCGGAAATCCCGTACGACATGGATCATGTGGTTGGGCATTTGCTGGAGCGTCGCCACCATAACAAACGCTTCTCCATCATCGCCGTTGCCGAGGGGGCGATTTCCAAGCAAGAAGACCAGGACGGCCGGAAAAAGAAAAACATGGCGTCGGATGAAGAGATCGAGGGCTTGATCGCGGAACCGGTGGCCAACCGTATTGCGCGGGAAATCCAGCAGGCGGCGGGAATCGAGGTCCGCTACACCTCGTTGGGGCATGTCCAGCGCGGCGGGACGCCCACGGCGACGGACCGTTTGCTCTCCACCCGCTTCGGGACCAAGGCCGGCGAGCTGTTGCAGGATGGAATCTATAATGTGATGGTGGGGTTGAAGGGGGAGCACTGCGTGGCCGTGCCGCTCGCCGAGGTGGCTGGATTGACCAAGGTGATTCCGCCCAACCATCCTTGGCTAAAGGCCGCCGCCCTGGTGGATACCTGCCTGGGCGATGAGCTTAATCGGATGGAATGAGGAATTGGTGGAGGTGGGCTTCTGTTCATCAATCCATAAGGTCCGGAGGACAAACCCATGGGATGCAAGAAAGACAAACCGAATAAAAAGAACAAGGACGGCAAGTTCGAGTGTTCGAAGTGCGGCGCCGTTGTGAAGAAGAAAGACAAGGTCTGCAAGCCCAAGAAGCTTAAGGAATAGGTGTCGTGGCTCCCGTTCCTTTCGTAGGCTTGATGTTAAATCCAGATTGACGATCGTCAATCTGGATTTAATACGTTGGAGATGCCGGGCTGGGGCGGCGCTGGTTTTTCCGACGAAAATTGCCGGGGATGCCTTGTTTCCTACAACAATGTCGAAATGGGCCGGGCCAATGGTACCGATCTGTTATCCTTTTTGTTTTGTTTTTAGGCCGGTGTTCGTTTTATATACGCGCCTTTTTGAGGGAAAACCATGCAATCGATTGAAGAGAAAATCCAGCAACTGAAGCGCGAGCGCGGTGCCATCATCATCGCCCACAACTACCAGCCCGACGAGGTGCAGGCCATCGCCGACTTTACCGGCGACTCGCTGGAACTCAGCCGCAAGGCCGCCGAGCTGGAGGAGGACGTGATTGTCTTTTGCGGGGTGCACTTCATGGCCGAGACCGCCGCGATCCTGAGTCCGGAAAAGACCATCCTGCTACCGGACCGGTTTGCCGGGTGCCCGATGGCGGATATGATTACCGCCGAACAGCTTCGGGCGAAGAAAGCCGAGCATCCGGGGGCGGTGGTCATTTGCTATGTCAACAGTTCCGCCGCCGTGAAGGCCGAGTGCGACCTCTGCTGCACGTCGTCGAATGCCACGGCCATCGTTGCCTCCGTTCCGGCCGACCGGGAAATCATTTTTGTGCCCGACACGCACCTCGGCCACTACATCCAGAAAGAGCTCGGGCGGGAGATGATTATCTGGGACGGCTACTGCCCGACGCACTCGCGCATCCGCGACATCGACATCAAGCGCGAGCTGGCGGACCACCCGAACGCCAAGGTGATGGCGCACCCCGAGTGCCCATTGCCGATCCGCGACTTGGCCGACTATCTGCTATCGACCGGGCAAATGTGTACGCATGCCAAGGAGTCGGACGAAAACGAGTTCATTGTTGCCACCGAAATGGGGCTGCTCTATCGCCTGCGTAACGAAAACCCGGAAAAGAAGTTTTATTCGGTTAGCGACCGCGCTCTTTGTCCGAACATGAAAAAGATCGATCTGGAAAAGATACTTTGGTCGCTCGAGGACATGCAGCACCGCGTTACCGTCCCCGAAGAGACCGCCAACAAGGCGCGCCGGTCGATCGAGAGCATGCTGGAACTGAGTTAGGTTGAAACCTGAAATTTGAAACGTGAAACCTGAAGGGTGCCTGCTGGCCTCTGTTCGGGCAATACGAAATACGTAGTACGTAATAGGTAAAATTATGTGGGAATACACGGACAAGGTTAACGATCATTTCAAGAACCCGCGCAATGTCGGCGCGGTGGAAAACCCCGATGGCGATGGCCTGGCCGGTTCGCTGGCCTGCGGCGACGCGTTGCGGCTGACCTTCAAGCTCGACGGTGAAAAGAAGATTTGCGAGGCCAAGTTCCAGACGTTTGGTTGCGCCAGTGCGATTGCCTCTTCCTCGGCGCTCACCGTAATGCTGATCGGCAAGACGATCGAAGAGGCCGAACAGATCACCAACAAGGAGATCATCGAATATCTCGGCGATCTGCCGAAGCAAAAGGTGCACTGTTCCGTGATGGGCCGCGAGGCTCTCGAAGCCGCGATCTACAACTACCGCACCGGCAAGACCCTCGACCGCAAGATCGATGGCGAGGTGGTCTGCCACTGCTTCGGGGCAACGGACAAGGAAATCGAGAAGGTGGCGCGCGAACAAAACCTGACCACTGCGGAAGAGGTCACCAACGCCTGCAAGGCCGGCGGTGGGTGCGGCCAGTGCATTCCCGAGATCGAGGAAATCATCAACCGCGTGATAGGGGAGGAAAAAGCCAAGACTGAAGAGAGGCCCAGGCTCACCCAGCTCCAGAAGATTAAACTCATTGAGGAGACGATCGACCGGCAAGTCCGCCCGATCCTGCGCCGCGACGGGGGCGATCTCGAACTGCACGATGTCGACGGCGACCATGTGCTGGTCAAGTTTGTCGGCGCCTGCGTCAGCTGCCCGGTCTCGTCCGTTACGCTGAAGGATGTGGTCGAAACCCAGCTCCGCGAAGCCATCTCCGACGACATCGTTGTGGAAGCGGTTTAGTTTTTACAACAGAAGATCGCAAAGGACGCGAAGGAAGATCCGCAATGCACCCACTTTATGAAAAAGCAAATGCACTCAGCTACAAGGTTATCGGAGCAGCGCTTGAGGTTCATAAGGAAATGGGTAGTGGCTTATACGAAGCAATCTATGAAAAATGCCTGATGAGGGAATTGGAACTTCAGGGAATTCCTGCCAAGAATCAAGTTGTGGTTCCTGTTGAATACAAAGGCTATGCCTTTGAAGAACCCTTGCGGCTTGATGTCATTGTAGACGATTGTCTAATTCTGGAACTCAAGTCCGTTGAGGTGGTAATGCCTGCTCATAAAGCCAAGTTGCTAGCTTACATGAAGTTAATGAATATACCTCTCGGGTTGGTAATCAATCATCACGAACCTATTCTCAAGAACGGCATCTCAAGAATGATCCTGCAGGGAGCCGATCAATAACCCCCTTCGCGCCCTTTGCGGCCTTCTGTAAAAAATCTGAGGACAGGAAATGAAAAGTTCAGTTTATGTAGACAACAATGCGACCACCGCCGTTGCGCCGGAAGTTACGGAGGCGATGCTTCCTTACTTCACGGAGCAGTGGGGGAACCCTTCAAGCATGCATACCTTCGGCGGCGGCGTTAAGAAGGCGCTGGACGCCGCGCGCGAAAAGGTGGCCGCCTTGCTTGGCGCCGAGCATCCCAACGAAATCATTTTCACGAGCTGCGGTTCGGAATCCGACAACATGGCGATCCGCGGTGCGGTCGATGCCATGGGTGGGCATCCGCACCTGATTACGACCCGGGTGGAGCACGCGGCAGTCCTTGGCCCGTGCCACTATCTCGAAGACAAAGGCTTCCGCCTCTCCACGCTCGAAGTGGATGAAAAGGGCAACCTCGACCTGAACAAGGTGCACGAGTTTTCAATATCCGGCAAAAAAACCGTTGCCTCCATCATGTGGGCAAACAACGAGACCGGTGTCATCTTCCCGGTTCCGGCCATTGGCAGCATTGTGAAGCAGGGCGGGGGCATCTTCCACACCGATGCGGTTCAGATTGCCGGGAAACTGCCGATCTCCGTCAAGGATACGCCGATCGACCTGCTCTCCATTTCGGGGCATAAGCTCCATGCGCCGAAAGGCATCGGGGCGTTGTATGCCCGTCGCGGCACCAAGATCACCCCGCACATCATGGGGGGGCACCAGGAGCGCGGCCGCCGCGCCGGCACCGAAAACGTGCCGTATATTGTCGGGCTTGGAACGGCCTGCGAGCTGGCCATGGAGCGGATGCAGAAGGATGCCATGCACGAGCGCAAGCTACGCGACCGCCTGGAGGCCGGCATCCTCGCCACCTGCAAGGGGGCCAGTGTGAATGGCGCGGGCACGGAGCGACTGCCCAACACGAGCAACATTAGTTTTGAATATGTCGAGGGCGAAGCCATTCTGCTGATGCTCGACGATATCGGCATCTGTGCCTCGACCGGTTCGGCCTGTGCCTCGGGGTCGTTGGAACCCTCGCATGTGTTGCGGGCCATGGACGTGCCGCGCTCGATGCTGCACGGCTCGATCCGCTTCAGCCTCAGCCGCTACAACACGGATGAGGATATCGACTATGTCCTTGAAAAGCTGCCTCCGATCATCAGGCGTCTACGCGAGCTTTCGCCCTTTGCCGAGGATTAATGTGGGCGTGCCCACCACTCGGTCAGCCTAAAGCTTACGAATCTTTAACGTTGTTTTTATTTTTCTTCCGCAGTTGCCGTTGCTAAGTTGTCGTTTCTAGCAACGGTGCTTAAGCATGCCGTTTGGCAAGGAGGAACAATGAAAAAAATTGGTGGTGTCCTATTCTTTCTCATGGCGGCTTTCGGCGTTTTTGCCGACGATGCCTATGAACCCAACAACACCCTGGCCGAGGCCTTTGTGCTGGCTCCGGATGTGTGGTTGGGCGACCTCCTTGGGCTCGGCAGCGCGGAGGACGATGATTGGTTCGAGATTGTTGTGCCCGCTGGATATGAGCGGGTGACGGTCGATTGCCTCTTCCTTTCCGGGCTGGGGGATCTCGACCTGGAGCTGATTGATGGCACGGGCACGCCGCTGGCATCTTCAGCATCAGTTGACGACAATGAATCCATCGATTACATCGTGCCGGCGGCGGGGACCTACTATATCAAGGTGTTCCCATATGGCCCGTCAGACATCGGCAACACCTACAACCTCATGTGGTCGGCGTTGGCGCCTGCTCCATCGGGGGCGGGAGATGATGAATATGAAAACAACGATGACACTTCCAGTGCGTATCCGTTGCCGGAGAGCACCTGGCTTTCCGATCTGCTGGGCACCGGCGTGCAGGCCGACGAGGATTATTTCCGGATCGAGGTTTCGCCCGGATATGAAACCGTTTCGATACAATGCCTTTTCTCCCAGGCCGACGGTGACATCGACCTCTATCTGCTCGATGCAGCAGGTTCTCCGATCACCAGCTCCTTAACCGGAACCGACAACGAGAGTATTACGGCGATCGTCTCCGGCGCGGGCACCTATTATATCCAAGTGGTTGGCTATGGCGGCGCCACCGACAATGCCTACGACCTATGGTGGGATGACTTTGCCGTGGTTGGAACGGATGATGATGAATACGAAACCAATGACGATCAGGGGAGTGCCTTTGCTTTTTCGAAGGAGAAGACCTGGCTCTCCACCTTTCAGGGCCGTGGCATCCAACTCGATCAGGATTGGTATGCCATCGAGGTTTCGCCCGGCACGGCGTATGTCGAGGTCGATTGCCAGTTCACCAACGCCGCAGGCGATCTGGATGTCGCGCTGTACGGCACGCTGGGTCAACTGCTGACCAATGCAACCAGTGCGACGGACAACGAATATATCCTCTTCCCGGTAACCGCCGCGGGCACCTACCACATTGTCGTGAATGGGGCGGGCGGACTAGTGAAAAACAACTCCTACGATCTGTGGTGGGACGATATGGCGGCCGCAATCCCGTTGGACGACGAATATGAAGCGAACGACTCCCTATCAAGCGCCCATCCCTTTACCCAGGAAAACACCTGGCTTTCAACCCTCCAGGGCCCGGCGATCCAGGCCAATGACGATTGGTATGAAATCGAAGTGACTCCCGGTTTTTTGTGGGTGCAGGCCGACTGCGTATTCAGCCATGCGGAGGGCGATATTGACCTTGTGTTGTTCGATTCCGGAGGTTATGAGGTGGACTCGTCCACATCGACAGACGACAACGAGTCGATCACCACGAGCGTTCCGGCCCCGGGCACCTACTACCTGCTCGTGAATTATGGCGATGCCGGCAATAGCTACGACCTGAAGTGGGACGACCTGGATGCGCCGCTGGTGCAAACCGATGATGCCTACGAGGAGAATGATTCCTTGGCGGAGGCCTATTCGTTGGTGAACAACAAGGATGCCTGGCTCTCGGATCTGCTGGGGGAAGCCGTGATGCTCGACGATGACTGGTTCATGGTTACCGTGACCGGTTCCACGCAGCGCATCCTGGTTGAATGCCAATTTACCCATGTGGCGGGGGATATTGATATTGAGCTTCACGATGCCTCCGCGGTGATTGAAAGTTCAACCTCTTCCGGCGATACCGAATCGATCGATGCCGAAGTGGTTCCCGGCGACTATTATGTCCGGGTGTATGGATACGGCGTTGCCGCCGGCAACAGCTACGACCTATGGTGGAGCACCGCCGAACCTTCGAACTCGGCCCCTTACGGGCTATCGGTCGATGCCGGTTTCGTGGAGGAAAATTCGCCCGTGGGCACGTGGGTCGGCACGCTGCAGTCCGAGGATGAAAACCTGGGAGACACCTTTGTCTATACGCTCGTGCCTGGTCTGGGCGATGCCGACAACCACCGGTTCATGATTGCCGGCGACCAGCTCTTTACGGCGGAAATGCTGGACTTCGAGCAGGCCAGCTCGCCGACGATCCGTATCCGGACGACCGACAGCACCGGGCTCTGGTATGAGCTGCCCTGGCTCATCGATGTCTTCGATGTCGATGAAACGCCGACCATCACAGGCTACTCGGTCCAGGGGAACGGCGATGTTGAAATCAGCTGGTCAAGCATCGTCAACAACAGCTATTCCGTGGAGGCCTCCACGAACTTGCTCGAAGGCTTCCATGTGGTGGAAAGCAACATTCTGGTGACGCCTCCCGAAAACACCTACACGGGTGTGGTTGGCGAAGCACCGCAAACCTTCTGGCGCATCGTCGTTGAGGAGTAGCGAACGGCAGAATGTCGAACAAGGAACCTCGAATCACAAGAGGCCATTTTTTTTCAACCTCTAGTTGGGCAAAGCCAACTCCAAGTGGTCTCTTGCCTCCTGGTAGAGCTGGAAAACACCCGTGAAGAAGAACAGCTTGGTTGTTTGATCGCTTCCGCGTTCGGAGATTTCGATGAAGAGTCCGCCTTTTCCGTGGAGGGGCGGGTGCAGGCGGATGTCGCGGATCGTGTTCATTTCAATGGTTCGGCGCTTGATCAGCGAGGAAATGCGGATGCGATTTGGATGAAGTTCCACCTTGAGCGGTTCGGTGATGGCCGACTTGAGGGAGAGCAGGGGGAAGAGAAGGAAGGCCGCACCCCAGTAGAGGCCATGCATGCACGACCAAGCCGCAAGGCTTCCGAAAAAGGCCAACAGCAGCAGATGCATGATGTGAAACCCAATATGCTTTCGGTAAATGCCCTGCTTTGCGTTGCTGCCATGGGCGGCAAGCTGAAGGCTCACTAGATCCAGCAGGTTTCCGAAGTTTTCGAATTGGAACTCGAGGCGGATTTTCCTGCCGTCGTTTGCTTTCAACATGAGGCATCCGCGTTGAGTCGATTCCGCGACTTCGGCGATTTCGGCCCACTGGAGCGTTGTGGTTCCCTTGGCCGCGTGCGATGTGATTCCTTCTTCCGTGACGTCCACATGGTCGTTCCGCATTTTGCTGGTTGCTGCGCAGAACAGGACGAAGAGGGCATAGCAGGCGGCGCACGCAATCCAGGTCCAGCGGGGCGCGGAATTGTCGCTCAGTTTGGGGGTGAAGTAGAGTGCGATACTCGCGAGCAAACCCACGGAAAAGAAAACCACCCCGAAAATGAACATCGCCTTGGTGCCGCGCGTCAGCCCATAGGTTTCCCTGAAGGAATCTGGGGGGATGGGCTGCACGGGATCAAACCTTCTTCCGCCGGTCGATCACGCGCTGGGCCTTGCCAACGAAGCGATCGAGCGAGCTGGGCGAAACCAGTTCGATGTTCATGCGCAGGCCGGTGGTGCCCTGGATGGCGCGGTCGATCTTATCCTTGAGCTCCTGCATCTGCTTCATGCTGGAGCTAAAGGATTTCTCGGTCATCTCCACCTTGACCGTAGCCACGTCCTTGCGGTCGGGCCGGTCGACTTCGATCAGATAGTGGGGGGCGGTGCCTTCGACGCGCAGCAACGCCTGTTCGATCTGCGAGGGATAGACGTTCACGCCCTTGATGATCAGCATGTCGTCGCTGCGTCCGGTCACGCGGCTCATGCGCACGGTGGTGCGGCCGCAGGCGCATGGTTCGGGGTTGAGCGAGGCAATGTCGCGGGTGCGGTAGCGGATGATCGGCATCGCTTCCTTGCACAAGGAGGTGAAAACCAGCTCGCCTTCCTCGCCTGGACCGACCGGTTCGAGGGTCTCGGGATGGATGCATTCGACGATGAAGGCATCCTCGGAAATATGCATGCCGTCGCGCACGGCGCACTCGCCGCTGACGCCGGGGCCGATGACTTCGCTCAGGCCATAGTTGTTGAAACAGAGGATGCCCATTTCATCTTCGATGCGGGTGCGCATGTCCTCCGTCCACGGCTCCCCGCCAAAGTGGGCATACTTTAAATTCAGGGCGGAGCGGGGGATGTCGTTTTGGAGAATGAACTCGGAAATGTTCAGCGCATAGCTCGGTGTGCAGACCAGCGCGTCCACCTGCATGTCCATCATCAGCATGATCTGTTTCGGGGTGTTACCCGCCGCCGCCGGAATGACCGCCGCCCCGACATGCTCGATGCCATAGTGCAGTCCGAATCCGCCGGTGAACAGGCCATAGCCGAACGCAATCTGAACCGTGTGTTGCGGCAGCAGGCCGCCGCCGGTCAGGAATCGTGCGCACAGGTTTGCCCACACCTTCAGGTCGTTATGGGTGTAGGCCACCATGGTTGGGGTTCCGGTGGTGCCGGACGAACCATGGTAGCGCGCCACCTCCGAGCGGTCCACCGCCAGCATGCGTACCGGATATTCTTCGCGGAGATCGGCCTTGGTGGTGAAGGGCAGGCGCTGAAGATCATCCAGCGATTGGATCGTGCCGGGCGTTATGCCGGATGCGGCAAACGCCTCCTTATAAAAGGGAACATGCTGGACGCGCTCCACCGTCTCCTTTAGCTTCGCGCCCTGCAGCGCCGCCAACTGGTCGCGTGGCAACGCCTCTTCCTGGTCCCAAATGCGGTTTTCGACAACAAATTTACTCATGCTAGGTTACAAAAAATTTGTATGACCGCGAAGACGCTAAGAAGCAAAGAAGGGATTCCCTTGTGCCTTCGCGTCTTTGCGGTCAGAAAGAGATATTGAGTTTACGCTTCGGCGCGCTGGTAGAGCTCGACGCAGTCCAGAATGTTGAGGTTGGCCTTCTGGAGGGCCTCAACCGCTTTGTCGTTGTCGTCGAAACGGAACAGCAACACCGCGTTTTCGCCGCTTTTGATGGTGAAGGCATACATGTATTCAACGCTGATGCCGGACTCCTGCTCAATCTCGAGGATCTTGCTCAGGCCACCGGGCTGGTCGTTCACTTCCACGGCAACCACATCGGTCAGCTTGGCGACAAAGCCGTTTTCAACCAGCAGCGCCTTGGCTTCGTCGTAGTCCTTCACGATCAGGCGCAGGATGCCGAACTGCTCCGTATCGGCCAGCGAAAGCGTAATAATGTTGATGCCGTTTTCCGCCAACAGTCCGCAAAGCTCGCGCAAGCGGCCGGGTTTGTTCTCTAAGAATACGGACAGTTGCTTTAGTTTCATCTTCTTTGCTCCTGTTATTTCAACCACGAAGGCACGAGGTTCACTAAGACCATTGCTTGGTGGCGTACTTGGTGTTCTTTGTGCCTTTGTGGTTAATTATTTGTTCCGGTTGTCGATGACGCGCTTGGCTTTTCCCATCGAGCGTTCGATGGTGTTGGGCTGGACGAGGGTGAGCTTGACGCGGATGCCGAGAATGTGGGCAATGGCGTCGGACAGTTGCTTGTGCACGGCCTCGACCCCGCGGACGGTGTCGGTGAACACGTTGGCGGTCACCTCCACCTGCACTTCCATCTGATCCATCCCGCCGTGGCGGCTCAGCACGATCTGGTAGTGCGGCAGGGTTTCCTCCACCTTCAGCAGGGCGGCCTCGACCTGGGACGGGAAAACATTGACGCCGCGGATGATGAACATGTCGTCGGAGCGCCGCGCAATGCGGTTGATGCGGCGGATGGTGCGGCCGCACTCGCATTTTTCGGCAATGATGCTGGTGATGTCGTGCGTACGGTAGCGCATGACCGGCATCGCTTTTTTGCTCAGCGTCGTGATGATCAGTTCGCCCTCCTCGCCGTCGGGCATCGGCTCGTCGGTGACCGGATCGACGATTTCGATCATGAAATGGTCTTCGAAGATATGCAGGCCTTGCTGCTTTTCGCAGGCCATGCCAACGCCGGGACCAATGATTTCGGAGAGGCCATAGATATCGAAGGCCTTGATGCCGGTTTTACCTTCAATGTATTCGCGCATCTCGTCCGTCCACGGCTCGGCGCCGAAGACGCCGACGCGCAGCGGAAGGTCGTCCCAGTTGATGCCCATCTCCTCGGCATATTCGATCAGGTGCAGGAAATAGCTCGGCGTGGCGCAGATGGCGGTGGTGCCGAAGTCGCGCATCACCATGATCTGCCGTTCGGAGTTTCCGCCGGAGATCGGGATGACGGTGGCGCCGAGCGCTTCCGCGCCATAGTGCGCGCCGAGGCCGCCGGTGAACAGGCCGTAGCCGTAGGCGTTCTGGATAATGTCGCCGCTATGCAGCCCGGCGCAGGCGAACGTGCGCACCATGGCCTCCTTCCAAACCTCGATGTCTTCCTCGGTGTAGGCCACCACGATCGGCTTGCCGGTGGTGCCGGACGAGGCATGCAGGCGAACCACCTCGTTCATCGGAACGGCGAAGAGGCCGTAGGGATAGGTGTCGCGCAGGTCGGTCTTCTGGGTGAAGGGCAGCTTGCGGATGTCTTCCAGGGATTTGATATCCTCCGGTTTCACGCCGCGCTCGTCCATGCGTTCGCGGAAAAGCGCCTGGTTGTCGTAGGCGTGCCGGGTGATGGCCCGGAGGCGCTGGAGCTGAAGGGCGCGGAGCTGTTCCTCGCGCATGTAGTCGGGGGCCGAAGCCGGATGTACCAGGCTCTCCCGGTCGTTCCATTGTGCGTGCATGGTCATGCCTTTCTCTAGAGTTTTAAACGAACTGAATACATTTACTAAAGATAAGCATTTGAGGCAAGGCCGTGCCTGCGGAAATCAAGCCGGATATCGAGATCCCGACGGCAAAAACGGGCGAGGGAAGAATCCCGCACCCGTTTTAATTAATCCATTGGCTAGGGCACATATCAGTTGACATACGGTAGTGGAGGGCTCGGGTGAGGCAGTGGCCTCGCTGCGCGTCACCCGAGCCGCCGCACGTTCCGGATAGGTCGGGGTGGAACCCGACCCTCCATTGTTTTGACGGCATTAATATTGGTGAATTGCTCTAAGCCTGGATTCACTCCTGATGGGAGATGGCCTGGGCCGGGCAGTTCGCTTCGGCCTTGAGGGCGCTTTCCTGCAGTGCCTCGGGGACGGGGTCGATCTTTACCTTGGAATAGCCATCCGGGAATTCAAAAACTTCCGGGGCGATGCCATTGCACGCTTCGCAACCGACGCAAAGATCCTTGTCTACTGTGAATTTCATGTTTTCTCCCTTGTGTGCTTAGGTTTATATTTCGGTATATCTTTACTTCAATTCGATAGGATAGGGCACGGGAAAGAAAAAGGTCAATCTTTCCTGTCCGAATCGACGCGAGGAATCCCCGCCGCACCGAAGCCCAGCCCGCCGACCGCCTAAAGGCGGGACTACATGCTTTTTCCTCTTTACGGAATCTCGACCTGCACCTTGTAGAAGCAGGCGGGGTCGTCGTAGGGATCGGTGAGGGAGTCGAGGCCGCCACTGCCGGGGATGCGGAACTCCTGGCGGACGGGAAACCAATAACCCGCCTTGAGATCAAGGCTCCACAGGAGGGTGTAGACCCGATTCGATGAGGAGTGGAAGCTGACGGTGCGGCCTTCGGCGGCGGTGATTCGGAACCATTCGTTGCTATTCAACGGATCGGTGTCGGCCACAAATTCCTCGTAGTCGCTAAAGGAATCGCCGTCGGTGTTGGCCTTGACGATACTGGTGCCGAGTGTGTCGGATTCGAATCCGTCGGTCAGTCCGTCTCCATCGGAATCCCCGGCGGGATTGAAATATTCGAATGCGCCAATGTCGGGAATCGCTATTCCATCGGCATTGCCATCAAGGGGGCGCGGCGTGCCGTCAATATCTTCCACGATACCGGCAATTGCTATTCCGGCATCGATGCAGGGAGAATCCGACGCCAGGTGATAGGTGTCGATCAGTTTGGGATCGGTATCGATGCAGCCCGTGCCGCCGGGCAAGCCATTCGTGGGCGTCGTGCAGCAATGGGTGTAGGACATGAATGTATCGTTGTTGTACCAATTGTTTCCGCTGTCGGTTGCCGAGTTGTTCCACAAAATACAGTTTTGAACGGTGCCATCGAGGTAACAGTAGACCCCGCCGCCGTAGTCGGCTGAGTTGCCGGAGAGGGTGCAGTCTTGCACCGTTCCGCCCCAGGAGCAGTAGACCCCGCCGCCACTGGTGTAGGCAGAGTTGCCGGAGAGGGTGCAGTTTTGAACGGTGCCGCCGCCATCATAGTAGACCCCGCCGCCGTAGTCGGCTGAGTTGCCGGAGAGGGTGCAGTCTTGCACCGTTCCGCCCCAGGAGCAGTAGACCCCGCCGCCGCTGGTGTAGGCAGAGTTGCCGGAAAGGGTGCAGTTTTGAACGGTGTCACCGTAGTAACAGGAGACCCCGCCGCCGTAGTCGGCTGAGTTTCCGATGATGGTGCAATCGTGCAGCGTGCTTTCGACGCTCCCTCCGCCGCATCCGTAGCCGTCGTCGTCGACGCCGACGCCGTCACCGCCCGTTGCCGAGTTGCCGGAGATGGTGCAATCGTGCAGCGTGCCGTAGCAGCTCCCGCCGCCGTAGCCGTTGCCCGCGAAGCCGTCGTAGCCGCCACCGCCGTCACCGCCCGTTGCCGAGTTGCCGGAGATGGTGCAATCGTGCAGCGTGCAGTTGTAGCTCCCGCCGCCGTAGCCGTTGCCCCCTAAGCCGCCGCCGTAGTCGTTGTAGCCCGTTGCCGAGTTGCTGGTGATGGTGCAATTGTGCAGCGTGCCGTAGTAGCTCCCGCCGCCGCCGCCGTCGCCGTCGCCGTAGTAGTAGTCGTAGCCGTCTGCCGAGTTGCCGGTGATGGTGCAATTGTGCAGCGTGCCGTTGTAGCTCCCGCCGCCGTACGCAGCCGAATTGCCTGAGAGCGTGCAGTTGGTGATGAGCGGTGTGGTATCTGTACAATAGATGCCGCCACCGTTGTCTGCGCTGCCATTCCGGATGGTGAAGCCGTCAATCACCGCCCCATCGCTTAAATGGAAGAGGCGGTGGGAGTCCTGCCCATCTAGGATGGTAACGTCGGGGCCATATTCGCTTTTGACGGTGATGGCCTTGTGGACGGTGATTTGTTGACCGGGCTCGTAGGCTCCATCGTCCACCAGCACGATGTCGTCGGTTGTTCCCGAGGCGGCATCGACAGCGGCCTGTATGTTGGTGGCCGCAGTTGCCCAAGTGGTGTAGGGCCAAACGTGGGTGCCTTCGGGGGAGACATAGTGGGTGGGGGAATTTCCGGAATGCTGTGGGTCGCGGGTGATTACGATGCTGTCGGATGTGACTTCGCCTACGACATTGGTTCCATAGACCGTGATAGTGTTTTCGTAGAACTCCAGCGGAATATCTGAAACCTGAAACTGGAAACCTGAAACTGGAAAAGAGCCGGAGGCATGATTAGCCTCGTTGGTCCACCAGAGGTTGCCGACTGTCCACTCGTTGTTGGTTCCGCTAATCGTATAGGTTTCGGTTTCGCCGGCGACGGTGGCATTCTCGTTGGTGATGTTTACCGCCGCGGCATCGTAGTATTCATAGGCTCCGATGTCGACCGTTCCACCATTAATACGCGGGTTTCCGCCGAGGTCGGTTGCACCGTCCATCCATATCTGGTTGGTTCCGGCGTCGATGCAGGGGGAGGCGGGTTGGAGGCGGTAGTTTCCGTTGGGTGCATCCACAAACTGCGGGTAGTTTGTAATGTTGCCGGAACCAAGGTCGTTGAGCGCCAGGCTGCTGCAGCAATGGGTGTAGGCCATGCTGCTGCCATTATTGAAGCAGTCGCTGCCGTTCGCTGCCGTATTGCTCCATACAATGCAGTTGTTGAGTATCGAGCCGGTGCCGTAAGAGTTTACCCCTCCACCATTGTTGGTTGCCGAGTTTCCGCTGATGGTGCAGTTGTTGAACGTTCCACCAGAGCTTAAGCCAACCCCGCCGCCGTCGAGTGCCGAGTTTCCGGTGATGAGGCAGTTGTTGAACGAGCTACCAACCTTGTAGCAGCGAATCCCGCCGCCCGTGGCTGCGGTGGAATTCGAACTGATGGTGCAGTGATTGAGCGATCCGCCGGTGTGGCAATAGATGCCGCCGGCGGCAGCATCGGCCGAGTTGCCGCTCAGCGTGCAGTGGTTGAGCGTTCCGCCGGATTGGCAATGGGCCGCGCCCCCGGCCCACGCGACGTTGTTGGCAAGCGTGCAATGGGAGAGGATGCCGTTGGTCAGGAAAGCGACTCCTCCACCCCGGTTGGCCGCGAAATTTCCGATGATGGTGCAATTGGAAACGGCGCCGCCATTATCCAGCAGGATCCCGCCGCCGCTATCCAATACCGGTGACGTTGTTCCTGTGCGGGTATGCCCGTTGGTGAGGGTGAAGCCGATCAGTTCTGCTCCGTCGGTGACATAGGCGCAACGTATGGCATTCGGCCCCAAGGGGCCTTCGCCGACGATGGAAGTGAAGTCGGGGCCGTTGACGGATTGCACGGTGATGGCTTCGGCCAGCACCACCCGGTTGCTCATGGAGTGGGGATCGATGGTTCCGCCGGTGGCGTAAGTGCCGTTGGTGACGAGCACCGTATCGCCCGGATCGGCGGCATCGATGGCCGGTTGGATTTCGTGGAAGGCGGTGGCCCAGTCGGTACCGGGCCCGTCCTGCGGACTGGCGTCCCAGACATAGTTGGTTCCGGCGAAAACCGTAGCCGTGAATAACATAACCGCTGCCAGACTGCCGATGGTTGTGCGTTTCATGATCTGACTCCCTGGTTAAGGGGAGGAGGATAGAGGTGTTTTAAAATCACTGCAAGGCGTTAAGTGTTTTATGCTGAGTAATAAAGAGTCGTAGTGTCTGGCGAGTTTGGTGCGGCGCGGCGGACTGCCCAGATTAGGACTGATACCAAACTAACCTGACTTGTATTCAATAGCCACAAAGAGGCACAAAAGGCACGAAAACCCAGAAGGTGATGTCTTTGTGTTTCTTGTGCTTTTTCGTGGCAATCCATTCTCCCGCAGAAAGGGACATGCCATTCTATTCAGATTAATTGCGTATGATACCAGCGGGCTGGGCGCATCGGGATTCTCCTAAACGGTGTCGAACACTCTTGAAACCCGTTGCAGAATCCGGTTTAAATGTACGCTTATTTTCTTCGAGGGAATCTGTGTTCAGGCATACACACCAACTTAGGGTACGCTATAGCGAGTCGGATCGAATGGGAACATTCTATAATTCGCGCCTGTTGGAGTGGATGGAGGTCGGGCGTTCCGAGCTTACGCGGGCCGCCGGGATTCCCTATGTTGAATGGGAAAAGCGCGGTGTGATGGCGCCGATTGTCGAGGCCAATCTTAAATTTCGGGGGCGGGCCGGATACGACGACCTGCTGAATATTGAAACATCGTGTGAACGCGAGGGACGTGCTCGGATCAAATTCGAGTCGGTCATCACGCAGGGGGAGACGGGCCAGCCCGTTGCCGAGGGATTTACGATCCACGCCCTCACGAACCCCGAAGGGAAGCCGTTGCGCATTCCGCAGTGGGTGAACGAATTGCTCGGAGATATGACAGAATAATTTTGTGGCAAAATGATTTTTTAATACGCAGTACGCGATACGTAGTACGCATTTGTAAACGGAGAGAGACATGAGCAGTGAACGAAAACTGATGAGCGGCAACGAGGCCGTGGCGCTGGGCGCCATGCACGCCGGTTGCGCGCTGGGCGTCGGGTATCCCGGTACGCCCTCGACCGAAATCCTGGAAAACTATTCGAAGCTGGAGGGCTGCCGCGCCCAGTGGTCGCCCAACGAAAAGGTGGCGCTGGAAGTCGGTATCGGCGTGGCCTTCGCCGGCACCCGCACGCTGGTGACCATGAAACACGTGGGTGTGAATGTTGCGGCCGATCCGCTCTTCACGGTGGCCTACACCGGCGTGACCGGCGGCATGGTCTTGGCCGTGGCCGACGACCCCGGCATGGCCTCCTCGCAGAACGAGCAGGATTCGCGCAACTATGCGCGCGCCGCCGGCGTCCCGATGCTTGAACCCGCCGACTCGCAGGAAGCCTACGAAATGACCAAGCTCGCCTTCGAGATTTCCGAAAGATGGAACCAGCCGGTCATGCTGCGTCTATGCACGCGGGTTTGCCATTCCAAGACCATCGTGGTGCCCGGCAGCTCGACCGACGTTCCCCAAGCCAACTATGTCCGCGACATCAAGGAGCGCGTCATGATTCCGGCCTATGCCCGCCCTGCGCACAAGAAGCTGCGCGCCAAGCTGGCCGAAATGGAGGCGTGGAACTGTTCGGAAGGCCCGAACAAAATGTTCGGAGGCCATTCCTCGCTCGGCATCATTGCAAACGGCGTCTCCGCGTTGCACGCGCAGGAAGCCGCGCCGGATGCGAAGGTCATGAAGCTCGGCATGGTCTATCCGCTGCCGATGAAGGCCATTCTTGAATTCATCGATTCGGTCGACGACTGCATCATTGTGGAAGAGGGCGACCCCTTCATCCAGACCGAGGTTCAGGCGGCCGGCGGCAAGGTGCGCCCGCGCATGGAGCGCTACCGCTACGGCGAGTTGGACGTCGTCCGCGTCAAGCGGATCATCGACGGCGACGATTCCGAAGAGGCCGCCCCGCCGAAAGGCAAGCCGCCGCAACTGTGCGATGGCTGTCCGCACCGCGCCAGCTTCCAGCTGCTGAAGAATATCGGATGCACCATCACTGGCGACATCGGCTGCTACACCCTCAGCGTGTTGCCGCCGTTCGAGACCATGGATACCTGCATCTGCATGGGCGGCTCCATCGGCATTGGCCTCGGCATGCGCCACGTCCTGCCCGAAGAGCAGGCCCGCAAGGTCGTCAGTGTGATCGGCGACGGCACCTTCATGCATAGCGGGCTGACCGGCGTTGCGGAAATGGTCTACAACCGCCCGAAGTATGGCCATGTGATCGTCATCCTCGACAACGGCACCACGGCCATGACCGGGCTGCAGGAGCATCCGGGAACCGGCAAGAAGCTCGACCATCATCCAACCGAAAAGACGGTTTCGCTCGAAGCCACCTGCGAGGCCATGGGCGTCGATCGCGTGGTGATTCTCGATCCGTCGCGCGAGATGGAACAATTCGAGCAGACGATGAAGGATGCCATGGCCTCGAACGACCTCACCATCGTCATTGCCCGCCGCCCCTGCATCCTCGCCATCGTGCGCGATGCCAAATTCGAACGCGGCGAAAAGGTGAGATAGTACTACGTACTGCGTATTACGTATTCCACTGATCCTCTGGTGGAAGAGCCGCAATACGCAGTACGAAATACGTAATACGAAAGGATTTTATTATGAGCAATGTAACAAACGTAAAATTTGCCGGGCTGGGCGGGCAGGGGATCCTGACCTGCACCGATATCCTGGGGCGTGTCGTGTTCGATCTGGGCAACGACGTGAAAAAGGCCGAAGTGCACGGCATGAGCCAGCGCGGCGGGGCGATTACCTCCGACCTGCGCTACGGCGAAAAGGTGCTCAGCCCGATGATTCCCGTCGGCGCGGCCGACTATTTAGTTGTACTCGGCGATGACCAGATCGACGTCAACAAACACCACATGAAGGCCGGTGGGATTCTTGTGAAACCGTCCGATTTCGATGCCGATAAGCTGAGCAACAAACGGACGTTGAACGTGGCGCTGCTTGGTGCGTTGAGCAAGCACATGGACTTTACCGTGGAGCAGTGGATGGACGCCATCCGTGCGCAGTTCCCCGAGCGCCTGGTGGACGTGAATGAACAAGCGTTCCTTTTGGGCCGCGGCGAAGGCGCGGACTAAAAAGAAATCCTAAGCACGAATATCGGAATCCGAAACAATTACGAATTTTGAAAAAGCCAAGGTTTAAAGCATTTGGCCATTGAAGTTTGGGGTTTGTTTCGGATTTAGTGCTTGGGAATTAGAGTTTCCAAACCGGAGGTTTTGCCATGAGTGCTGAAAAGATTAAGAAGCTGATTCGCGAGAACGACCAGCTGGGCAACTTGTTGGGTGTTAATTTGACCGAGGTCAGCGAAGGGCGCGCCTATGCCGAGCTGAAGATCGAGAAGCAGCATCTCAACGCGGCGGGCGTCGCCCACGGCGCGTCCATTTTTGCGCTGGCCGACATAGCGCTTGCGGCGGCTTCGAATTCCTATGGCAATGTGGCGCTGCTGACCAATGGCAACATCCAGGTGTTCCACGCCACGCAGCTCGGCGATACGTTGATTGCCAAAGCCAAGGAAGTTTCCGCCAGCCGGCGCCTCGCGCATTACCGCATCAAGGTAACGAACTCGGTCGGCGATCAGATCGCGGTCTACAACGCCACCGTCTACAAAACCAGCGCCCCGCTACCCGACGGCGAATAACATCCGGAGGGCTCCGACGGAGCGTCGCCCTCCAGCAATGAAAAAGCACCCGCAGCGACGGGTGCTTTTCAATTTGCGATGGATTTGCCTTAGAATGAGTAGCTCAGTTCAAAGCGCACAAAGCTCGCAAGGTTTTCCTGCTGTGCTTCGGTATAGAAGTCGCCGGGTTCGAAGAGTTCAATCAGGACGTGTCCAAACAGTTTGTCCTTATCGCTAAGCAGGTTTTCCATCAGGGTGTATTTGTTCCACCAGGTAAAGAGCCATCCGCGCTCGCGGCCGTCTCCGGGGCCGCTCTTTCCCGGAGCAAACATATAACCGAGCAACAGGTCGCACTTAAGCTTTTCAATCGGACTGATTGATAGATCAACATGCGGCATGCTGGCGTTCGACCAATAGCCGATGCCGTCGCCTCCTGCCGTGGTGGGTGTGAACGAATAAACGTATAGTTCGGAATACTGTGGCCAGCGCGCAAACATCGGATTCCAATCTGCGGAGAGATGGTAATAGCCAAGTCCGAGCTTGATTCTTTCAGCCATCTGCCAGTCGAGCAACGCATCGACCATGTAAGCGGAATTGTCTTTGTTGGATTGGTAGGCCACTTCAAGGTTGCCGCTGAGGTGGTCGCCAAACTTCGGCATCAGGCGCCCGCCGACGGTGTGGAAGTGGTCGGTCAGGTGCTGTTCTTTGGTCTTGGTGACCCAGTACGTTTCCCAGGGAAGCTGTTCGGCGGCATTGTTTTTTACATAAACGCCGCCACCCGCTTCCGCACCGTCATATGCGGGGTCGAGACCGACCAGGTTGCGATCCTGGGAGTGAAGCGCAAGCTGGTTCTTGGCGCGGGTATACATGCCGAAGACATCCACGGTGGTGTCCTCGATTCCTTTGTAGGTGGCCTTGGCGGCATCGAAGTAGATCGTGCGCGAGCCGTCAAGTGGAGTGCCGTCGAGGATGACCTTGCCCGTGCCGTAGATCATGTCCTGGCGGCCGATCCTAACCCCGAACAGGTCTTGCTGATAATCGACGAACAGGGTGTCGATGATGGTTTCATCCATGGCAGACCATGGGTTGTTTCCATCGGGTTTCTGGACGGTGCGGAATTCGTTAAGAAGGCGTCCTTTGACAAACAGATTGTCGCTTTGGTGGTATTCGCCCCAAACGCGGGTGCGGTAGCGTTGGAAGCTGCGCTCGCCGCTGTCCGCTCCGGTTTCGTTTGGTATATGGTTCATGTAGACCGTGCGGAAGCGGAAGTCACCACCCCATTTGAATTGGCTTTCCTTTTGGATCTCCTCGGCCGAAACGGTCGCCACGGCGGACGGAGTTTCCTCTGCCGATTCTTTTGCCATGGTTGTGCCGCATGCGAATGCGGTGGCCAGTAGTATTGCGGTGTATCTCATTTTCATTTGCAACCCCTATGTTGTTATTTGGTTCCCATGCACTTATCCAGGTGTGCATCCGACATTTTCTTAGTGAAGAGCGATACGGCCACGGTAACCACGATCGCAATGGGCAGGCCGATGATCAGTGGATCGACAAAGGCCCATACCACGGGCCCGGATGTTGCGAAGACCTCCTTGCCATCCACCATGGATATGGCCAGCGACCGGGTTCCGAACAGTTTGTTGCAGAGTAGCAGCGCGGTCGCGGCTTTCTGCTCCACAAAAAAGATCCAGAACAGGCTGGAGAGCGATCCGCCCAGCAGGCCGGCAATGGCGCCGGCCTTGGTGATGGCGCGGCTCCAAAGGGCCCCGACATACATGGGCAGGAAGGCGCAGGCGCAAAGTCCGAAGAAGATCGCGGTACCGCGCGCCACGATGGCTGTTCCGGTTTTGCCGAATTTCAACTCCATGATGTAGCTGAGGTAGACCGAGATCAGAATGCCGCCAAGCACACCGATCCGTGTGGCAAGCATGCCGCCGCCCCCTTTCTTTTTGCCCAAGGATTCCTCAACCAGGTCGCGTCCGAGCGAGGTGCCCATCACATGGAACTGGCTGCTGAGCGTGCTCATGGCCGCAGAGATGAGTGTGAGCATGAAGAGGATGCTGAACCATTCCGGCAACGCGCTTTGCAGGTACATGGGGATGATCGCCTCAACATCGCCCTTTGCCGCAACGATGGAGACTTTGCCGATGGTTTGGTGGAAATGTACATTGGATAGGGCGCCGACGATGAAGGCCACACCGGTCATCATCATGATAAAAACACCGCCGATCGGGATGGCGCGGTTGAGCTCTTTGCCGCTTTTCACCGTCATGTAGCGTACGGCCAGCTGCGGTTGGGCCAGCACGCCGATGCCGACGCCCATGATGATGGTGCTGACCAAGGTCCACGACAGCGGCGAGCCAAACTTGGGCATGCTGGTCCAGCCCTGGTGCCCACCCTTTTGCAAGCTGGCGGGAACTTCGGGGGTCAGGTCGGTCAACGCCTGGTGCGCACCGCTCAAACCGCCCAGTTTGTTGTAGGTCAGGATGAGCAGGGCGGTCATGCCCAGCAGCATGATGGTGCCTTGCAGGGCGTCGGTATACATGACGCCTTTGATTCCGCCCATGATCACATAGAGGGCAATGATGACGGAGAACATGAGCAATGCGGCGTTGTAGTCGATGCCCAGTTGCGATGAGATGTATTTGACCGCGCCGGTCAGCACCGCCGAAGCATACAGCGGTATGAACAGAAAGATGATCACCGCGGAAGCCCCTTGGATGAATTTGGATTGGAACCTTCTGCCCAACAATTCCGGGAAGGTGTGGGCATCGAGCCGAAGGCCCATTTTGCGGGTTCGCCCGCCGAACACCCAGAAGGCAATGAAGATGCCGATGAAGATGTTCATGAAGGTGAGCCAGAGCAACCCCATGCCGAAGACTCCGGCCGCCCCGCCGAAGCCGACAATGGCCGAGGTGCTGATGAAGGTTGCCCCGTACGACATGGCCATCACATAGGGGTGGACCTTGCGCCCGCCCAGCATGTAGTCGGTGGCGGATTTGGTGCTTTTGAAACCCCGGAATCCGAGGTAGGCGATAATGCATAGATATGCAACGACAATGATAATCATCCAAATAGACATGTGGTTTCTCCTTTAATGAAGAATTCAGATTTCAGGATGAAGAAGGGTGTGCAGATGGCCTGGATGAGCGGGTGTCGGCAGGAGTGTTCTTCATTCTTAAATCTGCGTTCTTAATGCTCTACAGTTCTTCCTCAACCCGGTCTTCCTCTTCCGCCCAATGGCGGATCTCCTCCTCGGACTCGGTTTCCGGATCATCCTTGTTCCATTTGATGATGCCCCAAACGAGGCAGAACAGTGCGCTGATTATGCAGAGTAGGTAGGCGAGTGCCACCCATCCATCTTCTATCCCTAACATATGCATCCCCCTGTGTTGCTGCTTTTTCGACGAATGCGATATGTTAGCGCGAAAAAATGCGGGTTGCCAATGCGTAATTGTGAATTATTTGTTCACGATGCCGGTGTGGGGAAAACGGACGGAACGCCATGGATGCGCATGGCCAAACCTCCACCAATTCATTCGCAATCGGCAAAATTCCTGATGTATTCCGAAGAAACGGGATTGCTCCGGCTTGGCGGAATGCTACGATGCGCGTTTTCAACATTAGCAGGAGATTGTGGGATGAAGGCAAAGGAATGGATTTCGGATCTGCGGGTGTACGAACCCGGCAAGCCGATTGAAGAAGTGGCGCGCGAACTCGGCTTCGACGACATCGCGGAAATCGTCAAGGTGGCATCGAACGAAAACGAACTGGGGCCATCGCCGATGGCCATCGAAGCGATGCAGGAAGCCATTCCCGAAATGCATCGCTATCCCGACGGAGGGGCTTTCTACCTGAAGCAAAAGCTCGCCGGCAACCTCGGCGTCGCACCGGAAAACCTGCTGTTCGGATGCGGCAGCAACGAGCTGATCGTATTCCTCTGCCACGTCTTCATGGAGCAGGGCAAAAACCTGGTGATGGGGGCGGAGGCCTTTGCGGTCTATTTCCTCGCCAACGCCATGTACCAGGGCGAAACCATCCGTGTTCCCATGCCGGAACACGTGCACGACCTCGATGCCATGCTCGCGGCCATCACCCCCGAAACGCGTTTGGTTTGCATCTGCAATCCCAACAACCCGACCGGCACCATGGTGGCCCCCGACGCCATCGACGCCTTCATTGAAAAACTGCCCGACCACGTGGTTGCCGTTTTCGACGAAGCCTATTTCGAAGTCATGCCCGACGACATGAAGCCCGACGTGCTCAAGCATATCCGTGCCGGCAAGAAAAACGTGCTCGTACTGCGGACCTTCTCCAAGGCCTATGGCCTGGCCGGTCTGCGCATCGGCTATGCCGTTGCCCACCCCGAACTCATCAACCTGCTTAACAAGGTGCGCCAACCCTTCAATGCCAATCTGATGGCGCAGGCCGCCGCCATGGCCGCGCTCGACGACATACCCCATATTGTTGAAACCCGCGAAATGGTTTTCCAGGGACTGAAGTTCTTTGAGGAAGAGCTGCCGAAGATCGGGGTTGAAACCGTTCCGTCCGGCGCCAATTTCATCCTCGTCAAGACCGGCAACGGACGCGAGGTGTTCCTGGAGCTGCAGAAGCGCAAGGTCATTGTGCGCCCGATGGATCCCTATGGCCTTGGCGACTTCATCCGCATCACCATTGGAACGCCGGAACAAAACCAGTTCACGCTCGATGCCTTGAAGGACGTCCTCGCCTAGGCATGCCGTTCATGCCGGGGCGCAGGGTCGCATGGGGTGGGATCTTTTTTGTTTTTCACCACTTGACTCGAAAAAGGGAATGGGTACTATGTGCGCTCCTTTGAGGAAATGGGCGTTTAGCTCAGTTGGCTAGAGCACCTCGTTTACACCGAGGGGGTCGGCGGTTCGAGCCCGTCAACGCCCACCATTTTTTCACATTTTTATCCGCTTCCGACGCGCTTCCACAGGCCTGTGGAGGAGGGGGATGAAGCGGGAATCGGAAGGTGAAAAAAGATGAAGAATTGGCCTTGCCAAGACGGTGGGGTTTAACTATCTTCTGCACTCCTTTTTAACAAAAGGCTGTGTAGCTCAGTCGGCAGAGCAGCGGAATCATAATCCGCTTGTCGGTGGTTCAAGTCCACTCACAGCCACCATTTTAAACCCCCGTTCAGTTAACGCTGGCGGGGGTTTTCTTATGCCCCTCTCCAAAAATAACTCTAGGTGCAGAGCGGTTTTCATGGACTACACGGGACGTCGGCCCGCAACCGCTAAACCTAAAACGGTAATGAACCACAAAATACACTACATACACGAATCCCAACCTGCGTATCCCGAGAAGCTTGCAACGCACTGAATTCAAGACAAAGAAGGATGGGCGGGGCGTGTCCAATATGTTGCTGAAAAAACGTTTAATTCGAAGATCAATGCGGTAACGTCGGTTCCAGGCATGAAAGAAACCCAGGCCTCGGGGAAATAGGTTTTTAACAGGAAGTACAATGTCGATTAAAACAATCGTTATGCTGGCCGGCTTCATGGTGGCGGGGACTTTTGCCGAACCGAGGGAGGAGGTGTTGAAGCCCTACGACGGAGCCTCGGTTCGCGGTGCCGATCCGAGTACGCTGAGCGGCAAGGTGATGACCGGCTACCAGGGCTGGTTCAACTGCCCGGGCGATGGGGCGAAACTCGGCTGGGTGCATTGGGGGCGCAGGGGCTTCAAGCCCGGCGAAGTTACGGTGGATGCATGGCCCGATGTTTCGGAGTATGGCGAAGACGAGCTGTACGATACCGGCTTCAGGCATGAAGATGGTTCCGTGGCGAAGGTCTTCAGTTCGCATAACCGCCAAACCGTGTTGCGCCATTTCAAATGGATGCGCGACTATGGGATCGATGGCGCGTTTGTCCAGCGGTTCGCCAATGGCATCAAGGAGGGCGACGTGCGCTACCATAAGGACAAGGTGCTCTCGAGCGCGCGCGAGGGGGCGAACCGCTATGGGCGCACCTATGTGGTGATGTATGACCTCACCGGGATTCCGGACGAAGACATCGTTAAGGTGTTCGACGACTGGCGCCTGCTGCGTGACAAGATGCGTATTACCGAAGATCCCGCCTATCAGCACCACAACGGTAAACCGCTGGTGGCGGTCTGGGGCGTTGGGTTCAATGGGCAGATCAAGCGGCGGCCGGACTTCGATGAATGCCGGACACTGATCCGGAAATTGAAGGCCGACGGATGCAGTGTGATGCTGGGAACCGCGACCGGTTGGCGGGCGCAGGATCGCGATGCCTCCCCGCGCGGGGAGCTCCATGAAATGTTGCTGGAAGCCGATGTGATCAGCCCGTGGAGCGTAGGGCGCTTTAGGGATCTGCCGGGCGTGGCGCACCACGCCAAGCACTATTGGAGCAAGGATATCGCCTGGGCGAAGCAACACGGTACGGACTACATGCCGGTCGTCTTCCCGGGGTTCAGCTGGCACAACCTCCAAAACGGGGAAACACCGATTGCCCATATTCCGCGGCTCAAGGGGCAGTTTCTCTGGGAGCAGGTGGTGGCGAACAAGCAGGCGGGCGCGGACATGCTCTACATCGCGATGTTCGATGAGGTGGATGAAGCCACCGCCATCTTCAAATGCACCGATAACCCTCCAACCGGGAACGGGGGCAAGTTCCTGGACATGGAAGGGTTGCCCTCCGATTTTTACCTGAAGGTGGCCGGTAAGGCCGGCGAGTTGATGCGCGATGAAATTGAACCGACCGGGCAGGTGCCGGTGGGGACGGATTGATGTGGAGGGGCAGACGCCGTCTGCCCGGGCTCCATGTGAAAACAAGTAGGAATAGGAGAATCAACCATGAAGGTTTCAAGAAGACAGTTTTCCAAGATTGGGATGGCGGGTACTTCCATGGCACTGCTTCCCGGCTGCGCCACCAAAAAGACGGCCAGCTTCGTGGGTGCGAACGAAAAGGTGAACCTGGCGTTCATCGGGCTGGGCGGCCGCGGCGAGAGCTTGAGCGGGTCGTTCAGGCAGATCGATGATGTGAACATGGTGGCGCTTTGCGATGTGGATATGGGTAGCAAATGGACGGCCAAGACCGAGGCTGAATTCCCCGGCGTGCCCCGGTTCAAGGATTTCCGGGTCATGTTCGATAAAATGGGCAACGAGATCGATGCCGTCGTGGTCTGTACCCCCGACCATTCCCATTTCCCGATCACCATGGCGGCCATGGCGCTGGGCAAGCATGTCTATTGCGAAAAACCGCTCGCGCGCACCTTCAATGAAATCGCACTGATGATGGCTGCCGCCGAACGCCATGGCGTGGCCACCCAGATGGGCAACTATGGCCATTCCGGTGCAAACTATTTCCAGTTCAAGGCCTGGACGGAAGCGGGCATCATCAAGGATGTCACCCATGTGGATGCCTATATGAACAAATGGCGCCGCTGGCATCCGTGGGGCGCTGTGAACGCATTCCGCACCGGGGAGAAGGTGCCCGAAACCATGGACTGGGATGTCTGGCTCGGCACGGCGGAACACCACGAGTTCAGCAAGGATCTGCACTACGGCAACTGGCGCGGCTGGTATGATTTCGGAACGGGGTGCTTCGGCGACTGGGGCGCGCACATGCTCGACACCATGCAGCGCTTCCTGAACCTGGGTTTGCCGGAAAGCCTGACGGCCAAGACCCTCGAAGGGCAAAACAACTTCATCTATCCGATGGCTTCGACCATCAACTTCCAGTTCCCGGCGCGCGGCGATATGCCGGCCATGGATATCGACTGGTACGACGGGCAGGAAAACCTGCCGCCGCTGCCGGAAGAGTGGGGCGGCAAGGAGCTGGACCGGAATACGCCCGGCAAGTTTATCTATTCCAAGGAACATGTTTTCCATGGGACGGCCCACGAGCATCCACTGCAGATCATTCCCTATGAAAAGATGCGTGAACTGTTGAAGCAAGGGGCCCTGCCGCGCGACTTCGGGAAAAACTCCGACCATTTCGAAAACTTCATCCTGGCCTGCAAAGGGCAGGAGGAGACGCGTACGCCGTTCGCGGTTTCGGGCCTCCTCTCGCAGCTGCTTTCGCTGGGCTGCATCTCGCAGCGGCTGGGCGGCACGTTGGAGTTCGACCGCCAGGCCAACCGGTTCACCAATAGCCGCATCGCCAACGAACTGTTGGTGGGTGCGCCGCCGCGCAAGGGCTGGGAGCAGTATTATTCGCTATAAGGACGGAGGTCTGGATTGAGCCGACGGGGGTTATTCCTGGGGAATGGAGAGGATGAGCTGGGTTCCGGCGCCGGGGGCTGATTCGATTTCCAGGTGGGCATGGAGCCAGTCGGCGCGCTGCTTGAGCGTGCGCAGGGTGCGGGGCTGCTTCAGCGCGTCTTGGTCGATGCCTTTGCCGTTGTCCTTGATCCGGAGAATAATGTTCCCGTCGCGGAGCCGAATGGAAATCTCGACCTGGCTGCACGCCGAGTGCCGTTTGGCGTTGTAGAGCGCTTCCTTGTAGAAGAGCAGGATGCCCTTGCGCAACGTTTGCTCCAGCAGGGCTTCGCCGATGGCGGGGCCGGACGCGAAGGTGTAGTCGGTTTTTCCCAGGACGAGGCCCGCGAGTTCATCCATGTAGGCGACGAGGTTCTGCGTGCGTCCGACTTCCGGTGCCGTGGTGCTGAGCACCTCCCTCAGGCCGAAGACGCTTTCGCGGGTGAGCCGGTAGATGGCTTTCAGCCGTTTCCGTTCCGGGGCCGTGTTAATCTGTTCCTCCAGTTTTTCGACATGAAGGATGATGGTGCCGAGGTTGCTGCCGACGTCGTCGTGCAGGTCGCTGGCGATTCTTGCCCGGGTGGATCGGATTTCCCCGCGCATGCGGATGCGGTTGCGAACGATGAGAAATGCCGCGCTTCCGATCACCAGCAGCAGCAGGGTGAGGCTTCCATAGATGAGCGTTTTGGCGATATCCGACACGGTTTTTCCCTGTTGCTGCCGCAGGATCATCTGCTCTTCCATCAGCTGCTGGCGGCGGACGAGTCCTTCGATCCACTGACGCAGCGGAAGAACCTGTCCCGAGTGCGTCAGCCCGTCGTTGGCGGGAGAAAGTGCCAGTTTGGCCTTCGTGTCCGTCGGGTCTTCCGTCACGAGGCGGATCGTTTTTCCGCGATACCGTTCTTCGAAGAGGGTTGCGCGTTCCGATTCCACCCCCTTGTGCTGTGCCGAGATTTCGCTGAACGCGATGGCCGGCGCGGCCTCGGGGATGGGTTGCGATGCTTCGTAGACGGTCAGCCGCACCGCCTGGGCCTTTGTCTCGGGGAACCGGGAAAAATGAGGGTTCAGGCCAGGTTTGCGCATCGGGAAGGTTTCGTAGGTGGTGTCCGATTGAACGACTTGCCCCTGGGCGTCGAGCAGGTCGATGGTAAAGCGCACCGGGAAGCTTTGTCCGTAGGAGTGCTCGATGGCCGGGTCGATCCGTACGGCGTCGATCAGGATTTCCCGGGGGTAGGTGCAGGTCAGTTTATAGGATCCGGGTACAATCTTGTGCCCGAATCCGAACTTCTTGATGAACGGATGGGTTTTGGAGTGGCTGCTTAATTCGGGGAGCCCCAGCGGGGTTTGGGCATCGGTCAGGAATTCCTGCGCCAGGACATGGTAGCCTTGCCGGCTGTGCGAGGCCTTGCAACTCGCCTGCGGGGCCACGTTGTTGGCCCCCGAAAAGATGCAGATTTCGGCGAACCCGGCGGCATGCCATTTTTCATGGGGATGTTGCGGAAGGTCGGTGCAGCGGATGGTCAACCTGCGGGTGGAGACCGGGGCGAATTCGATGAGCTCCGGAAGGGACTGGCGGATGAGGGGCTGCCCTCCGGTTCCCTGGGCAATGAGGTTTTGCCGGCCGTCGATTTCCGCCTCGATCGTGATGGACTCCGGCCAGTACAGGTTTTCGCCGTAGACCTCGTCCATGAACAGGCGCAGGGGGAATAGGGCGACGGCATCGAGCTCAACCGGTTTTTCCCAGCTAAACGCCAGAACCACCTCGCTGGTAGAGGATTTTTGTTCGTGGGTAAGGAACCCGCCGGTTCCGGTGGGTTCCCGCAGATAGGGTTGGGGCAGGGAATGAAGCTCCTCGTCGATGGCGACCAGCCGCGCTTCGTTCTGCTTGTAGCCCTTAACGAAGCCCCGGGCAAGGTTCTGCTCCAGCGTGTCCGCCTGCGCGGACGCGGCCAGCATGAGAACGATCGAATAGTGCAGGCTTTTGTTTCGGAATGCCGCGCTCCCGTGTTCGATGTTAGATGCTGTGCGGGGAAACCGCATCAGATGATTCCCATGGAAGAGGCCTTGCTGATGGCGCCCGAAACATTGTGGACCTGCAGTTTTTCATAGATGTTCCGGATGTGCGTGCTCACGGTGTGCTTGCTCACGAACAGCACGTCGGCCACCTCCTGGCGGCTCAAGCCATCGGCGAGCTGCTTGAGGACTTCGGCTTCGCGTTCCGAAAGTTCGATTTCGGGCGAGGCCGGCTTGAAGCTCGAAAACGTGTCGAAAACCATCTTCGCAATTTCCGCGCTGAGCGGCGAGATGCCGTGGCAGGCATCCACGATGCCCTGCACAATCGCCTGCAGCCCGTCGGATTTGATCAGGTAGCCCGATGCCCCTGCACCCAGCGCCTGGAAGACCCGGGCCTTGTTGTCGAACACGGTAAGCACCAGGACGGTCGTGCCGGGGGCGGCCTTGCGGATGAGCGGGATGGCATCGATCCCGTCCATGCCCGGCAGGCCCAGGTCTAGAATGAGCACATCGGGCGCCGCCGAATCCTTCAGGTATTCCAAGGCGTCCTCCGCGTTGGAAAGGGTGGCGCAGATTTCGAAGCGGTCCGTCGATTCAAGGGCTTCGCGCAACGCCTCGCGAAAATCGGCGTGATCTTCGATGAGGCAGATGCGGGTGGGGGGCGTAGGCTTTTCAGATTCAGTCATAGTGGGTCATTTTAAGGGGGATGGGTGTGCGGATGTCAAGGGTGGAGATGGCAGGTGTTGCTTTCCTCACCCGCACCATTCGTTGCCATGACACTCTCACAAAGAGTGGAAAGTTGTGGAATATACCCTTTTCAGGGTATGGACGCATTTTCGGTGCCGTGTCAAACTTTGTCATTCCGTGGAATCAGGTGTCGCCGAGCTACTTGGCGGGCAACCATGGAGAACGAGGGGAAGACCAAAACAAAATAAGGAGATGGAAAATGGAGATGAAACGCATAGGTTCAATCGTAGCAATATTCGCACTGGCGGCAGGCTCGGCCACGGCCGCTTCCGTTAACGTGCCCCTCGGAAACGATCCCGGGGAGGTGGGCACACAGGTCGGGGCGGGGGCCTACACGACGACCAAGAACGGTCTGGATGCCGAAGCTGGCAAGCAATGGGGCGTCGCCAATAGTACGACCGTCGCCGGCATGCTCCACGTTCCCTATTCGACGATCGCCGGAACCACGCTGCCGCCAACGATTCAGGCGGGGACCTATACGCTTTCCGCCCGCATCGGGAATAACGGGGACAATGGAGGCTTTGCCGGCCTGAACGACCTCAGCACCGGTATCAACACGAACCGGGGGTGTGTCGCCGGTTTCTTCACGACGCTAACGGGTGCCGGAACCGGGACCGGAGCCGTAGCCCAAAATGCCGCGAACGACTCCAAGAACAACATGTATACGGAGTTCAATGCGGTCTCCGGCGTGACCTACACGCCCCCGGCCGAGGCGGAGCCCGCGACGGATGCGTACACCACATGGACGTTCACCTGGGCGGTTGATGAAGGCAGCCCGGTCATCGGGACCGACCCGTATTTCGGCGTGTACACCAAGATCGGTGACACCGTGATAGCGGGTGGAAACGGATTTTGGGATGATTCCACCCTGGCCTACACCCCGGTTGCCGGGGTGAATGTGCCGCCCGTCGCCGAGGGACAGGATATATCCATCTTCCCCAATACCACGACTAACATCACGTTGGTCGGCGCGGATTTTGAGGGTAGCAATCTGACGTATAGCGTGGATTCGGCCGGACTGGTCGGCGCACTGACCGGTACGGCACCGAACCTGACCTACACACCGGCAAACGGTTATCAGGGCGTCGATAGCTTTACCTTCACCGTCAACGACGGGGAGTTGGACAGCGATCCGGCCACGGTAGCGATTACCGTGACGAACCAGGTTCCTGTTGCATCCGGGGAAGGCTATGTCATGTATGCCAACACGAATATCGCCATTACACTATCGGCAGTTGATCCGGACAACGGACCCAGCAACCTGACGTATAGCGTGACGGCCCCGGCCAACGGCACGCTGAGCGGTACGGCACCGGAGCTGACCTACACCCCGACGCCCGGCTATACCGGGGCGGACGGCTTTACGTTCACGGTTAACGATGGTTTTGCGGACAGTGATCCTGCTTCCATTTCGATTACGGTTAATGAGGTCACCGTTTCAGGAACGGCAACCATCAGTGTGAATTTCCATGTCGGGGATGATGCCGATATGGACGAGCACCAGCTGACGGGCGCGGAAACCGCCGGCCTGAATAGCGACACGGGCTGGAACAATATCGATGTGGGCAGTGGCGCCGCGCACAATACGGCGGGAGTCATCTTCCCCTCCACCGAGCTGGTGGACAACAACGGAACCGCAGGGGCGGCCACGCTTGCACCTTCGACGAACAGCAGCACCTGGTTCGTTGGCTATTGCGCCAATGCCGCCTCGGCCGATGAGGAACTCAACCTGCCGGGCACCAACCACGACGACCTGTTCAACTCCTACCTGGCGTTGAATGGACCCAGCGGCGACGGTTCCCCGGCCGATGCCGCAGCCTTGGTGGTCAGCGGGTTGGGGGCGGCCTATACCGGCAACGGGTATAGCGTGATCGTCTACTCCGATTCCGACAAGCGCCCCCCCAGTACCGTGAACCGTCAGTCCATATTCGCTTTGTCTCCCGAAGGCGTAACCAATGTGTTTACGAAGTTTACGGAAGACGATTTCGATCCTGCCACTCCAGTGACCAATACGTTCTCCGGAACCTACATCGAGGCGGACAGTTCGGAGGACGGCACGGATTATTCAAACTATGTCGTGTTCACAAACCTGACGGCCAGCGGCTTCACCCTGGAGCTTTATGCCGATGGCGCCGGTGGACGCGGGGCCATTAATGGCTTCCAGATTATCGCCAATCCGGCCGTGGTCATTGAAAACTTCGGGCTCGAAATGGTTTCGGGTGAAGTGGTCCTGTCGTGGGAAGGCGGCGGATCCTTCAACGTGCTGACCAATGAAGATCTCGTGTATCCGAACTGGGGTGTAATGGACTCGGGTACATCGCCGATTACCATCACCGTCGGAGACGAATCCCAGCTGTTCTACAAGCTCAGCGAATAACAGGGTTCACTAGCAAATTCGGGGAGGCCATGCCTCCCCGAAGGTTTATCCGTCGCCGCTTTAGATCTTATCTTTCCAACTATTGGAAGATCAAAGCCGCCCAGCCGGGCGGTTTTTTGGAGCAAGGGGATACTTCTTGGTTTCGAATGCAAATGCGCTGAAAGCGCAACACAGTTTAGCCTTGGGCAACGCCCAAGGGCGTGTGGGAAAAGCCTTATTTGCCCTGACGGGGCAACACAACGAGCCTATTGTGCTGCCCCGTCAGGGCAGTTGGTGGTGTGGGGCCGGGAAACATGGGGCTTTGCCCCATGCTAGATTGTGTAGTGCCGTTGGCACATTTCCGACATGGGTGGTTAAAATAAAAAGCAAACAGGATATTTTGGTCTGTTGGACGTTTCGGATTGAAAAAGGTGGATAATGAGAACGAATGAAGTGTTGATTTGGATTTTCGGAGCGGCTCTGCTGCTGGCAGGTTCGGTACAAGCCGCGGACGTCACGGTCGCCATCGGCAATGGCACCGGCGAAAGCGGAACGCAGGTCGAATCCGGCGCCTTTAATGCCTCGAAAAACGGATTGGATGCGCTATGCGGGACGCTCTGGGGCGTCGCCAATACGGCCAATCGCGACGGCATGCTCTATTGGACCTATTCCGATCTCGCGGGAACCACCCTGCCGGACACGATTCAGCCGGGCATCTATACCTTCACGGCCACGATCGGAAACAACGGGGATGGCGCCGGCTTTTCCGGCCTCAACGATATTTCATCGGGCACGAACACGGATGGCGGATCGGTTGCCGGCTTTTTTGCGACAGCCCCCGGCAGCGATGCGGAAACCTCCAAGAACAACATGCTAACGGAGTTCAACGGGCTTTCCGGCGTGACCTACATGCCTCCCTCCGGGCCGGATCCCGCCACCGACGCGTGGACCACCTGGACCTTCGCCTGGACGGTGGCCGAGGGCAGTCCCGTCGTCGGGACGGATCCCTTCTTCGGCGTATACACCAAGACGGGGATCGACGGCGGGAACGGATTCTGGGACGACTCGGTGCTGGGCTACACGCCGGCTTCCGCATCGGCTCGAAGGATCAGCATCAACTTCCATGTCTCCGACGATGCCGATGCGCAGGCCGACCACGAGCTGACGGGTTCGGAGTCCGCCGGGGCGGGGGCCTATGCCACCACCAACTGGAACAATATCGCCGTCGGGAGTGCCGGAGCAACCAGTGGAACCCTCTTCAGCCCCACCGTGCTGGCCGACGATTCCGGCGATGCGGGTGCAGCCACCATCGCGCCGTCTGTGAGCAGCTCCCGTTTTGTCGGCTATTGCGCCAGCTCCGCTTCCGGGGCCGACGAGTTGGGGTTGCCCGGCAACGACGACGACCTGTTCAACTCCTACCTCGCGCTGGGCACATCCGATGCCGCCGTGCTGCAGGTCACCGGCATCAGCAGCAACTTTACTGCGAACGGATACCGGGTGGTCGTCTACTCCGACACCGATAAGCGAACCGCTGGCGATACCCGGACTTCGATCTTCGAGCTGACTCCCGGTGGCGGCAGTGCCGTGACCGCGCTCACCGAAGACGACGGGGTGACGTTCGATGGAACCTATGTGATTAGCGACAACGCGAATACCGGCGACGACTACTCCAATTACACGGTTTTTGAGGGACTGACGGCCGATAGCTTTACGCTCGCGGTCAGTTCCCCCGATGGCGGGCGCGGCGGCATCAGCGGGCTGCAGATCATCACCGGCGGCGGAAGCTTGTATGCCGCTTTGAATTCCGACGAAACATGGGTCACGGCCGGTTCCGAGGTCACCTTGAGCTGGCTCGCATACAATGCCGACTCGGTTTCCATCGACCAAGGGGTCGGCGATGTCACATCGCTCACCACCAACGGAACGGGGCAGGTCCGCGTCTACCCAACGGCGACGACCACCTACACGCTCTCCGCATCCAACGCCAGTGCCGGATCCGTTCAGGATTCCGTAACGGTGACCGTTGGCGAACTGCCGCCCGTGATTCATGGTTTTTCGGCGAACACCCATGTGGTGGAAACCAACGGCACACCGGTGACGCTCTCCTGGGTGGTGTCCGGTGCGGACACCGTGTCGATTGTTCCGGATATCGGCTTGGTGCCTTCGGTGGGGCAGACGAACCTGGTGGTCGACGCCGCTTCAATTTATACGCTGACGGCATCGCGCGGGACGGACTCCGTTTCGGAAGTCTGGCGTTTCAATCTGGCCGCGAACCGGCCCAATATCCTGCTGATGCTGGTGGACGACTATGGCCCGATGGACAGCTCGCTGCTCTATGCGTATGATGCCTATACCGATGCGGGAACACCGCTGCAGACGGCGTTCAACGATTTTTACCACACCCCCCACATGGAAACGCTCGCGGCCAACGGCATGAAGTTTACACAGGCCTATGCCATGCCCATGTGCAGCCCGACCCGCGTGAGCCTGATGACGGGATACAACTCCCCGCGCCACGGCGTGACCCACCATCTCAATGTCTATGAAACCATCGACAACGCCTCGTTTGCCATAACGAGCCATCGCGGGCCGAACCACTGGCGCTATCTCGGCATGGGCATGAACGGAACGGAGGATGTTGCCTTGCCGCAGCTCCTGAAGGACGCCGGGTATCACACGTTCATGGTGGGGAAGGATCACTTGAGCCATGTTCAGGAGCCCGACGAAATCGGATTCGATGTAATCGATTGCGCCTTGTACAAGTCGACGGTCCTGACGCCGAAGGCCGAGGTGATGATCGAGGATGCCGTGGCCCTGGGCGAACCCTTCTTCGGTTACATTTCCTGGCAGGATGTCCACAGCGGATTCTACTACGCCACGGACGCCACCAACGATTACAGCGGGGCATACAACGACAGCCATGCAAAATTCGCAACCATGGTGGAGAGTGTCGATAATTCGCTCGGGGCGATTGTGGCCAAGCTGGAGGAGCAGGGGGTTGCGGAAAACACGCTGATCATTTTCCTCGGCGACAACGGCAGCGATTCACCCGCCTTGTCCGATGAATATTGGCCCAACGGCACCGCGTTCGATGATTATCCCATGCGCGGCAAAAAAGGATCCACCTACGAAGGCGGCATCCGGGTTCCGCTGTTGGTGGCGTGGGCTGCGCCTGATGCCGGCAACAGCTTCCAGCAGGTTCTGTCGATTCCGGCCGGCGGCGTCGAGCACGACATCGTCACGGTCGAGGACATCGCGCCGACCATTCTATCGGCGGTGGGCGCGGCCGTTCCAAACATGGACGGCTACGACCTGACGCCCTATCTGCGCGCCGAGGCCGGTACGCACCGCCCCCAGAAGGTCCTGCGCCACATGCCGCACGAGCACCGCAGCAACTATTTCACCTGCTTCCGCGATGGCGACTGGAAAATCCTCTACCGCTACCACATCGATGATAATGCGGCGCAAGGGGTTTCGAACGAGGACTACCCGGAAATGAGTACCCCGTTCGAACTCTATAATTTGGCCGACGATCCGGATGAGTCCGACAACCTGGTTTCCTCCATGCCGGAAAAAACCTTGCAAATGGCCCGCGCCATGGCACGGGAGCTCGATGCATCCTGGGGGGATTTCGGCCCGCTCTGGCCGACCCTCAATCCGGGGCTGGTCTCAAAGCCGGCCCGCCCGCTGGTAGACGATCCGTTCGTCATTGATTTCAGTGTGGATGGCCGCGACCTGGTCGATTCCGACGGCGACGGACTTGCTGACGTGCTCGAAGATCTCGACGCCGACGGCTTGGTGAGTGCAACGGAAACGAGCGCCGATGCTTCGGATACCGACGGCGACGGAAGCGACGATTATACCGAGCTGCGCCTGAATCTCGACCCGCGCGATGCGGCGCAGGCGTTCGTTGCCGAAATGGCGCTTTCGGGGCTCACGTCTTTCAGCCTCTCCTGGCCCTCCGCTCCGGGCACCACCTTCAACATTCTCTCGGGCACCAACCTGCAGGATGCCGTTGAAAACTGGCAGGTTGCCGCATCCAACATTCCGGCAACCGCGGCTTCGAACGAAACCACCGCGACCGTGGAGGCGCTGGATGCCGATGCCGCCTATTATCGAATCGAACTCAACCCCTGATTCCTAGGCCGGGGGGATGAAAGGCCGTGCGTAAGGGCCGCTAATACTTTGTGTTAGGGGCTTAACTTGAATCGTCCCACCACAGAGAACAAAAATGCAGGGAAACCTAAATCTTAGGGGTCTACGTAGATTTTTATGGGAGCAATCCATAGCTCATGTGCCAACGGTACCACACAACTTAGCCTTGGACGCAGTCCAAGGGGGCTGGCGAAAGAGAAATATTTGCCCTGAATGGGCAACACAAGACGGCTGTTGTGCGGCCCCTACAGGGCATAAACAGGGGATGCCCCAAACCATAGGGCTTCGCCCCATGCTATTGCCATTCCACTTCGTTCCATTGCTTTCGTTCCTCAAGCCTCGCTTCGCGTGTGTTGTGCCGTTGGCACAGTTATCCCCACAAAATTCCAAGAAGAACCAAAAATAGCCGCAATCAGCGGCTGTGCAGATGAAAAAACAACGCCCTAAACAGCATTAACTTAAATCCGAGAATCCCTTTTCCTTTTAAATTTTAAAATAGGGGTATCCCCTTCGCTGGACTAGCCCCCATATGTTGTGGTATCTATCCATGAATGGAGACATATCCCAAGAATCTCGAAGAATTGGAGGTGAATTTTTCAACGGAAGAGGCTTGTCGGAAATTCTTGTTTGAGCTGCGCTGGCCGGATGGGTTCAGGTGCCCGGTCTGCGGTGGCTCAGATGTTTGGGTGCTGACGAACGGGTTGTTTAAATGCAGGAATTGCAGCCGGAAGACATCGGTAATCGCCTGTACGGTATTCGAGGGAACTCGCAAACCGCTGGTCACATGGTTCCGTATGATTTGGTGGGTAGCTGGCCAGAAGAACGGTGCCAGCGCCTTGGGCCTGAAACGCATACTCGGGCTGGGAAGCTACGAAACGGCCTGGACGTGGCTTCATAAGTTGCGGCGGGCAATGGTAAGACCGGGGCAAGATAGGCTGACGGGAACCGTTCAAGTGGATGAAACCTTCATTGGCGGGGTAAAGCCAGGCAAAAGAGGGCGCGGGGCGGAAGGCAAGGCATTGGTTCTGATCATTGCGCAGGAGAAGGGAAAGGCTACCGGGCGGATCCGTCTTCGGCGAATAGCGGATGCGTCGTCAGATAGCCTTGAGGCGGCGATAAAGGAAACCGTCGAGCCGGGGACATTGATTAAAACAGATGGATGGGCGGGCTATAATGGAGTGAAGGGTTTGGGATATGAACACAAAGTGATTCGTAAGACTGCGGATGTTGGAGACAATTTGCTGCCCTTGTGCCACCGGGAAGCAAGCTTGATCAAACGATGGTTGGGCGGAACGCATCAAGGAGCTGTCAGCCATGAGCATCTGGGCTACTATCTCGACGAATACACCTTTCGCTTCAACCGTCGTAAGTCTCGATCCCGTGGTTTGCTGTTCTTCCGCCTGTTGCAGAATGCCGTCGTAGTGGGTCATACAGGATATAATGAAATCGCTCTTTCGGTTAGAGGGAGAAAGCCAAAACACAAGATGTAGTACCGAGTCCAGCGAAGGGGATACCCCTATTTTAAAATAGGGGTATTCACTTCGATGGACTAGACCCACATGTTGTGGTACACACGTTTCATGGAAGCGTATCCAAAGGATCTGGAAGAATTGGAACTGAACTTTTCAAGTGAAGAAGCATGTCGCGACTATCTTGCATCATTGCGATGGCCGAACGGCTTCCTTTGCCCGGCCTGTGGCCATGGGGAGTCGTGGCGACTGTCAGACGGCCTTTTCAAGTGCAAGACGTGCAGTCGTTAAACATCTGTAACCTCGGGTACGATCTTTGAGGGCACCCGCAAACCGCTGGCGTCCTGGTTCAGGGCGATCTGGTGGGTGACAAGCCAGAAGAACGGAGCCAGCGCCTTGGGACTGATGCGCGTTCTCGGCCTCGGAAGCTACAAGACCGCATGGACGTGGCTGCACAAGCTCCGCCGGGCGATGGTACGTCCGGGACGGGAAAGACTGGCCGGAACCGTGCAGGTGGATGAAACCTTCATAGGCGGCACAAGGCCCGGGAAACGGGGGCGCGGAGCCGAAGGCAAGACCCTTGTGCTGATCGTGGCGCAGGAGAATGGTAAGGCCGTCGGTCGCATTCGCCTTGTAAAAATACCCGATGCCTCATCCAAAAGCCTTGAAGGGGCCATCCGAGAAACGGTTGATCCGGGTACGCAGGTGAAGACGGACGGGTGGAAGGGGTACAATGGTTTGGGAGCTTTGGGCTACGACCATAAAGTCGTTCGGAAATCCGAGGATGTTGGCGCGAACCTGCTCCCCCTTTGCCATCGAGTCGCCAGTTTGCTTAAGCGGTGGCTTGGCGGAACACATCAGGGCGCAGTAAGTCACGAGCATTTGGCATACTATCTCGACGAATACACGTTCCGCTTCAACCGGCGCACTTCCCGCTCGCGGGGAATGCTGCTTTACCGTCTGCTACAAAATGCAGTCGCTATGGAACCCGTTCGGTTCAAGGAAATATCCCTGTCGGTCAGGGGAAGAAACCACAAGATACAGACTTAGTCCAGCGAAGTGAATACCCCTATTTTAAAATTCATCGGCTGATCCCTTTTTCGAATCACCGGATGGACAGGATCGATGGTCGGCTCAAACGGAGCGGGGACATTCCTGTCCCCGGCGGGGGCAGGAAAGCCCCCGCTCCCGCACAAGCCATTCCCGCCGGGAAATGGCACCGCACTAACGATGTGCCGCTTGCTGTATCGCAGGCGTCCCGCCTGCCCCGCCGAACGGGCAACCACCGCGCGCCCCAAAACCGCTCGTTATCTTCTGCATCAAACCCTTGTATTCTCAGCCTTTTCCAACGCCATTCGGAACCTCTTGGATGACCCTTAGTTCATCAAACACAAAGATCAAAGGATCCCTTTGCCCAAAATGACGATTTAGGCGGCCTGATAATCATAAAGAGGTTCTTTGAAATAAGCCTTGGTCGAGCGCAAACTATCCTTGGGTTAAACCACTAACTAAAGGAGCAGTTATGCAAACGACCAAAGCAAATGCACTATACGCAGGTGCCGACCTGCATGGAAACAATGTTTTCCTCTCCCTTTGTGATCAGGAGGGGAACACGGTGTTCCGCAAACGCGTGAAAGCGAACCTTGCGGCCGTCAATGCTGCGCTCGACCCGTTCTGGGATCGGATCGTGGCGCTGGGCGTGGAATCGACCTTTAACTGGTACTGGTTCGTCGATGGACTTCGCGAGAAAGACCGTAATGTAAAGCTGGGCAACCCGGCGAAGATGGAGCAGTACAAGGGGATCAAGATCACTAACGATCTGACGGATGCGGACTGGCTGGCCGAGCAGCTCCGGCTGGGTATCTTTCCGGAAAGCTACATCTATCCGAAGGAAACACGCCCCGTACGCGATGCATTGCGCAGAAGACAGCTGTTCGTGCGCCGTCGGACACAGGTGCTGCTGAGCTTCGGCGGCCTGCTCGAACGCTATGGCCTGGATGCACCGGGTGCGCGCAAGTTGGAACAGTGGACATTAAAAGATATTCAGGCCACCGGACTCGACGAATTCGTTCAGCTTCAGCTCGAAACCCTGCTTGAAGCCATCCGTGAGTCGGATCGCCTGGCGAAAAAGGTCGAGCAGCAGGTGCTGGCAGTCGCAAAACCGACAAAGCAATACCGACGGGCGCAGCAGGTTCCGGGAATCGGGGTTGCGCTGGGAATGCTTGTCGCCCTTGAGAGCGGGGATTTCAGCCGCTTCAAAAGCGCGGGCGACTACGCCTCCTACTGCCGGGCGGTAAAAAGTGAATGCAGTTCGAACGGAAAAAAGAAGGGTAAAAACAACGCGAAGAACGGCAACCGTTATCTCGCATGGGCATTCGTTGAGGCCGCAACCTATGCCGCGCGCTTCAACCCGCGCATCCACGCCTGGTACGAACGTAAAAAAAGAACGAGCGGCGTGCCTAAGGCGAAAAAAGCGCTGGCCTGCAAGTTGGCCAAGGCGATGTGGCATGTAATGAACGGAAAGGATTTTGATGAAAAGCTGATGTTTGGATAAACGGGATGCCGCCGGGAACCGGAAAGGGGTCTGGTAAAACCAGTGTTCTGATTGGAATCCGGCGGCGTCCCAACTCTATCGTTTGAAACGGGGTTGCCCCGTTGCCAGCCCCCAAGGGTCTGGAAACCCGGAGGACCCGCAGATGCGGGACCGAAGGCAAACCACTTTGACTGAATGGGCGGTGGACGGGTACAGAAGGTTTTCTGGTTCTGCAATAGCAGAATGGGGATGCGGCACAAAGCGCAGGTGGTTGCCTTCGCCGCCGGCATCCGAGATCCAGATGGGTGACTGAACAACCACGTGATGAATCACGCGGCAAACCACGCGACGAAGACCCTGATGGCAGCAAACGTTCAGCGATGGGGATTAACGTAGAACCGATCAACGAAAAGGGAAATAAGCAGGTCGTTGAGAAACGACCATGGAAGGGTATTTTGTGTTTGACCGGAACCTCTAATGGGTGACCCCTTTTCAAGCATCGGCTTCATGAACCAGGGGATAGCCGCGAGACCGCAACGCGGAGGCCGCGCGTAGAAGCGGCAAGGAGCAACGCGACTGGCAACATCGTCCCTCCTACTCGACTATCCCGTTATTGTTGGGCAATTTTTTAGTTTTTTCCTTAAGCATTGCATTGTGAATTTGTCCAACAATCATCCCAATAGCTAAGAGATAATGAAGCCTGCGATCATTAGGAGGAACATGTTGCTTTCCATTTTGATCAATACCTATTTTAGCAGTTGATAGGTTGCTACAAAAATCACGAATAGGGCTTTCATCAAAAGATGTCTGCTCGGGATGGTGCGCAAAATGATTGCGAATTTTTCGAATGAAATTTAGATCACTTCGTATTGCCTTATCGATGTTGCCCATTGCATACAGAATGTCGATTCTCGCAGAAAATGTGGCTAGTGGGCCGTATCCTTCAAGCATCTCATCAACCACTGGATCATCTCGCAATTGATCACGGAGAAATATGCGTAAGAATTCTTCAATGAAGCTTCCCGCAAGCACAGCAGCTGCTCTGTCAGATTCTTCATGGTAATTCTTAACCATGTTTTGATACTTATCTATATCTAGATCGATACGTTTTTTTGCCATTAAGTATCTCCTGTGCCCAACGTTTAGGGATGAGGCTGAGTGCCTTGTGCTTTGCCTGACTCAACGAGCGTTTTCTCGATAGCCTCTAACCCCTGGGTACGCCTGGCATGAACACAAACTTATGGGGTTCGAGTCCCCTGCGCGTTGCCCGGCTATTCGTTGTTCCTTTCATTGGAAACGACGGTAGCCGAAGCGCTAGATGAAATCAACTGCGGTCTCGCGAGGGATCGTGGGGAGGAAGAAGGAATCAAAACTGTGAGCCGACGAACAGAAATCGCATACAAGGCTGAGGAGGTGGATGAGGTTGCCCAGCATGCCGAAGTCCGGGGCAGTACCTCTACGGTAAATGCGGCGGTTGTGCAGTGGAAGTGTGTGTTCTTATCCAGGGAGACCTGCGGGATAGGCGTTCCGGCAACGGAAAGCGGCGGCGGCAGCAATGCCGTGGTTATGCGCGCAATTGCTTCTCAATTGTGTGGCCAACAAAACCGTCCGCACCGGTTTTTAAAGCGGCGTGGCCTTTCAGTTCCCGCCGCACTCCAAGATTTCTTTCCGCCCCGTCCTTGCGTTTCCCTGCGTTCTTTTGTGGCGAATAACGATCCGGTGCGGTGGGCGGCTCGGATGGAACCTCGCCCTCCAACCCATTTTTTTCACAGGACGATTAATAACAGGACTGTTTTCGGTGCGGGCGCAGGGGAAATTCGTGTTCATTGGTGTTCATTCGCGGTTAAGCAAATCGTGCATTTTTTTTGACAGAATAATTAGGACAAAATAATTCATGGTTACGGCATAAAGGAAATCATTCTGTCCTAATTGTTCTGTCATTTTTTCTGCTGCGAAGCCGCTTTGGTGTGAATCATCAGTGGTTGTGATAATTTGGTTGCGATTGTGCCGCGCCAGGGTCTCCGAGGTGAAAGCGACATGGCTTTATACTTTCATGGCACAAGGCGCGGCCTTTGGAAAAAAGGGGCAAAATACCCTTTTCCGGCGATACCGGGTTTCTCCCCCAAGCGGTATGTTTTTACCGATGTTCCGAAAAAGGGTGGATTCGCTGTGGCGGTGCGCTCCATGAACATTTCCGTATTTGAAGCAAGAGGTGGAAACCATATGAGACTGAAACAACTGCAGCGTGCGGCGATCTGTGCCGGGTTAATGGGCTGCGCTGCGAACGCCGCAATCAATATTACGGTCGTCGGCGATGGATCCGGCTATGAAGAAACCGGTTTGGTGGCCTTCCGCTCAACGAGTGTCGGCAAATCGTTCGATGCCGACGGAAATGATGAATACGGTAGCGCCGGAACCTTTTTTTTTGGAAACAATGCGGGTGCCGGGAATGGCCTTGGCTGGTCGGAGCACACGCAGACGGGCGCGGAGTGGGCAACCTTTGCGCAAGGGGCGCAGTTTAGCTCCGTTAGTGAACAGGCGGCCTACGGCCCCTATGACGACCCCACTCTGAGCGGGACGGATGTGGCCGATTGGGCCCTCGCCGGGATTGGCGTAGCACTGGGTAGCGGTGTTGGGGCTTGGGCGGAGGTGCTGACTTTCACCATCGACAGCACTACGCCACAGCAGTTCCGAGTTGGCATCATGTCCGGCACGCAAACAACCAGCAGTGATGGCCGGTGGGATCCGACCGGGCTCCGCCTTTCGGTTGACGGCGGTGCCCCCGCCGAAATCACCGGTTTGCCGAATACGCCCGACAATACTTCCGGATGGGCCTTTTTCGATGTGGACCTGAATGGCGAAACCTCCGGAACCTTTTCGCTCGAAGGGCAAAACCGGTTGGCGGGCCAGGGGACCGCGATCAGCGGCGTGACCTTTGACGTGAATCCGGAAGCCGCAGCGGGAATGCTGGTTGGCTATGATTTTAACTCCGATGCGGCGGATATGAGTGATGCAACGGTGGTTGCCGCCAATATGACGGCTAGCCCGCTGACGTCTCCGATGGCCATCGCCTTCGTCTCGACGGTCGGCGATAACTCCGGGGAGGATGCCGCCGGTTCGGCCTTTGGCGGCACGGGTACGGTCGGATGCGTCGGTATCGGTGTGGATGATGCCGTTACGGGGAGCTTCGAGGATGCGGTTGCCGGAAATGATTACATTTCGTTCACCGTCACTCCTGATGCTGGAGCCGTATTTCAGCTTTCCAGCATCACCTTTAAGGTCACCAAGAAACATGTGGATTCGGTGGATGAATATGCTGTGACCGATGCTTCTGGCAACCTGATTGGCAGTTCGGTCATCATCACCAACGTGGTCGGCCTGACGGGAACCTACGATGGGGTGGTGGTGGATCTGTCCGGCACGGCGTTGGAAACCATGACCGAGGCCACGCAATTCCGCATCTATGCCTGGGGCCGGGGGACGACCTCGACATCCAGCACGTTGGCGGCGCTCGATAAAATCACGCTGTATGGCCGCGCCATTGCAGGAGTTCCTCCAGGTGTTGATAACCTGAGCGGTGTTTCCAACCTGCTTGCCGACGCCGCAACGTTGACCGGTACCCTCGTCAGCACAGGCGCCGCATCGACGCAGGTCTGGGCCTATTGGGGCGAAACCGATGGCGGTACGAACGTGGGCGCGTGGGCGCATAATGCCGATCTCGGCATGCTTTCCCCCGGCGATTTTTCGGTGCAGGTGGACAACCTGACGACGGACACGGAATATGTCTACCGCTGCGCCGCGTCGAACCAATATGGCACCGTCTGGTCGGGCCTCCAAAGCTTCACGCCCTCCTATCCGCGCATATCGGTGGATCCTGCCCAGATGGTTGAGGGCGATTCGGGATCATCGCTGGCCGTCTTCAGGGTTTGGCTTTCCCGCGCCTATCCGGAAGCGATTTCTTTTACCTTTTCCACGGCGGACGGGCTGGCCGGCTCGGCTGACTATGAGGCCCAAGGCGATACACTGACCTTCCTCCCGGGCGAAACGCAAATGCAGATTGCCATCACGATCTGGGGCGATGCGCTCGACGAAGGCGACGAGGATTTCTATTTCGCCATCGATTCGGCGGAGGGTGCGGTTATCGAAAGCGGAACAGCCCGGGGCGTAATCTTTTCGGATGACCGCGATTTCTATCTTTCGCCGACCGAGCTGGCGGCCGATGCCGTCAACGGCCTGCTCTATATCGCTGAGTCCACTGCGGCCCGTGTCGGGGTGGTTGATCTGGCGAATAATACGCGGCTGGGCTCGATTGATCTGCCGCAGCATCCTTCCGGCCTGGCACTCTCGTCGGACGGAGCCACGCTCTACGTCACCGCCGGGGTTTCCGATGGGGCGGTCTATGTGGTCGATACGGCCTCGATGCAGGTGACCCAAACCATTCCGGTCGGCCATACTCCGCGCTCTCCGGTACTGGCGACCGGCAATCGCCTCTATATTTGCGAACGGTTCCTCAATACCGTTGCCGTGGTCGATCTCACCACGGGCAGTGTTGCGGATCGGATCGGCGTGCTGCGCGAGCCGTTCGACGCGGCGCTCACGCCCGACGGCTCCAAGCTGGTGGTCGGCAATCTGCTTCCGCACCAGCCCTCCACCCAAACCGGCGTGGCGGCCTCCGTCAGCGTGATCGATACGGCGAGCGGACTGGTTACGGCCAGCATCGTGTTGCCGCCGGGCTCGCACAGCCTGCGGGATGTGGCGGTTTCGCCGGACGGTGGCTATGCCGTCGTGGCCCATGCGCTCGGGCGCTACCGCGTTCCGGCCAACCAGATTTTCCGCGGTTGGGTGAATACCTCCACCTTGAGCATCATCGACCTCGCGTCCGACACGCTCTACAACACGGTGGAGCTCGACGACCTCGATCTGGGCGCCGCCAACCCGTGGGGGACGGGCTTCACGGCCGATGGCGGAACGCTCTGCATTGCGCACGCAGGAACCCACGAGCTGAGCGCGGTCGACTGGCCGGGGCTGCTGGCCAAGCTCTCCTCCGCCACCAAAAACGTTTGCGACGATCTTTCCTATCTGGCGGGACTGCGCCGCCGCCTGCCGCTGCCGGGCAACGGCCCGCGCGACGTGGCGGTGGTTGGAACAACGGTCTATGCCGCGAACTATTTCAGCGATTCGCTTTCCGTTGCCGATCTGGCGGACGGGCAGGAATATGCCGCGCAGGAGATCGAAATCGGCTGGGTGATGCCCCAGACGGATGTCCGGCTCGGGATGCAACTGTTCCACGATGCCACGCTTTCCGCCCAGCAGTGGCAGAGCTGCACCAGCTGCCATCCCGGCGGCCGCAACGACGGACTCAACTGGGACTTGCTCAACGACGGCTTCGGCAATGCCAAAAACGCCAAGAGCCTGTTGCAGGCCCACTACACGGCGCCGACCACCTGGACGGGGGTGCGCCCGAACGCCGAGACATCGGTCCGGGCCGGCATCATGTTCAGCCATATGATCAAATGGAAAAACAATGAAGACCTCTATCTCGACGCATTCCTCAAGGCGCAGCAACCCGTGCCCAGCCCGTATCTGGTGGATGGCGGATTGAGCGCGGCGGCGGTTCGGGGGGAGACGATCTTTAACGCCCGTTGCACCGGTTGCCACAGCGGCGACTATTTAACCGACCAGGAGCTGCACGATGTTGGAACGGGAACGACCATCGATGCGGGGCCGTTCGACACGCCGAGCCTGATCGAGGTCTGGCGCACCGGGCCCTATCTGCACGACGGCCGCGCGCAAACGATTCGCGACGTGCTCGAGGTCTTTTCGCATGGAAGCACGGCGGGATTGACCGAAACCCAGATCGACGACCTCGTGGAATACATAAAGTCGCTTTAACGGATTTAAAAAAGATGGATGTTATGAAAACAAAATTTCTAACGCGGTTTCACAGCATAGGAAATGACCGCAAAGACGCTAAGACGCAAGGCAATCAGGATTCTGAATCTTCGTTTCTTAGCGTCTTCGCGGTCAACATCTTCTGTCGCATGGCGAAAAGCAGGGTTGGTTTTGAACTGCACACTGGTTTGAAGTGCAGAAGGATGGCACTAATTTTAGCGGTTGCGGCGGGATGCCTTGCGGGGGATCTCTTTGCTGAGCTGCCTGCCTGCGTGACCAACCAGCCGATCCTGTTCATTGCGCGGAAGCAATATGACCGGGATCACCACAACACCGCCACGTTCTTTCCTTCCTGCCCGAATGAATACAACACCGGAAGCTACAGGGCCGCCGGGGCGCTCAAGGTTTTTGATCCCGTCACCGGCGCGGTCACCACGCTGCTCGAAACCTCCGAAGGCATGATCCGCGATCCCGACGTCCACTTCAGCGGCGAAAAGATTGTCTTCTCCATGCGCCAGGATCTCGCCGACAGCTACCACATCTATGAAATCAACGCCGACGGTTCGGGGCTGAAACAGCTGACGTTCATTCAGGATGCCGACGATTTGGATCCGATCTACATGCCCGATGGCGATATTGTTTTCACCTCGACGCGCGAAATCAAATATATCGGCTGCAACCGCCACATTTCGGCCAATCTCCACAAGATGGATGCCGATGGCGCCAACATCCAACAGATTGCACGCAGCACCCTGTTCGAAGACCATCCGAGCCTGATGCCCGACGGGCGCATCATGTATTCGCGCTGGGAATATGTGGACCGCAACTTTGGCGATGCACAGGGGTTGTGGGTCTGCGAACCCGACGGCACCGGCCATGCCATCATGTACGGCAACAACACGACGAGCCCCGGTGGCGTGCTCGACGGGCAGATGATTCCCGGAACGCCGTACATCGTTTGCACCTTCAGTTCCTGCCACGACGTGCCGTGGGGTGCCATTGCCCTCATTGACCGCCGCAAGGGGGTTGATGGGCGCGACCCGGTGGTACGCACCTGGCCGGCGGGACTGGAGAGCTGGGTGAAAGTGGACGGACAGGATTTCGACCGCTTCAAGAACACGTCCATCCGGCACGAAGATCCCTGGCCGCTCCTTGATCCCGACTCCGGGGTGGGCGGTCGCTATTTCCTCTGCTCGCGCGAAATCACCGGCGGCAGTTCGCACATGGGTCTTTACCTGCTGGATACGGAAGGGGATTCAGCCCTGCTCTACAGCGAAGGCACCGGGGTTTGGGGGTGCTTCGACCCGATGCCGCTCGCCCCGCGCGCCATGCCGCACGATGTTGCAATCCACCGCAAGAACAACGGGGCCGATGGCCGCTTCTATATACAGGATGTCTACGAAGGAACGCACATGGAGGGCGTTGAACGCGGCGAGGTGAAATATCTTCGTGTGATCGAAGCCCCCAACAAAACCGATTTTGTTTGGGATAAGCAGTGGGGCGCCCAGGGCCGCACATCGCCGGGCATGAACTGGCACAACTTCCAGAATAAAAAGATTCTCGGAACGGTTCCGGTCGAGGAAGACGGCTCGGCCCATTTCAATGCGCCGTCGAGCACATTCCTCTTTTTCCAATTGCTGGATGAAAACAAGCGGATGATCCAGTCGATGCGCACGGGAACGATCATTCAGCCCAACGAAACCCAGGGCTGCATCGGTTGCCACGACGACCGCACCTTGGCCCCGGCGGCCTACGGCACCAACTCGCTGCCGCTGGCCACCCTGCGCGCGCCGAGCCAGCTCGACGGCTGGTATGGCGAACCCCGGAATTTCGGCTATCTGCAGGAAGTGCAGCCCGTCTTCGATGCGCACTGCATGCCATGCCACGATTTCGACGGATCGGCGTCCGGTACGCTGGTGCTGGCCGGCGACAAAACCCTGTTCTTCAATGCCTCCTACATGGAGCTGTGGAAAAAGGGATATACCGGAGCCATCGGCGCCGGCCCGGCCGCCATCCAGCAGGCCAAAAGCTGGGGCTCGCACAACAGCCCGTTGCTGACGAAAATCCTGTCCGGACACAACAGCGGTTCGATGACGACCGAGGATATCGACCGGATCGCCACCTGGCTCGACATGAACGCACCGTATTATCCGCACTTCAGCTCGAACTATCCCGACAACCTGGCCGGGCGCGCACCGCTCACCGATGCGCAGGTGGCCCGGCTCTATGCGCTGACGGGTAAAAACCTCGCCAGTTTTTACAAGCACAGCACCAATCCCGGCCCGATGGTTTGCTTCGACCGCCCGGAAAAAAGTCCCTGCCTGGATGCCATGACGGTCGGGTCCGCTGATTACAACGAGGCCGTCGCCATCATTCAGGCCGGGCAGGATGCGCTCGCCGCACTGCCGCGCGCGGATATGCCGGGCTTCTACAAGGCAACGGCACTGGACCTTTGGCACGAGGCCACCTGGACGGATCGCCACAACTTTGAAGAAATGAGCCAGACCGCGATCGCCGAGGGGCTCAAGGTCTACGACACCCAGCCGCTGATGCTGGCCGCCAACCGTGGCGTGGATGGCATCGATGGGGTTTCCGCCCTCGTGCAGGGGGAGGTCATCTACACCGTTTCCAACTCCGTGGTGGACGTTACCGTCTGCTGGGGTTCGTACGACGGCGGCGACGAAATTGAAGCGTGGCAATACAGCACCGATCTGCCGCCGCAGTCCGAAGGGGATTTCTCCGTAACATTGACCGGGCTGGTTCCGGGGGCGGATATTTATTTCCGGGTCTTCGTTGTTAATGCCGACGGTACCGTGGCGGCCTACGAAAGCACGCTGTTCGATACGCGTTCGCTGATCGACCAGGATAGCGACGGCATGGCCGACGATTGGGAGCTGGCCCACTTCGGTTCCAGCACGACCGAAGCAGGAAACGGGGATTGGGATATGGACGGCTTGAGCAACGAAGAGGAATACTGGGTCGGAACCGATCCCACCAACGCCGCCTCCTGCCTGGTGATCGAAGGGCTGGAGGTCTCCGGCACCGATGTGGCGATTGCCTGGCAAAGCGCAAGCAACGCCGAATATACGTTGGAATATTCCACCAACCTGGCGGTCAACGCCTGGATCCCGCTGGTGGTGGACCGCTCGGCCACGCCGCCGCAAAATATTTATTCCACCAACGCTCCGGCTGCCGAAGTGCGCTACTACCGCGTCCGCGGCCGCCGTACCGATCGCTAGCCATGCCATGGCGACCGGCCGAAAAAAAACGCTCATAATACCCTTTTCAGGGTATAGGCAAAAATGGCGATCTGTTGGATATTCACTATTGCCGTTACCAAAGGTCTTGTCCTCGGAGGCCAAAGAAGCGAGTGAAAAACTAAAAGGAGATGTGAAATGAAAAAAACTACTGGAATGATTCTGGCGCTGGGCATGCTGTCCGCGACGTACGGAGCCGTTACAATCGACTTGGTCGGAGACGGAACCGGCTATGACCTGCTCGGTAATGGGGCGGGAAACGAAGCGCATGCGTATCGCTCGACGGGGGTAGCCAAAACGTTTGATGTCGATGGAGACGATGCCTATGGCACGGAAGGCCTGATGGTATTCGGAGATGGGGGGGCTGAAATAAACAACCAACTCTTCACGAAGCGCACCCAGGTTGGCGCGGGTTGGGCCACGTTTGCCCAGGGAGCTAATTTCATCAGTGTCGCCCAGGGTTATGGCCAGGGGCCGATGGACAATCCTACCAATGCAATCAGCGCGGATGTGGCCGACTGGGGCACCGTCGGTGCCATGGTTTCGGCCGCCACAGGAGGCGCTGGAACCTGGGGTGAAATGGTGACGTTTACCTTCGATGCCGGCGCCCCCCAACAATTCCGAATCGGCCTGTTTGCGGGTACACAGGCACAATCGAATGGACGCTGGGATCCGACCGGCTTGCGCATCAGTTCCGGCGGTGTAACCAACGCGGTGACCGGACTGGAGAACAACACGCCCTACGGTGCTCCGAACTGGGTCTTTTTCGATATCGATTTGAATGGCGAAACCTCAGGCACGTTTACCATCGAAGGGCAGAAACGTCTGGCGACCCAGGGCCCCAGCCTGGCCGGCATCACGTTTGATACCGTCGTTGCCGCTCCCGGCGCAAGTCTTGCGCTGAATCCAGCTTCGCTCTCGCTGGACTTGTATGCCCCCGACACGAGTGTCGACGGCGCCATCACGGCGACCTACATGGCCGGAGCGGTCACCTCGAACGATATCACCATCGTTTCAGCGCTGGCCGGTGCCGGCTTTAGTGCTTCCATAACCGATCCCATCCTGGGCAACAGCGATACGGAAGAAGAGATCACGGTCACCTTTGATAATACCGGTATTGGTCTTGCCAACGGGGAGAGCACAAACTCCACGCTGGTGGTTGTCTGGAGCGAGGCGGGATCCGGTGTAAGCAACACCTCCAGTGTTCCGTTAAGTGTTACCTATATCAATGAACCCAACAGCTTTGAGCTGACGCCGGCTTCGCTCTCGTTGACCTTGAATAGTCCGGACACCAGCACCAACGGCACGATCGTTGCCTCGTACATTGAGGGAACCATCCCGGCCAATATTGAAATTGTTTCGGTGGTGGTGACCAACGGATTCAGTGTGGATCCGGCAAGCTTTGTTTTGGGTGCGGGCAATACGGACGAAGACATTTTGGTCACCTACACCAACACCGGTGCGCTGGTAAACCATGGGGATACCGCGGATTCCGTTGTGGTCGTTACGTGGACTCAAGCCGGTTCCGGCGTAACCAACACCGCCAATGGTTCGGTGGATGTTTTCTATTACAGTCCAACCATCTCCACCACCGTGATCGCTGGTTATGACTTTGACGATGGAACGGGCACGGCCACGACGAATGTCACCGTCCAGGACGCCAATGTCACCGCCAGCGGTTTTGGCGTGGGAACCGGCATTGTCAGCGTTGTTAATGTGGATAACGGCAACAGCTACTACAGCGAGCTTGATGCGGAATATAACCTGTTTGGAACGGCGAACGGTTTTGAGTTCGGCGGCGCAAGCTCCGCATTGGGATACACCCTGATGAACAACGCCGACAATCTCCCTCTGGCGATAACCAACGCCGACTACATGGTCTTCACCGTCACGCCGACCAATGGCTATGCGATGGATCTGATCAGCTTCACCTTCCGTTCGCGTGTCAACCAGCTGGCCTCCTCAGCGGAGCGCTGGGCGCTCTTCTCGTCCGTGGGAGGATTTGCCAACGGAGCGGAAATCGCGACGGGGCAGACGACCGATATCCAAACATGGGACGGCGACAGCTGCCGCAATGTGGTCGATCTGTCCGCAGCCGAGTTCAAGGAGCTCGATGGAGCGGTCGAGTTCCGCCTCTACATCTACGGCGGAAGCGATGGTTTCAGTTCAGCCACCCTGTTCGACAAGGTAATCGTGAATGGCGATGTGTATGGCCTGGCCCTCCCGCCGATCAGTGGTGTTACCGTTTCCGACGGGGCGCTCATCATGTCCTGGGATGACGGGCGCGCATACAACGTGTTGACCAATGTCAACCTCGCTTATGGGGAATGGGGCGTTTCGGAAACGGGCGTATCTTCGCCGGTGACCAATGCCATCGGCAGCGAATCCCAGCTGTTCTACAAGCTCGGCAAATAACTCGTTTGCAGGGAGGGCCGCAAGGCCCTCCGTGTGGCGCGATCGCGCCAAATGACAAAAATTCCGAATCTGGCAATATGGTTCATTAAGTGGGGGAAGGAAGATCCTTCTCTCGGAGAGAAAAAAAGGAAAATATATATGAAGAAAACGATAGGGATAGCATTGGGATTGGGGCTTGCGTGCGCTTCCAACGCCTCGATTGTAGTCCATGGTAGCACCACGGCCTATCAGGAGAACAATAAAGACTGGGTCAGTGCAACCGCTAACGACATCGATGCCGTCGCAGGGTACGGAACGGACGGCTTCCTTATGTTTGGAGACGGCAGTGCCAACTTAACCAAAACTGCTGGTCAAGCTTGGGGGACGGATGTGCGGAGTACTCCCAGCTATGTGACCGCCTTTGCTGCGGGTGCGAATTTTGCTTCCATAGCGGAGGACCAGCCTGCTTACGCAAGTTATGACGATCCGGTTGCTTTGGATGGAACGGATACCTTGGGCGGGTTTGCTGTGGCGACATCTGGCAACGGTATAGGTTCATATTCGGAATTGATGACGTTCACCATCTCGGGGCTTGCTGCGGACACGACCGTTCGCGTCGGGGTGCTCGGCAACATCGATGGCCAAACCGATGGGCGCTGGATTCCCACGTCGATCACGTTGAGCGATGGAACATCCAGTGCCACGGTGGGCGACCATACCACGAGTCCGCTTGCTAACGCTGTAGCCAGTACGGATTGGGTTTTCTTCGATATCGATGCCGATGGGACCTACGCTCTCGGCGGAACCCAGCGTTTGGCGGGTCAGGGTATCGGGGTTGCAGGCGTGACCTTCGATTCAATTCCGGAACCGGCGACGCTGGGACTGGTTGCCGCATTCGGCGGAGGTGTTCTGTTTATCCGCCGTCGTTTCAGGATGTAGACATATGATTTGCGAATGGAAAAGCCGCTCGGGGACGGGCGGCTTTTTTTTCACCAGCAAAACTGGAGGGGCAAGTAGCTCGCATATCTGATGCGAGTTCCCGTTGCTCAGGAAACGCGGATCGGATATCCGCGCTACGGTTTGGTGATTGTGTGTTCGAGACGATGTAATGATATCAAAGCGAATCCAGAATGCAGCATTCATTGCGGGGCTTATGGCCTTTGCGGCGAACGCGGCCATCGACATTTCGGTGGTTGGCGATGGCGCGGGCTACGACGAAACCGGGGTGACGGCCTATCGTTCAACGAGCGTGGCCAAAGGCTTCGATGCCGACGGAAACAACGAATATGGATCCGAAGGGCTGTTTTTCTTCGGAACCGGAACCACGGCCGCCAACAACCAGGCTTTTTCCGTCCACACGCAATCAGGCGCGGGCTGGGCAACTTTTGCCCAGGGAGCGCAGTTTGGATCGGTGAGTGAGCAAACCAATTATGGCCCCTACGACGACCCGACGCTGAGTGGAAGCGATGTGGCGGACTGGACGATATGCGGGATCGGCGTGGCGACGGGCGGCGGCGTTGGAAACTGGGCGGAAGTGTTGACCTTCTCGATCGATGCCGCAACACCTGAAATGTTCCGCATCGGCATCATGTCGGGCACCCAGGGCGATTCGACCGGAAAATGGGATCCGACGGGGCTTCGGCTTTCCGTAGATGGCGGACTTGCCGCCGAAATCACCGGGCTGGAAAACACGTCCGGCTCAACCCCCGGCTGGGTGTTCTTCGATGTGGATCTGAATGGCGAAACCAGCGGCACTTTTTCGCTGGAGGGTCAAAACCGGTTGGCGGACCAAGGTACCGCGATCAGCGGCGTGATCTTTGATCTGTTTGCGGGTTCGGAGGTGGATGACCCTCCGGTCGCGGATGAGCAGAGCGTGCGCACGCTGCCCGACACCCCGGTGGACATTACGCTGACCGGCACCGATCCGGAGGGCAGCAACCTGACGTATAACGTGCAGATGCAACCGTCCCACGGTACGCTTTCAGGTGCAACGAATGTGTGGACTTACTCACCGGCGAACGGATATCAGGGAAGGGACAGCTTCACATTCACCGTCAACGACGGGCAGACCAACAGCGCCCCGGCCACGGTGTCGATTTGGGTCACGAGCAACCGGCCCAATTTTATCATCATTTTTACGGACGATCAGGGGTACGCGGATCTGGGCTGTTTCGGCGGAACGCACGTCAGCACGCCGCGCATCGACCAAATGGCGGCGGAGGGGGCGAAGCTGACCAGTTTTTATGTGGCGGGCAACATTTGCACGCCGTCCCGCGCAGCGCTGATGACGGGGTGTTATCCCGAGCGCATCGGCATGGCCGACGGGGTGTTCCTGACTGCGGATACCCGCGGGTTGAACCCGGACGAAGTGACGATTGCCGAGGTGCTGAAATCGGCGGGCTATGCCACCGGCATGGTCGGCAAGTGGCATCTGGGCGACCAGCCGGAGTTTTTGCCAACCCGGCAGGGCTTTGAGGAATATTTCGGCATTCCCTACAGCCACGACATTCATCCCTACCATCCCAACCGGGGCGATGAATTTTCCCCGCTACCGCTGTTGGACGGTGGCGAGGTGATCGAGCTGGAACCCGATGCGGATTATTTGACGCAGCGGGTGACCGAGCATGCGATCGACTTTATCGAACGGCATAGGGAGGAGCCGTTTTTCCTGTATGTCCCGCATCCGGCGCCGCACCGGCCCATCAGCATCTCCCCGCCATTCCTGGACGGGGTCTCGCCGTCTATTCTGGACGCACTGGCCGCGGAGGAAGAGAACGACACGATCTACTATGAAATTCGCGATGATCTCTACTATCGCGCGATCAACGAGGTGGACTGGTCGGTCGGGCAAATCCTCGACACTTTGGTGGAGCAGGGGATCGACGCCAATACGTTGGTCATCTTCACCTCGGACAACGGCCCCTCCAAGGCGGCGCTTGGATTGGCAACGCCATTGAGAGGGAACAAGGGTGATACCTGGGAAGGCGGCATGCGCATGCCGACCGTCGTCCGCTGGCCGGGCGCGATACCGGCCGATACGGAGATCGATGAAGTGATGTCAACGATGGATCTGCTTCCCACGTTTGCCGGTCTTGCCGGAGCCGACGTGCCGCATGATCGCGTGATTGACGGACGGGATATCTGGCCGGTTTTGACGGAAGGCGCGGAGAGTCCGCACGAAGCCTTTTTCTATTATGATGTAAACACGCTGCAGGCGGTGCGCTCCGGGAAGTGGAAGCTGCGTCTGGGCAAGCTGTACGATTTAGAGGCGGACATTGGAGAGAGCACGGACGTGGCGTCAGCCTATCCCGATATCGTGACGCAGCTCGAAGGATACATGAGCGGTTGCGTGGCGGACATCGCCGCGAACAGCCGTCCCGCAGGCTCCGTGGAGACGGCCTATCCCCTGACGCGGGTCTCCAGCACGGTCGATGTGGTCGGCGATGGCATGGGCTACAATGAAACCGGCGCCGCCGCGCAGGGCTTCCGATCCACGAATATCTTCAAAAGTTTCGATCTGGGCGATCACGTGTACGGCACGTCGGGAACTCTGTTTTTCGGCGACGGAAGCACGACGGGCGAGGCCCAGGCCTTCAGCGTCAACCTGGATGGCCTCCCGGCATGGGTAACGAACTATTCCGAAGGAGCAACGCTGGGCAGCGCGCCTGTAGCGGTATTCGCAACCTATCCCAAAATCGACGATCCCACGCTGGCTCCGGGCAACGATGTTGCCGACATGCCCAACACGGGACATGTTGCCGCCGAAAACAGCGGGGCGGGAACCTGGTCTGAGGTGCTGAAGTTCTCGGTCGGCCAGTCCACGCCCGGATTCCGGCTGGGCATTATGTCGGGACACGAAGCAAACGGCGACGGCCGTTGGGATCCGACGGGGATCCGCGTGTCGGTGGCCGGCGGGGCTGCCGTTGCGGCCGAAGCAACGAATCTTGAAAACCTCACCAATACCGCCGGCATGGTCTTTTTCGATGTGGCCACCGACGGCACGACCGCCGACACCTTTGCCATCGAAGCCCAGCAGCGGCTGGCGGATCAGGGCGTTGCGATTGCCGGCATCACCTTCGATGTCCTTCCGCCCGACGATCTGGAGATTGTGTTTGATCCGGCTTTTTCGAACAATACATTCAACGTGGAGTGGGAGAGCCGTGTCGGACTCACCTATATACTTGAGGGATGCGCGTCCCTGACGAACGGCGAATGGGTAGCCGTCAGCAACGAGGAAATCGTTGCCACCCCGCCGACGAACCGCTTTTCCGGGCAGGCCAATACGAACGGACACTATTTTTACCGACTAAACATTAAATATTAACCAACCGGCTCCGCAGAGGATTTTTACCACAGAGCACTGAGGCACAGAGGGTTGTTGGACTCCGTTGCTCTGTGCCCTCCAGCGAAGCTGGGTGATGAAAACATCTGTTGCCACTTGGAAGTGGAAAGATTGGAATATAAGGAAAGTGGAGAATGAAAATGAAAATTGATCGAACAACATGTGCAATTATAGGGGCCGGACTTATGGCTCTAACAGCGAATGCCGCAGTCGAGATAACGCCGGTCGGGGACGGAACCGGCTATGACATCCTTGGAACGGGAGCGGCGGACAACGAAGCAACCGCTTACCGCTCGACGGGGGTGGTGAAGAGCTTCGATATTGATGGAGACCATGCATATGGTACGGAAGGTCTGATGATGTTCGGCGACGGTGGTGCCGAAATTAACAATCGACCCTTTGCGGGATACCATACCCAGGTGGGTGCGGGCTGGGCGACCTTCTCTCAGGGAGCTGATATCAGCAGTGTTGCCCAGGGCTATGGCCAGGGGCCGATGGATGATCCGACGGCCGTCATCAGCGCTTCAGTGGTGGACTGGGGAACGGTGGGTTCTGCGGTGGCTGGCAATGCTGGCGTAGGTACCTGGAGCGAGGTTTTCACGTTTACGGTTGATGCCGCAGCACCGCAGCAATTCCGTATTGGCGTGATTAGCGGAACGCAAGGTCAGTCGAACGGGCGCTGGGATCCGACGGCTTTACGCATCAGTTCCGGCGGAGTGACCAACTCGGTTGCCGGGCTGGAGAACAATACGACGTACGGTGCTCCCAACTGGGTTTTCTTTGATATCGATCTAAACGGCGAAACCAGCGCGACATTCAGCATCGAAGGAGCGCAGCGGCTTGCGACCCAGGGGGTGGGCTTAACCGGTATAACCTTTGATGTTCCTCCGGGCGGGGTTTTGCCAACCATTCCAGAGATCGAATATTTTGTCGTTGCCCACACGGAGACGGAGGGGCTGGGGAAAGCGGCGTGGTCGGTCTCGAATGCGACGACGGTGACGATTCTCGATGCCGCGGATCAACCGGTCGGCGGGGTCTCCGGACTGAAGGGCACGGTCGATATTACCTATACCTCCGGCGATACGTTCACCTTGGTGGCGGCGAGCAATGGCATTGTGCGGACGGAATCCAAAACCATTACCACGACGACCACATTGGATGAGCTGGTCAGCTTCACCTTTACCGATTCCCCGCTTACGAACTATACCGATCCCGCTGCGCTGACCCGCCGGGATCCCAGCGATGTGATCAAGGTGGGCGACACCTGGCATGTCTGGTACAGCAAGGCGGCTCCGGGCGTAACTTCCGGCTACGACGCGTCGGTTTGGCATGCAACTTCCACCAACCGGGGAAACAGCTGGGTCGAGCAGGCGGAAGCCGTTCCGCGCGGCGCCAATACGAACGACTGGGATGTGACCAGCACCTTCACCCCCAACATTCTGTTCCACGATGGCACCTACTATCTCTACTACACGGCGGTCGGCCCCGGTTTCAACCAGGGCTACAACGAAGAGGGCAAGACCCGCATCGGCGTATCGACGTCGGGCAGTCCCTACGGCCCGTGGACGAAATATGCCGGAAACCCGATTTTGATCCCGTCGGCGGATACGGCGAAGTTTGACAGCTTCCGGGTGGACGACACCTGCATGGCGGTTCGCGAAGGAAATGTGTGGCTCTATTACAAAGGGCGGCCTTGGGGGCTTGGATCTACGGCAACAAAGATGGGCGTTGCCGTTGCAACCAATGGTGTCGGGCCGTTTGTGCGGCAGAACGGTGGCGACCCGGTGCAGCTCGGCGGGCATGAAGTGCAGATCTGGGCGGATGAAGACGAAGGCATCTATTCGATGGTCAATGGCGTCGGTCCGGCGGTGCTGACCTATACGATTCAATATGCACCCGACGGCCTCAACTTCACCAAGTATGCCGACATTTCCTCCTCGGAGCCGGGCGCTCCGGGACTGTTCCGCTGGGAACTGACCGATCCCTCGCTGGGTTGCCGCCCCGACTGGGGCGTCTATGGAACCCGTAAGATCGGGCGTTATGAGATCGATTTTCCAGTTCCCGAGGTCACCTTCAGCTTTGACGCCGTCAGCGGGGTCGGGCCCGAGGCCGGTGTCTATCGCCGCGATCCTAGCGACATCATCAAGGTGGGCGACACCTGGCACGTTTGGTACAGCAAGCCCGAAGGCGCCGCCAATGGCCCTGCAACCATTGGGCACGCCACCTCCACCAATGCGGGACTCGATTGGGTCGAGCAGGCGACGGCGATTTCGCGCACCACGAACAGTTGGGATGGCGGCAGCGCGTTCACGCCCAACATTCTGCTGCACGAGGGCACCTACTATCTCTATTACACCGGCGTGAACGACGCATATTGGTCGACGAGCGGTTATGTAGAGGATCAAAAGTTCCGTATTGGCGTGGCTTCGTCGGGCAGCCCGTACGGGCCTTGGACCAAATATGGGGGAAGCCCTATTCTTGTGCCATCCCTGGACACTAGCAAGTTCGACAGCTTCCGCGTGGATGATTCCTGCCTGGCCGTGAAGGATGGCGAGATTTGGCTCTATCACAAAGGGCGTGGATGGGGACTCGGGCCGACGGAAACCAAAATGGGTGTGGTGATTGCCGACGATCCGCTCGGGCCGTTTGTGCGGCAGAACGGCGGCGATCCGGTACAGCTCGGTGGTCACGAAGTGCAGATCTGGATGGACCGATACGAAGGGATCTATTCCATGATCGGCAGCGTGGGTCCGGCCGAGCTCACGCACACCATCCAGTATGCCGCCGATGGAATGGACTTCCGGTTCTATGCCGATGTCTCCACATCCGATCCTTCTGCTCCCGGCATGTACCGCACCGAACTGACTGAGCCTGGAACCGGTGAAATGCCGGCGTGGGGCATGTATGGCGTCTCATCACTGGCGCGCTTTGCCGTCGAATACAACACAACTCCTTCAACACGCATTCTGCTGGATCCCGGCTCGATTGCGGAAGGCAACCGTCTGGGCGATTGGATCGGAGACCTGGATGTTGCCAGTGGTTCCGGCTATGCGTTTGAACTCCTGCCGATCATCAACACCAACGACTTCCTGGTGGGAAGTGCGGAGCTTGCGGCCAACACCGTTTTCGATTCATCGGTGACCAATCTGGTTGGACTGTTCATTCGAGCGTCTGGAGCATCAACCATCGATGGCTATTTCGAGGTTGATGTACTCGATGCCGATGGACTTCGGGGTTGGCGATTGGACCAGTTCGGTGCCGACGTGCTCGCGCAAACCAACCTCGAATCCACGGTCTGGGGCGATGATGCCAATCCCGACGGGGATGCCTTTGCCAACATCGATGAGTACGCCGCCGACACGCTTCCGCAGGATTCCAACTCCGTGCTGCGGGTCGAGTCGTTGGTCTTGGATGGCTCCTCGTTGGATCTTTCATGGATCGGCGGCGTGCAGGCCACGCAGTATATCGAAACCTGTTCCGCGCTGACCAGCAACACGGTCTGGACGGTCGTGGCCACCAACCTGCCGCCGACCGCCATTTCCAATGCCTGGAACGGAACCGTCTCTGCGGAAACCAATGCTGCCATGTTCCGCATTAAAGCCGTCCGTTAATTAGGCACTATGTAGAAGGGTGCTCTGCGCCGTTTCCCGCACGTCGGGAATACACGGCGCAGATCACCATGCTACGCCAGTGATGCAAAAAAGTGCTCCAAAATACCCTTTTCAGGCGATTGGCAAAAATCGCGGTCAGTGGGATTTTATTAGCTACTGGTTCAAAGGATGTTGAACGTTTGCCAGTACGGCAGTGTATGAAAACCAAAAATGGAGAGATGAAATGAAAAAAACAGGATGGGCACTAGTATGCAGTATCGCCATTGCGTCGGGAGCACACGCGGCACCGACGATCGGGCTGGTGGGCGATGGCGACAACTTCGATGAAGAGTATGCCGCAGCGCGAGGTTTCCGCTCAACCGGAGAACCAAAAAGTTTCGACCTCAACTTGGATAATGTCTACGGCTCGCACGGCTATTTCTTTTTCGGGAATGGCAGCTCCGAGCTGATCAACAACCAGCCTTTCTCCGTACATACTGCGGATCTACCGGACTGGGTGACCAGTGTTGACGCCGGCAGCAACTTTACCTCGACTGCCGTATACGACTATACCCCAACCGATGACCCGACCGCGCCGCCGAACACCGATACGGTGGATTGGAACTCTGGTATGGCCGTTGCTCTTGGGAGCGGTGCGAGCAACTGGACCGAGATCGTAACCTTTTCAATCGACAGCGGCGCCCCGGGCACGTTCCGCCTTGGCCTGATGACCGGGAATGAAGGCTCCACGGATGGTCGCTGGTCGCCGATCGGGCTACGCCTGTCGGTCGGTGGCGGAACCGCGGTGGCCGTCACCAACCTGGAGGACTTCCCCGCGGGCAGTGATGGCGTCGGCATGGTCTTTTTCGATATTACCACCGATGGATCGGGCGGTACCTTCTCCGTTGAAGGCCAGCAGCGTTTGGCGACCCAGGGGTCGTCGCTTGCCGGGATGACCTTTGATGAAACCACCGCGGTCACGTTCCCTGGCGGTGCAATCAAGCTGGATCAGGATTCCCTCTCGTTTGACGTGGTTGCCCCCGAAATGACGACCAACAACATCATTAATGCCGTGTATCTTGAGGGCCTGTCCGCGAGCAATGTTGAACTTATTTCAGCGGTGGCGGATGCCGGATTCAGTGCATCCAATGTCAGCGGCACGCTGCTGGGTACGGCTAATACGAATAAAGCCATCACGGTCACCTTCGACAACACGTCCATCGGCCTTGCCAACGGCGAGTCCACGAATTCCACGCTGGTGGTCACCTGGACTGAAGCGGGTTCAGGCGTAACCAACACTTCGGAAGCGGCGTTAAACGCAACCTACATTAATGAGCCCAGTAGTGTTTCAGTGGCTCCGACTTCGCTCTCGCTGACGTTGGAAGATCCGGCCACGAGCACTAACGGTTCGGTTATTGCAACCTATATCGAAGGTACGATCTCTGCGGATGTGGAAATTGTTTCCATAGTGGCAACGAATGGTTTCAGCGTTGCTCCGGACAGCTTTACTCTGAGTTCGGGCACAACAACTCAAGAGGTCGTCGTGACGTATACGAATGACGGTTCGCTGGCTGCTCATGGGGATACTGCAGATGCTACGGTGGTCATCTCTTGGACCGAAACCGGATCCGGCATAACGAATACCGCAGATCTGGCCGTGGATGTCATCTTTAATAAAGCCGCCGAGATGACTAAGGAGTGGACTATTGGCATCGACTTTGGATCAACCACTCCGGCAGGAGCAACGGTCTTTAACCAAATGGGTCCGTATGGTGGCAACAACACGACCCCTGGAGTTGCTGCCGATGCCGCCATCACGAACAGTTCACTTGTCGATATCGAGAATGCTCCCGTGTCAGGCGTTGAATTCATCTTGCAGAATGCCGGTCAAATTGCCTGGGATTATGGCTTAGGCGGCGTAGGGGAACTCGGTACGGATGGTGACGGAGCACTGATCACCAATGCGTCGGTGTTCGCTGACGCCCTTATTTGTAACGATGCTTCCGGCAGGATTTTAACGGCGGGTGTTGATTTTATGTATTTCACCTTCACCGGTTTGGATGACTCGCTGGTGTACGACCTTTCCGCCGGCTTTGATCGTGACAACGCAAACTTCGATGTTCTTTGGAGTGCCGATGGACAATCAGCCCAAACCGCCAATACCGGTGCTGCCGGGGCTGGTTATGTAAATCTGACCGGTCTGGGTACGGACGGCAGCGGCAATCTGGTAATTTCAGCAACCGGTGTTGGTGCCGCTGCTCATATTACCGTAGGTGCAATGACACTGACCGCATTTTCGGCTGGATCAACGGAGCCTCCGGTGATTAGCGCTTCCGTTTCCGGCGGATCACTCATCATGTCTTGGGATACTGGCGGCTCCTACAACGTGCTGACCAATGCCGACCTAGTGTACCCGAATTGGGGCGTGGCAACAAACGCACCTTCGCCGGTTACCATTTCCATCGGAGACGAAACCCAGTTCTTCTACAAGCTGAGTAACTAAGCGTTTGGAGGGAGGGCCGCAAGGCCCTCCGTGTGGCGCGATCGCGCCATATGACAAAATTTCAGATTGTGGCAGAATACACGGTCAAATCAGGTAAGGCGTGAGGCTTTACCTGATAAGAAAAAAAGGAAAACAAAATGAAAAAAACAATGGGAATAGTGTTGGGGCTGGGACTCGCGGTTGCGGCTCAGGCAGCCATCATTGAAGGGCAGATCATCGGTATTGACTTCGGCGCTAGTAATGCTGTCGGTGCAGTGCAATTCAACGTAATCGGAGGGGCTGGCGGTAATAATACGACGCTCGGATATGCTGCCGATGGCATTGTTACGGATAATACCCTGATTGATATCACGGGTGCTGCTGTGACCGGCGTAGGTTTTAGCTGGCAGAATGCCGATCAGATTGCCTGGGATTTTGGTTTGGCTGCAGCAACGGACTCGGCTGACGGAATCGTAGGTGATGGCACCCTGATGTCCGATGTTTCCGTATACGGCGACGCAATCATTTGCAACGATGCTAGCGGCAGGACATTGTCTGCAGGGGTGGATTTTATGTATTTCACTTTTACTGGCCTCGATAACAGCCTTACTTACAACCTTTCGGCGGGTTTTGATAACGGCAACGCAAACTTTAATCAAACCTTTGCTGCTGATGGGCAATCCGTGACGACAGGTGTTGACGGTTCAGGTGGAGGTTTTGCGAGCTTGACGGGGCTCTCTACTGATGGATCCGGCAACTTGTTGATTTCGTTAACGGGTGTTGAAAGTGCTGCTCACATTACGATAGCCGGCATGACGCTGCAGGCCATCCCGGAACCGGGAACGCTGGGTCTGGTTGCGGCCTTCGGTGGAGCGGTTCTGTTTATTCGCCGCCGGTTTATGCTGTAAGCATTCTTTTGCCGAATGTAAAAGCCGCCTGTTTTTTATGGGGCGGCTTTTTTTGTGGGGGGAGGGGAGCGAAGCGATAAATGCAGGATCGTTTCATACGTGCTCTCCTGGGACGGGAAGCCAGCACGTAGTGCAGGCTTTACCGGTAGAGCCTCCACTACGTGGTGGCTCCCCCCGCACGTTAAGCAACATCCGGGCTGAACAAAACGATTCACGCATGAAGCAATGCTTCAGGAGTAAACGATGAAACAAATCATAGCCATGCTATCGGGGTTGGGGGTCGCAGGTGCGGCCCTGGCGGGAATTTCCGTGGGGCAAACCATTGAAATTGATTTCGGGACCGATTCCTCGGCGTTGAATGCATACACGGATGTGGTGATTTCAAATGGGGTCACCGAGTCCTTTATCGGAACCTTGAAGGACACGACCGGCGCCGATGTCGCCGGTGTGGGCTTCAGTGTAGAGAACAAGACGGGCGACGATTCGGGGGAGGCCGCTTCGACCGACCGGCTGCTTTCAAACGACAGCGCCAGCACCGGTCGGCTGACGGACGGTACGGTCGATCCTCTTACGCGAGGGCATTTCGTTCTGACCTTCTCGGGGCTTGATCCGGCCCTGGCGTATGATCTTACGGGGGGATACGACAACGATAACGACAACTTCAACGCCATCTGGCAGGCCGATGGGCAAAGCTATACCACGGATTCAGATGGCGGTACCGGTTATGGCACGTTGACCGGTCTTAAAACCGATGGCAGCAGCAATCTGGTGATCTATGTGATCCGCGAAAATGACGCTTCGCATGCCACTATTGGAGACCTGGCGCTAGCTGCCTTCACGCCGCCGTTGCCGCCGATCGAGCCGGGCGATGTGATCCGGGTGGACTTCGGGACAACCGTTCCGGGCGGCAACTACAACGTCATTCACAGCGGCAACCTATCCATCAGCAATCTCATCCTCTTTTCGGATGGTTCCGCCGTGGATGTTGGCCTGGAGGTGACATCGACCAACCCGTACGACAATATCAACAATGTGGCATCGACGGCCGGGCTGCTCCATATCGATGCAACAAACGCCGAGGTTTATGCCGACGGCTTCCTGAGTGCGGATGCCAGCGCAGCCGATAGCGTTACACTATCCTTCACCGGTCTGGATGACAGCCTGTACTATTACCTTTCCGGCGGGCTTTCCCGCAGCTCGAGCCCGGAAAATTTTTCAACCACCTGGTCTGTTCCCGGTGTCAGCTCTCAAATCGCCGATGGCACCGAGGGCAATGGCTATGTTGAGTTTTTCAGTCTGATGTCTTCGGGGGGTACGCTGACGGTAACGCTTACGGACAATGTCCGGCAGTCCGGCCTGGCTCAGCTGGCGCTGGTGGCCACGGATGTCCCGCCGGAGACCGAGCTTCCGCCTGCGCCGGAACTTCCCGAAGACGTAACCGTGTTTTTTAACCCCACCGCTTCGGAAGCCGTTGCAACGATTGACAAGCTTGATGCGGTGACGATCGGCGGCCGCTGGGAGGCCTCGTTGTCCGATACGCGCCGGTTTGATGAAAACATTGGCGGCTTCCTTTATCTGATGGACGGGGCTTCGGCTCAGGGCGATTTCGTGGAGCTGGTTTTGGATGGTGGTGGCCTCGGTTTTTCCGCCACCGACGTAGCGATCGGTTTTGAGATGTTGGCCGCCCGCGCTTCCGCAACCGCAGGCGACAAGCACACCACGCTGACCGGATATGACGGCACGAACGAAATCTTCCGCCTGAAGGTTGATTCGAACTCCGACAACACATTGAACACCGTAACCGTGACCACCGATGACGGCGATGAATCCATGGGTTTTGTTCCGTTGCGCTGGATTACGGAAAACTCCGGCCCGCCCTCCGGCCTGCAGGATTTCCGGATTGTGCTCTCCGGTACCAACATCTCTTTCAGCGGGTCGAGCCTGACGGAGCAGGAGGGCCCCGTGCTCAATTCATCGCAAACCCTCACTTCGCTGCGTTGGGAAATCACCGGAGCCGCAACCGATAACCAGGGCTTCTGGCTCGATGATATCCGGATTTGGGACGGCCTGCCGACCGCCCCGCGCGACCCGACCGATAAGCCGAACATTATTTTTGTCCTGATGGACGACATGGGTTTCAGCGATATCAGCTGCTATGGGGCGACCAAACTGGACACGCCCAACCTCGATGCCATGGCGGCGGATGGACTGCGGTTCACCACCTTCCTTTCGGCCGCGAATGTCTGTTCGCCCTCGCGGGCGGCGTTCCTGACCGGTGCCTATGCGCAGCGCTGCGGCATCCCCATGGCCGTGAATGAACCCTTCCAGAATCATTGGTTTCTGGGACTTGATCCGGATGAGATCACGATTGCTGAACAATGCCGGAGCCAGGGCTACAAAACGTTTATGATCGGGAAATGGCATCTGGGTACGGAGGACGTTTTCCTTCCCTTCAACCAGGGGTTCGACCGCTGGCTGGGAACCTGGGGGAACGGCGGCGAAGTCTACGATGACAATGAGGTCATTTATTCCACATTCCCGGAAACGATCCTGACCTCCCTCTACACGCAACGCGTCCGGGAGCATATTCGCGAAAACAGGGATCGGCCGTTTTTCATCTATTATCCGCATAACTATCCGCACACGCCTTTTAGCGAGGGGAATGCCTTTGACGGTTCCACCGGTAGCGGGGAACGCTCCGATGTGCTCAAGGAAGTGGACTGGGGCATGGGCCAGATGGTTGCTGAGCTGGAGGCCCAGGGCATTCTGGAAAACACCATGATCGTCTTTTCGTCGGACAACGGCGCGGTGCCGCCATCCAATTATGCCAACGCGCCCTTCCGCGGTTCCAAATACGTCACCTGGGAGGGCGGGCACCGGGTTCCGTTCATCGTATATTGGAAAGGCCAGGTGCAGACGCCGGCGGTGCTGGATGCTCCGCAGGTCTGGGCGATGGATCTGTTCCCGACCGTGAGCGAGCTGGTCGGGGCGGAGGTTCCGGACGACCGGGTCTATGACGGAACCAGCCTGGTGCCGCTGCTGACCGATGATGAGATCGACCGAGACGCGGATGAGCCTTTCTACTACTACACCGGCGACAACCTGCAGTGTGTCCGTTCCGGCGATTGGAAACTGCATGTTCCGCGCACCGAATATCAATTGCCTTGGTGGGATCAGATCAAGCCGCCGCCATCAACCTATAGCCTCTACGATCTGTCGACGGATGTGCATGAGGATACGGATGTTTCGGCCGCAAATCCGGATATCGTGGCGGCCTTGAGCAACCTGGCGGAGAGCATTGTCCTTGAACTCGGCAACCCGGATCCAGCGACGGGAATCATGGTTTGGGGTAGCGGCCAGCGGGGAACCGGTACGCTGTTTCCCGAGGTTCCGACCATCGTCAATAACGAGTCGGACTATAGCTATGTCCCGGACTGGAATACGCTGACGGCTGCCGAAAAAGGGCGGGGCGCAACGCGTCAGGGCATGGGCGGCGTGGTCGATGCGGCGAATGAGTTTATCAACGGCTCCGTATTGCCGTATGGTTGGGACTATCTGGAAGCCTCGGCACCCATCGGCGGCTCCGAGGCGGCGATGACCTTCAACACGGTGGTCGGATCGGAAGGCAACACCGGCTTTGCCGGAAGCGGTGCCGCCGCATTGATCGGCAGTGCCGATGCGGGAAGCTACGTCATTGATTCGGCGAACACCGCCAATAACGGTGTCGTGGGAACAGACCTGCTGGTGGTTCCCGGCGATGGGTATGTGATCGTCCGTTATACCATCGAGGAGAATGATGTTTCCTTTGGAAAGACCAGCGCCACCATCAGCGGAAGCTTCCGCGACCTCGTCGGCGGCACGTCGGACGACTCCGTAAGCGTACAGGTTTTCCATAATGACACGGAGCTGTTTTTGGCAACGGGTTCCGCCGGACGGTTGTTGCTGGCGGACGGTAGCTTCAACCTCACCAATGTGACTGCGACTGCAGGCGACACGATCAGCTTTGTGGTTGGAAGCAACGGCAGCATCGATGGCGACGAGATCGCTTTGCGTGCTTCGCTTGGGTTTGAGGTCAGTGCGGATCCCGCCGCGCATGCCGCAACCATTGGATCGGGGACTTTTTTCCCCGACGGAACGGCCATGCTGCAGTTTAGCGGGACGCCGGGGCAGGGCTACTGCATCGAACAGACTTCTGATCTTACCGCTTCCAATGGTTGGAACGTGGTCGACGAGCTACCCTATCTTCCGACCTCGCCTTATGGCGTGCACGTAGATGTCTCGGAAGAGCAGGGCTTCTGGAGAATCGAACTGCGGGAGTAATCATAAACTTTATGAAAAAAATCATCAGATTCCTGGCGACGGCGTGTCTGGCGCTGACGGTAGGTGTGCGGGCGGAAGTTGTGACGCTTGATTTTACGACCGCTTCGGCTTCGGGGCCGTTTCCGGGAAACGATCAATCGAGCTATACCTATGATGATTACGATCTGTATGGAAATGGGGCGCTGACGCTGGATATCACGGTGGCCGTCGTCGGCGGGGCAACGCTCGATCAACGCGAGCAGGGGTGGGGCTCCAATGGTTCCAACAGCGGTCGGCTAGACTTCGGCGAGGCCTTGACGTTTTCCTTTTCCGACCTCGGAGGTTCCGCCGCCGGCAGTGTCACCGGGTTTACCTTCGTGGGTTTCGTTGCAGAGGTTGCCGATACAGCCTACACCATTACCGCGGACGATCTCATTGCCGTGAACGGAGTCAGCCTTGCCGGCAGGGATCAGGCCGACTCTACTGGTTTGGTTGATGATTTGACTTGGGTGGGTAATGCCGACGCCCAGGAGGGATATGATCTGGAGGATGGTTTTACGGGGAATACTTCCGCTCTGACCATTGGTGCCACCGGCTCCTTCTCCGTTGCAGTCGTTGACGTCCCGGCCGCCACCGACAACTGGGACAGCATGCGCGTGGCGGGTTTCCAGGTGGAGGTGTTGCCGGCGACAAACCAGATGCCTCAACCCATTACGAACGGGACGGTGCTGGGCATCGATTTCGGTGTTGCCGACGGTTCGGCGGCTGCCGACAACTGGAACGTGGTCTCAACCACCGCATCCGGAAGCTTTGCGGCAGACACGATGGTCGACACGGCAGGCAACACCCTTGAGGGCATTAGTTTTTCATGGACGGCCGCAACGGATGATTCGACGGCTCCGGATCTCATGGCCGGTACGCCTGCATTTCCAGACACTGCCCTGGATGATGCACTGCTCTCCAGCGTGGGGCTGACCGACGGCGACGGCGGCACATCCGACGGCACATTCACACTCATCTTTGCCGGGCTGGATACAAACCTGTCCTACGACATCACGCTGGGGCAGGCGAACACGGCCACGGGCGGAAACACCGACACCGCCTGGACGATCGGGGAGCGGACTTTCAACGCTTCGCCCGTCGAAATTGGCGCCTCCGCGTATGTGACGTTCGAGGCGGTGGGCAGTCCGGCTGGGGAAATCGTCATTACCTCGTTTCCCATTGATGGCGGGATGGATATTTCGGCCATTGCCGCTTTGCAACTCACCGCGACCACCAACAATCCATGGGCGCCGCCTCCACCGGGGCCACCGTCCCATTACGACGACTGGGCCGGTCGCCATGGGTTGACCAATACGCTGTACCGTCCAAGCCAGGATGCCGACGGCGACCGTGCAGGCAATGCCTATGAATGGGCCACGGGATCGAACCCGACCAATCCCGCTTCCCGCCATCCGTTCGTTCTGGATGGAAGCTCGATTGTGTTCAAACGCAATACCAACGCCATGGACATGGTCTACTATCTCCAGTCGATCACGGATCTGACGGCGTCCAATGCTTGGAAAACTTTGGCGACCAATCAAGCGGGTGTCTGGAATCCGCCGGACGTTGTTGCGGAAATAGGAACGAACAATCCGGTTGACGTGACCGTTCCGGTTGATATGAGCGGCGAGTCCGAGTTTTACCGCCTGGGGCTGGAGTGGAAGAATCCCAACATCATTATCATTTATGCCGACGACCTGGGCTACGGCGACCTCGGTTGCTACGGCGCCACCAAGGTGCAGACCCCCAACATTGATCGCCTGGCCACGGAGGGGCGCAGGTTTACCGACGCCCATTCGGCGTCCGCCGTCTGCACGCCGTCGCGCCTGGGCATGCTGACCGGCGACTATCCTTTCCGCCATAATATTTGGGGGCCTGCCGCCACGTCGGCTTCGCTGATGGTTCCGGTGGGCAGGACAACCGTTCCTTCCATGCTGAAATCCGAAGGCTACGAAACGGCCATCATTGGAAAGTGGCACCTGGGCTTCGGGTACTCCGGACCCGACTGGAACGGCGACCTGAAACCCGGCCCGCTGGAGGTGGGCTTCGATTCCTATTTCGGTGTCCCCAAGGTTAACAGCGGGGTGCCCTATGTATTCGTCGAAAACCATCGGGTGGTGGGTCTTGATCCCGCCGATCCGCTGGTGGCCAGCGGCCAGGCGACCAATGTGTTGTATTATCCCCTGAAAACCATGACCGGAATGTCCGGCGGCGAGGCCGCCCACCTGCTGTACCGCGACTATGATCTCGGCAACCAGTGGGCGGCGAGGGCAACACAGTGGATCGAGGAACATCAGGATCATCCCTTTTTCCTCTATCTGCCGACCACGCAGATCCACCATCCCTTTACACCGGATCCGCGCTGGATCGGCACCAGCCAGTGCGGGCTTTACGGCGACTTTATCCACGAGTTCGACTGGATTGTCGGTCAGGTGATGGACACGCTCGATGCGCTGGGGCTGGCTGAAAACACGTTGATCATCGTGACGAGCGACAACGGCGGCATGCTCAATGGCGACGGCAATACGGTTGAGGGCGGAAAGACGGCATGGAACGCCGGCCATAAACAAAACGGCGATCTGCTGGGCTGGAAGTTCGGCGTCTGGGAAGGCGGGCACCGCATTCCGCTGATTGCCCGCTGGCCGGGTAAAATCGAAGCGGGCAGCATTTCCGGTGAACTGATGAGCTCGGTCGATTTCCTGGCCACCTTTGCCGCCATCACCGGCCGCGGATTGGAAGAGGGTGAGGGGCTTGACAGCTTTAACATGCTGCCCGCCTTCCTGGGCAATCCCGCTGCTCCAATTCGCGACACCCTGCTGTTGCAACCCAGATACGATTCCGGTGTCAGTTTCCGCAAGGGCAACTGGATGTACATTCCCCGGCGCGGCGATGCGGGATTTGGCGGAGACCAGGGCGGCCCGGGTGCCGTGGCCTGGACGGGGCTTGAAAACAGCGATATCGATGAAAATGGAAACTATGTTGCCGGTGCGCCCACCACCCAGCTCTACGATCTGGAAAATGACCTGTCGCAGACGGTCAATGTGGTAACGAACTATCCCGACATCGCAACCACCATGGCCGATGAGCTGACGGCTATTAGAAGCGGCGGCCAAACCCGCCCGTAACGGATGGAGAAGAGCCTTCGCTGGAGAATACCCTTTTCAGGCTATGGCGTATAATGGGGATGTAATGGTACTTTGTTTGTTTGGTAAAAGGTGTACTGAAGCTCTCTATACGAGTGGTTTTAGGGAAAGGAGAACAGATTTATAGGTTAGGTTTGAGTTTGTTGATCCCAGCGACGTGATCAAGGTCGGCGACCTCTACGATTTTTGGCACTCAAAAGGAACGATTTTCCCCGGCTATAATGCGACCGTTTGGTATGCCACCTCACCCATGTGACCGTGACTGAAGACGACATGATCCGTTTCGTGGTCGGACGCAACGGCGGTGGCGGCGGTGGAGATGAGCCGGCTTTCAAGGTCTAGATGCATTTTAGCGGGACGCCGGGGCTGGGGTACTGTATTGGAAATACTTCAAACCTTGCGGACAGCAACAGCCGGGATCCCTTTCTTCCGGCTTCGCCATACAGCGATTATGTCGATGCATCCGAAGGTCAAGGCTTTTGGCGGATCGGCTGGTTGAATGAATCGCAGCGTCAGTGATAATTTTATTGGGAATGGAAAATCCGGCACCAATGGGGAGCGCAACGAAGCCGCAGTGGGCCCAGCCTGTCCAGACGGAGGTCCCGAGGCGGAAGAAGAGTGGAATAAAGATTTTAACTTGGAGGCGAATCCATCCAAGATACGCGTTGGTCGGGATGGTGATGCGAAAAGTGATTGGGCTGTGCATAAGATGAAAGGATTCAGATGAAACGGATTGTAGGGTTGGGATTATGTTTGCTTCTGGGGGGTGTCACCCATGCGGCGACGAAGAAACCGAATATTGTTGTGGTGATTGCCGATGATATGGGTTGGGGCGATTCCGGAACCTTTGGCAACGAGCTGATTCAGACGCCGAACATGGACCGGTTGGCGGCGCAAGGGGTGAAGCTGACCCAGTGCTATTCCGCCTGCGGTGTTTGTTCGCCTTCGCGCTCCGCCATCCTCACCGGCCGTACGCCGTACCGCAACGGGGTCTACCGCCATCTCTCCGGAAATGGCCAGGCGCACCTCCGCGCCAGCGAAATCACCTATCCGGAGCTGTTGAAAGGCATTGGCTACGAAACCTGCCACGTCGGGAAATGGCACCTGCTTTCGAAGAACCAGTTCAACAAGCCGGAATTCCCCCAGCCCGGGGAGCATGGCTACGACTATTGGTTCTACACCCAGAACAACGCCGAACCCAGCCACAAAAACCCGGCCAACTTTGTCCGCAACGGCGAACCGCTCGGCGAGCTGCAAGGTTATTCCGCCCCGCTGGTGGCAGGGGAGGCCGTGCATTGGCTCAAGGATCTCCACGATCCGAAAAAACCGTTTGCGCTGACCGTCTGGTTTCATGAACCGCATTCGCCGATCGCCACCGATCCGCGTTTCGAGGCGCTCTACAAGGGGCATGAAAACAGCAAGTATATGGGGAACATCACCCAGATGGACCATGGGCTTGGCATGATTCTCGATGCGCTCGACCAGGCCGGGGTGAGCGATGATACCCTGGTGTATTTCTCTTCCGACAACGGTCCGGTTCCCGCATACGGCGGTTCGAGCGGCGGTCTGCGCGGGAACAAGCGCAGCGAATACGAAGGCGGCATCCGCGTTCCGGGGTTGGCGCGCTGGCCCGGAAACATCAAACCCGGCTCCGTCAGCGATGTGCCGGTGATCGGAAGCGATGTCTTCTCCACCGTGCTCGCCATCACCGGCCTGCCGTTGCCGAAGGATCGCACGATCGACGGCGTCAACATGCTTCCCGCATTGCAGGGCAAGCCGGTTGAACGCAAAATCCCCATGTTCTGGCGCACGCATGTTTCCGGCCCGAATGAACGGGTTGCCATGCGGGTCGGCGATTGGAAGATGATCGCCGACGAGACGCTGACGAAGTTCCAACTCTACGAAGTCCAGAAGGATTGGAAGGAAGAAAACGATCTGGCAACCAAGATGCCCGAAAAGACGGAGGAGATGAAACGCATTCTCCTCAAGCTTTGGGCGGATATTGAAAAGGAAGGCCCCCGGGAGTGGTGGGAGAGCGAACGTCAGAAACCATCAAGAGGCGGCAAGCTAAGTTATTAGAACCGGACTGTGGAATAGGAGTTTTAGGATGAAATGGAAAATGGCATGGATGGCAATCGGCCTGGTTGCGGGCGTGGCCGCAACGGCGCAGGCGGAGATGAAAAAGGTCGTGGTGACCCATTCCGAGCTGAAGGGCATCGGTTTGGAAAAGGGCGTCATGCGCCGGGACCCGAGCGACATTATCAAGGTGGGCGACCTCTACTATGTGTGGTATTCGAAGGGAACCATCTCTCCCGGCTACGATGCCACCGTTTGGTATGCGACTTCGTTGGATGGCGTGAACTGGACGGAAAAGGGGGAGTCGTTGGCCAAGGGCGCGCCGGGGAGCTGGGAAGGGGCCAGTGTGTTCACGCCGAACATTCTCGTGGCCGAAGGAAAATATTGGCTCTTCTATACCGGGACGTCCCGGTCATACCATGAAAAGCCCTTCAACCCGGATTCGAAGATCGGCATTGCCGTGTCGGACTCCCCCGACGGCCCGTGGGAGCGGCTCGCCACCAATCCGGCGTTGAAGAACAGCGACAATCCAGCGGACTTCGACAGCCACCTGATTGATGACGCCTGCTTGGTGGTCCGCGAAGGGAAATATTGGTTCTACTACAAAGGGCGTCAGTTGGGCAAAAGTCCCGGGCAGACCCAGATGGGGTTGGCCATTGCCGACAAACCCGAAGGCCCCTATGTGAGGCATCCGGAAAACCCGGTGATTCCCGGGAACCACGAAGTGCTGGTTTGGCCCCAGGGGACGGGCGTTGCCGCCATGATCGGCACCACCGGACCGAAGGATATCATCAATTCAATCCTCTATTCCGAAGACGGCGTACACTTCTCGAAGACCCACACCGTGGTCAAAGGCCCGTGGGCCGGCGGGGCCTACCGCCCCGAGGCGTTCACCCAGAGCGGAACCGGCGACCTTCCGGAGTGGGGCGTTGAGATTGGACGTGCGAAAGGAAAGGGCAACCTGCCTTTCATTCATAGGTTTGATGTAGAGAAAGGGGAATAAGATGAAGACGATGCAAATGATGGCAGGATTGGGCGGCGCGGCTCTGTGGTTGGTTTCCGGTTGCGCAACGACGGACACCGGAGGAAGCGGCGCGTTTGCCGACGATGTGGCGTTCATGAAACAGCATACACCGATCGTCCTGTTGAAAGACGGCGATGCGGCGGTGGCGGTGGCGCCCGTTTACCAGGGGCGTGTGATGACCAGCACCTTCGACCGCCAGGCCGGTCCGAGCTTTGGCTGGATCAACCGCCCGGTCATCGAGAACGGATTCCTTTCGGAGGAAGAGAAGAAAGGCCGGCTCGAAGAGCACATCTATATCTTCGGTGGGGAGGAACGCTTTTGGCTCGGGCCGGAAGGTGGGCAGTACGCGCTCTTTTTCAAGCCGGGAACCCAATTTGAATTCTCCGATTGGCAGACACCAGCGGTTATTGATACCGAAGCGTTCGAGGTGGTCGAACAGGATGACGATTCCGTTACTTTCAAACACCGTGCTGAGCTGGTCAACTACGGCGGAGCCGAATTCAAGGTGGGCATCGAGCGCACCATAGAATTGATTGATAAGGACGATGCCGAGGAAATGCTGGGCGTTGAGCTTGGCAAGGGGCTGCGCATGGTCGGCTATGAAACGGATAACCGGATCACCAACACGGGGTCCAATGAATGGAAACCGGAAACCGGCTTGCTCTCGATCTGGATGCTGGGCATGTACAACCCGTCGCCCGAAACGACCGTCGTGATCCCGTTCAAACAGGGTGGCGAGAAGGAACTCGGCCCGAGAGTGAACGACACCTACTTCGGCAAGGTTCCGCCGGAATACCTGCGGGTCGAAAAGCAAAAACTGTTTTTCAAGGGCGACGGCACGCGGCGCGGCAAGATCGGCATCAGCCCGCAACGCTCCAAGGGCATTGCCGGCAGCTACGATGCCGCCGGGCAGGTGCTCAATATTGTCACCTACAACGTGCAGGACGCACCGAACGGTTTCGTTAACTCCATGTGGGAACAGCAGAAGGAACCCTATGCCGGCGACGTGATCAACTCCTACAACGACGGTTCGCCCGAGCCGGGCGTTGCTCCGTTGGGGCCGTTCTATGAACTCGAAACCTCTTCGCCCGCCGCCGCCCTTAAACCCGGCCAAACCATGCGGCACGTGCAGCGGACCTTCCATATCCAGGGGGCGGAAGCGGAGCTCGATCCACTTGCGCGCAAGTTGCTCGGCGCCAAGCTGGATGTCATTAAAAGCGCCTTTTAAGCTACACCATGCATGCAACGGGTTTCTTAAACACAAAGGTCGCAAAGAGCGCGAAGGATTCAGGTCTTCGCGTTCTTTGCGGTCTTCTGTTAATCCATTCGTGTTTTGCTGCATCGCTCTCAACGCGTCCCAATATTGTCATCGTTCTAACCGACGACCAGGGCTATGCCGATCTGGGATGTTTCGGGGGAAAGCAGGTCAAGACTCCGCGCATCGACCGGATGGCGGAAGAGGGCGCGAAGCTGACGAGTTTCTATGTGGCGGGTTCGGTCTGCACACCGTCGCGCTCGGCCCTGATGACCGGGTGCTACCCGAAGCGCATCGGCCTGGCCGCCGGCGTCTTTCTCGCCGGGGATAAGAATGGCCTGAACCCGGAGGAAACCACCCTGGCCGAGGTGCTGAAAACGGCCGGTTATAAAACCGCTATCTTCGGCAAGTGGCACCTCGGTGACCAGCCGGACTTTTTGCCGACCCGCCAGGGCTTCGACGAATTCTTCGGCCTTCCCTACAGCCACGATATCCACCCGTTTCACCTGAATGACAAAAAGCATAGGTTCCCTCCGCTTCCCCTGATGGAAATGGAGACGGTGATTGAAGAGGAACCCGATGCGGACTATCTCACGAAGCGGATCACCGGGCGGGCCGTCGAATTCATCGGGAAGCATAAGGACGAACCGTTCTTCCTCTACATTCCGCATCCGATCCCGCATCGGCCCATCCATCTGTCGCCGCCTTTCATGGAGCCGGTGCCGGATGCGGTCAAAACCAAGCTTAAGCATGAAACGCGTATCGACTATTTAACGCGCGATAAAATCTACAACTATGCCATCAACGAGATCGACTGGTCGGTCGGGCAAATCCTGGATGCCCTGAAGCAGAACGGAATCGATGAAAACACCGTGGTGGTTTTCACGTCGGACAACGGGCCGTCGGTTGGAAGTGCGGCACCGCTGTCGGGCAAGAAGGGCAGTTCCTTCGAAGGCGGAATGCGGGTGCCGACCGTGATCCGCTGGCCCGGGAAAATCCCGGCGGGGCAGGTGAACGATGAACTGATGACGGCCATGGATCTGCTGCCGACGTTCGCCAAACTCGCCGGCGCCGAAATCCCGACGGACCGCGTGATCGATGGCAAGGATATCTTCCCCGTGTTGACCGGGGGTGCGGAAAGCCCCCACGAGGCCTTTTTCTATTACAAGGGGAATGACCTCAAGGCGGTTCGCTCAGGCCAATGGAAGCTGCATCTCGGCAAAGCAAAGGGCAACGGCAAGGGATCCCGGGGCAAGGGTTCGAGTTCCCCGATGATGGCGTTGTATGATTTGGATGCGGACATGGGCGAGAAGCAGAATGTTCTGGCGTCCCATCCCGAGGTTGCCGAGCGTCTTCTTAGGTGTGCGGAAACCTTTCAGGAAGAGCTGGCCCAAAACAGCCGTCCCGCCGGATTCATGGCCAATGCCAAACCCTTAACAACGAGAGCTAACTAATCATGAAAAGAACGTATCGAATCATGGCCATGGCGGCCTCATGCCTGTTTGTGGCCGGAGCACACCCGGTGCAAGCCGAGCAGCCGAATGTAGTCTTTATTTTTGCGGACGACATGAGTTACGAAACCATCGGTGCGGCCGGCATGCTGGACATTGATACGCCGAATCTCGATAGGCTGGTTGAAAACGGGGCCAGCTTTACGCACGCCTACAATATGGGCGCCTGGGGCGGGGCGGTCTGCGCGGCCAGCCGATCGATGCTCAATTGCGGACGCTTTGTCTGGAATGCCCAGGCGGGTGTAAAAACGGGCGTCAAAGAGAAAAGCATGTGGGCGCAGCGCATGCAGGCGGCGGGCTATCAAACCTATATGACCGGCAAGTGGCATGTTCCCGGCGCGGAGGCGGAGGATCTTTTCCAGACCGCCAAAAATGTCCGCGGCGGAATGCCAAGCGATTTCCGTAGCAAGGGATCGGCCGACGGCACCAAGCCCAAGGGTTACGGCTACGGCCGCCCGATCGATGAAGAGCACTACAAGAAGGGATGGAAACCCTGGGACACCACCAACGGCGGGTTCTGGGAAGGCGGCACGCACTGGAGCGAGGTGGTCGCCAACGACAGCGTGGAGTTTCTTGAAACGGCGGCGAAGGACGACAAACCCTTCTTTATGTATCTGGCCTTCAATGCATCGCACGACCCGCGTCAGTCGCCGAAGGAATACATCGACCGCTATCCGCTCGACCGCATCAAGCTGCCGGAAAACTTCCTGCCCCAATACCCGTATGCCGATAAGGTTTGCGGACTGGGGTTGCGCGATGAAAAGCTGATGCCCTATCCGCGCACCGAATATGCCGTGAAGGTCAATCGCCAGGAATATTTCGCCATCATCACCCACATGGACGATCAGATTGGCAGGATCTTCGAGGCGTTGGAAAAAACCGGCAAGGCCGACAACACCTATGTCGTCTTTACCGCCGACCATGGGTTGGCCTGTGGTCATCATGGTTTTAGCGGGAAACAAAACATGTACGACCACAGTGTGCGCGTGCCGTTTCTGGTCGTCGGACCGGATGTGAAGCCGGGGGTGAAAATCGATGCACCGATCTATCTGCAGGATGTGATGGCCACTTCGCTGGAGGTCGCCGGTGCACCGTTGGAAGGGGTTGATTTTAAAAGCCTGCTGCCGCTGCTGCGCGGGGAAACCACCGGGCACTATCCGGAAATCTACGGGGCCTATATGAACCGGCAGCGGATGATTACCAAAGGCGACTGGAAGTTTATTTCCTATCCCACCGCCAACGTCGAGCGCCTCTTCAACCTGAAGAAGGATCCGAACGAGCTGGACGACCTCGCCGGTAATCCGGAATACGCCGCCAAGCTGAAGCAGATGCGCGAAGCGCTTAAGAAATTGAGCATGGAGCTAGACGATCCGTTGATGAAGCCGTCCAAGGGCGCTGCCAAAATGAAGAAGTCGAAATAGAGCCATTAATCAACTCGGGTAGATGATGATTAAATTATTAATAAGGACCCTCGCGGTCGGCCTGGCTTCCGCCTGTTTGGCGACTCCGCCCAACATCGTCCTCATCTTGGCCGATGACTTAGGCTATGGCGATGTGGGCTGCTATGGCTCGAAGCTGGGTACCCCGGAGATCGACCGGATGGCCCGTGGTGGCTTGCGCGCGACCGATTGCCTGGTGGCGGCCAATGTGTGCGGCCCTTCGCGGGCGGCGTTGCTGACCGGGCGCTATCCCATGCGCTGCGGGCATCCGATTTCGCGGCACCCGTTCCCGAAATATGAGCAATACGGAATCGCTTCGGAAGAGGTCACCTTGGCGGAGTTGCTGAAGTCGGCCGGCTACCGCACAAAGATGGTTGGCAAGTGGCACCTCGGATTTCATGTGGACGGTTCCCATCCACTCGATGCCGGCTTCGATGAATACCTCGGGCTGTACAGCAATTACAGCACCCAAAAAGATCGAGCGGATGAACGCACGATCTACCGCAACCGCGAGGTGCTGGAAAAGAACGTTCCTTTTGAAAAGGTAACGAAGCTCTACACCGACGAGATCGTCGAATTTATCAAGCAGGATCACGACGAGCCGTTCTTTGTCTACTTTGCGCATCACATTGCCCACGATCCGATTTTGCCCAGCAGTGCCTTTAAAGGAACCTCCGGGAAGCAAGGCGGCGGAGTCTTCGGTGATTTCGTGAAGGAACTCGATTCCAGCGTCGGCCAAGTGCTGGCCGCCGTGGAGGAGGCCGGAATCGCCACCAACACGCTGGTGGTATTCATGTCGGACAACGGCCCCGCCCGGCACGGGTCGGCGAATCCGTTGCGCGGCGGAAAGTATGTCACCATGGAAGGCGGCCACCGGGTTCCGGCAATCTTCTCTTGGCCGGGGCATATTCCCGCCGGGCAGGTTTCGGACGCCATGATCTCCAGCTTGGACTTGCTCCCCTTGTTCTGCCATGTGGCGGGGGCCGAGCTACCGAAGGATCGCACGCTCGACGGGAAAAACATTATCGACCTGCTGACGGGGAAGACCACGCAAAGCCCGCATCAATATTTTTATTATTACAACGGGGTAAACCTGCAGGGCGTGCGCAACGAACAATGGAAAATTCATCTGCCGCGCACCACCGCCGATCAGCCCTACTGGGCAAAAAACGGGGGCGGGCCGCGGAAACCCTACCTCACGCTGCAAGAGCCGCTGCTGTTTGATCTCGATGCCGATGTCGGCGAGGAAAAGAATGTGCTTTCGACGCATCCGGAGGTCGCCGCCGAATTGATGAAGGAAGCGGAGCGCACCCGCGCCGAGCTCGGCGATGTCGATGTTGCCGGATCGGATCAGCGCCCCCATGGCCTGGTCAACCCTCAGGATAAAGGCGAGGGCTCGGTTTTGAATCAGGTAACTGCGGCGGCCGTTGCAGTTGCTCAGCCGAAACAGATCCGGGTTGCCTGCGTGGGGGATAGCATTACCTATGGGTTTGGGATCGAGAATCGAGCGAAGGAGAGCTATCCCGCCCAGCTTCAAACCCTGTTGGGCGATCCATACGTTGTCGGTAATTTTGGCAAAAACGGGGCGACGGTGTTGAAGAAGGGGCACGCCCCGTATTGGCGGGCACCGCAATATAAAGCGGCGCTCAAGTTCAACCCGGATGTAGTGGTCATCAAACTCGGAACGAATGATACCCGCCCTGGGAATATTGGGAAGAACAAGGCGGAGTTCGTTCCAAACTATGTAGAGTTGATTCGCAGTTTCCAACGATTGGATCGTAAACCAACCGTTTGGATTTGCTATTCTTCCCCCATTTATTCTCCGCATAAAGAAATGACGGATGCGGTTCTGAAAAATGATATTATTCCGCTGGTGACTGAGGTCTCCGAACAGGCCGGCGTCAAGGTGATCGACCTCAATACCGTGTTGAGCAATCGGTCGGAACTGTTTCCGGATGGATTGCATCCCGGGCCCGAGGGCGCAGGGATCATCGCCAAAACCGTCGCAACCGTCATTACGCGACAGGTGAAAAAATGATGAACAGAAAAACCATTTTTGAAGCAGGCCTGTTTTGTCTTGCCGCTCTGTCCGCGCAGGTGGTCCTTGCTGAGAATCCGCCAAACGTGGTTTTGATCTTTGCCGACGATCTCGGCTATGGCGATCTCGGTTGCTACGGCGCGACGAAAGTGCAGACGCCGAATATCGACAAGCTGGCCTCCCAAGGCCGACGCTTCACCGACGCGCACTCGGCGTCGGCCGTCTGCACACCGTCGCGCTACGGGTTGCTGACCGGGGAGTATCCGTTTCGGGCGCAGGGCGGCAAAGGAATCTGGGGGCCGTGCAGCCATTCGCAGTCGTTGCTGATCGATGCCGACAAACTCACGCTCGCCCAGCTGTTCAAAAACAAGGGCTATGCCACGGCGGCGGTCGGCAAATGGCATCTGGGGTTCGGAACCGGAAAGACCGACTGGAACAAGCCGCTGCGTCCGGGGCCGCTGGAGCTGGGGTTCGATTATTATTTCGGGGTGCCGAAGGTGAACAGCGGTTTCCCCTACGTCTACGTAGAGAATGACGCGATCGTCGGCTATGACCCGAATGATCCATTGGTTTTCGGCAAGGGGATAACGCCGTCGAAGACCACAACGTATCCGCCCGAGGCCGGCAAGAAAACGGCAAACCAGTTTGGCGGCGCGAAGAAGGCGCATGCGATTTACGACGATGAAAAGACGGGGATGCTGCTCACGGAGAAGGCCGTCAAATGGATTGAAGGAAATAAAGAAAAACCGTTCTTCCTCTATTTTCCGACCACGAATATCCACCATCCGTTCACCCCGGCGCCGCAGTTTAAAGGAACCAGTCAGGCGGGGCTCTACGGCGACTTTATCCATGAGTTCGACTGGATGGTCGGCGAACTGATGAAGTGCCTGGAAGAAAACGGCCTGACCGAAAATACGCTGGTGATCGTCACCAGCGACAACGGCGGCATGTTCAACACCGGTGGACAGGATGCTTTTGCCGCCGGGCACCGGCAGAACGGCGAGCTGCTAGGGTTCAAGTTCGGCGTTTGGGAAGGCGGCCAGCGGGTGCCGTTCATTGCCACGTGGCCGGGCAACATCCAGCCGAACACGGTGTCCGGGCAGTTGATTAGCGGGGTGGACATGCTGGCCACCTTTGCCGCAATCACGGGGCAGACCGTGGAAAAGAAACAGCTCGCCGACAGCATCAATGTGCTGCCGGCCCTGGTGGGTGATCCGGCCGCCCCCTTGCGGGACACGCTGGTGCTTTGCCCCTTCAGGCGCACCCACCTATCCATTCGCAAAGGCAAGTGGATCTACATCCCGGGGCAGGGGAGCGGCGGTTTTAAAGGAGCCCCGGGCACCCATGCAGCCGGCGGGCCGGCATGTGTATCCTTTGTCGGAAACGTGAATAGCGACATTGAAGGCGGGAAGATCAAAACGGGAGCGCCGCCCGCCCAGCTCTACGATATCGAGGCCGACGTTAACCAAACGACGAACCTTTATAACCAGTATCCTGAAGTTGTTCAGGAAATGCAGGCGTTGCTGAAGAGCCATGAGCCCGCAAAGCCCCCGGCTTCGGAACGTACATCGCAGAAAAAAAAGAAAAGCAGGTGAATAGGATGAAACGAATCAATAAAACCGTGATGCTTGCGTTGGCTGGCAGTCTGATCGCCACATTGAGCTCGAGCGCTGAAACGGAGATGCTTCCGGAAAGCGAGCAGGCCTTTGCCGAGCGCATGCAATGGTTTACCGATGCGCAGTTCGGTCTCTTCATCCATTATGGCGTTTACTCAACGCTGGGCGGCGAATGGAAAGGGAAGCCCGTTCAGAAATATGCGGAGTGGATTCAGCGCTGGGGCAGCATTACGCCCGAGGAATATATTCCGCTCGCGGCGGGCTTCCGTCCGGATAAGCTGGATGCCGATCTTTGGGTGAAGACCGCCAAAGAGGCCGGGATGAGGTATATGGTGATCACCACCAAGCATCACGAAGGGTTCTGCCTCTGGGACAGCGCCTACACGGAATACGACCTGGGGGAGGCGACCGGTTTTGACCGCGATATCCTGGGCGAGCTAAAAGCCGCCTGTGAGAAATACGGACTCAAGTTCGGCACCTATTATTCCATCATTGATTGGCACCATCCGTCCCAACGCGCCGAGCAGGCCAGCAATCAAACACCGATGAACGACAAGGAAGGCTATGTAACCTACATGAAGGCGCAGTTGAAGGAACTGATTGAGCGGTATCAGCCTGCGGTGATGTGGTTCGATGGCGACTGGACAAAGTGGTGGACGATGGAGGACGGAATCGATCTCTACAACTATCTCCGCGAACTGGATCCCAAGCTGGTCATCAACAACCGGGTCGCCAAGCGAAAAGAGTTTAAGAAGGACTACGGAACGCCGGAAAACCAAACACCGGGCGCTGCGCTTGATCATATTTGGGAGGCGTGTTGGACCGTCAACCATTCGTGGGGATTCAAGAAGAGCGATACCAACTGGAAAAGCACGGAGGTGCTGGTCCAAAAGCTGATTGATATCAACACGAAAGGCGGCAACTTGCTGCTGAACGTCGGCCCGCAAGCGAATGGTTCGTGGCCAGCTGAATCGATCCGCCAGCTCAAGGAGATGGGGGAGTGGAACGCGGCGCACAGCGAGGCGGTTTACGGCACCGAGTATGTCGATTTGCCCGCGCAGAGCTGGGGTTGCTTGGCACAAACCAAGGAATCGTCCCCGGAAAAGGGCGAACTGTTCGCCTACATCTTCACCTGGCCTGAAAGCGGCAAACTGCTGGTGAAAGGGGTTTCTGCCGATCGGGCCGAGGCTTTTACCTATGACGGGGCGGCACTTCCTTCCACGATTACGAAAGCCGGGGTGGAACTCGATCTCTCGTCTGCCGCGGCCTCCCCGCTGGCAACGGTGGTGAGGATTAAGTACGGCGGTATAAAGAAAGCGGCTGCGCCGTCTGTTGATCTAGGGCTAACAGGGAATGAGTTGGTTTTGCAGGCACCCGCCGCCCAGTTGAGCGGGAAGGTGAACAAGCTTGAAGACAACACGTATATCGGTTTTTGGACGGACCCTTCCGATACCGCTTCGTGGACGCTGAATGTGCCGGCACCCGGAACCTATGCGGTGAAAATTCTCTATGCCTGCGATAAAAAGTATAGTGGAAGCGATGTGCAACTAACCGTTGGCGGCAAGACACTGAAGGCCCAGGTGGCTCCCACGAAAAATTGGCGGGCCTTCCAGACGATGGATCTGGGGGTGGTCAAACTGGATCAGGTCGGAGCAACGACCTGTACTGTCGGCTTCGGAAAGACTCGGGGGAAAGCCCTGTTCAACCTCAAGACGGTTCTATTTGTGCCGGTGGCGGACTAAGGAAGGCTTAAATGAAAACGACATCGCGAATGATTGCACTTTGGGCAGGCGCCGCCATGCTGACGACGGGTGCTGCCCGGGCAGAGCAGCCTGCCAATAAACCCAACTTCATCATTATCTTCTCTGATGATCAGGGCTATCAGGATCTAGGTTGCTATGGGGCGCCCGAAATCAAGACGCCGCGGCTCGACCGGATGGCGGCGGAAGGCATGCGCTTTACCAGCTTCTATGCCCAGACCGTCTGCGGACCGTCGCGCGGCGCACTCATGACGGGGTGCTATCCAATCCGCTTTGCCCGGCAGGACGATCCCGATTCGATCCACCCCGAACTGCATCTCGACGAAATCACCCTTGCCGAAGTGCTGAAGGCGCAGGGCTATGCAACCGCGGCGTTCGGCAAGTGGGATCTGGCCGGGCACAGTCAGGTAAAATACAAACCGGAACTGCTCCCGCCGCATCAGGGGTTCGATACCTATTTCGGCACACCCGGCAGTAACGATAAGTTTGTCAAACTGATCCGCGGCACCAAGGAGATTGAGCAGAAGGCGGACATGTCCACCCTGACCCGCCGCTATACCGATGAAGCGATCCGGTTCATCGAAGAAAAGAAGGATACACCGTTTTTCGTTTATCTGGCGCATACCATGCCGCACACCAAGCTGGCGGCATCGGCCGATTTTAAAGGGAAGTCAGCGGGCGGCCTGTACGGCGATGTGATCGAGGAACTAGATTTTCATATCGGCCGCCTGCTCGACCGGGTGAAGGCGCTGGGGCTCGATGAGAATACCTATATCATTTTCACCAGTGACAACGGGCCTTGGCTCATCCGCAAGGATCACGGTGGTCATGCAGACCCGCTGCGCAGCGGGAAGACCAGTTGCTGGGAAGGCGGACTGCGTGTTCCTTGCATTATGCGTGCACCGGGAAAAATTCCCGCCGGAACCGAGTGCGATGCAGTGGCCGCGACCATTGATATGATGCCGACGATCGCCAAGCTGGCGGGCGGCGCGGCGCCGTCGGATCGCGTGATTGACGGCGTCGATATTTCGGCGCTGATGCATGGGGAGACCGACCGTCTCGATCGGGTCTATTTTTACTATCAGCACAACTGTTTGCGGGCGGTGCGCTCCGGCAGGTGGAAGCTGATGCTGCCGCATACGGAACCCGTGCCGACCAGCATTGCGACCAAGTGGAAGAACCATATCGCCAAGGCCGATGCCCTCCGCATTCCGTCGGCAATGCTCTTTGATCTGGATGCCGACATCGGCGAAACCAGCGATGTTTCCGCGAAGCATCCCGAAAAGGTGGCCGAGCTGATGAAGTTGGCGGAACAAGTTCGGCGGGAACTCGGCGATCATGACACCTTTGGCGAAAACGCCCGCACCTTCGGCGCAAAGCGCCGCACGCTGTCGGGCGAAGTCGAGACGAAGAAGGAGAATTCATAATGAACACTCCTGGGCGCACTTTTTTTCCGCTAGTGGTTGCGGTTTTGTCACTGGCCGGAGGCTTCTCTTTCCTCCAGGCCCAGGAACAGAAACCGATACGGGTGCTCAGTTTTCAGGGGAATAATGGGTATGAGCATGCCTCTATGCCGGACGCGAAGGCGTTGATTGAGCGGCTGGGCCAAAAGAACGGTTGGGAAATTGTTTCAACCGAGGACGCATCCAAGCTGACCGAGCTGGACCTGAGTACGTTTGATACCGTGGTCTTCAATAACAACTGCGGCAATAAGGGACCGGTGATGAAGCCCGCGGAGCAGGAGGCCCTGCGGCAGTATATTCAGAATGGTGGCGGTTTTCTGGGGGTTCACACGGCCGCAGCGCTTTGGAAGGAGGGTGGCTCTTTTCAGACGTGGTATGAAGGTTTGGTCGGAGCCAGGCAGGTCCGGCACCCCAAGGTGCAGCGGGCGCGGCTGGTCGTGGAAGATCGGACCCATCCCTCAACCCGGCATCTTCCGGAAGAATGGTTTGTCACCGATGAGTGGCACATCTTTGATTCCAATCCGCGGGAAAAGGTCAATGTGCTGATTTCCCTTGATGAGAGTTCCTATCAGGGCAAGGCCAACCAGAAGATGGGGGGCGATCATCCCTTCGTCTGGTATCAGGAATACGACGGCGGCCGCTCCTTCTTTACCTCACTGGGACACACTACGGAAATTTACAGCAATCCGGATTTTGAACAGTTGATCGAGGGGGCGATTCTTTGGACAAGCGGCAGCGTGGGCGTTCCCGAAGCTCAGCCAGAGAAGAGATTGTCAACCAATCTGCCTGTGGCAGACGGACTCTTTCTTGATCTGGATGCCAATGTCGGCGTCGAGGTAGAGGACGACCGGCGGGTCAGGGCCTGGCATAATCAGGTGGCCGGAAATGCCGCCGATGTGTTTGTGAAGCGCGATGAAGGTCGCAAGGTCGCCGGCTCTGGCAGGCCTGCGTTGAAGCTAAATGTTGGAGGAATCGGAGGAAACAACACCCTGGTTTTCGAAGAGCAGGAGCTTTTGAATCACGATGAAGACGCCTTCGATCATATGTTGACCGGTAGTGGTTATACCTGGTTTTCGGTGATGTGTGCTTACCGGCAGCATGTGGGTAAAAAGGATGTCAATTCATTTTTCGGTAATCTGAAGAACAGTTCAAACTATGAAGGATTCTGGGGAAATCTCACGGACGACAACCGCGTTTGGATGGGCTCGCGCTGTTGGCCGGCCGCCGTGAAAGGCAGGCAGCCCCTTTGGAATGAGAAGAATCCTCAGGTCATCTGTTCTACGCCTTTGCAGGAGAACAAATATTATTTGGTCATGGGGCGTATGGGCGCGGGGCAGGAGGTGGTCAACCTGGAACTGTTTGTCAACTCTTCGGAACCGGTGGACCGTAAGCCCGTACCCGTAAACCCGGAGGCCAATCCCTCGAAGATGGCGATCGGGCAGGAGCGCGATGCCATCAATCATCCGGGCAAAGAATCCTTCCATGGCGAGATAGCCCGGTTTTTGATTTATGACCGTCCCCTCAGTGATGCCGAGTTGGACACCATGATCGGGCATTTGACGGCTAAGTACATGATTAAGACAAGCGAATGAGCGCGGGACGGAATTAGCTGTGAAGAGACTAGTTATTTTGATGGGCATGCTGATTGTGGCGGCACAGGCCGCGCAGAAACCCAATGTGATCTTTATCCTGATGGATGACATGGGCTACAGCGATGTGGGCTGCTACGGCGCAACCAAGGTGAAGACGCCGAACATCGACCGCATGGCGGCGGAGGGAATCCGCTTTACGGATTTCCACACTGGTGCGTCCATCTGCTCGCCGTCGCGCGCGGCCTTCCTGACGGGAGCCTATCCACAACGGTGCGGCCTCTATATGGGCATTAACCAGAATCGGGAAGCGCACTGGTTCCTCGGTTTGAACCCGGATGAAATCACCCTTGCCGAACAGTTCAAGGCCCAGGGCTACACCACGGCGATGGTCGGCAAATGGCATCTGGGGAAGGAGGAAGAGTTTTCCTGTTTCCATCAGGGGTTTGATCATTACTACGGCGCGCCGGACAACATGGGGCATAATTCCGCCTTCTATGACGGCAAGGAGGTCGTCTACGAACATACCCCGTTGGAGCAGATGACGACCCTCTACACCGAGCGCATGGTGAAGCACATCGGGGCGTTCAAGGACCGGCCTTTCTTTATCTATTTTGCGCACAACTATCCGCACACGCCCTATAAAGCCGGTGCCCGGTTCAAGGGCTCCTCCAAGGACGGAGTGCGCGGCGATGTGATCCAGGAAGCGGACTGGGGCATCGGCGAAATTTTGAAGGCACTCGAGGCGAACGGCATTCTGGAAAACACCCTGGTCATTTTTAGTTCGGACAATGGTCCGACCAATAATAAATATGCCCAGCCCTACAGCGGCACCAAATATGTCTCAATGGAAGGCGGACATCGCGTGCCGTTCATCCTTTATTGGAAGGGGACGGTGCAGCCGGTGGTTTCGGATGTTCCTGTCGTGGCGATGGATCTGTTTCCGACGCTGAGCGAGCTGATCGGCGCGCCGATGCCGACTGATCGGAAGTATGACGGGGTCACCCTGGTACCTCTGTTCTCGGGTGGTTCAATTGCTCGTTCCCCCGATGAGCCGTTCTACTACTACAACTGCGAAAATCTGCAGTGCGTGCGCGTCGGCGACTGGAAACTGCATTTGCCGCGCACCCAGGCCCAGTTGCCGTTCTGGTCGATGAAGAAGCAGAAGGATATTGCAACTCCGCAACTCTACAACCTAAAGACGGATGTGGCGGAGCAGATCGATGTCGCCGCCCAGCACCCGGAACGGGTTTCGGAAATGATGGCGCTGGCGGAGTCCGCCCGCACCAAGCTCGGGGAGGTCGGCCAACGTGGCGCCGAGCAGCGCGCAACCGGAACGCTCTTCCCGGAAGTGCCCATCGTAGGAAATCATGTCCTCTATTGGGACAAGCTGTCCGACAAGGAAAAGGGCCGGGCCAAAACAGAATTCACCGCGCTGAAAACCAAACGCAAAAAATCTAAATAGATGAAATTCCTAGCGCTGCCTTTAGGTGGAACCTCGGAAAACGCCTAGCTTATCGGATACTGCCAGGTAGGTACAATGTGCCCTTTGAAACCTGAAAGCCCAGGGCAGACGGGTTTTCTTGAAACAGGAATAATAGGAACTTAGCTTGAATGGTCTCACCACAGAGGACTCGGAGGCACAGAGAAATATAGCAATCCCGCTCCTCTGTGCCTCAGTACCCTCTGTGGTAAAAAAACGAATCAGTCACATTCATCCCATAGGTGGCGCTGACCGAGAGTAAACACCCGTTTTTGTTAAGGTTTCTGATGTCCGATTCATTTAGTCAATTCCGATTTTTTGTTGAAGGTTAACGATGGTTTCGCGCTTTGTGCATATGGCTGTCCCACAGCTCTTAGATAAACCCCGGCAGATATGCCTGTTCCGGCGCACCTCGTATGCGACCGGGCGGTTTGGCTGTCCCATAGGATTCAAGCAATGCGGGAAGGCTCCACCGGCGCCAAAGCACCGCGCGCACAACAGTGAACTGCCGCTTGAAGCTGTGCTCCCAGCCGTGCATGAACGCGAGGCAGCGCATCAGCAGGTGGACAAGCAACCCCATCCAAATCTGCCAGCGCACGGCGTTGGCGCTGTAGCCCAGGAAGTCGGAGAGCTGGAGCGTCTGCTTGATCTCCTTGAAGAACACCTCGATGTCCCAGCGGCAACGGTAGAGTTCGGCGACCGTCCACGCGCTCCACTCCAGATGGTTGGTGATGAAGGCGATCTCGACATCCTTGCCGTTGATCTCGACCAGCGCCACGACCCGGCGCAACTCGCACGGATAGGCTTTCTTCGATGCTTCGACCACCATCTCGATGACCTCGTCGCGCAGGATGCGCTTGTGCCCGGTGGTTTCGAGGGTGCGCACCACCTTGTACTGCATGTTGTCCTTCGCCCGGCCAACCCACCAGACACCGCGCACCGTCAGCTCGAAAAGATGCTTGAACTTGTTGTAGGCCTTGTCGAACACGGCGATTTCACCGGGTTTGAGCTCGGCGCACAGGCTTTGGGTCATCGTGCTGTCATGGTGCTTCGCCGTGTCGATGATGGCGCACCGGGGCAGGAAGCTTTGCAGGTCGAGGCGCAGGTGGCACTTGGCCGCAGCCTTGCGGCGGCGATGCTTCGCCCAGTCCATGCAGTTGGCGACGAGCTGGATCGTGGTCGAGTCCAGCGCATGGATCGTCTTGCTGAAGCGCCGGAGGTATCCGCGCCGAACCTTGCCCTTCGCGAAGCCCGGAACCGTATCCATCAGATGCTTCATCATGCACCAGTAGAGCTCTTCGGCCATGTCCGCGTTGCGGATCTTGTTCGCGTGGCTCAGGTTGTTACGCGACGGAGGAACCGCGCCGCGGATGGTAGAGAGCGCCGCCGCGTTCATCTGGAGCGCGTCGCACACATCGTTGAGTCCGAGTGCATGGGAGAAGTGGGCGTACAGCAAAGAAACCACATGGCTCCACGGCGTGTACGTCCGGCTTTGAATGTCCACGCCATGCTTCTGCGCAAGGCTCGACACCATGTGTCCGGGAATCAGATTGCACAATTGTTTCAAGGTTGTATACCTATGTCCGGCTGGCTTGTGTTTATGTTGTTTTTTCATACCCTCCGAGTGGAGGATTTCAACGGCACATGCCAGCCTTTTTTTTCAATAGCTATGGGATGACAATGAATCAGTTTCACATTCATCCCATAGGTGGTGCTGACGGAGAGTAAAACCCCGTTTTTGTTAAGGTTTCTGATGTCCGATTCATTTAGTCAATTCCGATTTTTTGTTGAAGGTTAACCATGGTTCCGCGCTTTGTGCATATGGCTGTCCCACAGCTCTTAGACAAACCCCGGCAGATACGCCTGTTCCGGCGCACCCCGTATGCGGCCGGGCGGTTTGGCTGTCCCATAGGAATCCAGCAAGGCGGGCAGGTTCCACCGGCGCCAAAGCACCGCGCGCACAACAGTGAACTGCCGCTTGAAGCTGTGCTCCCATCCGTGCATGAACGCGAGGCAGCGCATCAGCAGGTGGACCAGCAGCCCCATCCAGATCTGCCAGCGCACGGCGTTGGCGCTGTAGCCCAGGAAGTCGGAGAGTTGGAGCGTCTGCTTGATCTCCTTGAAGAACACCTCGATGTCCCAGCGGCAACGGTAGAGTTCGGCGACCGTCCACGCGCTCCACTCCAGGTGATTGGTGATGAAGGCGATTTCGACATCCTTGCCGTTAATCTCGACCAGCGCCACGACCCGGCGCAACTCGCACGGATAGGCTTTCTTCGATGCTTCGACCACCATCTCGATGACCTCGTCGCGCAGGATGCGCTTGTGCCCGGTGGTTTCGAGGGTGCGCACCACCTTGTACTGCATGTTGTCCTTCGCCCGGCCAACCCACCAGACACCGCGCACCGTCAGCTCGAAAAGATGCTTGAACTTGTTGTAGGCCTTGTCGAACACGGCGATTTCACCGGGTTTGAGCTCGGCGCACAGGCTTTGGGTCATCGTGCTGTCATGGTGCTTCGCCGTGTCGATGATGGCGCACCGGGGCAGGAAGCTTTGCAGGTCGAGGCGCAGGTGGCACTTGGCCGCAGCCTTGCGGCGGCGATGCTTCGCCCAGTCCATGCAGTTGGCGACGAGCTGGATCGTGGTCGAGTCCAGCGCATGGATCGTCTTGCTGAAGCGCCGGAGGTATCCGCGCCGAACCTTGCCCTTCGCGAAGCCCGGGACTGTATCCATCAGATGCTTCATCATGCACCAGTAGAGCTCTTCGGCCATGTCCGCGTTGCGGATCTTGTTCGCGTGGCTCAGGTTGTTACGCGACGGAGGAACCGCGCCGCGGATGGTAGAGAGCGCCGCCGCGTTCATCTGGAGCGCGTCGCACACATCGTTGAGTCCGAGTGCATGGGAGAAGTGGGCGTACAGCAAAGAAACCACATGGCTCCACGGCGTGTACGTCCGGCTTTGAATGTCCACGCCATGCTTCTGCGCAAGGCTCGACACCATGTGTCCGGGAATCAGATTGCACAATTGTTTCAAGGTTGTATACCTATGTCTGGCTGGCTTGTGTTTATGTTGTTTTTTCATACCCTCCGAGTGGAGGATTTCAACGGCACATGCCAGCCTTTTTTTTCAATATCTATGGGATGACAATGAATCAGTTTAATTTGGTATAATCATGATGAAATTGGAAAACATGCTTGGTTTGGTTTTGCTGGGGGGCGCGTTGGTGGCCCAGGCCGCAATGGCCGCAGGGACGGTGTTCAATTTTAATATCGGTGAAGCCAAAAACGGCTATGAAACCATCGGTACCGAAGTCTGGAACAATACCTCGGTCGGAACCTTTTCGGCGATTCAGGATGCCTCAGGAACGGAGCAGGGCGGCGTAAGTGTCGGCATCGATCTTGACGCCACGACGGAGGGATACAACGCCAAAGACAAGAATGGGGGCGGGTATATCTCTGCCGAGCTTGGCGGCATGAGCCGCTCATTGGTTTACGCGCTCAAAGGAAATAAAACGACCACCGTCACGATCTCAGGCCTCGGCGCCAATACCCTGTGGAACCTGGATGTTTTTGCCGGGTTGAATGTGGCCGGGCGCAACCAGAACATTTCCATCAACGGCGGCCCTTCAAAGCTTTATACCTGTGGCAACGAAGCGGGCGGGATTTATGCATCCCATGCTCCAATTACCTTCAGCAATATCTCTGCAGATGGCAACGGTACGCTGACCGTCGGATTGACTGGGGCATCGCCTTCGAACGTAAGCTTTATTCAGGGCCTCACGCTAACGTCTGTGTTGGATTGGACTCCTGCCGCGGTTTCAGAGCAGGCCCCGAATCCTGTGGCAAGCAACAATGATTTTGCCAAAGCATTGAAGGCACATCCGGAGCTCCGCGCCCACTGGTCGTTCGATGGCAACCTGGCCGATGCCACAGGCCAGGCAACAGCGAAGGCCGATGCCGCTGTGTCCTTTGCGGAGGGCGTGCTTGGCCAAGCGCTGAAGGTGGATGCGCAATCGCCGGCATCCGTGCCGCAGGCGGATTGGCTGATGGGCAAGAAAGGCTCAAGGGTTACGCTGGAACTGTTCTTTAAGGTGCTGTCCGCTCCGACCGGAAACAAGGATGTGGTGCTCATGGGCCAGACGACCGGGCAGAAGGTTCGCTATCTCATCGGCGTCAAAAACGACCTGTCGGCATTGTTGTATCGCGGCGGACAGAATCAGAGTGTACTGACGACGATCCATCTCCCCACCGATCAGCCGATTAAAGTCGGTCGCTGGTACCATTTGGCGATCACCAGTTATGACCTCGACCTGCGCGCCTATATTGACGGTTACGAATGCGCCCTGACCGGCGGAGCGTTTGAGTTCACGCGCAACGGCCCGAAGAACAGCACCATGACGTTTGGAACAACACCCTTTGCATCACTGGTAACCGGAGACATCCTGCTGGACGAAGTCGCCGTTTATGGCGAAGGTTTGAGTCAGGTTGAAATTCAGAACCACATTAAGGTCGCAGGGTTTGGAGATCATCTGAACGCGGTCGGCGAGATTGTTGCCAAGGTCGCGGCGGAGCGCGATGCCGTGCGTGCACGGAAGCAGGCGGCCATGCGGGCCGACCCTGCGCTGACCGCACCGGGTGAACCCCGCGTGTATGAGGGCGAACACCTTGAAGCAATTGCATTCCAGGTCGGTGGCATTGGGTCGGGCTCCATTCAATTTAACGGCAAGGCCGAACCGGCCGTCTGGCAGATCGCCAAAAATTTTGAAGAAAGGCGCATCGAAAACTGCTTCCTGGCCGTGCGGGCGCAGACCCAGGGTGGCCAGCCAGTTGTTCGCGCGTTGCAGACCGAGGCCGTCGGGCCGTTTGCGGCGATGACGTCCCTGCAGTTTGAAGGGGAGTATCCCTTCGCCAAGTACCGTTTCGAAGAGCCCGCGCTTCCGGTGCAGGTTGAACTCGAAGTCTTCAATCCGCTGATTCCAATGGATCTGAAAAACTCCGCCATTCCCTGCGCGATCTATACGGTCACTGCAAGGAACACCTCGTCGTCCCCGGTCAAGCTAGATGTCCTGGCCGCCCAGCGCAATGCGCTTGGTTATACAGGCGGTGCCTATGGGATGAACCTGAACAAGGTTGTGCGCGACGGCGTTGCCACCATGCTGCACATGACCAAACAGTCGACCGCTGCAGACATGGTGCTGATGACCCTGGCGTCCGGGGCGTCCGGCGTTGCGTCCTTCGATTCGACCGCATCGTTGCACAGCACGTTCTCCAAAAACGGTGCCTGCAAGGGCGCGGCGCAGGCCGGGCCTTCCGCGAAGGACGAGACGCTGGATGGCGCGCTGTCGGCACCGATGGAACTCGCCCCCGGCGAAACCAAGTCCGTGACGATTGCGCTGACCTGGTATTTCAACAACACCAAGCATGGCTCGGGCAAACGTTCCAAAGCGATGGAAGGCGAACCGGCCAGCGGGCCGTGGTCGCATGGCGGACAGCAGTATGCAACCTGGTGGCCGAATGCCATGGGCGTAGCCGACTATCTGAAAGACCATCTTGATGACCTGATTGCACGCACCCGCCGGTATCACGACACACTCTATGCATCGAACCTACCGCGCTGGCTGCTTGATCGCATGAGCTCGCCGCTGGCGGTGCTGCGCAGCCAGACCTGCTGGTGGGCCGCCGACGGCTACTTTGGCGCTTGGGAAGGCAGCCGCCAAAATATGGGAAGCTGCGGCGGCAACTGCACGCATGTGTGGCAATATGCCCAGGGCCACGCGCGCCTGTTCCCGGAGCTGGGGCGTATCATGCGCCATCAGGATTTTGCCCAGCAGAAACCGAACGGCCTGTTTCCCAACCGGCATGGCGGCGGCGAAGCGGCGGCCGACGGGTTTTTCGGCACGATCCTAAACACCTACCGCGAGCACTTGTGCAGCGCAGATGACGAATGGGTGAAGAAAAAATGGCCGGATGTGAAGAGGGCGATGGAGTTCGGCATGGAGGAATGGGATACCAACCACGACGGCTACCTGCAGAATCGTCAGCACAACACGCTCGACGGAAAAATGTGGGGCTGCTCCTCGTGGATCGGCAGCCTCTATCTATCCGCGCTCGAAGCCGCTGCCCGCATCGCCGATATTGCCGGCGATGCCAAGACCGCCGCCGAGTACCGCAGCATCCGGGCGTCCGGGCAAAAGATGCAGAACGAACGGTTGTGGAACGGGGAATACTACATTCAGGAAGTCGGTGTGCAACGCGAGCAGGACTATCTGGACGGCTGCCACATCGACCAGCTCCTCGGCGACTGGTGGGCCGGGCAGCTCGGCATCGAGCCCAGCTTCCCGGCGGATCGTTCCCGCAAGGCGATGGAATCGCTGTTTAAATACAACTATCTGGCGGACTCCCATGGCCACTCGCTCAAGCCGCGCCAGTATTATGAAGTGGATGACGGTGGCATCAAAATGATCACCTGGCCGAAGAATCCGCAACCGATCCCGGGCATGAAGTATGGCGATGAAGTGATGACCGGGTTTGAATACGCCGCCGCCGCGACGATGATGCAGAACGGTCTTCAGGATGAAGGGCTGATCCTTTTCAAGACGATCCATAATCGCTACGACGGCCGCCTGCGCACCGAAGGGGTGACCGATCTGGGCGTGGCCGCCTGGGGCTACTCCGGCAACCCGTTCGGCGACGACGAGTGCGGAAAATATTATGGCCGCTCCCTGAGTTCGTGGTCGGCGCTGCTGGTTCTGCAAGGCTTCCTCTACGACGGCCCGGCGGGCCGCATCGGCTTCCGCCCGCGCTGGCAGCCGGAAAACCACCAGAGTTTCTTCACCGCCGCCGAGGGCTACGGGCTCTATTCACAGACCCTGACCGGCAACAGACTGGAAGCATCCATCGAGCTCAGTGAAGGGCAGCTGCGCTTGACTGAAGTCGTTCTGGCTGCTCCGGGACAGCCCAAATCCGTGACGGCGACATTGAACGGGAAAACTCTGGAGTCGAGCTTTAGCGCAAAGAACGGAGACGTAACCTTGAAGTTGCAGCAACCACTGACCCTCAAAGACGGCCAACAGTTGGATGTTCAGGTGGATGGTAGATAATCACGCGCCGTCCGTTCCGGACAGGCACGTCCTACACCGCGTGGGTTCCATGGTTTGGAAAGAAGGAATTATGATGAAAATAAAAAATATATTGGGTGTGCTTTTGCTGGGAGCGGTTGCGAGTTTCGGAGCGGAGCCGCCGCCGAACATTGTCCTGATCTTTGCCGATGACCTTGGTTATGGCGATGTGGGGTGCAATGGGGCAACCTTGGTGCAGACACCGAATATCGACAAGCTCGCCAAGGAGGGCCGCCGCTTTACGGACGCGCATTCTTCGTCGGCCGTCTGCACACCCTCGCGCTACGGGCTGTTGACGGGCGAGTATCCGATGCGCGCCGGGCTCTGGGGGCCGTGCCCGCCAACCAGTAAACTGCTGATCGATACCGACAAGCTGACGATCGCGAAGCTTCTCAAGAACAAGGGCTACGAAACCTCGTGCTTTGGCAAGTGGCATCTGGGGTTCGGAACCCAAGAAGCCGACTACACGAAGCCGTTACGGCCCGGGCCGCAGGAGCTCGGTTTTGATTATTATTTCGGCGTACCGGTCGTAAACAGCGCTCCGCCGTATGTCTATGTGGAGAATGACCGCGTGGTTGGAATGACGTCCGATGATCCGATTGTTTATCTCGGCAAGAACGCCGGGGAAAACGCGACGCCGATCACCCCGCTCACCGAAGCTCATGGCAACCGGGTGCCAAACTGGTTTGGCGGGGCGGTCGAAGCGCACAAACTCTACAACGATTTCGAGCTCGGGACGACCCTGGCAGCGCGGGCCACCCAATGGATCAGCGAGCGCAAGGCCAAGCCCTTCTTCCTCTATCTGGCGACCACGAACATCCACCATCCGATCACCCCGGCTCCGCGATTCCAAGGCACCAGCCAATGCGGGCTCTACGGCGATTTTATCCATGAGCTGGACTGGATGGTCGGCGAGATCGTGAAGACATTGGAGGAGCAAGGCGTTGCCGACAACACCCTGATCATCTTTACCAGCGATAACGGCGGCATGTTTAATCACAACGGGCAGGAAGCGTTCAAGCACGGGCATCGGCAAAACGGCGATCTGCTCGGCTTTAAGTTCGGCATATGGGAAGGCGGACACCGTGTGCCGTTCATTGCCAGGTGGCCGGGTGGAATCGAAGCGGGAACCACCTCCGATCAATTGATCTGCAATGTGGACATGCTGGCCACCTTTGCCGCGCTGACCGGGCAGTCCCTGGGAAAAGAGCAACAGGCCGATAGCGTGAATGTCCTGCCGGCATTGCTAGGGGAGCCGGACGTGCCGCTGCGCGATCATCTGGTGCTTTCGCCGCGCAAGGCCAGCCACATTTCAATCCGCAAAGGCAAGTGGATGTATATCCCGGCAAAAAGCAGTGGCGGATTCACTGGCGGCCCCGGCAAGCATGGTGCGGGTGGGCCGGCCTGCGTGTCGTTCGTCGGAAATGTGAACAGCGATATTGTGAACGGAAAAATCAAGAAGAACGCCCCGCGCGACCAGCTCTACGATCTGGAAGCCGATGTGAACCAGACCCGGAACGTGGTGAAACAGCATCCCGAAGTTGTCCAGGAGATGCAGGCGTTGCTGGAGCGCTATAAAGCGCAGCTGGCATCCGACTCGAAGAGCCAGAGGAAATGAACGCAAAGTAGACACCATGGGTTATAAAAACACAGTTGGGGTGGTTGTGCTGGCCGGTGCGGCCTTGATGGCAGGCGCGAGCCTGGTTCCGGAGGATAAACAGCTCGATCCGGCCTGGGTGGAGTCGTTGACCGAGCGGGGGCATGCCCTGGATCGGGGCGTCGTGGGCTCGGTGAAGGATGACTCGCTGAAATATATCGGTATGCCGGTCGGCGGCATTGGTTGCGGCCAGCTCTATCTGGGCGGCGACGGCAAGCTTTGGTTGTGGGACATTTTCAAGAGCAACTATCGCCGCGAGCCGCCCAGCAAGCAGGGGTTTCTGGTTTCATCGTTTGTCCTGGGCGGGCACTATGCGCACCCGGTTGCGCAGGGCGATCCATATAGCAACTCGAACGGCGCCGAGGTGGAGCAGGGATTTCTCATTCGCACCAAGGCCGGCACAAAGACGCTCGATCGGAAGGGGTTTTCCGATATCCAGTTCCGCGGAGAATATCCGGTGGGCAGGGTGACCTATGCCGAGAAGGGCTATCCGGTTACCGTGCAGCTCGAAGCGTTCAGCCCGTTCATTCCGCTCAACGCGAAAGATTCCGCCATTCCCGCAACGGTCATGAGTTTCACCGTATCGAACATCACGGATGCGCCCGTGGAGGTGGATCTCGGAGGTTGGCTTCAGAATGCCACCTGCCCCTACACAAAGGATCCAATGCTTGGAAAACGCCGCAACCAGCTCGTTGCAAAAGACGGAACGGTCAGCGTCTTCAGTACGATTGAGGGCGAGGGCATCAAGGACAAGCATGGCGACGGCTCCATGACTTTGACGTTGCTGCACGACACAAACGAAGTGAAGGTCGCAGGCGTCGCATCGTTGGCGGATCCGGTCGCGCTGTTGGATCAGGTCAAGCCGCTAAATAATCAGCCGGCTGTCGTAAAGCCGCTCGACGAAATGCTGGTCGGCGGTCTGTCTGCCGGCTTTACGCTGGCGCCCGGCGAATCCAGAACGGTTGATTTTGCGGTGACCTGGTATTTCCCCGACTACACGGAGATCGACGCCCTGAAGGTGGTGCATCGCACGCAGGATTCGCGCAAGCTCTTCCGCGGCAGGCGGCGCTTTTACAGCACGCAGTTTGAATCGGCCTATGAGGTTGCGGCCTATCTGGCGAGCGACAACAAACTCCTGCTGCAGCAGACGCGCGCATGGAATAAAACCTGGTACGATAGCTCGCTGCCGGTCTGGCTGTTGGATCGCAGTTTTATCGGCCTCGACTGTATCGCAACACAAACCTTCCATTGGTTCGACGATGGCCGTCCGTATGCCTGGGAAGGGGTGGATAGCTGTCCCGGAACCTGTACGCATGTGTGGTATTACGCGCAGGCCTTGGCACGCATTTTCCCCGAGCTGGAGCGCGCCTTCCGCGAAGAGGTGGATTTTAAACCCGGCATCGGTTTTGAGCCCCAAACCGGTTTGGTCAAGGATCGCGGGGATTATCATGCTAAAGGAAAGGAAGCCGTCGATGGGCAGGCCGGTAGCATCATGCGCGCCTATCGCGAGCATCAGATGTCGGCCGACGATGCGTTTCTGAAAAGGGTGTGGCCGAATGTGAAAAAGGCGACCGAGTTCCTGATTCAAAAGGACGGCGACGGCAACGGACTGCTCGAAGGCAAGCAACCGCATACGCTTGATGCGGCGTGGCATGGCCCGATGGGCTGGCTGAGCAGTGTATATCTGGGAGCCTTGGCGGCAGCGGAAGCGATGGCGATCGAAGTGGGCGACCAGGACTTTGCAAAGCAGTGCCGCACGATTCTTGACCGCGGCTATGAGAACATTGTTGCCGAAGTCTTCGACGGCGAATATTTCATTCACAAACCCACGGAGGGCGTGAAGGCGCTCAACACCAACAAGGGCTGCCATATCGATCAGGTGCTGGGCCAGGCGTGGATGCATCAGGTGGGCTTGGGTCGCATAATCCCGAAAAAGGAGACGGTGTCGGCGCTCAACAGTATCTGGAACTATAACTTTGCTCCGGATGCCGGACAGTATGCGCTGGATCATGTGGAGATTGAATCGGCATTCCGCTGGTACGCCATGCCCGGCGAGGCGGGCCTGGTGATGACGACGTGGCCGAAAGGCGGTGCAATGGAAGCCATTCCCGGAAACAAGCTGCGCTCCAAGGAAAACCCGAAGGTCTTCAAGGGCGTGGGTGGCTACTTTAATGAATGCATGAACGGCTTTGAATATCAGGCGGCCGCCCACATGGTGTTTGAAGGCGAGCCGGACTCCGCGCTGGTTGAAAAGGGGCTGGCCGTCGCTCGGGCGGTGCATGATCGCTACTCGCCCGAACGGCGCAACCCCTTCAACGAGATCGAATGCGGCGACCACTATGCTCGCTCCATGGCGAGCTACGGCGTCTTCCTCGCGGCGTGCGGCTATGAGTACCATGGGCCGAAAGGGCATCTTGGGTTTGCACCGCGCGTGAAGCCGGAAGACTTCCGCGCGCCGTTCACCACCGCGGAAGGGTGGGGCTCCTACAGCCAGACCATCAGCGAGGCGGAAATGGCAGCTGAACTCGCTGTGACGTACGGTCGTGTGAATCTCAAAACCGTTAAGCTGAACCCGATGAACCTGGCGGTGAAAACGGCGGATGTGAAAGTGGATGGCAAGAAGCTGAAGACAAAACTGGTGAAGAGTGAGAATGGGGTGTCGGTCGAATTTGATGCGCCTGTTTCGGTCGCCGCCGGACAGTCGATGAACATTGTGTTGCGCTGATCACGTAGAACAGTCCTCCGGGCCGTTTATACACGAGCACCGTGCTACGGCTGGACGGAGGAGGCCGCGTGGGTTCCAGAGTTTGGAAAAGGAAAGAAATGATGAATATCACAAATAGAATCGGACTGGTTTTGCTGGGGATTGGTTTCGCGTACAGCGTTTTTGCCGGCCAACCCAACATCCTGCTGATCTATGTCGACGATCTGGGCTATGGCGATCTGGGGTGTTACGGCTCGGAAACGAAGACGCCGAATATTGACAAGCTTGCCGGTGAAGGGGTGCGCTTTACCGATTATCTTTCCGCCTGCAGTGTCTGTGCGCCGAGTCGTGCGGCGGTACTGACCGGCCGCTACCCGCAGCGGGCCGGTCTACCAGTCTGTCCTAATGTTAAAGACGTTCCGTGGAACGATTATGTGGGGTTGCCGCTGAGTGAGATCACGATGGCCGAGCTGCTCAAGGATCAGGGCTATGCCACGGCGGCGTTCGGGAAATGGCATCTGGGAAAACTGGATCTCTTCGGTCCGCTGAAGCAAGGATTCGATAAATATGTTGGCACTCCCTGGAATTTTCCGGTCGGCAAGGCCAACGAGTGGTATCACGACGACGAGCCGCAGGGTGAAATACGTTTTGCCGAGGCACATCAAAAACTGACCGATGCGACGATCGGATTCATAAAAGAGCAGCAGGTGGCTGATAAACCGTTCTTTATCTACCTCGCGCACTATCTGGTGCATGGCCCGTGGTCGCCGAACAAAGAGTTTTGTACCGATGCGGAGTGGGCCTCCTATCAAAAGATAAAAGGGAAAATGAATCCCATGGTTCTTCCGGCGATGGTGCGCGAACTCGATTATCATATCGGACTGGTCATGGACTCGCTCAGGGAATTGGGACTTGAGAAAGATACGCTGGTTGTGTTTGCGGCGGATAACGGCCCGTGGCTGCCGGCCGGATCGGCCAAGCCGCTATCCGGCGGGAAATATCTCACGATGGAGGGCGGGCAGCGTGTGCCGGCCATGATCTGTTGGCCGGGGCATATTTCGGCAGGGCAGGTGAGTGATGAAATGGTGTCGGCGCTGGATCTGCTGCCGACCATCGCCGACGTCACCGGAGTCTCGTTACCGACGGATCGAAAAATCGACGGCTTTAATCTGATGCCGCTGCTGACCGGCGAGACCGCAGCGAGCCCCCGGCAGGAATTCGTTTACTACAACGGCTTAACGCTCGAAGCGGTCCGCCGCGGGCCGTGGAAACTGCACCTGCCGCGCAAGGTGGCCAACCTCGTCTATTGGGCCAAGAAGAAGGGCGATTACAAAAACCTGAATCATTTTGTGCTTAATAATCTGTCCGTCGACGTAGCCGAAAAGAATGATCTCGCAACAGCGAATCCGGAAAAAGTGCAGGTGCTGAAAACAATGGCGGAGGAAACGCGAAAGGAACTGGGCGATTGGAACCAGGACGGAAGCGATCGTTCACACAATGACTATCCCGGCCATTTAAATACGCCCAATTTTACGAAGAAGCGCAAGGGGAAATGATCCGATGAAAAACCGATGGCATCTTTTCTTTGTACTGACTCTTTGTGTCGTGAATCTGGCTCATGCCATGCCAGACATTACCGAGAATCGCTATGCCACGTTGAAAGACGCGGCTTATTGGCCCTCCGTTAACGAAGGGGATTATATTTTCTTTCAAGGGAACAATGACAACGGGGATGATATTTATGCGGCAGGTGGCTCCAAGCATCTTAGAATCGAACTACCGGTCGGGAAAAAGATCCTCATCTATGCCGGTGATTATGACCGTATCCTAATCAACGGCGCCGATTGCTGGAGCACAGCCGAAAAGCCTACGTTGATCACGAACCTTGGCGGACAAGTGCGTTGGGGGAATAGCAACGAAGCGAATCAATACCGTGGGCTCGAACTGTATAACTTTGATTATTTGCATCTAACGGGAAAATATGATCCCGACCATCAAACCGGAGATCCGAAGTTCCTCGGGCATGACGATGGCGCCAATCTGGGAACGGGCGATTACTATGAGCGCTACGGGCTCTGGGGTAACCCAAGATGGTCTGGCATCATCTACTATAAAAAATATGGCAACGGCGTTCGCATCCGCAATTTTAAATCGGTCAAAGTCGATTATGTGGCCAGTTGGGGCGGCTACTTTGCCTCGTTCAATGTGAAGACCGATAACCCGGCCGATCCCGGGGAAGTCGCCGTTGATATTCAGGACTGTTTTGCAGGCTTTGGCGAAGGCGAAGCCTTTTATATTTCCTACTCAACGAAGGCGCATAATCAGGACATCACAAAGCTGACCTTGAAAAACAATATTATCGCATTCACGGGCGCCGAGGCACTGCAAACCGATAACCTGGCCGAGGGATCGGTCATTGAAAACAATGTGGCCATTGGTTCGGCCACGTTTTACCGTCATCCTTTCCAGGCAAGATATCAGGATAACCTGCACCAGCTCTCGTTTGTCGAAGGCGGTATCACGATCCGGAACAACATTTTCGCCGGCACGAACGGGGCACTCCATAATTTCCGCTATCGCGATGCCGGGCCGGGGAGAACCAACCCAAGCCAGGATAAGCCCGTCACGCTCGCCAACAACTTCTATGGCTTTAGCCGGACGACGATGGGGTATGTGTGGCCAGGCGATGGCATCACGCCCTACATTTTTTCCGATAACATCTATGGGGATATCTCGGTTCCGGAGTCGGATGATTCGGTAATCGTATCCGACGAATCAACGGAGGGCTTCTTCAAGCTGGGGAATAAAAACACGGACATCCTCTTCGATGGGAACATCTACCCAAAAGGCAAGGACCTATATTTTATGAGTTCCGGAGATGGCAGCAATGTCAGGCAGAAAGGGAACGAACGGAAACCCGCTCCGGCCCTTTTGTTCGAGAATTCCGGGTTTGCCGATGGCTTTGATTGGCGCACCGTCAGTGCTTGGGCGGCCCAGTATAAAAACACGCCGAAATCTTCCGGGAAAAACAAGGATGGACAGTTTATCCCCTATGCTAAAGGGGATATCGTCATATTCCATGATGCCGGCGGGAACACCAAATTCTTTAAATGCCTGCAAGACCATGCGGGCGATTTTAATCCAAATACCGCCACGCAATACTGGGCACATATGACGTGGGACGGACGTAACATGCCGCCTTTCGACCTGCGGCTTCGGAAAGGCAGTTTTTATTATGATCGGGGTATGGGCCTCACGTATAATGCCGCGAAATAAACGAAAGAAGAACGTGCCGCGGTGGTGATATAATGGAGAAGAACGTGTGAAGATTTTTCGTGCAGTAATGGGATTCGCGTTGGTTCTGGGGATCGGTGCCCGTGGAGACGAGATAGCCGTCGGCGATGTGATCGGTGTCGATTTCGGGCCGGTTGCCCATGCCAATCATTTTAATGTGCTTGCAGAAGGTGCGCAAAAGTTTGTGGTGGGGAATCATCTCGTCCAGACGAACAGCTCGGTCGTTAACTTGTCGGGGGCAACCATGGACGGGGTGTCGGTGATTCTTGATGCGACCGCATATTTTTCGAACGATGATGCCGAACATAACCTTGGCAATCCACCTGTGGTATACAGCACCGAGAATCTGACGGACTGGATCGGAGTGGTAACCGGGAAGGGCGGATTGTTGACCATTACCTTTACGGGCTTGAACGATGCGTTTGGGTATGACCTAAACATTGGAACCGCCTTTAAGAAGAATGATGCCCCGAATGGAACGACCTACAGCGCCGCCGGGCGGAGCGTTACTAATGATGACGTGTCTGAAGATCCAAACTTTTTCGATTTGAAAGGGTTACCCACGGATGGGAAGGGCAATTTGGTGATTACCGTTTCCGGAGCAAAGGCGTCCGCCGTGAGCGCGCTGACTCTAAAGGCAGCCGAGCCGGCTGCGATACGTACCGCAGGCGGCCCGCCTGCAACGGTGGGCAAGCCGGTTCGTGTGTCGGAGCGGAGTGCTGCGGATGTCGCGGGATCGAAGCCCAATTTCGTTATCATCTTTACGGATGACCAGGGCTATGCGGATCTGAGCTGTTTTGGTGGCGACCATGTTTTTACGCCGAACATCGACCAAATGGCCAAGGAGGGCGCGCGCCTGACCAGCTTTTATGTGGCGGCACCACTCTGCACGCCGTCGCGCGCGGCGCTGATGACGGGTTGTTATCCGGCGCGGATTGATATGGATATTCCATCGTCGATTACGGTCGAGGAAATCAATAAGAAACCATTTCCCGTCTGTCTGGCGGGGGATGGGCGAGGCCTGAATCCGAAGGAGTTGACGATTGCCGAGGTGGCGCAGTCGGCGGGCTATAAGACCGGCATGTTCGGCAAGTGGCATCTGGGAGACCAACCCGAGTTTTTGCCGACCCGTCAGGGGTTTGAGGAGTTTTTCGGATTGCCCTACAGCCACGACATCAGTCCGAAGCATCCGAGACAGAAGGTGTTTCATTTTCCGCCGCTGCCGTTGATGGAAGGCGAAAACGTCATTGAACTGATGCCGGATTCGAACTATCTGACCCGGCGGATCACCGAGCGGGCGGTCGAATTTATTAAGCGGCATAAGGACGAAAACTTTTTCCTGTATGTGGCGCATCCGCTGCCCCACGGCCCGTTGGCGGCCTCGCCTGAAATAAAGAAGGAATACGCCCAGGTGATTCCGGAGAATGATAAGGCCAAAAAGAAGCTGTATTCGACGGCGGTTTATGAGCTCGACTGGTCGGTCGGGGAAATCCTGAAAGCGCTCAAGGAGCAGGGGGGCGATGAAAACACCATTGTGCTGTTCACCACGGATAACGGCCCGGCGGGCCGGAATGGTTCCGCCAAACCGTTGAGCGGAGGGAAGGGGAAAACCCTCGAGGGCGGGCAGCGGGTGCCTGCGGTGATCCGCTGGCCCCATGTGATTCCCGCCGGACTGGAGACGGATACCCTGCTGACGGCGATGGATGTGCTGCCCACCTTTGCGAAGCTGAGCGGTGCGACGCTTCCGGATGATCTGGTGATTGATGGAAAAGATATGATGCCCGTCCTGCTGGAAGATGCGGAAAGTCCTCACGAATATTTCTTCTATGCCCACTGGGGTGTGCTGGAAGGCGTCCGCTGGAAGTCCTGGAAGCTGCGCATCGTCGATGGAAAAGAGGCCCTCTATAATCTGGAGGACGATATTGCGGAGAAGAAAAATGTTGCCGCCGCCCATCCGGAAATCGTTCAGCAGCTTAAGGCGGCGATGGCCGGTTTTGAGAAAGAGATGAACACGAACGTCCGGCCTGCGGGCTCCGTAGAGAATCCCAAGCCGCTGTCCATTGAAAGGAGTCGGTGAGCCGATGGGTGGATCATATGCCATGCATCACTCCCAAGGAGAACGTGATAAAATGAAATTTCGTATGTTGACGTGTTATAGTTTGCTGTTTTTGGCCGCGGTTGCTTCGGGTTCTTCGGTGATGGCGGAGCGAACCTTTGTGCATCCGGGATGCCTGCATAAAAGGTCAGACCTCGACCGGATGAAATATATGGTGGAAACGAAGGCCGAACCGTATTGGTCGACGTTCAAACAATTGAAGGAATTTCCCAAGGCCCGGTTCGACTACACGGTGCTGGGTGATCCTTCGATGACCGAAACGCAGCCTAATAAGGGGGCTTTTATTTCGGACACAACCGCGGCCTACCTGAATGCGCTGATGTGGTACATCACGGGCGATGAGCGCCACGCGCAAAAGTGTGTGGAAATTTTCAATGCCTGGCAGAATATCCGACAAACGAGCGGGTTCGCGCTGAATTCGGGGAACCGTCCGTGGAAAATGATCGAGGGTGCGGAAATCATTCGAAGCACCTACGACGGCTGGGCGGAAGAAGACATTGAAAAATTCAAGGCGATGCTGGTCTATCCGGGCTATTCCACGACGAAGATTCCGGAAGGCGATACATCCTTCTACTGGAATATCCTGAACGGCGATCCCGGGCGCCATGGCAATCAGGATGCGATTGCGTTCCGGGCCATGATTTCCATGGCGGTATTCCTGGATAATGAAATCATGTTTGATCGCGCCCTGAACTATTACAAGGGGCTGCCGCACCGGCCGGATGATCTGCCGTACGCATCCGGCCCCGGAGTTTCAACCGAGGAAATCGGCGACAATCCATATTTCACGACCTATAAATCCAAGCGGGAGACGCGGGAGGAAGATTACGGTTTCAACGGTACGCTGGATCACTATTTCTGGGAAAACGGACAGTGCCAGGAAAGCTCGCGCGACCAGCAGCATTCATACTTTGGTTTAAGCATTTTCCAGATGATGGCGGAAGTGGCCTGGAACCAGGGCGACCCGGCCTGGAACTATCTGGACAACCGGCTGCTCAAGGCCTTTGAATTTTCGGCGCGCTACAACACCTCGTTTATCAAGTCCTATCCGGA